>JBELEM010000083.1:0-2484 GCA_042093735.1 Hellea sp. | reverse complement strand
GTGTTGGCGAGATCATCTACCACCGCCAGATCAAAGGATGTGTTGTCCTTTACCTTAAAGTGAAAGGTATCGTATTGGCAGGTGGATCCGGTTCTCGGTTATACCCACTTACACGTGGTGTTTCCAAACAAATGCTTCCAGTTTACGATAAGCCAATGATTTACTATCCAATTTCAACGCTTATGTTGGCCGGTATTCGAGATATTTTAATTATTACAACTCAAGAAGACGAGGCCGCATTCAAAAAACTTCTTGGCAATGGCTCTGACTATGGAGTTAATCTTTTTTATAAAGTTCAGCCTAGGCCAGATGGTTTAGCTCAGGCATTTATTTTAGGCGAAGAGTTTATTGGTAATGATTCGGTATGCCTTGTTCTGGGGGATAACATCTTTTATGGCCAGGGATTTACAAGTCTATTACAACGCGCTGCAAAAAGAGTATTAAGCGGTGTGTCTGCTGTTGTTTTTGGTTACCAAGTAAAAGACCCTGAGCGATTTGGTGTTGTAGAGTTTGATGAGGTATTCAATGTAATTTCAATTGAAGAAAAGCCTATTCTTCCCAAGTCAAATTATGCGGTAACAGGTCTGTATTTTTATGATAAATCAGTAGTGGATAAAGCTAAAAAAGTAGAAGTCTCTGCAAGGGGTGAGTTAGAAATAACAAGTATAAATAAAATGTATTTAGATGAAAGAAACTTACACGTTGAGTTGTTACGAAGAGGTTTCGCATGGCTTGATACGGGTACTCATGAAAGCCTTCATGAAGCCTCGGGATTTGTGCAGACATTACAGCATTCACAGGGTTTGAAAGTTGCCTGTTTAGAAGAAATTGCATGGAGAAACGGCTGGCTTACTGATGGTCAGTTATCGGTTCTTGGCGATTCAATGCAAAAAAATTCTTATGGTCAATATTTATTAGATTTAATAAAGTAATGGGCTCATTTGAAATTTTAAATATTGAAAAGCTTGGAGATCACAGAGGGTCTTTGGTGGCAATTGAGTCAAATAATAATATCCCATTCACGCTGAAAAGAATTTACTATTTGTTCAATACGAACGTCAACGAAAGTAGGGGGTTTCACGCACATAGGAATCTTGAACAATTATTGGTTTGCGTCCATGGATCTTGTGAAATTAAAGTTGAAAATAATGAACAGATAGCGTGGTTTAATTTAGATTCGCCAACAAAAGGGCTATATATAAAAGATCTGGTATGGCGAGAAATGCATAAATTTAGTCATGACTGTGTGCTTTTGGTAGTGGCAAGTCAGGAATATGATGAACTTGATTATATTCGGGATTATTCTGAATTTAAAAAGGTTCTTAATCATGAGTAGAATTCACGATTTAAGTGATGTGCAGACCAATGATATAGGTATGAACACAAATATTTGGCAGTTTGTGGTAATACTTAAAGGGGCTAAGATTGGTGACAACTGCAATATTTGCTCACATTGTCTGATAGAGGGGAATGTGATTTTGGGGAATAATGTAACAGTAAAATCTGGTGTCCAAATATGGGATGGAATCACTATTGAAGATAATGTTTTTATTGGTCCCAATGTAACATTCACCAATGATAAAAACCCAAGATCAAAGATCTATCCTGAGCAGTTTTTGACCACTGTAGTTAAAAAAGGGGCATCGATCGGCGCTAATTCAACTATATTGCCTGGGCTAACAATTGGAGAGGGTGCGGTAATAGGCGCGGGATCAGTTGTCACCAAAAGCGTAAGAAATGGTATTACAGTATTTGGAAATCCAGCTAAGGAAGTTAGTCGATGATTAGTTTTTTGAACCTAAAGGCAATTAATAATAAATATGAAAATGAATTAAAGTCCGCATGCGTTAGGGTAATTGATTCTGGTTGGTATATTCTTGGAAAAGAAGTAAGTTCATTTGAAGATAGTTTTTCAAATTATTGTGGCACCCAGTACGCTATTGGCGTTGCAAATGGTTTTGATGCGCTGGTTTTAACTCTAAGAGCGTGGAAAGAATTGGGCAGAATTTCTGATGGAGATGAGGTAATTCTTCCGTCTAATACTTATATAGCGACGCTATTAGCGATTACTGAAAATAACTTAAAGCCTGTATTAGTTGAACCGAGCGAAGACACATTCAATTTAACTTCTGATGGAATTAGGCCATATATTACAGATAAGACTAAAGTTATTTTACCTGTACATCTTTATGGTCAAATATCACCGATGCCTGAAATCATCCAGTTAGCTAAAGAATTTAATCTATTGGTTTTAGAAGATTGTGCTCAATCGCATGGCGCTTCGATCAAAGGAATACGGGCCGGTAGTTGGGGAGACGCTGGAGCTTTCAGTTTCTATCCGGGGAAAAATCTAGGTGCACTTGGCGATGCTGGAGCTATTACTACTAGTGATGAAGAGCTTAAAAACACATTAATTGCGATTCGTAACTATGGTTCCAATGAAAAGTATAAAAATAGATTCAAAGGAGTGAATAGTAGAGATCT
>JBELEM010000082.1:0-2603 GCA_042093735.1 Hellea sp. | reverse complement strand
TACTTCTCATTAATCCAAATACAACTGCCAAAACTCCTGACAATGGTATTAAATAGTATAGATTTTCCACTATGCTACTCCTATAGTTTGATTATTAAAATTATTCATTGTGAATTCTTCGCCATTTTTCATTAACGACGTCATTGCTTCGCTCGAAAGAGATAATACATCTTTAACAAGTGCATGATAACGTTTATGAAAAGGTTTTAAAACATATTTCTCTGATGGTCTTTTATAGTCCGAAGCTGCAATACCAACTTTTAATCTCTTAATGTTGTTTGTTGATAAATATTTAATAATTGATTTCATTCCATTATGACATCCATCGCCGCCATCCATTTTAAGTCTTATTTTGCCTAAAGGAAGATCAACATCATCAAAAATGATAACCAAATCGTCTTTTTTGGCTTTATAAAAATTTAAAACTTCATTGATTATGGCTCCGCTATTGTTCATACCGGTTGTTGGTTTAATTAGCATAAAACTAGAACCTTTTTTTGCAACAAAATAGTTGCCCTTTCCTGGTTTAAACTCCAAACCATGCTGTTCTGCAAAGCTATCCAAAACCCAATACCCAACGTTATGTTTGGTATTGTGGTATTTCAATTCGTGATTACCTAAACCAACAAAAATCATCATTACCCTTCTTCTCCTGATTTATCAGAGGACTCTTCTGTGTCTTCTGAAGTCGATGCTTCAGAATCAGTCGCTACATTATCTTCTGTATCTTCAGCTCCGCTGTCAATATCTTCAATTGCATCATCTGTTTCTTCTAATTCTTGTTTAGGTTCTTGAACAGAAACCACAGCTATGTCTTGGGCAGTGATCATTTCAACATCGCTTGGCAAAGTGATGTCTTTTACAAATAAGTTTGTGCTCATTTCCATATCTGTTACATCAATTTCAAGAAACTCTGGAATCTCTGCCGGTCTACATTTAACTGTAACTGAATTAAGCATTTGCACTAACAGCCCGCCAAGCTTTACGCCCTGAGCCTCTCCCGTGCTTCTAATAGCAACCTCAAGAGAAATCTTCTCATCTTCTTTTACTTTTTGAAAATCTATATGAATAATTTCGTCGGTTACTGGGTGATATTGAATTTCCTTTACTAGCACAAACTGGTTTTTATCCTCAACATTAACCTCAAATATCATTTGGCCCGTTCTTAGTGCTTTGTTTAAGCTTATCTTATCTACAGAAAGAGGGGTGGCCTCTATTCCTGAATGATAAACAACGGCCGGCACTTTATTTTGCAATCTAGTTCTTCTAGCTGCTGACGTGCCGTGTTCTTTTCTAATATCTACATTTAATTTTTCAAATTTGCTCATGTTACTTTCCTAAATAGTTGACTTACTGATTCACCATTATGAATCCTGTTAATTGTTTCTGCAAAAATTTTTGCAGAAGAAATAATTTTTAACTTACTACAATCTTTTATATGCGACATATCAATTGTGTCTGTAATGAAAATATGGTCTATTGTATCATTTGACAGTCTTTCAATTGCGTTTGCAGATAATATACCATGCGTTGCGGCAACTGTTACTGTTAATGCTCCTTTATCTTTGGCCACTTGTGCAGCATTTGAAATAGTCCCCGCTGTATCGATCATATCATCTATTATTAAGACATGTTGATTTTCTAGCTCTCCAACAACTGAGACAACCTCTGATTGATTGTGTGCGTTTCTTCTTTTATCTATGAGAGCAAAGCTCATACCAAGCCCTTTGGCATATGACTGTCCAAGCTTGCTTGATCCCATATCTGGTATAAGTACTGTCAAATCGTCTGTGCTGGATATCTTTTTAAAATGTAGTTCTAACTCTGGCATTAAAACCAAGCTTCCATAAATGTTATCAACGGGCTTTGAAGAAAAACCCTGGATTTGCGTAGAATGTAAATCCATAGTTACTATTCTATCTGCTCCCGCTTTTATAAAAATATCCATCATAACCTTCGCGGAAATGGGAACCCTAGGTTCATCTTTTCTGTCTTGTCTAGAATATCCAAAATATGGTATAACAACATTAATTCTTTGTGCGCTAGCTCTCTTAGCAGCATCAATAAGCAAGGCTAATTCAACAATATGGTCTGCAGGTGCGTTAGTAGACTGAATAATAAAAACATCATTTCCTCTCAGATTCTCTTCATATTTAACCCACAATTCTCCATCGCTAAATTTCTTAATTGTAATATCACCAAGGGGTGTACCACACCGATCTGCAATTTTTTTTGCGAGCGCTGGATTACTAGATCCTGCAAATATTTTTTTTACATATTTACCCATATTTTTGTTGGGGAGCAGGGACTCGAACCCCGACTGCCTGGACCAAAACCAGGTGTCCTGCCAATTAGACGACTCCCCAAATTATATAATTGGATTTACATAGTAAGTAGAGTAGTAGGGACTGAAGAAAGCTTCTGCTTTTTGCGCAGTAGCTTCTGTAGGAAATATTCCAAACACAGTCGAACCCGTACCCGACAAACTGGCGTATATTGCACCCAAATCCAAAATTTTTAATTTTATGTCGCCAATTTCTGGATGTGTTTTAAAAACATACATCTCAAAATCATTTTTAAATAACTTAGAATTAAAATTATTA
>JBELEM010000081.1:0-2607 GCA_042093735.1 Hellea sp. | reverse complement strand
AAACGCTAATGGAGTAATGAAAATTTTAGAAGATGCTGGAGCAACATTTCTACCTAATGCATGCGGGATTTGTGCAGGGTATGGAACCGATAGATTGGCTTCAGGAATTAAATGCATTTCTTCTACTGCTAGGAATTTCAGAGGTAGAATGGGAGCTGACTCTTCAGAGGTATGGTTAGGATCTCCAATGACAGTGGCTGCATCAGCAATAAATGGAGTGATTACTGACCCGAGAGAATTTTTAAAAAGTTAGGTAAAATAAAAATGACTACTAAAGCTTTTATCTTAGGAAATAATATTGATACCGACCAATTAGCTCCAGGTCGCTATATGGCAGCAGGAATAGAAAAGTTAGCAATCCATTGCTTGGAAGCAACTTATCCTGGGTTCTCTCATTTATCATCACCTGGTGATGTGATTATTGCCGGTGATAATTTTGGAGCAGGTTCTTCTCGAGAGCAAGCAGTAGAAGCTTTGAAATTTTTAAAAATATCAGCAGTAATAGCTATTTCCTTTGCTGGTATTTTTTATCGAAATGCAATTAATCTTGGCTTACCAGCAATAGTTTGCAAAGACGTTTCCGGTATTCAGGATGGAGATTTTGTTAAACTACGCATTCCAAAGAATAAATTAGATGTTCCAAGTAGAGATCTGTCTTTTGATTTAGAACCCATTCCACCAAATTTGGCTGAAATTTTGAATAGTGGAGGTTTAATTCCACACTTAAAAAACCGTCTTAACCCAAATAATTGAGAGATTTGAACATGACCTTAAAAAAACGTTTAGCGTCAAAAAAAATTCTTTTGGCACCAGGTGTTTTTGATGGTTTTTCTGCCTTAATTGCTGAAAAGTCAGGAGCAGAAGTAGTGTACCTCTCAGGAGCCTCTTTTGCCTACACAAGATTTGGTCGTCCCGATATTGGTCTTGTAACTATGTCTGAGGTAGCCGAAAATATCGCCCTTATCAGAGATAGAATTTCTTTACCCATAATTGTTGATGCTGACAACGGCTTTGGTAACGCTCTTAATGTTCAAAGAACAGTCCGCGTTTTTGAAAGATCTGGGGCTAACTGTTTGCAGCTAGAAGATCAATCAATTCCTAAAAGATGCGGACATCTGCAGGGGAAAAGTGTTATTAAGAAGGGTGAAATGGTTGGAAAAATTAGAGCAGCGTGCGATGCGCGTTTGTCTAAAGATACTTTGATAATTGCAAGAACTGACGCTATAGCAGTGGAGGGCTTTGATTCTGCGGTAGATCGATCAGATGCTTTCTTAGCTGCAGGCGCTGATATACTCTTTATAGAAGCCCCCCAATCGATTGCCGAAATGGAAGTAATTTCAAATACCTTTAGGGACAAAGTACCCTTAATGGCAAATATGGTTGAAGGTGGGAAAAGCCCCTCATTAAATGCAGATCAATTAAATAAAATGGGGTTTAGCTTAGTGATTTTCCCTGGAGGTTTAGTTAGAGCTTTGGCCAAAACCTGTGAAGATTATTTCAGTAATCTAATAAAAGAAGGAAGCAATAAGAAATTCCTAAATCGAATGCATGATCTCTCTGGCCTAAATGAAATACTTGGAACCTCGAATTTACTAGATAAGGGAAAAGAGTATGACCAATAGTAAGGTAAAAATTGATCCAGTGACTCTTGCCGTCCTAAAAGGCAGGTTTGAACAAATAGCGGATGAAATGGATGTAACATTATTTAGATCAGCTTTTAATCCAATAATTGCAGAGGCACATGACGCATCTCATGGACTTTATGATGCGAATTCTGGAGATACCTTGGTCCAAGGAAGTTCGGGGCTACCAATTTTTGTTGGTGTTATGTCATTTGCTGTTAAAGCAGTGATTAAGAAACTGGAAGACTTAAATCAAAAACCTCAGGAAGGGGATGTGTGGATATTTAATGACCCTTACGATGGAGGAACCCATCTTTCGGATTTTAGACTAGTAAAACCTATTTTTTACGATGGTAAAGTATTCTGTTATCTCGCTTCAGTTGGTCATTGGCATGATGTTGGAGGCAATGTTCCTGGAAACTACAATCCCGTTGCTACTGAATGCTTTCAAGAGGGAATTTTAATTCCCCCAGTAAAATTATATGAAACTGGAATTTTTAAAAAGGATATAGCTGATATACTTCTAGCAAATTCAAGGCTTCCAAATTCGCTTTATGGTGATTTAAACGGACAGATTAATGCTCTAGATTTAGGAGAAAATCGATTGCATTCACTATTGAATGAATATGGATACAGCTTGAGTTTGAATGCTCTTGATGCACTAAAACAGAGAGCAGAGACAATGATGAGAACTCAAATTTCGAATTTACCAAATGGAAAATACTCAGCAGAAGATTGGCTAGATAATGACGGTATTTCAGATGTTCCTTTAAAGATTGCATTGGACCTTACTATTGATAACGATCAAATGGTTTTAGACTTCAGCCGTTCATCGAAGGCTTGTTCTGGTCCAGTAAATATTTCGTATTCTACAACCGTCGCAGCCTGCTATGTTGCGTTAAAACATCTCTTTGAAGATGTTCCTGCTAATGCTGGAGTTCTTGCGCCAATAGTCTTCAAAATTGAAAAAGATAGCATCTTAAGT
>JBELEM010000080.1:0-2671 GCA_042093735.1 Hellea sp. | reverse complement strand
ATTAATAAGAATATAAAAGCTCTACGTGGGTCTTTCAACCCTTAACAGCTCCTCCGATTAATCCTCTAATGAAAAATCGTTGCAAGCCAAAAAAGACAGCTAATGGTACGATTATAGAAATAATAGCTCCAGAAGTTCTCAGGTGCCATGCTTCTCCAAACCTACCCACAACAATTTGGGACATGTGTGAGGTTACCACAAGATTTTCTGGCTTGTAGATTCCTAAAAAGACATTTGCAACTAGAAAATCGTTATAGACCCAAAGAAATTGGAACGTACCAAAAGCTGCAATGCCAGCTACTGAAAGAGGTAGAACTAATCTAAAAAAAGTTGTGAAATGACTAGCACCATCAATTTTTGCAGACTCAATAACACTTTTGGGTAAGCCCATCATAAAATCTCTAAGTAGAAAAGTAGCCAAGGGTAATCCAAATCCGGTGTGAGCAAACCAAGTTGCCACAAAGGTACCATTAAGATCAAGTGCTGGAATTATAGGAATGCCAGCAATCTCGATGCCATCTTTAAATAATTGTACGAGTGGTATTAATGACATTTGGAGGGGGATAATCATTGAGCCAACAACAAAAAGAAAAAGAATATCTTTTCCTTTGAATTCCATAAAAGCAAATGCATATGCCGCAAAAGCAGCAATTGTTATTGGGATTATGGTGGAAGGAATTGTTACAGCTAATGAATTGTAAAATGACCTATCAAGGTTTTCAGCTCTAAATACTTCAACATAATTATTAAAACTCAGCTCTGACCAGATTGTTCCAGTATAAATAGCATCCCACCATGAAGTTCTTTTAATGCTTTCACCAGGTCTAAAAGAGCTCAACAGGAATCCAAAAATTGGAAACATCCATGTTATTGCAATAGTGATCAGAATTAATTTAGTAGCTGGTTTGTCATACCATTTTTGATTATTTCTTGTCATGAGTCGGCGTTCTCTCTTTCTCTTAACGCTGTTCCTATTATCACAGGTAGAACACACACAAATATTAACACCGCAACAACTGATGACCTACCAAAGTTTCTATACTTAGAAAACTCATCCAACATTTTTACAGCTAATAAATTTGTTTCTAGGTCTCCCCTCGTTGACACATATATAATATCAAATGCTTTTAGTACCGTCACAACCATATAGGTTCCAACAACTATCACGGTACTTTTTATGTATGGAATAACTATTGATCTAAATATTCTTAATTCTGATGCACCATCAATTTGGCCAGCCTCCATGATTTCTCCAGGTATTGCTTTAATTCCAGCAGAAAATACTACTGCCGCAAAACCTGTGTACATCCAGACCATAATAATCATCAACAACATAGTATTTATAGGTAGGTTGATAAGCATATTAGAAAACCATCCACCACTTTCTAGAGACTCAGCAATCGGCAGATTTGATAAATCTCTTTGTTGTAACCACCCTACGGCGTTAACGCAACTCTCATTATCATATCCTTCTAGGACGCCATCAATAATGCGATTGTTGTAACACTCTTCTCCTCTCGAAACCCTAATTCCATTAATTATTCCAATCTGAGTTAATGGTGGCGGTCTATATTCATAAATAAATTTGAATATAGCTGTTGCACCAACAGCTGAAATTGCCATAGGCATAAAAACAATTGACTTAAAAAATGACTCACCTTTATTTAACCTATCAGTAAGCCAGGCAACTATTAAACCAATGAAAACAGTTAAAACAACTACTGAGATGAGCCAAACAACCTGATTTCTTATAGTTGTAATCATCTCAGCATCAGTAAATGCCCACCTATAATTGTCTAATCCTATAAAATCATTGCTATATCTATCTTTAAAACTTAAATAAATGGTGCGAACAGCAGGGTAAAAAAGAAATAAGAAAATCATAAAAATAGATGGGCCAACAAACATTCTGGCTTCTAAAACTTCTCTAGAATCTCTTGGGACTAACTTAATTAGCCTGTCCATCCCTAGGAAGAGTAAAAAAACAAGAGTTGAACCTAGGGGTATAGCTATAAGAACTAACACGTTTCGTGTAACTTGTTCTGTAAGTTCCCTAAATAAAATAGCTTGTGAGAGAAACCATGCGAGTGGAAAGATTACTAGAGCTAAGGTAGAGATGCCAAATGTGAATAACTTCTTTTCCTGAGTATTTTGTTTCATGCTAATTTTTAATTTTAATCGATAGATAAAAAGATAGCCACCCAGATGGGTGGCTATCAAAATTAATTAATACGTTATTGGCTTACGGCCAAGAAGTATCAATATTTGCCATTGCAGTATCAATGTAGCCTGGGCCTTCAACTGCTAGGTTCATCATTTCTTTCCAGAAAGAACCAGCACCAACCTCAGGTGGCATTAAGTCAGATGCATCAAATCTAAATGCATCGGCTGCTAAAGCATCAGCAATGATAGTTCCTAATATTCTATTAATGTCTTTTGAATATACGGAAGTATCAAATCCTGTATGAGCACTTAATCTTGCATTGTTAGGCATTGCTGCTGCAGCTGCGTGGAATTCTGCGCTAAGCATATATTCCGCGACGGCTTTTGTAGCATCTCTGTCATTAAATGCACCCCACATGTCGCCAGCACCTAAAGCAGCCTTTGGAAGGCTTGCATCAATTACTGGGAATGGGAAGACTGTAGTCTCAACACCTACTCCTGCTTGAGC
>JBELEM010000079.1:0-2762 GCA_042093735.1 Hellea sp. | reverse complement strand
CATGGCTGTATAATATCTGAAAAACCCACAGGCCTAAGTATTGGACAAAAAATTAGAATTATACCAAATCATACCTGTGTTGTAAGTAACATGTTAGACCACGTGATATTAATAAAAGACGAACAAGTTGTTGGAATTGAAAAAGTAATTGCAAGAGGAAAAGTTTGGTAAACATTTTATCAGGTAACTTATTATTTATCAGGTAACTTATTATTTCCTAAGAAGGAACAGCACAATTATTTTCTTTTTTTTAACAGATATTAGTTGAAACTAAAAGTACCACGCTAAACCAACCTAAATAAAATATTTAACAAATAATCTTAACAAATGAATAATGATTTTTATATCACTCCCTGCAAAAGTATTTGTGAAATAAATAGAAGTTCAGGACTTTGCATAGGTTGTGGGCGAACTAGGGAGGAAATTGCAAAGTGGACTACTTTTACACATGAAGAAAGAATGGCAATAATGAAACGCTTAGGATATGGTAAAAGACGAAATAGGGATAAGATTAAACCGCACTCATAGCCAGCATCTAATTTAAAAGTATATCCCGGTAAAGATAAATTTAAATATAATGATAAGAGCATTTTTAGTTAAGCAAATATTATCTGTCTTAATTCTGGCTTGGCCATTTGGAATTTATGCTCATGAGCAATCTTTCCAATCTCTTGTAATCTATCATCCTTACTTGATAAAAGAAAATAAATCGAAAGCACTAGGCTTTTTATCGATAGAGAATATCGGGTTAGATACCGAATATTTAATCAATATTCGTTCCAAATTCTCATTAGACTATAATTTTCAGGTTTGGGTTGAGAAGAAGAGTGGTTTTTATGAGGCGAATTTAAAAGAAGGGGTTAAAATCCCTCCAGGAGAAGCTATTCATATAGATCAAGATAACTTTCAACTAAATTTTTTAAATGTAGATGAAAGTTTGGAATGGTTGGATGACCATGTTGCCACGTTTGTGTTTAGAAATGCTGGGGAAATTGATCTAGAATTTGAAGTTGAGCAGTAAAAATTATTCAATAGCTCCTTCAAGTAATTTGCATCAATATGTCTTTAATACCTATTAGTCTAATCGAGCTATTACTTCTGTTCGCAGGTTTTTAGTTTTATTTTAATGAAACATAACCTTTTGAAGAGGCTTTTTAATAATTTGCTACTTAAAAATATTATTTCAAAAAACATAAATTGTTAAATGAAGTCATTTGGAGTACAAAGTTGAAAGTTATTTTTCATTGGTACCTAGCATGTCTCTAACATTTGTATCACATCTTGAATGCTCTCTAACTGGTAAGAGATATGAGGCGGGCCGTATTCAAGGTCTTTCAGAAGCAGGTCGTCCCCTTCTTGTTAGATATGAATTAGCCAAGCTAGCGAGCACATTAAAAAAATCTGATTTTATCTCTAAAAATATTGATGGCTTTTGGCGATACGCATCCTTATTACCAGTATCTAAGGTGCAGCATAGAATAAGTTTGGGTGAAGTTGTGACACCATTAATCGAAATAAATCAATTCTCTTCAAAGGTAGGTGGATTGTCTGGCAATATTCTTGTGAAGGACGAAGGTAGACTCCCTACAGGATCTTTCAAAGCAAGAGGGTTAGCATTAGCAGTTTCTATGGCAAAAACGTTTGGAATTAATCACTTAGCCATCCCAACAAATGGTAATGCAGGATCAGCAATGGCGGCATATGCTACCAAAGCTGGAATACAAAGTAGCGTTTTATGCCCCCAGGATACGCCAGAAATAAATATAAAGGAAATACAACTTCAAGGCGCAAGAACCTTTTTGGTCAATGGATTAATAAATGACTGCGCGAAGGTAATATCAGAAGGTAAGGAAAAAATAGGATGGTTTGACCTCTCAACACTTAAAGAGCCATATAGAATTGAGGGGAAAAAAACTATGGGCTTAGAACTATTTGAGCAGTTTGAAGGAAAATTACCAGATGTAATCTTCTACCCTACCGGCGGTGGCACTGGTATAATAGGCATGTGGAAGGCTTTTGCTGAATTAAAAGAGCTTGGGTGGCTTGATGGTAAACTTCCTAGAATGATTGCCGTCCAGGCTGAAGGATGTGCGCCGATAGTAAGGGCATGGGAAAACGGACAAAAATTTGCAGATAAGTGGGAAGATGCTTACACGTTGGCATCTGGCATCAGAGTGCCAGTAGCTGTTGGTGATTTTTTAATTTTAAATGTAATCAGAGAATCTGGTGGAACAGCAGTCGCGGTAGATGATGATACTATTATTGATTTTAGAGACAGATTAGCCAAAGAAGAAGGATTTTTACTTTGTCCTGAAGGTGCAGCTACTTTGGCTGCGTATCATGACTGTCTAAAAAAGGGGCTAGTCGATAAAGAGGAAAAAGTCGTTTTATTTAACTGTGCAGCAGGTATTAAATATCCTATGCCGCCAGTTTATAACCGGATAGATATCAACGAAAAGCCATTAGATTATTCTAGGTTTCTCAATTCTAGATAACATTTGTTAAAGAGAAGTTTTTTTGCAAAACTTTTAAATAGGAAATTTATCTCCGTATAGTTTGTACTCACCATTTTCGACAAATTTTTTGTGAAAAAACTGAAGTTTTGCCTCATCTATTTCAATTCCTAAGCCAGGCTCATTAATAAGCCCCCAAGTATTGCTAGAAGTAATTGGAATTTCTTCTTGTAAGATATCACTCGCCATATTTTGGGCAGTTTGTTGGTTTCCTTCACATGCATTTGGAACTGTCAACATAAGGTGTTG
>JBELEM010000078.1:0-2759 GCA_042093735.1 Hellea sp. | reverse complement strand
GTCAATTGTCCCAGATACTTCACCACCTTCAACATGTGCAACTAAAATATTATTAAGTGAGCCAACAATAGCACCAGCCATTGCTTCGACTCGATCACCATGAATGACTATTAAGTCTGGAGATAGTTCCTTAACAAAGTCCGATAATCCATGAATTGTCTTTGCTAATACTATATCCATAGTATCATTGGAATTTTGATTTATATATTTATAGATCGAGGAGAAACGGCATTTTTCAACTTCATGCGCTGTCAGACCATATTTCTTGAGCATGTGCATGCCAGTGACAAACAAATGAGCATCTAAAAATTTGGAGTCTTCAATTTTTACAATTAAACTTTTTAGCTTACCAAAGTCGGCACGAGTTCCTGTCAAAAATAGGATTTTTTTATTCATTTTTATTTTACGTGTACTTTTTTAAGTTGAATATCAGAGCGCAGGATTTGATTCGCAGTCTTACCTAATAATGATTCATAATCTTCTGCTAAGAACTCCCCAGTACCTGGTCGTTTTACCCAAATATTATCTTTTGTGAACGTCTCTCCTTTATCAATGTCTTTGGTAGTAACAACACTCGCATATGCGAAATCGATGGTTACTTGCTCTTCTTCGATTGCCCCTTTTTTCCCGCCACGCATCTGCTTCATTCTTTTCGAGTTTTCGATTAGTTCTTTACACTCTGTAATATCCATAGAACATTCTATATCTGGGCCAGGTCGACTCTTTGAATCAGTGAAATGACGTTCCAATACCGATGCACCTACGGCAACGGCTCCTAAGCAAGCTAGGTTATCGATACTATGGTCTGACAAACCAACAACCGCATTAGGAAAAGCTTCTGCAAGTTCAGTAACACCGCCTAGTCTAATAAGATGATCTGGTGTTGGGTATACGTTGGTGCAGTGCAATAAACAATATGGCACACCATGCTTTTCCATAATATCAACTGATTTCTGAATTGAAGAAATGTCATTCATACCTGTGCTTAGAATAATCGGCTTACCAAAACTAGAAACAAGATCAACCAACGGGTAGTTATTACATTCACCTGAGCCAATTTTATAAGCTGATACTCCCATTCTCTCTAATCGAAAAGCGGCTTCTCGAGAGAAAGGAGTACTGATGAAAATCGCACCTTTTTCTTGCACATATCGCATCAACTTGGTTTCATCTTCTTCGTTCAATGCGCATCGTGCCATTATGTCGTAAATGGATACGTCTGCATTCCCTGGAATAACTTTTTTAGCATCTCCGCTCATTTCATCGTCTACTACGTGAGTCTGGTGTTTTATGATTTCAGCACCTGCCTCAATTGCGGCGTCTACCATTTCGAAAGCAGTGTGCAGTGAGCCCTCATGATTAATACCGATTTCTGCAATAATCAACGGGTCATGTTCCAGACCAACGTCTCTATTTTCAATTTTAAAACTTACTTTGCTCATTTTTCTTTCCTAATTAGTAAATTATTTGCAACAAGAAGATCTTTTTTATTATCTATATCCAAGGAATTTTTTTCACTCATAATATATGGGTAAACATGTGTTTTAGGTATACTATTGTTTTCTTCATAACTAAGACTCTTAATTAAATAAATTGCGCCATTAGGCATATAACTAGCAGGTAAATCCTGTCTTCTTAAATAAGGTGCTTCCGGAAAAAACATACCTGAAAGGGTTCCGTCGTCATTCAACTTGTATGCTTTTGCTAGACAGAAATTGGGTTCGACTACACTCAAAACTAAATTAGCCTTTTTAGCATTAAAAATATCATAAGCATCGTCAATGTGTTTACCATTTCGAAATGGTGAAGTTGGTTGTAATAATGCAAAACTCTTTACCGACAAATTATTAGATTTCCAATACATTAATGCGTGAGAAATAACCTCTTCACTGGATGAGCAATCTTGAGCAAGCTCTAAAGGTCTTGGTATAACCTCCGCACCAAAATCGGAACTGATTGCAGCTATTTCTAAGTCCTCTGTGGATACAAAGACCCTATCAATACTCTGTGCGTTTAAAGCAGCTTCTATTGTCCATGCAATAAGCGGTTTTCCACCAAGTGAAAGTACATTTTTTCTTGGTAAACCTTTTGAGCCACCTCTAGCAGTTATGAGAGCAAAATTCATAAAATTCCAAAATTTGAATGTAATAATAAAGGTTATTTGTAAGAATTTAATATATCTTTATTAACAAACTCTAGTTTCCTTATTTTTAATTTATGTTACATAAATCAAAAAAATACAATATCCAATTTACTAAGAATTCAAAGAGTAATAATTCTTAAACCAATCTATAAACTTTTCTACACCTACTTCAATTGGAGTGTTAGGTTTATAACCTGTATCGCGTATAAGAGCTTCAACATCTGCATAGGTGTGCTCAACATCACCAGACTGAAGAGGGAGCATTTCCTTTTCAGTCGTTTTACCTATCGATTTCTCAATACACTCTATGTAATAAAGCAGCTCAATGGGTTGACTATTTCCTATATTATAAATGCGCCATGGAGCTTTAGAACTCGAAGGATCAGGAAGTACACCTGACCAGGCCAAATTTGGCTTTGCTATCCTATCTAAAGTTCGAACTACCCCTTCAACTATATCATCAATATAAGTAAAATCTCGACGATGTTTACCAAAGTTAAAAACTTTAATGGGCTTACCTTCCATAATCGCTTGCGCAAACAAAATAGGTGACATATCAGGTCGTCCCCAAGGTCCATATACAGTAAAAAAGCGAAGACCAGTTGTAGGTAAGTTA
>JBELEM010000077.1:0-2834 GCA_042093735.1 Hellea sp. | reverse complement strand
TCCTAGAAAATATCCCGAAACCTGTTTTTTCTTCATCATTAAAAAAATCTGAAACGTCTTTAATTTCAAATGGGATTCGTAAATCTGGTTTATCGGATCCATATTTTTCTATAGATTCTTTATAGGGTATTCTAGGGAAAGGGGTCTCAACCTTTCTACCATCAGCAAATTCTTCAAATACACCTGCCATAACAGGCTCAATAGCCTGAAATACATCCTCTTGAGTCACAAAACTCATTTCTATATCAAGCTGATAAAACTCTCCCGGAGATCTGTCCGCACGCGCATCTTCATCACGAAAACATGGTGCTATCTGAAAGTATTTGTCAAAACCCGCAACCATTAGTAGCTGTTTAAACTGCTGTGGCGCTTGTGGTAATGCATAAAACTTACCCGGATTTAGCCTTGATGGTACTAAAAAATCTCTGGCTCCCTCAGGAGAACTTGCTGTTAAAATTGGGGTTTGGAATTCGGTAAAGCCTTGTTTAATCATTCGACTACGCAACGAGTTAATTACTTCACCTCGCATAATTATATTTTTATGCAGTGTTTCTCGTCTAAGGTCTAAATAACGATGCTTTAATCTAATTTCTTCAGGGTAGTCTTGTTCCCCGAAAACTGGTAATGGCAATGGGGCAGCAGAACTCTCAATAATCGCTTCATCTGCTCTTAATTCAACTTCCCCTGTTGGGATTTCTGAGTTGACTGCATCTTGATCACGTCTGAGTAATTTACCAGTGATAGTAACAACAGACTCACTAGAACACCGTTTTAGGTCTTCATAAAAATTGGAAGTTGGGTATACTACTACCTGACTAATACCATAATGGTCTCTTAGATCAATAAACAATGCATTAGCATGTTCTCTTTTCCTATGTACCCAACCTGAAAGACGTACTGTTTTATCTACATCTTCTAAGCATATCTCGCCGCAAGTATGAGTTCTGTAAGCGTGCATGAGCTTCTCCATCATTTCCGCATGTTGGATAAACTGTCCAATGCAGGTTTCACACGATTTATTTTATGGAAAGGGCATTATCGTATGTCATGATTAAGTCAAGAAAGTAGTTACAGGTATAAACTAATATTACTAATAATTATTCCTCAATTATTTTAGCTACCATTAACCCTGAAATGTATGCCCCCTCCACTCTTCCTCCATTGCACCAATCACCGCATGTAGCAATTCTAAGTGAATGATCATAAAAACATCCCTCATTTGACGGTTTGCTAACTGATGCAAACATCCACCGGTGAATTACTTTGTGATGCGCTTCTGATATATCAATACCACAGGTTTTGCCAGCAGCTGCTTCCATTTGGTCTTGCACCCAAGTTATTTCACCGCTTATGTTTTTCTTCGACCACTCAACCGCGCTATGAATTACTAAAGCAGTCTGGTCATGAGAGCGTCCAGGTTTAGAGCTATTAACAGCCAACCAGGAGTTAATATTATTATCCAATCGTAAACTATCCCAACCAAAATCATATTTTTTTTTAAGACTGACCATAAGTGCAAAACAAGGGTCCATTTCAACTTCTTGTACCTTGTTAAAGTAATCAGTTTCAGCTGGCATTAAAGATATTGCTTGTTCGTTAGGTAGAGCTAAAATAACGAGATCGAAATCTTTATAAACCTTACCATCCGCAGTTCCTACAACCCATTTTTTCTTGTCTCTATGTATAAAAGAGACGTTAGAGTTGAGAGAAATGTTCAAACCTTTTGAAAGTTTTTTTGCAAAACTATTCATTCTAGGCTGGCTAACGTATCTAAAACCTCCAGTATCAGGGATTAGCTTATTTTCTTTTTTATAGAAAGCTCGTGAGTCCCATGGCTTAATTACATCCTCAAAAGTTTCTGAAAACAGCAACGTTTTGAAACGTTCATCTTTTGCAGTGAAATATTGAGCCCCATGGTCAAATTCATATGATTCAGAGTATCTAGTAGACATTCGACCGCCAACACCACGTGACTTATCAAATATTATGACATTATGTCTTTCGATAAGTTTTCTAGCTGCAGTAAGGCCTGAGATTCCTGCACCAACAATAGCTATATTTTGAGTCATAATTCGCCTTTTAGGAAATTAAAGTATGAGTAGGAAAGTCATTTAATAAATATATATAACTATAAAAAACCTGAAAGAAATAAAAAATCATTATAAAAAACTGTTTTAACTTGCATAATACTCCAGTTTTAATAATATGACAGCGCTGTCAATTTTATAAGGATATACTGATGACTATTAGAATTGCTATTAATGGTTTTGGGCGGATTGGGCGTAATATATTACGTGCCTTAGAAGAAAATCATAATAGAGACTTTGAAATAGTGCGAATAAATGACCTATCTAAAACTGATAATTTAGCGCACCTGTTAAAGTATGACTCTGTACATGGTCGGTTCAATGGAAGCATAGAGAGCCAAGGTGACATCTTAAAAGTAAATGAAAAGAAAATAAATGTTTCATCCATAAGTAGTCTTGAAGATTTGAATTGGTCTAATGATGGCATTGATATTGTAATGGAGTGCACAGGAATATTCACCCATAGAGATAAAGCGGCCGATCATTTAAAAGCAGGGGCAAAGCGTGTATTAATCTCAGCACCAGGTGCTGGTGCCGATAAAACAATCGTATATGGTGTTAACCATAAAAAATTGAGCGCTGTTGATAAGATTGTCTCCAATGGCTCTTGCACAACAAACGCATTAGCTCCGATAGCAAAAGTTCTAAACGACTCTTTTGGTATAAAAAATGGCTTCATGACAACTATACACGCTTACACTGGCGATCAGCCAACACTTGATACAATACATAATAAAGATTTTAATC
>JBELEM010000076.1:0-2936 GCA_042093735.1 Hellea sp. | reverse complement strand
GCTGAACACATGCAAATTCATGTTTCCCTTCTGCTAGAGACAAAGACACGGCGGGTGAAGCATTAAAATTCTTGTAAAGAGGATATGCATTAACTCCAGTTTGCATTTCATCTTTTAATCCTTTTTTTCGACCATAACCAAATGACATACCTACAGTTCCACGAGCTTGACCAGGCTGAACTATAACAGGCACTTTTAATTTCACATTATTAACCGATACATTTGCATAAGCACCGTTGAGACCACCCGTTGCGTCGTGACTGCTTTGATTGAAAAAGTTACTAGCTTCTAAATAAAGTCCTAATTCTTTGGCATCTGATTCTGAAACAGTTATATAGTTATCCCAGGTTGTTCTCGTTAGTGGATCTGGAAATTCTTGAAGCCAAGGGTTATTGGCTTGTTGTCCATCTCCCATTCCAGTTTTAGGATATAAAACTAATTCAAAGTTTGAAGATTCAGCCTGTGATAAAGCCTTTAATGCGGCAGATGTATTTATTGGGCTTAAATCAAAAGTATTTGCAGTATCTAATGTTTCAGAATTTGAGGAGATAAATACCCCATCATGCAGTGAGTCATTAAAAGAAGAACCCTTCAATACATTAGATTCCCAAAATTTCTTTACAAAATCATAGTATGTGCTTGTACTACCATTTAGTGTTAGAAGCACATCTTGAAACTGCTTTGTGTCAAATAATGGTCGAATTGTTGGCTGTATTAATCCGTAATGTCCAGATTTTGTTTCAATATCACCCCAAGATTCTAAGTAATGAGGTGTGGCAGCTACATATTCTGAGACTGAAGCTGTTTCGTCACTTTTCATTGAAAAAACAACTGATAGACTAGTCTTTTTTAATCCCTCAATAAAATCTTCAGAATTTGGCAAGGTATATACAGGGTTTACTCCAGCCATAATCAATGCTCCAATATTGCCTTTGTTCATATCAGCAAGAAGCTTTGTGACTGCTGCGTCATTACCCTGGCGTGTTAAAATTGTTGTTTTGGGATCAAATGCATTACTTCTTAAAAAAGTGTTTATTTGTAAAATTAAAGACTGGGAATTAACATCTTGGACGCCAGTCAAAACGACAGCGCCTGATCCTGCATTTAATAATTCTTTAGCTGCAGCATCAACTGCAGATTCAATACTTGGTGGCAGTGTTACATTTACAAATTCTCCAGTAAGTTTAGCATAGAGCCTAGCTAGCGCACGCTTTTGCTGAGATGGTTTTATTGGAATACGCTTATCTGCATTTGCTCCAGAAAGTGTCATATTCGATTCAAATTGAATATGCCTTGACATTTTCCCATTTTGAGGCACTCTACCTTTAGCATATGCAGCATCAAAACCACCTCCTTGCCAATCTCCAAGGAAATCTGCTCCAAACGAGACTATTAATTTTGCTTTTGAAAAATCATAATTAGCTAGACCCCTGCGACCATAACGTGCTTGATAAGCATCCGCTGCTGAAGATTCAGAAATAGCATCATACACAACGTGATTGACGTTTCTATAACTCTTTTTGAATTCTGAAATAAGTTTAGAAGTACTTGGACTAGCAAAAGTTTGAGTTAGAAAAACTACTTGTTTATTTGAGCCTTTTATTTTTTCAAGTTTTTGACTGATCTCATTATTGAAAGTATCCCAAGAAATTGATTCGCCTAATTTTAAAGCTCCTGAAATCCTTTGACTATCATATAAATCAAGAACAGAAGCTTGAACTCTAGCGTTGATACTACCGTTAGCCTTGGCTAGTGAATTAGACTCCACTTTGATAGGCCTTCCTTCTCTAGTTTTAACTAATAAGCTAGCGAAATCATAACCATTAGAAATTGCGGTAGCATAATAATTTGCTACACCTGGAATTATTTGCTCAGGCTGAACAACATAAGGTATAGATTTTACTACAGGTCCTTCGCAAGCTGCAAGGGATGCAGCCGCTGTACTAAAACCTACATATTTTAAGAAATCTCTGCGTGTGGTAGATGATGATTCTAGCGTAGATTTATCTCCCAAAAATTCATCAACAGGAATTTCTTGAACAAATTCTTTGTGCTTTAAAGAAGTTAAGGCCTCGCTTTGGCTAGGGCTTAGCTCTTCAATATTCTTCCAGTATTTCTTATTTATCGACATATATCTATGTTACTTGTAATAAATTAATAATGACATTTACCACATTCTAAACCTCCCATTTGCGCTGCGGTTAACTTATCAACCCCATATTTTTTTGAAAGCGCTTCATGAATTTTTTCGTAATACCCGTTGTCTTCTACTTTAACATTGGTTTCCCTGTGACAGTTTATACACCAACCCATAGTCAAAGGCGAATGCTGATACATTATTTCCATCTCCTCAACAGGCCCATGACAAGTTTGACATTCAACTCCAGCAACTGAAACATGTTGAGAGTGATTGAAATATGCAAAGTCCGGTAAATTGTGAATTCGAACCCATTTTACTGGCTTTGTTTTACCAGTATATTTTTGCTCTGCATCATCCCACCCAACAGCATCATATAATTTTTGAATCTCCCCATCGTAAAACTCTTTACTATATTCTTCTGTTGCAGTTGATTCCGCAACCTCGTATATTGACTTGTGACAATTCATACAAACATTCAACGAAGGAATGCCAGAATGCTTGCTTACACGAGCTGATGAATGACAATATTTACAGTCAATTCCATTATCTCCAGCATGAATTTTGTGTGAATAATGAATAGGCTGTATTGGCTCATAACCCTGATCAACACCAACTTGCATAAAATAGCCATAAACAAAATACGCACTGGATAGCAAAAAGAAAATCGCAGTCACTAACATTAAAAACTGATTTTTAACAAATGCTTTCCACAAAGATGGTCTTTTAATAGCCTCCTGAATCTCAACTTCATTTGCGACAGCAAATCTTCGTAGAGTTTTGTTAACCAAAAATAGTC
>JBELEM010000075.1:0-2953 GCA_042093735.1 Hellea sp. | reverse complement strand
AGATTGGCCTTGCGCCTGCCAATAGCTGCGCGCGGCCTCAAGCATATTATATGTGCCATTAACATTTGTCTGAATAAAATCCGCAGGGCCATCAATCGAGCGGTCGACATGAGTTTCTGCTGCCAAATGCATTACCGCATCTGGTGAATGCCGCGAAAAGACGGCGTCCAGCCCTGCGCGATCGCGGATATCAACTTGCTCAAAGGCATAATTTTGATGTTTTGCTACCGAGGCCACACTCTCCAAGCAGGCCGCATAGGTCAGCGCATCTGTATTCACCACCGAATGCCCGCGCGTAATCGCCAAACGGATTACGGCCGATCCGATAAAACCTGCACCGCCCGTCACCAAAATTTTCATACGTTTTCACCTAAAAGAGAGTATTTAGAGTTGCGAGAGTATTTCTATAGCTTCACCAATTGGGTAATGGTGATTACCCACGAATAGCCCACGGTGGTCGATATACTCTGCATTTTTTAGATCACCACTGATAGAGTGATCTAAATATTGCATAACATCATTCTTTGCAAAATTTCCAGCAACAATTGGCCGGCATTCGAAACCTAAATTATCCAATTTGTGGACAAGATCTGCACGTTCATATTTAATATGAGGGCGTAATATTAATGAAAACCCAAACCAGCTCGATGCGCCTATTTCCTTTTGTATTGTAAAGTCTGAATGATCAGAAAGTTTTTTTTGAAGTAAACGACCATTTTTCTGCCGGCCTTTAACCAACTGAGGTAATTTTTTAAGCTGTTCTTTTCCAAGCGCACCGGACATCTCTAATGGACGCAAATTATAACCAGGCAACACAAATTTGAAGCTTTCCTCAAATAAGTCGTCTGATTTCTCGCCAGTAACCTTATTAAACTTAGGTAAATTCCTTGTCCAACCATGTGATCGCAAAACCAACATGATATGGTATAGTTCTTCATCGTCTGTCACTACCACTCCACCTTCCATTGTGGAAATGAGATGAGAAAAAAAGCAAGAAAATGTACCCATCACTCCAAAAGTCCCGGCTTGCTTTTTCTTGTATGTGGCGCCCATAGACTCGCAATTATCCTCGATAATGAAAATATTGCGGTTATCAATCAAAGCATTGATTGCATGATAGTCATTTGGGTTACCTAATAAATTTACAATCATTATGGCTTTTGTTTTGTCACTGATTGCTGAAGAAAGTGCATCTAAATCATAATTTAACGTATCTAAATCTACATCGACAAATTTTAGATGAAGGCCATATTGGCTGAGTGGATAATAGGTTGTAGGCCAGCTTACAGCGGGAACAATAATTTCGTCACCTGGCTTTAAATTATACTTTGGATTTTTAGAGTATGCCAATGCAGCAGTCATTAATAAATTTGCTGAAGACCCTGAATTTACCATGACGGCATAATTTGTGCCAAAATATTCAGCAAAATCTTTCTCGAATTCTGCAACTTCCGATCCCATTGAATATCTATCTGATGCGATAACTCGATGTAGCGCATTTATTTCTTTTTCATTCCAAGAGGATGTTGCGAGAGGAAACTTATAAGTCATTGATTGTTGCTTTCTAAATAGTAACGATATGTGCGTTTTATGCCTTCAGGTAATGATACTTCTGGGGCCCAACCCCAGTTCTTTTGTCTTGAGATGTCACATAACTTTTGCTTCATACCTACTGGCCGCTCCAAATTATGAACAAAAGTTCCTTTCCACCCAACCACTTCAGCTACCTGACTATAGTATTCGTTGATAGTATAGTCATATCCAAGTCCACAATTTAATAAGTCTGGCACTCTTGTTATATCATTTACTGCCTTCCAGATAGCTAAGCTCAGATCGCCTGCATACATGAACTCTCTCCGGGCTGTGCCGTCTCCCCAGATTTCAACCTCTTCTTGACAATTAACTTTTGCTTCATGCACTTTCTTTATTATGCTGGGCAGTAAATGGGAATTATTCGGAGAGAATTTATCAAAACGGCCATACAAATTACATGGAATAAGCGTTTTGTAATTTAAATCTGGGTGCTGTTTGGAGATGTACTGACAAAGTCGTGTAGATGCAATTTTTGCCAATGCATAACCCTCATTTGTTGGCTCTAACTCACCTTTTAGAATTAAATCCTCTGTCAATGGATTTTCTACGTTTCTTGGGTACATACAAGTTGATGCTAAATTAATGAAATTTTTCACACCAGCTCTTAATGAGCTCATTATAATATTTCGACCAATTGTCAAATTGTCATCGAGAAAAGAAATCGGCTCATGCATGTTAGCCAGTATTCCACCAACTTTGCCTGCTGAATGAATAACAAAATCAGGTTGGGCAGTTTCAACATATCTTAAAACCTCTGAGTAATTTGTTAAGTTAAGCTCAGTTGAGGTAGGCGTTAGCAGCTCAAAGTTATCAAGGTCTGTATTCTCGATTAAGTTACGACCAACCATTCCTGATGCACCAGTGATTAAAACTTTATGGAGGTTAGCCATTCTAAATTTCGATCGCCATTGGCATCTGCATGTCATTATCTTTTAATAAACGAGCTCTTTGCGCGTTTTTTAGGTCATTAGCCACCATTTCCCTGCACATCTCTCTAACACCGATTTCAGGGGTCCATCCAAGCTTTTCTCTGGCTTTAGATGCATCGCCAAGAAGTGTCTCAACTTCTGCTGGCCTGAAGTATCTTGGATCAATCCGCATTATAATGTCGCCTACTGAAACATTTAAATCTGAGGTGCCAGACACGTCAGTAACCAAAGCTATCTCGTTGAGGCCCTTACCTTCGAATGCTATGGAAATACCTAATTCTGATGCAGTCCACTTGATAAAATCCCTTACTGTATACTGCGCTCCAGTCGCGATTACAAAGTCCTCAGCTGCATCTTGTTGCAGCATTAACCATTGCATGCGGACGTAATCTTTGGCGTGCCCCCAATCTCTAAGAGCATCGATATTACCC
>JBELEM010000074.1:0-2924 GCA_042093735.1 Hellea sp. | reverse complement strand
TAATGAAAAAATTTAAAATAAATGAGCTAAAAGTTTCAAAAAGTGATATTTTAGAAGGGCTAATCCTAAAAAATTATTAAATTTAAATTTTGGTAGCCCGGGTGGCGGAATTGGTAGACGCGACGGACTTAAAATCCGTTATTCGAAAGGATGTGGGGGTTCGAGTCCCCCCTCGGGCACTTAACTTAATATATTTTTTTTTAAAATCAAATTGAAAACAAAAAAAAGTTAATAACTCTTAACAAAGATTCCTTTTTTTAATATTATGTATATTGGTTAAAAGCAATCTTTGATTACGTATTAATGACCAGTTAAAGATTGCCTTTTGGCTACGTACGTATACAAAGGGGAAAAAAAATATGAAGAAACCTTTATTGGTTAGTTTTTTGCTCCTCACTCTAATTCTCGGCGCTTGTGGAGGCGGAAGCCTTGAAGGCGAAGAAGTTTCCATAACTGGAGCTTTGATTGGTACAGACCAAGACGGATTTAGAGCTGCATTTGAACCTTTTATGGAGGAAACAGGAATAGTTGTTACCTACCAAGGTTCAGATAACTTCGAGCAAGAAATACAAATTCAAATGGAGTCTGGTGATACACCTGACTTCGCATTATGGCCACAGCCAGGTGCAGTAGTAGATGCTGCAACTAGAGGAATGCTTACTCCAATAGAAGATCTAGGGATCGACTTGGACGAGTATCAAGCAAACTTCTCATCATACTTAGTAGGACTAGGTGTGGTAGATGGTGTAATTTATGGTGGTGCTAATGCAGCAAACCTTAAGAGTATTGTTTGGTATCAACCAGCAGAATTTGAGGCGAGAGGATATTCAGTTCCGACTACATGGGACGATATGATTGCTCTTGCAGATCAAATTGTTGGTGACGGAATGAACCCATTCTGTTTCGGTATGTATTCAAACGGTGCTTCTGGTTGGTTAGCAACTGACTGGATGGAAGATATTATGCTTCGAACTGGAAACGGTGTCGATTCATACGATCAGTGGGTAAACCACGAAATTCCATTCAACGATCCAGTTGTTAAGAACGCTGCAACCCTTCTTAGCCAGATCATGCATACAGAAGGATATGTTGTCGGTGGTACAGATGCTATCGTATCAACATACTTCGGTAATGCTCAAGATCCAATGTTCTCAAAGGATGCTAATGGCAACCCAGGTTGTTTCATGCATAGACAAGCTTCCTTTATTACAGGATTCTGGCCTGAAGGTGAAAAAGCGGGAGCAGGAACTGTTACAACAGTATTCCCATTCCCGTCAATTGATGCAAGTCTTCCAGCTGCTGCTTTAGGTGGCGGAGACATGTGGGGTGCATTTAACGATAGAGACGCAACAAAAGCTGTTGCTGAATACATGTTAAGTGCAGAATTCTACAACAATGTAGCTATCAGAGATAGTAACGCACGTTTAAGTGCTCATACTGGTTTTGATACATCATTGTACGCACAACCAATCAATAAGATTCTTGGTGATACAATCGCAGCTGCGTTAAGTGCAAATAGCTTCAGATTTGATGCTTCTGACTTAATGCCACCTGAGGTTGGCGCTGGTTCATTCTGGAAAGAAATGATGAACTTAGCTGTTGAAGGTCCAGGATATATTGATACAGCATTAGACACTATTGAAAATTCTTGGCCGTAAGCCAACTATTTTTTAAGTAGTTTTGATAGCCACCCTTATTGGGTGGCTATCTTATATTGGATAGTGTAAAATAGTGAAATTGAGATGAGAGAAGTAACACAGCAAGAAAAATTAATGTCAATAGGAATATCTATGTTGGCATTAGGTATTTTTCCTCTTATTTGGTTTTTATCACAAGCTCTTTTATTTAGGGAATTAACAGATGCTATTTCTAGAAATTTATTAGTTGTATTTGCTTTAATTATAGGTTCATCTTTTATCTTTTTTTTATTTCTTGGTATGGATAAAATTATAAAGCTTGCTCCAAAGGACAGCAGGGATGCGCTTGAAGCAAGAATGTTTGTTGGCCCATCGTTATTTATGATTTCACTATTTCTTTTTTATCCAGCTGTAAGAACTATTTACATAAGCTTTAAAGATCGATATAGCAATGATTTTATAGGTTTTGAAAATTATAAATGGGCGTTTTCTGATCCAGAGATGATTGTGACTATTAGAAATCAAATAATTTGGTTATTCTTTGTTGTTTTCTTTGTTTTGTTAATTGGATTAGTTGTAGGTTGGTTGTCAGATAGATTAAATAAGGGTGAAGCTTTCTTTAAATCAATTGTTTTTATGCCTATGGCTATATCTGCAGTAGGGGCAAGTGCCATATTTAAATTTATTTATGAATACAGACCACCTCCTTTAACTCAGATTGGAATAATAAACGGTATCCGAGTATCTGTTGACAGAGGGCCTACTCTACCTGGAATAAAAGCTGGTGAAAAATGCATGAACAACAGAATTATTGATGGTATGAAGAAAGATTTCCAAAATGAAGATTGTCTTAATCCAATTGGCTGGCTACAGCAAAGAGATCTTTCTAACCTGCCTTTTGCACAAAATTTAAATCCAGATAACTTTTTCAGTAGTATTTTGGTTAATCTGCCTGTAAACACAATGTTATTAATGTTGATTATGATTTGGATGTTTACAGGATTTGCTGCTGTTGTATTTTCAGCTGGTATCAAAGCAATTCCTCAAGAAATAATGGAGGCAGGTCAAATTGACGGAGCTTCAGAAATGAGAGTCTTCAGATCCATTGTTATTCCATATATTAAAAGTACAATAATCGTAGTCGGCACCTACATGGTTGTTACCGTACTTAAAGCATTTGATATAATCTATGTTTCTACAAGGGGTGATTTGGAAACAAATTTATTAGCCGTAAAAATGTTAGATGAATTTTCAAAGTATAGAAATTTTGGAAGATCAGCAACTGTT
>JBELEM010000073.1:0-3005 GCA_042093735.1 Hellea sp. | reverse complement strand
CTGTTTTCCTTACTGCCCGTATTTGGATTTTAATTTATGCCTTAACTATTAGCTGTGCATTTTGGATAGGTTCAATCCTACCAATACTGTTAATAGGGTTACCTCGCCTTTATGGAGCATGGCATCACGTAATGACAGGAGTACTACAGCATTTAGGCTTGGCAGAAAATGTGAGTGATCATAGGTTAAATACCCGCACTGTTTTGATGAATCCAATCAGCAGATTTATTTACCTAAATATGAATTATCATATAGAACACCACATGTTTACTATGGTCCCTTATTACCACCTACCAAAGTTACATGAACTAATAAAATATGACCTGCCACCTCCTGAAACTTCAATTTTCTCTGCGTTTTATAAGTTGATCCCCGTACTGTTTAAGCAACTTCGCTACCAAGATGCTGTAATAATTCCAAAACTACCAAAAGGGGCTACCCCTTACAGAAAAGAGGTAGAACGTCTAAAACCTTTTGCTATATAAAATTTCTACCTATTTTGATATAATGTTTGGACTTAACCTACACTGACTCTCTCATAAAAGTTTGAAAATATCCCAAACTAACTAAAAAAAACCTTCAAAAATGTAATTTCGCTTATTACTAAATAATCGTTTCAACTTTTCACAGATTTATGTCAGTTAAGTGGATTAAATGAAACAAATGAAAAGCTTCGATATGACCCTTGATGACGAACTGTCGGAAATATCAGTAGTATCTCTAGAGCAAGCAGTTGCTGCCCCATACTGTGGACTTTTATTAGCATCGGCTGGAGCCAGAGTTATCAAGGTTGAAAGACCAGAAGGTGACTTTGCTAGGTCTTATGATTCTGGAATAGACGGGAAAAGTGCTATTTTTGCTTGGCTAAATCGGGGTAAAGAGTCAATAGCACTCAACCTCAAAAATAAAAAGGACAAGTTTATTCTAAAAAAGATTATCAATAGATCAGACATCTTTTTGTCAAATTTGACACCCCAAGCACTTAAGAGACTAGAGCTTGATTATACGAATTTGAAATCAGACAATCCTAAACTTATATATTGTAAAATTACCGGCTATGGTGAGAGCGAAGAAGCTTCTACTCGTAAAGCTTACGATATGTTAGTCCAGGCAGAGAGTGGCTTATGTTCAGTAACAGGAACTGAGGAAAGCCCCTCAAAAGTGGGTATATCAATAACAGACCTTTCAACCGGTTTAACAGCATTCTCAGCCATTTTAAGGGCACTGATACAACGAGCTAAGACTAATAGAGGTGTCCAAATTTCTATTTCAATGTTTGACGTAATGGCAGATTGGATGAATATGCCTTTACTAGCACATCGGTTTATGGGTGGCGCCCCCAAAAGGAATGGATTAAAGCATACATTTATAGCTCCATATGGCGCATTCACTTGCGGTGATGATACTCAGATTTTATTATCAATCCAAAACAATAGAGAATTTTCTGTCTTTTGTAATAAAGTGCTAGAAAATGAAAGTCTGAGTAAGGATATAAAGTTCCGTGATAATCCGCAGAGATATCAAAATAGAGAAGAACTAGATGGGATTATTTTGAGAAGTTTTAAAAAAATGACACGGAAGCAAGTTCAAAATAAACTTAACAAAATCGGAATTGCGAATGCACAACTTAATGACGTTGGACAATTATCAGATCATGAGTTTTTAACAAATGAAGAGGCCCATTTTGCTGCAAGATCTCTACCACTAGCAGCCCTCCCTGTTAAAACAAAGAAAGGTACCCCAAAGAAAGTACCAGAGCTCAATGAAGATGGAGATAATATCCGCGCTGAATTGATTTAACTAGATAAGGAGTTAAGACTACTCAATTTCTAAAAATTGAAACGAATTCCTTATTCACTCTTAAGCGCTATGACGTAATTATCTCCTTAGTATAGTAATCTTCCTAGAAATTAAAAAGCTACACCCTTTTTGTACTGATACTCAGAGTTACAGTAACTCCTGATAAAAGGATAAACGATATACCTAAAAATCCAAAAAAATCAGGTAATGTATTAAACATAATTTTTCCCCAAAATATTGCAAAAACTAAATAAAGGAAATCAAGTGGTGCAAGTAATGAACTTTCAGAAGTTTGATATGCTTTAACAAGGCACAAATTACCAGACAGATTAAATAACGAAGCAGCAGCTGCAACAATGATCGCAAAACTGCTGAGCTCAGGCCACCCGATTGCAATAAAAGGCATTGTTTCTCTCAATTGATTATTGATAAAGAGATAGTCTATAATTTGGCCTCCTAATAGGCCAGATATCATGAATCCCACTGCAACGGCTGCTGTCATGGCGAAGGGACTCTCATTAGAACAATATTTTCTCAATATAAACAAATTACAAGCATAGAAAAATCCTGCCAAAATTGGAAAGATCTGTAGTATTGAAAAGTTTGCATCCCAAGGTTTAAGTACTAAAGATGCCCCAAACAACCCCAAAACTAGGGCAATCATTTTAGCTGAGGTCATCCTCTCCTTAAGAAAGCAGATCGCAAAAATCACGACAAATAATGGATAAGTGTAAAGTCCCGTAGTCATCTGGGTAAAAGTTAAAACTGGTGCAGCACAAAAAAAACAAAACATGCATAAGACCAGAAATATTGATCTTAATGCTACAAAGGGTATATTTTTTGGTATTAGTACAGAAAGTTTTTTTCCAAAAATTACTGGGACAAAAAGCAGTAAAAGAAAATTACATCCTGAACGAAGTGTCTGAAATTGCCAGAATGATGTTTCTTCAGAAGAAAACTTTACTAATGCATCCTGAAAGGCAAGTATGAAGCCCCCTGTAACCAGCAATAGCATACTCTGGTATTGGGCGTGTTTCATTAAATTCTTAATACTTCCCCCGATATCTTAAAAAGTTCATTTAATTCTTAAATGAAAGTAAACTTAAGAGAATATAGCGTATCTTATTAAATACCTTGTTCGAGTTTATTCTTAGCTTTTTGAATATTCTTATCCGCTTTTTCTAACCATCCTACTTTCAACTCTG
>JBELEM010000072.1:0-3037 GCA_042093735.1 Hellea sp. | reverse complement strand
GCCATTGCGCTAGTTGAGGTTTCATTTCCCGCAACCATAATCTGCTGTATGACAGATACAATTTCTGCATTTGAAAGAGGCTTATCACCATCTGAGCTTGCAGACACTAAATCGCCTAGTAAATCATCATGCTTATAATTTCGGCGCAATGTAATTTGATGTTCCATAGTTTTTTGAAAGTCTACTACGGCATGAGCGCATGCCTCTTCTCGCTCTTCACTAATCATACCGCTTAAACGATCAGTAAAAGCATCAGACCAGGGTCTTATTTTTTTGATGTCATTTTGGCTTAAACCTAATTGCCCTCCTATCACATTAACAGGCATCGGGATTGCATATTCCGAAATGAAGTCCCAAGATTTATTAGCTTTTAAATTATCTAAAAGGTTGCTGGAAATTTTGCGTATCTCAGACTCGATAATGTTTATTCTTGGACCACTGAAAGCCATCCCAACGAGTCTTCTGAAGCGGCTGTGATCAGGAGGGTCAGACATAAGAAGTACAGGTACTTGCGGAAGTCCTTGTTCAAGTATTTTTTTCACTTTCGGTTTTTCGGAATGAAGACCAGCTAGTAGCACTGAAATATCATTAGAAAATAAATGTGGCTGGCTACATATCTCAGTAATTAAATCGGCACTTGTAACTAGCCAAGAATCAGAATTTTTTAAGTATATAATTGGATTATTTAAGTGTAGTTCTTCATATGTGGAAAAGGGATTAATACTGAAACTAGGGTCATAGATATTTAAATCTGATAAAGTATCAGCAGTAGTTTTACCATTAGGGCTCTTGCCACTCATAAGAAAGATAAATCTATATATTTGTTAGCCACGAGTAAATTCTTCGTATGCAGTGATAGCTTTTCCTCCATAAACAGTTGATGGACCACCTCCCATCTCTATGGCAACATTAATTGACTCGATAACTTCGTCGCGTGATGCTTGAGCTTTAATGGCATTTTGCATATGGTAAGCAATACAATCTTCACAGCGGATACATATTGATATTGCTATTGCCATGAGCTCTTTGTTCTTTTTAGATAAAGCTCCGTCTTTGGTAACAGTTAATGCCAAACCCCCAAACATTTTCATGGTTTCCGGTGAGCTAGAAGCTAGTGCTCCAGTCGTTTTTTTTAAATTCTGTAATTTCTCGGTCCAGTTTGTACTCATTGTTTTGTTGCCTTATGTGCTGTAAATTAAATTTAAGTGTTTTTTCCATTATAAATACTGATAAAAAGTCTAGCCTATAAAGTTAATTTACCTGCTTGTTGCTAGCCACCCAATATGGCTTCCTTAATTGCCTTTTTAATACTTTACCACTCGTGCTTCTAGGAAGCTCCGTCAGAAAATCTATACTTTTTGGGCACTTGTAACTTGCCAGTATTTTTTTGCATTCAGATATGATTTTAGTTTCATTTTTAATTGTGTTTGGTTTTAATACTATACATGCTTTCACCGACTCTCCCCATTTCTTATCCGGAACTCCAATTACGGCAACCTGATCTATTGTAGGGTTTTGCTTCAGTGCTCTTTCAACCTCAGCGGAATAAATATTTTCTCCACCGCTTAATATCATGTCTTTAACCCGGTCTAGTATATACAAATAACCCTCTTGATCCAAATATCCAACATCACCAGTCTTAAACCAATTGCCATCAAGTATTGATTTTTTAGTTTCTTGACTATTCTTCCAATAACCATTCATATTTCCGGTACTTTGAATAACTATTTCACCTTTATCACCGATTTTTTGCTCCAAGCCACTGGAATTAATTATTTTTAATTTTACACCATTTAATGGCTTTCCTACAGAATTCATTCGGGAATTAGGTGGAATTGTATGGTCCTCTGGAGATAAAGCCGTACAGCTGCCACCAGTTTCGGTCATGCCATATTTTTGTATAAATTTACATCCAAATTTTTCTATTGCGGACTCCATTAAGTCCAATGGGATTGGGGATGAGCCATAGGATATGTATTTTAGAGATTCTAACTCAGTATTACTTAAAGATTGTTCTTTAAGCATAATGCGTAACGCAGTAGGAACTATAAACTGCTTTGTAATACCATATTTTTTTATAAAATTAATTTGGTTTAAGGGGTCAAACTGAGACGTAATTACCCCAGTGGCACCCGCATACAGTGTTGAAAGTCCATAATTTGTTCCTCCCATATGGAAACAGGGCATAGAAATCAAGCTTACATCATTTTGATGCCACCTGCTCCATTCAGGACTTGATTTTTTTGACTCGCGCTCTCTCGTAAGTAGTAGTGATTGGTTTGATAGTCTTACCCCTTTCGGGTAACCAGTAGTTCCCGAAGTATAAAGTTGAATAACGTCATCTTTTAAACCGCATTCAACTTTTGGGTCCGATGCTTTGTTTTTCTTTCTCCAATCACTGAAGTTATCAATATTAACTACAGTTATATTTCTAGGTGTTTTTGCGATTACTTTATTAACTGTTTCTGAAAATTCGTTTGTTATAAATATTATTTTAGCTTCCGTATCTTCTAAAATATATAAAACCTCAGTTGTTGAGAGTCGCCAATTTATGGGACACATAACAGCTCCAATTTTTGATGCAGCAAAAATTAACTCGAAATAATGAGCTGAGTTAGTACCTAAATAACAAATACGATCATTTTTCTTCACGCCGGCAGCCATTAACCCATTTGCTGATTGCGAAGCTAATGTGTCTAATGCTTTATAACTCAAATGCTCATCATTAAATATGAGTGCTGTGTTTTCAGCTCTATGAATCGCTTGGAAACGGCTTATATCTCCAATTGATGTTGATTGTTCCAGTCGTGTCACGTCAAAAGTTAAAACTGAACGCGTTTCGTATAACCACCATCAATAATCACATTAGTTCCTGTTGTGTAATTTGAAGCTGGACTTGAAATAAATACAACTGTCTTAGCAACATCATCCGGAGTACCAAAACGCCCAAGAACCATTTGAGCTTCAGTCATATCATAAAAGTCTGGTTTTGCTTCTTTGACCTTAGACCAGTTTCCTCCCGGAAAAACTATTGGCC
>JBELEM010000071.1:0-3064 GCA_042093735.1 Hellea sp. | reverse complement strand
CGACGTTCTAGGTGACAGGCACAACAAGACAGGTGATAGATTATATCTTTTGAAGGCTAAGGGTGGCATGCAGATGCCTAACCACGGCCACAATGGTGAAGAATGGACACTCATTCTAAAAGGAAGTTATAATGTTGGCGACAAAACTTTCGCTCGTGGAGATCTACACATTGAAGATGATGACGAAATACATAGTCCGCATATCAATGAAGGTGAGGATTGCATCTGCTTGGTTATGACGCAAGGTCCACTTAAAATGCAAGGCTTGGTTCCGAGGTTACTTCAGCCTTTAATTGGTATTTAAGTTAACCATATGCATCATAATGATGTGTTATGGCTACAGTTATTTGTCTTACAAGATCACCAGCTCTTTCTAAGGGTTTAATTATTGACTCTGTTATATGTGGAAAGCCCCCTGATGGGGCTACAGGTTCATTAGTCTTTTCTTGCAGTTGTTCCGTCCATTCCAAGGCGGACCTTTTTTCAGGGTACCTATCTTTCAAATTTCTGATTACGCTATCAATTTGAAATGTTTGTAGTTTTTGTAAAACATTTATTGGCGAACTGCTTTCTTCACCTGCAGCTGGAAGTTCAGTTGCTATAATCATCATTTTCATAATAACTGATAACCTAAGAGCATGTAAAATTTCTAAATCTTCAATATTATGTCCATTATTTTCCTTCATTTCAGATACAAAAAACTTAATTGCATTATAAGAATCCATGCGTAATTGATTAGCTAAATCCATTATTTGCGATCGCCACGGAAGTGACTTTAAGGTTGAAGCTACTGTTAAGCTTTTCTTTTCTAGCCGCGGCTCATTATTTGAAAGGCCTCTGCTAACCCAGAACCCAGGGTCAAATAGACGCCCATAAGCACTCAATATTGACATATTTGAACGTTCTAGAGAGCTGAACGCCAGTGAGAAAATTGAATGTGCCCTTGCGGAATTTTTATAGTGATTTGAAAATTTTTCAATATCGATTGAAACAGCCTTACCTATTCCATAAAAAATATTAGCGGGTATCCCAAATTGCTGTAAAATAGCATTATGCGGTATCGCGCGCAGTTGTCGTGGGTCAAACATACCGGTGTCTGATTTCGATCGTTTAGATGCACGCGAACCCGTAGGAATAAGTAGGTTTTGACCAAACCCTGAAAGTAACTTTATATAATTTGGATCATTATATAGGCTTTCTTGTTGAGAGCTAATCGTTCTGAAGACATCCCAAGAGAAATCAGTATCTTTGTAGAATATATCATCGTCAGCATCTTTTTTATTTGTGTAGCGAGCTTTTAGAAGAGAATTGATAGTAGCTTTTGCTAAGTCTTTGGTCTGAAACCACATAAACCCATCACCACCTTGAAAGCTAGTTTCATGGCAGATAGGTAATGCCCGTTTTTCGAATTGTCTCATTGCCCAAGGACTCATTACATAATTCACCCTATCTATAATAGAGCCTGAATGCCCGCCTCTTCCCGAACTTTCTCCATGAGTATTAAATATAACAGCAGTGACATCTTTAATACCAAATTTCTCCATTTGCGATGCAAAATGGGAGTGTAATCGTTCAATTGCTAAGGTCGCTGGTATTTGCCCCATAAATCTACCAGCATCTGAAAATCCTGTTTGAATAGCAAATACGCCTCTATCCGTAATATAATCCCTATAAACTTCGTTGCTCAACATTTTACCGATTATACGGCCTCCATTATTTAAGGCATCTGCTGTTTCAAATAATGGCGAAATATCTAAATGTTTTTCAATTCCGTACCTTTTAGCTAAATAAAGCATTCCCATAGGAGTAAGGCTATCCTCACATTCAGCAATTAGTAGTCTTATGGGAGTCTCATCATCAATATATTTGTGAATTTGCGCGGTTAGTATCATTTTTTCGTGTGCTGTCGACTTTTCTAATGCCAATGAAGCAAAATTTACTGATTGAACTTTCACATTTTTTGTCAGTTTAGATGCCCTTAATAGTAAGGTTCGTTTATCTGATGTATGATCGGTTATCCCGAATGTTGATTTTAGGGCAGAGACAACATGCTGATTGTTCAAACGGAAATGAATTCGAGCTGTACCAAGACCAAAAGCAACCATTTTTGAACGTAAACAAATTAATTCTTTATTGAGTTCAAATAACTCATTGTTCTCAATGATCTTATTTATAATTTTTATTGGATTTTTCAGGTTTAAGAAACGCCGAGTAGATACCCGTGTAAGATTATTTGCGGCATCAACAAGATTTTCTGGGTTTGTTATATCTTTTTCAAACAGAGTTAAATCTCTCTCAGCGCTTTCATGTGCATCTGACATCTTTTTTAAAAGTTCAATTAAGTGAGTATTTTTATCTAAGCTTTTCCCATATTTATTGTTTATATTCGAAATTGAGATTTTATACCTAAAAAGTTGATCTCTTTTTTCTTGAAGTCTTAATCTTAAAGCATCTCCCCAACTTATATCTGTGCGACCATCAATATCATACCCTACCCAACTGTATGCGTTTATTAAATGAGGGGTTATAGACTTCCAATCATCAGGAAATAATTTTTCACTTATACTTACAATACTGCTGTTTATACTATCAAGTTCAGCTTGAATTCGTTCAAGCGTTACTTGTGTGTCCTCATGTTCTTCTTTTAGTGTAGGTGCACGTTTAGGTAAATAAGGGAAATTTTTTAATTTCTCTACTGAACTGGTATATTTATTGTCTTCACTGCTTGCAATTTTACCCAAACAATTGCGAACATCACGTGATAAAGAAAATGTTGGGTGAGCGGTAAGCACTATTCCAATTCCGGGGCTTTCAGCCCAACTTTTAAAGGCTTTAAAACCTTCTTTAGCTTTTTGGTGTGCTATTTTTTCTAGTGATTTCTTTATTTTATTATTACTACAAATACCAGCTCTTTTCCGTAACCTTCGGCTTCTGTTGATTGCTGATTTGTCAGATATTGATTTGACTAAACTTTCTATATCTTTGAAAGCTATAGCGCGGTCTTCAACATCTTTTGAAAGATCATAAGCTAGCAGCTTTATTGCGTTAGATTGCGGATCAGAGT
>JBELEM010000070.1:0-3119 GCA_042093735.1 Hellea sp. | reverse complement strand
TGGGTTTTTGGAGGGAAATGGAAAATATCGAAGGCATATCAAATTTAGAACTTTGTATGAGGTAAAAAGTAAATATGCAGCTAAATATCTCCAAAATGCTATTTCCCAATCTGTAATTGAATGAGACATTTATTTCTGCCTTATTTATGAAAATAATCCATCAGTAATGATTTTTTTTTATTTCCCATTGGTTCAGACGTTTATAAAACTGCGTATTGGAACAGTACTGGTGAAAAAGTAAATAAATAATCATATATATCTCACTAGTTTATTTTGAAATATATATGATCTTTATTTTTTATTCTCCAATTTCAAAATTCTTCTATTCAACTTTAAATGTTAAAGAAACACCCTCAATAAAAGCATTCGTGTATGTGAATGATCCACCTGTGCGTTCTTCTAGTGACAACATGTCAGTTACTTTAAAGCCAATATCAATAGAACTTGTATCCGAAGTTGTAACTACAGGCGTTTCAAACGATTGGATAGCTAATTGTCTTGTCGCATTAGATACTGAGCTTGTGTACGTTTCTAGAGTTGATTTATTTAACATTCCACAAAATTTAACAGTATCTCCATTTGTAGCTGTAACAGTTAGTGTTGCAGGCGCTGTAACTACCCCCGATGAATTAATACTACATTTGCTGCCACCTGTTGAATATGCGCCTGATGTCTCAGTAAACTTTCCAGCAGCAGGAACGCCTTCTGCGTCGTCTGGATCGTAACAATCAAGAAAACTTTCTAAACCTGAAGAACCAAGGTCATCTTCATCTCCAGATGTAGTTCTGGTAATGCATATTGTGCCTGCATCATCAGTCCCGTATGATCGAGTGTATGATCCTTCTTCATAAGTTGTGCCATTTCGATTGCCGGCAAAAGTTTCCGAATGTTTGAGTGATATAGTATTTCCTAGTAAGATTATAGCTGCTACGTAAGTGCCGTTATCGAGACTAATACCACTCGAAAGATCAACATTGCTAGATTTGCTTACAGTAACTTCTTGTGCAGTTGTCTTATCAAAAAATATATTACAGGCAGTTTCATAATTCAAATATGTTGGCACTACAGTACAAAGACCAATTTTATAAACTGGAAAATATACTGTATCTGGAGTTACAGTGCACCCTGATGATAGGCTAGAGTTGGTAATTTCATTGTCTGAATTAACTCCACAAGTGGCTGCATGTCCTTGTGTTGGGTTTATTGTATGAAACAAAATAATAACTAAGAAGCTAATAAATGTTTTTAAAATATATAGATTATTCATGATTTAGTATCCACTTGATGTGATTTTGATTGTAGAGGAGCCTGAGCTAGTGACCACGGAAGTTACCTTCTTCATTATACGATTTTCACGCTCAACGGGTCTGTGTAACTTCTCTTTGATAGGTTCAAACTTTGTCGACCAATCTCCGTCCTGCATCGCCTTGCCTGCTTTGTTCGCACCACCTAATGGTATTGAATAGTTGAGTGAAGCTACTGCTTCTGTGTTAGCTGAATTTTCTTTGTGTTGAGCGGCAACACTTAGCGTTAGGTTTGGTAGTATTTCTGCATTCACTCCGGCCTCATAGTATTCAATCTCATAAGTGCTCTCATCTTTTGAATTGCTAAGTTTTCCATATAAATCGGAAGAGTAGAAATATGGTAAGTTTGCAGTTAATTTGACATCATAACCATCAAGAGCTGTTTCAGTATTGCCATTATACGTAAGTGCTTTTGACATTGCCTGATATGCATTGGCTCTGAATTCAAATATTGAAGATAGAAGCTCAAAACCTGCACCTACGCGGTCATGTTTTGCGTCAAGTTCATAATCGTAGAAAATATTGTAGCCTGTAATAATTGTTTTCGCATCATTTATGTTTCGAGCACCAAAGCCTGTGTTTATTGTTGTGCGATTATTAAAGTTCACTGCTGAGGTTTGGTTAAAAAGAAACCAATTTCCAGTTTCTTTGAGACGATAGACTGTCATCGCTTCAGTTTTGGTGTCTGACTTATTTTTTCCCAAACCCATTGTATCGGAACCGACTGAAAGCTCAAAGTGAGTAAAGTTAGATGTTGATAGTATCTTGCCCTCTAATTTATCAATTTCAGAATTCACAGTATCCACTGCAAGTGTATTCACTTCACTTTTGGCTACTTCCTTCTCTTTTCCAATGTTGAGCGCTTCACCAATATTCTTAACAATACTAGAAAACGTTCCTGATTTCTCCAATTCTTGTGCGTTAATCGGGACTACACTAAGGCTAATTATAGTGCTTGAGATGAGGAGACGTTTCATGAGGGTAAATTCCTAATATTAAAATGAATATTCAAAATATATGTAACACTTAAATATCAATAAGATATTATGCAATGATATATATTTAATAATATAGTAAATAATTTTTATCAGATAAATCAAAAAGAGATTTGAAAAGAGTTAAATGTAATATTTTTTTATTGTTGTATCTAAATACCAAAACTAAGCGCAAACTATAATATCAATTTTTGAATTGATATTGATAAATTATACAATAGGTAAAAATATTAAATTTAAGAAAATAACCCATCTGTAATGTTCGAACGATAATTTTCAAATCTGTTCTGTTTTAATCCAAACCAATCAGACAATATTTTATCATAAACAACCCTATAATCAGTTGTGAATTGGACATCTCCATCTTTGAGATTGCCTAGATCTGGATGAATTCCCCATAATCCCCCCTCAAGCGATCCACTCATCAGAAAATGAGGAGCTGCAGTGCCGTGATCCGTTCCACCTGATTCATTTTCTTTGGCTCGCCTACCAAACTCGGAGTATGTCATAATCAACGTATTTTCCCAATGTCCACTTTGTTTTAATGCGCGACGAAGGCCACTCAAGCCCTTACTTAAATCTTGAAGTAACCTTCTGTGACGCCAAGTCTGGTTCTCGTGAGTGTCAAAACTGCCAATCTTAATTTTGAGGACAGGGGCCGAAATACCTGCATCGATCAAATATGCTGCCATACTTGCCTGTTTCCCAAAATCGCCCGCATTAATATTTAAATTTTTATTACGTAACCTGGATAATTTAGATGAAATACTTTGCATTGATGAATTTAATGCGTGCGCTCTATCAAGAACAAAAGAAAGTG
>JBELEM010000069.1:0-3128 GCA_042093735.1 Hellea sp. | reverse complement strand
TAAATCTACGTTCGCACATCTATTCGAGCAAAATGGTGCGAATTTAATTATTGTTTGTGTGTTGCAAATTGGGCAATTTTTACTCATCTGTCTGCCTTTATTTCAATACTCTCGCCAAGTAAAACACTATAACGTTTGCCGATCCTATCATTCAACCTACTTTTCCAATCAAACGGGCATGAATCCAACCAATCCATAATCTTTAATGGCACAGTTAAAGTTAATCTGGCACCCGGGCTGGCTACCCCCTCACGAACAAGCTGCCTGATAGTACGCAGCGCTATGGTTTCTAAGGTAGGGTTGCCATAATTATCATTCATTGTTTCGCTAAGTGAAAATGCAACTTTATTCCTTGTTAACTCGAGCACTCCAAAACGTGATATAGGTGCCAACTTAACATTATTAGGGTCAAAACTAAAAACTTTCTCAGCAAGTTTAAAAACTGCATTTCGTTGTTTAGGGTGCCTTAAATTTGGTAAATCAATAACCAATAAACCACCTAGACCCCTAAGCCTTATTTCTCTAGCCAACATAGGTATTGCTTTTAAGCACACATCATAACTACTGACAGCGCTGCCTTTATCAACATCTATGGCAACTAAAGCTCGCGTTTGCTCTATCGAGATAGACCCACCACCATCAATTGATAGTTCAATATCAGTACTTTCGTCTAAAATTGAAACACTTGCCTCAGCAAACTCTAAATCTAAAAATCTTTTTGAAAGATAAGATTTTAAATCATCACCTGAAATTTTACCTATTTTTGACTTTTCCACACTTTTAACAAACTTCAACAGAGGTGATTTATTCAAGTCAGAAGCTTTAGTTATCTCAAATTGGCCATAAAAACCTTCGTTAAACCGTGGGCTTCCCGAAGAATTTGAAAATTTTAAAAAACCATACAAGCTATCACCTAAATCTACAAAAGCTCCGCCTATACTTCGGTCAATTCTAGATATTTTACCAACAAAAATATCACCTATGTATGGATACAAGTCGTTAGATTCTCTTCGTAAATGCAGCTCAACTAGTTTTCTATTTTCATAAATCGCTGCTCTAGTTTCACCGATGCAATGCTCAATTACGCAACGACGTTTCATGAAATATAACCTGAACCCCGGAGCATATTTCTAGTTTCATACAGAGGTAAACCTACAACATTTGAATATGAACCGACAATCTTTGTTACAAAGCTTTCAGCGCTACCTTGTATACTATAGCCACCCGCTTTACCTTGCCATTCCTTACTATGAATATAGTCCTTTATTTCAGTTGTAGACAAACGTTTCATCTTTAAACGGGTTTCCACTACACGTTTTGATAGATCTCCATTAATTTTGACAATAGCAACACATGTGAAAACCCTATGACTGCGGCCTGAAATAAGCTGTAAACAATATTCAGCGTGAGTGATAGTTTCAGCTTTTGGTAAAATACGCCGACCAACACTAACTGCAGTGTCAGCAGCCAGTACAATGTGATTGGGGAATTCTCCAGAAATTTTAGTGGCTTTTTCGCAAGCTAACCTTGAGACATAATCTCTGGGGAGTTCTCCTTCAATAATATCTTCATTTATATCTGCTGGGGAAATTAGGTCAGGAATAATTCCAATTCTTGATAATAGTAAAGATCTTCTTGGTGATTGGCTAGCTAGTATTAATTTAGGTCTTGCACCCATATGCTATTTACTTAAAACGGTAAGTGATACGCCCTTTTGTAAGGTCGTATGGTGTCATCTCAACTGTGACTTTATCACCAGCTAAAACTCGAATGCGGTTTTTACGCATTCTTCCAGCTGTGTGAGCGATAATTTCGTGATCATTCACTAATTTTACTCTAAATGTTGCGTTTGGAAGAAGTTCAACAACTTCTCCTTCAAATTCTAGTAGTTCTTCTTTGGCCAAGCTTGATCCTTTAAATTTTCGACTCAATAAACATGAGATATTTTCAAAGCCCTATATACCTAAAAAATGTATAATAATAGGCTTTATTAAATAAATTTATTTTTCAAACGCATATTAATATTATCCCTTATAGACCTGTAATTGTTCATTATGGCCCTTACGTCTAACGAACCCTGAGTGGGATCAGGCAAAGGCCAAAACTCTATTAATTTAGCCGTTTCATTAAAAACTGCCTTTGCAGCTTCATAAGCAGGTTCAGTAAAAGCAATAATTAAGTCAAATTGACAATCACTTAAATCATTAAGAGTTTTAGATTTATGGCTACTCATATCTATGGAGATTTCACGCATTATTGACACCATTAAATCGTCAAGTTCGCCAGCAGCTATTCCACAAGACTCTACATCAATATTACTATAATTATTTCTTACTAGACCTTCCGCAATTGGTGAACGAATCGAGTTCAAATAACAAACAAATAAAACAGATTTGATATCCTCTTTTTTATACATTATGGACGCCTATGCAGGGAGCAGATCAATGTAAAAATTCTTCGAGAGGTATTAAAGTCTACGGTTATTGAATTACGTAAACTATCACTGAGCAACCTTGAACCCTCATTATGAAGGCCTCTTCTTCCCATATCTATGGCTTCAATCTGAGCTGAAGTTGATGTTCGAATAGCGTTATGATAACTATCGCATATTAAAAAATAATCTTTTATTATCCTTCGAAATGGAGTCATAGAAATAGTATATCTTCCTATATCAAGTCCAGTGCTTCGCTTTACTTCCAAAACAAGCCTAGAACCATCTTTTAGTTCAAGCCCTACAATATAAGGTCCTTTTTCGCTTCCTTTAGGCTGGAATTCGTTCTCTTCCAATAAATCGAATATAGCAACTCTTCTCTCATGCTGCATTTCAACATTAGTAACTGGCAATGACTCGCTATCTATGTTCAATTCAACGATATAATGATCATTTTCGATATGAATATACTCTTTCAGTATTAGTGTTTAGGTATCTTATTTGTTTTCTTAGCATCTGTAAGGTCGGCTAATAGAATATCAATGCATTCAACTTCAGCTTGTATTTCAATTTGGTTGGCAAATATAAAATTAATATAACCTCCAGGACTTTGCGTTTTAGTAAAGTTTATATCAAGCAGCACGGCCATGACATTATCATCTGTTTTTTTTATACCTCTGCTTTGAACATTTATAAC
>JBELEM010000068.1:0-3246 GCA_042093735.1 Hellea sp. | reverse complement strand
AAAAGCAGGTAAATCAGCATAATAATAATATTTATGGCACTCACAAAAACTCAAAGAAGACAAAGAATTAAAAATAGAATCAGGAAAACAATATCTGGTACTCAAGAACAACCACGACTTGCAGTGTTTCGAAGTAATAAAGAAATTTATGCTCAAGTCGTTAATGACGATACAGGGATAACCTTAGCTGCGGCATCCACAAGAGACAAAGATTTGAGTTCTTCAAAAGGAACTAAGACTGAGTTGGCTGCGATGGTAGGTAAGTTAGTTGCTGAAAAAGCTATCAAAGCCGGTGTCACTGAGGTTTCTTTCGACAGAGGAGGATACCTATATCATGGAAGAGTAAAATCATTAGCAGAAGGCGCAAGAGAAGCCGGACTTAAATTTTAAAAATATGTATCAAAAATACAAAAGTGCAGAACTCGTTAAACCAAGCGGTTTAGAATTAAAAGATAGACTTGTTGGAGTTCAAAGAGTAACAAAAGTAACAAAAGGTGGTCGTGCCTTTGGGTTTTCAGCTATAGTTGTCGTTGGAGATGAGGCTGGTGTTGTAGGTCACGGTTTAGGGAAATCAAAAGATGTTGCTAGTGCAATAGCAAAAGCAGTTGAAGATGCAAAGAAAAATCTTGTTTGTATTCCAATTTTGAAAGGAACTCTTCCTCATGAACAAAAAGGTAAATATGGTGGTGCCAGAGTAAATTTGATTCCAGCTGCACCTGGTACTGGGGTTATTGCTGGAGGTGCAGTTCGTATTGTACTTGAAGCTGTCGGTGTGCATGATGTATTGTCAAAATCTCAGGGCTCATCAAATCCTCATAATGTTGTTAAAGCTACATTTGATGCTCTTTTACAGCTGCGAGATGCTCATAAAATTGCACGTGATCGTGGAGTTTCACTTGAAAAGGTTTTTAACGGTTAATGATAACTAGTCATGGGAAAGATTAAAGTAACAAAAGAAAAGAGTGCAATCAACAGAACCAACAAGCAAAAGCTAACATTGGAAGCTTTAGGACTCAAGAGAATTGGGCAAACTGTTGAACACGAAGCCACTCCTAACATATTAGGAATGGTTAATAAAGTAAAACATTTAGTTTCTGTAACTGAAATATAAAAATTAAACTGAAAATGAATTTAAGTAATTTAAAACCAGCAAAAGGTTCAGTTCAAAGTCCAGGCAAACGCGTTGGTCGTGGACAAGGTTCTGGCAAAGGTGGAACAGCTACCCGAGGTCATAAAGGGGCCAAATCACGTTCTGGATATTCTAGAAAGATAGGGTTTGAAGGTGGTCAAATGCCATTGCAAAGACGTGTTCCAAAATTTGGTTTCAATAACATAAACAGAAAGGAGTATCAAGGGATCAATCTTGATACTATTCAATCACTTGTTGATAATAAAAAAATTAAGTCAGCTTTAGATTTTAATACTATTGTTGAATTGCGATTAGCTAGAAAGAATGAATTAGTAAAGATTATGGGTAGGGGTGAACTTAAAGCAAAGCTTAAGATATCTGCCCATAAATTTACTGCTTCAGCAAAAGCTTCTATTGAAGCTGCTGGTGGAGAGGCAATAATGATATAAATCATATTATATGAAATTTATAGAGACATTAAAAAATGTATGGAAAATAACTGAACTTAAGGATAGAATTATTCTAACCTTAGGATTATTGTTAGTCTATCGTTTTGGTGCTCAGGTCGTACTCCCTGGTATTGATGCTTCTCAGTTGGGTTCTTTAGCCTCAAACACTGATTCAGGATTATTGGGATTACTTAATGCTTTTACTGGAGGTGCATTTGCTAAGGCTTCTGTATTTGCCCTTGGGATTATGCCATATATATCTGCTTCTATCGTAGTTCAATTAATGGGTATAGCAATTCCTTATTTACAAAAGCTACAAAAGGAAGGTGCTAGTGGACAAAAGAAAATTACTCAAATTACTAGATGGTTAACTATCGGTATTTGTTTGGTTCAAGCTCCAGCCTATTTGGCGAGTTTGCCAAGTTTAATGGGTGGAACTCAAGCTTTTACTCTTGGACAAAGTGGTGTTTTTTATTTTTCATCAGTTGTTATTTTGGTCACTGGATGTATTTTCGCTATGTGGTTAGGTGAGAAAATTACTGATAAAGGAGTTGGAAATGGTATTTCTTTACTCATTATGGTTGGTATTATCGCAACAATGCCTTTATCTTTTGCACAAGAATTTGATTCCGCTGTAAATCAATCTCAAGGAGGGCTTATTAAAATTTTGATTGAAATAGTAATTTGGTTTGCAATCATACTTGCTTCTGTATTGCTCGTTATGGCAGTTCGTAGAATTGCTGTGCAATACGCAAGACGTACTGCTTCAGGCAGTTATGAAAAAAATATCATGGGTTCTAGGCAATATATTCCACTAAAACTTAATGCGTCAGGGGTTATGCCTATAATTTTTGCACAAGCAATAATGTTTGTTCCTGGTCTTATAGGCGGATTAGACATTTTAAAAGACTCTACTGTTGGACAGTGGTTGGTTGCTAACTTTGGAGGAAATAGTATGTTTGGATTTTGGTACAATATAGTATTTGGAATACTGATAATTGTTTTTACTTATTTCTACACAGCTATTACTGTGCCTACAAATAAGATGGCAGATGATTTAAAAAGAAGTGGAGGTTTTATACCAGGGATTCGACCTGGCACTGAAACTTCTGAGTATCTCGACAAAATTATGTCCCAAATCACATTACCAGGATCTATATTTTTAGCTATTATAGCTGTTTTTCCAGCAATAATTATGCAAATAATGGATATCCAAGCGGGTTGGGCCTTATTTTTCGGTGGAACATCTTTATTAATTATGGTTGGTGTTGCAATTGATACAATGCAGCAGATAAATTCATACCTTCTAAATAAGCATTACGACGGTCTAATGAAAACAGGTAAAAACAGAAAATCAATATAAAAATATGGCAAAACAACCAGCAATAGAACAAGACGGATCAATAATCGAGGCTCTCTCAAACGCAATGTTTAGAGTTGAGTTAGAAAACGGTCATATTGTTACGGCTCACATTTCTGGTAAAATGCGTATGCATTATATTAAACTTTTACCAGGCGATAAAGTAAAATTAGAAATGAGTCCTTACGATTTAACTAAGGCTAGAATAACATACAGATACTAAAAAGTAACTAAGATGAAAGTAAGAGCATCAATTAAAAAAAGAAGTGCAGATTGTAAAATTGTACGAAGAAAAGGAAGACTTTATG
>JBELEM010000067.1:0-3387 GCA_042093735.1 Hellea sp. | reverse complement strand
CCATGCCATGTTGTTTTACTTATTCAACCAGTATGGTTCCAAATATTTTTATCTATTGTGCGTAGTTTTTTTTATATATTCTCTACTTACGTTAGTAAAAAGTTATCTTTTAATGCCAATGATGCTTTTAATTTGGACCCTATTTGTTTTAGGTAAATTAAGATCCGTTAACCTGGTAACTACTTTCATAACAATATTAATAATTTTATTTATTAGTTTCTCTGGTCTCAACAGTAACATGAGCGAAATATTAGTTAAAATATTTGAAAGGATATTTCTGGTTCAAGCTGAAGGGATGTATGTAATTAGAGATTATTATGGTGATTTCGAACTCGGTGCGCTGCTTTATTCTTCGCCCTTAAGGTATATGTTCGATGTCCAAACTTTCGATCCTGCTGCTGGTGTTGTAAATCATTATTTTGGTCAAGGTAATGGTTGGGTTAATATGAACTCATTCTATTCTGGGCAAGGCTATCTAATGTTTGGTTACTTATATTTGATCATGATACCAATGCTATTTATCTCTCAATTTCTTCTATCTAGGGCCATTCTTAGATGGTTTTTACCTAGGGGGCTTTCTAATGTCGTATTGATTTCAATTATTATGCTGTTACCACTAAGTAATAATATTGCGAATCTTGTTTGGTTTAAAGATTTATTAGCTATTATTTTTATTCTTCCATTTATTTGGATGACTACTTATACCAAAAAGATATTTTAAATGACCGTATACAATGTATGTTTAACATTTGATATCAACTATTCTGGATATGCAAAGGTTTTAATTGAATCGATATCTAGAAATTTAACATCTGGTCATGAAGTTGATATTCTCGTTTTAACTGGATGCGAAGTACTATTGGAGCTTAATGGAAGTGACTTTAATGCTTATCCTAATATTAGTTTGAGCTTTATCGATGTTTCTTCAGAATTAGGGTGTTTTAGACAGGCTGGACGTTTTCCACCTCAAGTCTACGCTAGATTACTCATGCACAAATACATTAATACAAACGTTCTATATTTAGATGTAGATATTATAGTTAATTGCTGTTTAAGCGAAATTTTCTTATATCATCACTCTCTATTAGGATTGTCTGCATGTCTTGAGGAAGGTGTATACCTGAGAAACATAATTAGATGTAATTTTAAAACTCATCCACCGTACTTTAATGCGGGTGTTTTACTTTGTGATTTTAGTAATAATATTGCAAAAGAAAAGTTTGATTTAGCGATTACTCTTGCTCAAAAAAATGATTATTTATTAGCGGACCAAGATGCATTAAATTTTGCTTTTGACGGGAATTTTGATGTTTTGCCACAAACATTTAATGATACTACGATTCTATTTTCAAAAAACTCGGCTATTATTCATTTTGCACATATTAAGCCTACTCGTCAGCTTGTTTGGCTAGACTCCTTTAATAGATACTCTAACTACTTAGATGATTTGAATTTGAGCTTTTCATTAAGAAAATATAGTATATTAGAAATTTCAAAGAAAATTTGTTTCGTGATTTTGTCCAAAACAATGGTCAAATGGTATCGTTTTTTGGCTTCATACAGAAGCTATTAATCCGGCGCATAGATAGTTGATTTGTATTTTAATTCCACATGAAAAAGGTGCATATAAGTTAACCGTCGAAGCTCACTAACATACCCGTGATCAAGTGATTCGGTTGCGTGAAAAGACTTTTCAGGATTAAAATAGTAGATTTACTGAGTTTATGTCTTTAAGTCATTATTATCAGCAATATATACAGGGTCCGCCTTGAATTTTATAATGAAAATAAAAAAAAAGGTTAATATTTTGTGTGTTTTAGGAGCGTTCTAGTTGAATGATCATACCGCGCTGGAGCTGGTTTCGGTCATCATGCCAGCATTTAATTCTGAAAAGTTTATAGGTGAGGCAATTGAGTCTGTCCTTCATCAGAATTATTTAAATATTGAGTTAATCGTCGTAATTGATGGTGACTCTGATAGCTCTGGAGCTATAGCCGAAAAGTATGCTCGCAAGGATGTTCGAGTTCAAGTTATTTATCATGAGTGTAATTTCGGTATAGCGGCTGCACGGAATACTGGCATTGAACAGTCTTCAGGTCGCTATTTAGCCTTTTGTGATAGTGATGACGTTTGGTTGCCGACTAAGTTAGTTGAACAGTTGAAGCTGATGCGTGATCGAAATATATGGCTGGTTCATGGCTCCGCTGTACTTATCGACGTTCTTGGTGAAGAAATTGGTCAGCGAATTATGCCTGAGGTGATTAATAAATCGATGATGATGCGTAGAAATTTTATTATCAATTCATCTGCGCTACTAGATACTGACCACTTTGGGTTGATTTATCAAAATCCCATAAGGCATGAAGATTATGATCTCTGGTTAAGACTATTCGACACTGACTTGATTTCCGCTAGTATCAAGGAACCTGTCGTTAAGTATCGAATTCATGGCAGTAACGTAACTTCCAGTTCTGTTAGGTCGTTGGTATGGATGGTTTCAGTACAAAGAATGAACAATGTGTCCTGGGGTTCTATTGTTCTTGGTTTATTTTTTAATGTGTACTCTAGAATTATTTCATCTAAGTGAAAATTGAATGGTAATCCCTCACGATCTACGGATAGCCCAATTCTTTCTATTTTGAAACAGAATAAGTGGGCGCCAAACAGCCAAATGTGTGTCGTGAACCGGCCAAAGCAGTTGACGTCTATATTTCAAAACTCCGTCGGCTTACTGTTATTAAAAACGTAAGTCATTATGTAATAGGTAAAAATTAAGTTATGAATAAGAATGAAGTTGCGATTATTGGCGGGGCTGGCTTTGTTGGCTCAAGACTTACAGCTCGCTTTAGAAAGAGAAATATTTTTTCGAATAAATATGATATTGACCTAAGTAATTACTCAGACAAAAGTATCTATCTGGATGTTGAGGACGTTGATTCGCTTGATCAACTTGCAGGTGTGAGCACAATTATTAATCTCGCTGCGGTCCATCGAGATGATATTCGCCCATTAAGTCGCTATGATGATGTAAATTTGCAAGGGGCTGTAAATGTCTGTGAAGCAGCTTCTAAGCATAGTATCAATAAAATTATCTTTACAAGCTCTGTTGCCATCTATGGATTCGCCCCAGCTGATACGAATGAATCCGGGGAGTGTAATTATTTTAACGATTATGGTCGAACCAAATACTTGGCTGAACAGGTTTATAAGGCATGGCAAGCGGAGAGTCCAGAAACTCGAACTCTTGTTATTGTGAGGCCTACCGTCATATTTGGTGAGGGCAATAGAGGTAATGTTTATAACTTACTTCGACAAATCGCTTCACGCAGATTTTTGATGTTTGGTGATGGAACGAATAGAAAATCGATGGCTTACGTTGAAAACGTG
>JBELEM010000066.1:0-3404 GCA_042093735.1 Hellea sp. | reverse complement strand
GTATTTCTATCCAGAAGTTATTGCAGAAGTTGCTAGCTCCTGTGGATTGAGGGCTTTAGTTTCATCAACAGTAAGTGACAATGAAACTCCCAATGCTATGAATGCTGATGATGCATTATTAAATGGACAAGATTTTATTGAACGATGGAAAAATAAGAATTCATTAATAACACCAATTCTGGGGCCTCATGCCATTTATTCTGTGAATCTACAGCAACTTCAAAATACTCGAAAAATTGCAAATGAAACAAATACACCCATTAGTATTCATTTATCAGAATCACAATTTGAAACACAATATTCTTTAACAAATTACGGAATGACTAGTATAAAAGCACTTGAATCCATCAATTTTTTTGATGGGTTGACTATAGCTGCCCATGTCGTCTGGCCAACCGATGAAGAAATTCCAATATTAGCCAATAATAAAGTTGGTGTAGTTCATAATCCGACATCGAATATGAAACTCTCATCTGGCATAGCGCCAATATCAAAGATGCTGGAAGCCGGTGTCCTTATAGGAATTGGTACTGACGGTGCTGCCAGCAACAATGATCTAGATATGTGGGAAGAAATGAGACTTGCTGCTTTATTACAGAAGGTAAGTACAATGAATCCTGAAGCACTTCCTGCAATTGAAGTGTTAAAAATGGCTACCGTAAATGGCGCTAAAATTATCGGAATGGATAATGCAATTGGTAAGATTGGAATTGGAATGACAGCAGATATCATTCAAATTGGCTATGATGATGTTCATCACTTGCCAAGCTATGATATAGCTTCACATCTAGTGTATGTTACTGATGAACAAGATGTTATAAATGTGATCATCGACGGAAAGCTAGTAATGCATGAAAAAGAATTGTTAACAATCGATACCAAAGAAATAGAAGAGGATGTTCTTTATTTCGCCGATAAAATCAAAAAATCGATAGAAAATAATTAATGACCAGCACCGCTATCGTGGTGATATACAGGAACAAAATCGCTTTCAGTAAAAAATTCTATTCGAGTTAAGAACGTATAGTCCGCTTCAATAGCCATTATCCCTATAAAAACCATCAGAAATACAGGTGGCAGGAGAATTGCTAACTGTAATGCTAATCTTTCCCATGTCATATGCATAAAAATAGCAGTTATAAAACCGGCTTTTAGAAACATAAATATTAATATCAAAGTCCATCTCAAGGTTCCTTGGAGTTGATAATAATCAACCGCATAAGAAAATGCGCTTATCACAAAAAGCAAACCCCAAATCCAATAATAGATACTCAATGGATGTTGCTGACCTGAATCTGACATATTAATAAACTCCGTTATTTACCAAAGATAGAAAAATGCAAAAATAAATACCCATACCAAATCTACAAAGTGCCAATATAATCCGGCTATTTCGACGATTGAATAGTCATTTCCGCGACGCTCGTAAAATCCATTTTTTACCCTAAATGCAACCACAAGCAGATATATTACGCCGCCAGTTACATGCATACCATGAAAACCGGTAATCATAAAAAACGCTGCACCAAATTGGGATGCTCCCATTGGATTAGCCCATGGCCTTACACCTTCATCTAGTATTAACTTTGACCACTCAAATACCTGCATTCCGACAAACGATGCACCTAGTATTGCTGTTGCTAGCATGAGATAGAATGTTTTCTTCTTTTCTTTTCGATATCCCATATTCACAGCCATTGCCATAGTGCCGCTAGACGTTATAAGAATAAATGTCATTATTGCTATCAGTAATAATGGTATAGGCTCACCTCCCATACTCAGTGCAAAGACCTCACTTGTTAAAGGCCATGGATCTTGCGCGGACATTCTTACAGTCATATACCCGATTAGAAAACTACTAAAAATAAAGGTATCACTAAGCAAGAAAATCCACATCATGGCTTTACCCCAATGAACGTGAAAAGACTGTTTATCAGAAGAAAAATCTGAAACAACTCCCGCCATTCCTTCTTGGAGTGGTTCTTGTGTTTCTGCTATCGAAGTTTCTGACATATTATTACCTATATTTAAGTTAAGTTGCGATCATCAAACCAAAGAGAAGTAGCCATACTAGAAGCATAAAATGCCAATAAATTGTGCACAACTCAACGCTTGTTCTAACAATTCTTAAATCCTGATTTTGATATATTTTTGCTAATGACCTTGCCCACACATAAAGCCCACCCAGAAGGTGAATCCCATGCATTGCTGTAAATACATAGAAAAAAGCAACTGCTGGGTTTGAGGATACATAAAGACCTTTCGAATTCAATTCTTGCCATGCTGATAATTGACCAAAAATAAAGAGTATTGAAAATACGCCTGCGATACCTAACCCAATCACCAATTTTTTTGATCCAATATCGGTTGATGCTACTTTTGCTCGTGACCATTGATAAGCAATACTTGCTAAAACTAAAAAGAATGAATTTATCCAAAGAATCATAGGTTCATTCAATGGTCGCCAATCTGGCATCTCCATTCTCAGTGAGTAAGCACTTGCGAACAGAGCAAATAGAGATGTCGCGACTGCCATAAATGTAGTTAGTGCAATTGCTTGGGGTTTTAAGTCCAATGACATTCCCGTAACTTCATCCGCAACTTCATCAGAAACCCAAGGCTGGACATTAAAAGTTTGCCTTAACAACCAAAAAATAACTGTTGCCATAATACATGCAAGAAAAATTAATGTAATAGTCATTACTTATTAAATTCCATTATCAAGTATCATGATCAACGCCATGATCTCGACCAACAGGAACTTCACTAGCAGGAACAGTTTGTGGTGTGAAATCTTGGCTTTGCCCAGGAACACTATAATCATAAGCCCATCGATGAACTTCAGGAAGATCATGGCCCCAATTTCCATGCTTTGGAGGCGTATCAGGAGTCAACCATTCAAGTGATGTTGCACCCCAGCAATTTGGTTTCGCTTTTTTTCCATTTCGTAGACTTATAAATATATTTATAAAAAAGAGTAATTGAGCTAAAGCTAGGATAATAGCTGAGATTGTGATGCTAGCATTTAAGGTATGCGCTGATTCTGGAAGAAAGTCTGTAGTACCTAATGAAAAATATCTCCTAGGAACTCCTTGGAAGCCCAGATAGTGCATTGGTAAATAGACAGCATAAGCTCCTAAGAAGGTTAACCAAAAGTGCCATTTACCTAATGTTTCATTAAACATCTTTCCTGACATTAAAGGAAACCAGTGATAGATAGAAGCGAACACCACTAGAACTGGAGAAACGCCCATAACCATGTGGAAATGCGCAACAACAAAATAAGTGTCTGATAAAGGTAGGTCAATGGTCACGTTACCTAAAAATAATCCCGTTAGCCCTCCATGGATAAATGTAAATATGAAGCCAATCGCGAATAGCATAGGAACCCTCAAGTGAATATT
>JBELEM010000065.1:0-3524 GCA_042093735.1 Hellea sp. | reverse complement strand
CAGGTTTTTGGTACATCTCTTTCCAGTCTTCATAAGGAATCCCGTAAATTCTTTTTCTAGCTTCAGCATCAGAAATTTCTACTCCGTTTTTCTCAGCGCCGCTTTTATACCATTTTCCCAAGCAATTTCTGCAAAAGTTAGCTAAAATCATTAAGTCGATATTTTGTACGTCCTTTCGTGCGTCTAGATGTGAGAGTAACTCTCGAAATGCGGCAGCATCCAATTTGTCTTGTAAATCATTGTTCATTTTCTATCTACGTCCTCTGTTACGTTTTCCGCATAATCCCTTAGCGCCCTCTTTAGCTGGGGGGCTTGCGAGACTTCCAAGTTTCTCAATCACTTGCTCCATCGACGGTCTAATCGATGCAACGTGAGTATCTATTGCATTACGCATATACGATATATGTTCAGGTGCGGTGCCACAACACCCGCCTATAATTTTAGCACCAGCATTTATTGCTAGACTTGTATATTCTGCCATTAACTCAGGTGTTCCTGAATAAATAGTTTCTTTTCCTTTAACTACAGGTATTCCACAATTGGCTTTTCCTATAATAACCGCCCCTAGTATCTCTGATGTCATTTCAAGAATTGATAATACCATATCGGATGCACCAACCCCACAATTGGCTCCATAAGCGAGGGGCGATATTTTTAAATGGGCTGTGGCTTCATGTATTTTCGAAGGTTTTATTCCCATCATTGTACGCCCAGCTGTATCAAAGCTGGCAGTAAAGACATAGGGAATTCCAACATTAATAGCTGCTCTCGCAGCTGCTTCTATTTCTTCGGTAGAGGACATTGTTTCAATCCAAGCTAAGTCTGCACCGCCGTCTTTAAGTCCCTGGATTTGTTCTTCAAAATAACCTATGCAATCTTTCATAGTTAACTCACCCATGGGCTCAAAAAGCTCACCTGTTGGGCCTACTGAACCCCCAACTACTATTTCTCTTTTTGAATTTTCAGCCACCCGTCCTGCAATTTTTGCTCCCGCTTTATTTATTGCGTAAGTTTCACTTTCCGCATTGTGTAATTTTAATCGAGGTCTGTTCGCTCCAAAAGTATTTGTTAATATTATATCTGAGCCTACTTCCGCAAAAGACCTGTGCAAGGAAGAAGGTTTTTCTGGGTGCGATACGTTCCATAAGTCAGGTGGAAATCCTGGCTCAAGACCCATTGACATAAAACTTGTTCCTGTAGCACCGTCAGCTAGTAAAGGAATATTTTTCTTAAGTAGTTTTTCTAGTGAACTACGCATCACGGTAGCGCGTTATGCGCACACCTACCGCTTCGGCTTCGGCGAAAGCACTCAACTTAGAAACTGAAACGGTTGCTTGCTCTGCTCGGTCATAAAACAAACATATTTCTGCGACAGACTCAGCCAATGTTTCAACAAGGTCAATATGACCTTTTGATAGTAACTTTTTTACATCTTCAACTATGTAATCATAGCGCAATATGTTCTGAGTCGGGTCAGTAATTGTATTTTCAAGAAACCCTAGATCAACACTTATATCAAATCTAACAGGCTGCTCAATTCCGCGCTCACTTTCAAAAACACCTATCTGGGCTTGTAGCACAAGGCCTTCAATAAAAACTTGATCGTTGATAGCACTCTTTGCAGGCTTTAGATTTGTATGACTCGTATTTTCATAGACTTTAAGCATCAAAACTTCCTTAAAAACTAGAAATTTATCTGAGCCTTATTACTGCAATTATCAAGCTTAATTTTAATGAAATAATAAAGAATTATTAGATTTAATATATTAGTTTTCAAAAATTTTAATAGTGTCACTACATAGCAACATATACTTGCCTACCCATATATTATGTTATAAGTGCAATTTTATTGGTCGCCTTGTGCGTTAATAAGGGAATGGAGTTTAAAGCTTCAACTGCACCCGCAGCTGTAATTGGTAAGTTTCTCTTACATATGTCACTGATTTTTCGGGAAGACGTAAGAGCAGCATTTGAACCAAAAGTCAGAAGACCTGCCAATAAAGTCGCCAGCGCACGCGGGCGGGAACGACCGATGTGCATGGAAAAAAGGTAATATTGCCTTTCCCAATGACGACACTTTTATATTTAAAATCGCTATTTTAGCGAAATTGGAGTCGTGTAATGAAAAAATATTTACTGAGCAGTGCCATGATCTTTTTATCTAGCAATGCATTTGGTCAAAATTGGCAAGATTTAGATAAAAATAATGAAGATATAATTGTTTTGGGATCAAGACTAGGAAACATAAATAAAAATAATCTCACCTCGCCTGCAATAATTATCACTGAAACTGAAATAATTAATAGAGGGCAACAGTATGTCTCAGATTTGCTGAGAACTATACCAGGAGTTGCTGTTAACTCCTCAGGACCACAAGGCAGCTTAACTCAAGTACGGGTAAGAGGCTCTGAAGCAAACCACGTCTTAGTATTAATTGACGGCATAGAAATGAATAATCCCACTACAGGCGAATTTGATTTTGCAGGTCTACGCTCGTCCGATGTCATACGAATAGAAATCTTAAAAGGAGAGCAATCAGCTCTTTACGGTTCGGATGCAATAGGAGGTGTTATAAGCATAAACACGCGAGCAAATTCAGTAGCTAAAAGTGTTCAGGGTTCTGTCAGTGTTGGTAATGAGGAAAGCTATCAAGGTAATCTCCATGCAATAATTCCGGTTGGATCGGCCTCCTTATCATTGAACGGAACAGCATTTAAGTCCCAAGGCTATGATATATCTGGGCTTAACGGCGAAAAGGATGGTTCAAAAGGTAGCAATATAAACCTTGGTTTAAACAACGTAAATTTTGCAGGTATATCTTTGAGTGCCAAATTCGGATTTTCTGACATTACCACTGATATTGACGAAGATACCGATTTCAATGGCCGGCTTGATAACACAAATGGAGAAACAAACGTAAAAAGTGATACAGCAAGAATAGATGCTAAATTTGATTTAGCGGGTTTTTCTAATGCAATCACCTCACATATGGTTGCCACCGACACAGATACTCAAGCAGGGTTCTCAAGTCTTTCAAAAGGTGCAAGGCATGGAATAAACTGGGTTACAAAAAAAGTGATCGGAGGCAATACAATATCATTCCTAACTGAAGCCGAGCACGAGTCTTATTCTATCTTACCAAATTTCACAGAAGCTGATGCTGAGCCTGAAATTTGGTCATATGCACTCGCAGGCGATTACGTTCATTCTTCTGGACCGATGACAATAACAGCTTCTGGCCGTCACGATATAAATGATTTTTTCAAAAATGTGACTACATGGAGGGTAGGAGCCGGCTATAAACTAGACGAAATAAATGGTAGATTCCGTGCGTCCATAGGTTCTGGTGTAAAAAATCCTTCGCTAATCGAACTATTTGGTTTTTATCCAACTTCTGGTTTTTCTGGAAACGAAGACCTGAAGCCCGAAAACTCATTAGGTTTTAATATTGGCTATGAACATAAAATTGCCAATCTACAACTATCTATTGATTATTTCAGATCAGAATTAAAGAATGAAATTTC
>JBELEM010000064.1:0-3821 GCA_042093735.1 Hellea sp. | reverse complement strand
CCTATGGTATCAATATAGGCTCGCGCTATATCTACATCTGTAACAGATTTTGGAACAACTGGATCAATTTTAAAGTTTGCTATCTTGTCTTGGATGGTTTTAACCATAAATTCGTTGTTGGACTCTAGAGCATTCTCCAAAGCCCGCTCTAAAGGCTTGACACCTTTTGCAACCATAATATCAGTCTTTGCTGAAGCTACTCGTTGAAATGTATATTCCAAGCGCTCAGTAATTTTGGCAATGGTTTCTGCTGGTAATCCTTTGACGATAGACAATAGGTCTGCCTCCGGCAAATATTTTGCGGCTTCTCGTTCGATTTCACCATGACCTGGTAGATCAATGATATTCTTAAGATCAGGTATTTCTGTAACTGTTGTTGCACCCTTTGATTGATCTGGCCGATGGTTAAAAGAACGCAATGAAACTTCAGTCAATCCACGTAAAAAGAATAATCCCCCAAGTGTTACGATGAAGGAAGGTAAACCTGATTTTACGATAATAAAACCCTGAATCCAACCAAATGTTAGAGTAAAACATAAGGTTATAAAAATGGCCAAAGTGGGTGAAACGTCTGGAATATGCAGCAATCTATAAAATTCCAAATGTGCACCACCATCAAAAGAAATATATGGGATGATAACGGAGAACCCCCAACGGAGCGTCATTGCCATACAGGCGCCAGCAAAACCAATCATTGAGCCGATAGATAAATCAAATTCGCCTGCAATAATTAAAAGCCCTGCTCCTAAAGCAATAATTCCAAGCTGGGAAATAACTCGCAGATTATTTCTTATGCCCAATGCATTAAATCCTTCACCTGCAAAAGGATTCCATGTTGTTTCAGCAGCCGGAATAGAAAAGTATCCAAGCATTCCAAATAACAGAATCATGACCCCAATCGGTCCTATTTCTGGTCTTGAAACGATCGTACGCAATCCCCCTTTGGATTTATGCCGATCAGATTCTTGCCTGCCTAATTTTGCTGTCATGATAATTCTTTAAAAAAAGTGGGCAACATCAGCCACCCACTTTCCATATCACTGTAATTAACGATCTACGCCTGCCAATGAGGCAACTGAAGATGCATTACTTTTGTCCACAAAACCTGGTCCAGATGGTATATTTGCACCTGGTAGAAGTCCTGCACCGGTATTATGAAGATGCAAAACTATTATAGGCATATAGCCCTGGAGACGCTGCTGCTGGTCAATAGTGTACTGAACTTTACCAGCGTTAATAAGATCCATTACTGGTGGGCTAAGATCAAAGCAGGAGTGATGTACGCTCATACCTAGCTCATCAATAGCTTGCTGAACACCTACACAAACGTGAGGTCCAACAGATAGAACTGCATCTACGTCAGGATTAGCCTGAAGTCCAGCTGCAGCCCTTGTTGGAATAGTAGCAGGATCATTTGAACTATCAAAATTTGTAGTTGGGATAGCCTCACCGTAACCACCACATCTATCCGTCAAGGCTGTATTGTAAGCCTCTTGGATGAAACAAATTCCTTTAGTAGCGCCCTCTGCTTTTGCTCTCTCACCTGCCTTCTGGCCTGCAAGAAACTCTGGTTGACCAACGTGCATCAACGCTCCAAGAGAAGCAGAAGATTCTAGGCCTGAATTCATTGTAATCAGAGGTATACCAGCTGCTACAGCATCTTTAATTGCTTGTCCTAAAGCATCTGGATCAGGTAAAGAAACTACCATTCCGTCCGGCTGAGTTGCCGCAGCGGCAGCTATAGATTTTGCCATGTCAGCCATGTCGCCAGAAGGTGTGAAGATATATTCAAAATCTGCACCTACAGCTCTAGCAGCATCTTCACCACCTTTTTGAACTACTGGCCAGAAAGGATCTTTACCTTCCCCATGTGTTACCATTACATAACGCTCTGCAGATGCAAAACCTGCTAACGCAGCAATTGCAGTAACTGCTATTATTAGTTTTTTCATTTTCATCTCCCTCAGTAGAAAATATAAACAGTTATAAATAACTATTGTTGCTAGTTAAGAGCACACTTAATGCGTGCTATGCAGAATAAACAAGGTAAAAAAAAAAAATTCAAGCAGTTTTTTTCTTTCTGTTTAAACCGCAGCTTTCGAGTTAGCCAGTCAACAGCCTTCTTTAGCGCGTCAGGCTTTTTTTTATGCACTAGGTAAAAAATGCTTGAAATTTTGAAATTTATACTTTTGCATAAACTTCTGCTCGCTTTGACTTCTTTATTGCAGTTACTTTTTTCTATGATTAAATAATCGTGAGCATCTGCACTGTTGGGATGAAACATCATGAAATTTTCAAAGCTAACTGATCGCATCGCAAAACTTGGCTCAGATAAATGGGCCCTCCACATGGAAGCAAGGAAATTAAAAGAACGGAATGAGGACATTATTGAACTCACTATTGGCGAGCCAGATCAACCACCAGCAGATATACTTATCAAAAAATGTCATGAGTCAATGCTATCCGGCAGAACAAAATACTCAAATGGCCGCGGGGAACCCAACTTACTAGAGGCTCTTGCCAGTAAATACTCTAAGAGATCCACTAACAATATTTCTCCTAAAAATTTCTTATGTCTCCCAGGTACTCAGACCGCTCTTTATGCGACCATGATGACACTAGTCGAAGAAAGTGACGGTGTCTTAGTTGGGGATCCCTATTACGCGACCTATGAGGGGATTATAAGGTCATCTGGTGCAGAAATACAACCGGTCCCCTTACTTCAGAAATTTGGTTTTTCGATCCAAGAGCAAGATATTCGTAAACAAATAACGCCAAGTAGTAAAATCCTACTATTAAACTCTCCTCATAATCCAACAGGTGCTGTTTTGAGTAAGGAGGAAATTTTGGAATTAGTCGATGTTTGTGAAGAATACGATCTTTGGCTAGTTTCAGATGAGGTATACGAAGACCTAATTTTTGAGCAAGCATTTGCCTCACCTCTGGAAATTGAACGATTAGTAAACAGAACCATTGTCGTTTCATCTGTATCAAAAAGTCATGCAGCACCAGGTTTTAGATCTGGATGGGTCCTGGCCCCTGAAGAAGTGATTGAAAAAATGCTACCGCTTGCTGAAACTATGCTTTTTGGAAACCAACCCTTCATAGCCGACATGACAGAATATGCGCTTAAAAACCCCAGCGAAACCGCTATCAAGATGAAAATAGATTATGAAAGAAGGGCCAAACTAATTTGCCAAGAGCTTGCTAATATTGATGGGATTGAACCATTGATGCCTAAATCTGGAATGTTTATTTTATTAAAAATCGATCAAAAAAATTCAAATGCAGATGAATTTGCGTGGTCACTTTTAAGAGAGCAAAGCATTGCAACAATGCCAGGCTCATCTTTTGGGGAAAATGGTAAAAATTATTTGCGCCTAAGCTTAACCGTACCAGACAAAGTACTTAAAGAAGCTTGTGATCGAATAAAATTATTTATAAAGCAAATAAACTTTAGTACCTGAATGAAGCAAAGGAATGAACTAAGTGTTAATCTAACTGTGGGAAGCGCAATACTACCGCTTTTGGAACAAATGGGAGTCGAAACTATCTTTGGTCTACCAGGTGTTCACACCATAGAGATGTATCGTGGAATCTCAAAAACTCGTATTCGTCATATAACCCCTCGCCATGAGCAAGGAGCCGGTTTTATGGCAGACGGCTATGCTAGAGTAAGAGGTAAACCTGGCGTCTGTCTGCTAATAACAGGGCCAGGTATGACAAATGCTATAACGGCTATGGCGCAGGCTCGAGCAGACTCTATTCCAATGTTGCTAATCTCAGCGGTCAATCCAGTATCTAGGATAAAAAAAGAATTT
>JBELEM010000063.1:0-4072 GCA_042093735.1 Hellea sp. | reverse complement strand
ATCCTAGTTGTTCAAATTGGATAAAAAATTACCGGCCTGCGTCCGCTGAAGGCGATGAAGGCGGACGCCGTGGTCGTGGCGGACGCCGCCGTCGTGGTTGATGAGGCACATACAGGATCTTGTTTATGCGGCGAGGTTAACTGGATACCAATTTCAAAAAAGACTAGGTCAGGTCATTGCAAATTCTGTGGTAGTTATATGTTTTAGGATACGTGTAGTTTTGATACGATAAGTATCTTGGCAGGTTCTATTGACAAAACGCAAGGACTCGCTGTCAAAGGTCATATCTACACCTCTTAAAAGGCTGGTTATTATGATATTACAGATGGATTGTCGCAATATGACTCTTATCCACTCGAGGGTACTCGTTAGCTAATGGGCACCCACAAGATCATATTTACGCCAACCGGTATACAGGCAACGGCTGAAGACGGCGAAACTGTCTATGAGGTTGGCTTAAGGGCGGGAGTTGATATTCAATCCATTTGTGGTGGTAAAGGGCTTTGCAAGCGCTGCCAAATTGAAGTTGATAGTGGTAAGCACGCTAAGTTTAAAATTAATGTCACTGATGATAATTATTCTAAACTGTCCCCAACAGAGAAGAAGGCTATCCATGATAGTGAATTACCCGAAGGACGCCGCCTGTCTTGTAGAACAAAAGTACGTGGCAACTTAGTTGTTAATATTCCAGCGGACTCGCGTGAACGTGAAATCTCAATACAAAAAAAAAGTACGAAGTTTGAAATAAAACTTAACCCTGCAATTCGCCTTTACATGGTACAGCTCCCAGTCCCAACCCTTGAAGATAATCCTAGCGATGGAGAGGCTTTAGTGAAGATGTTGCATGATGAGCATGGCCTACTTGTTCGACCATCACACCGAATGTTAATAAAGCTGCAAGGCATATTACGCCCAAGCGAGAATAAACGTACAGTCATTGCCGTAGTCAGAGATGGGCAGATTATTATTGATGTTTGGCCACCTTCGCCATTTGATCTTTACGGTGCTGCAATCGATATTGGGTCTACCTCTATAGCGCTTTATGTATTCAATCTCTCAACAGGCGAACCAGTTTACGAAAAGGCGGCAATGAATCCTCAAATCCGTTTTGGCGAAGACTTGATGAGCCGCGTGTCCTATATCATGATGAATAAAGGCGGGGATGAGAAACTCACTGCAGCCATACGTACACAAGTCCGCGAGATGATTGATGAGGCTGTTAAAACGTTGGAGCTTGGCCATAATCAATTACTCGACGTCATTTGTGTAGGTAATCCTATAATGCACCATCTCTTTATTGGTGCGAATCCAATTGAACTCGGTGTGGCACCATTCACATTAGCTATTAAAGATTGGGTTGATATACCGGCTGGGCGACTTGACCTTGGACTATCTGATGTAGCGCAAGTTTCCCTTTTTCCGCTCATTGGCGGTCACGTAGGGGCAGATACTTCTGCGGCTTATTTAACTCAAATAAAGCGTATGAAAGATAGTTCAGTACTACTTGTGGATATCGGTACAAATGCAGAAATCGTACTCTCACATAAAGGTAAAGTTGTAGCAGCTTCATCACCGACAGGACCTGCGCTTGAGGGTGCAGAAATAAGTTCAGGTGTGAGAGCTACTAATGGGGCGATTGAGAGGGTTAGAATTGACCCTGATACAAAAGATTACAGAGTAAAAGTTATTGGCAGAGAAAAATGGTTTGATAAAAATAGTATTCATGATTTAGATCAAACTATTCCAGGTATATGCGGCTCTGGAATATTTGAGGTAATGGTTGAATTGGCCAATGCTGGATTGATTGATCAATCAGGTTTATTTAAACCTGAAATGGCACCGGATAAATTTATAAAAAAAGGTAATGTTTGGGCGTATATTCTCGTTGAACAAGCTGATAAACCCATAATTATTCAACAAACTGATATAAGGGCGGTTCAGCTTGCAAAGGCAGCTTTGTATGCAGGAGTTCAATTGTTGGCAGAAAGCCTAAATTGTGAAACGTTTGATGAGATTTTGTTGGCTGGTGCATTTGGCACGCATTTGGATAGCAAATATGTATCAGAAATAGGCATTATTCCTAATGCGCCATCCAATATTATTTCTAGCATAGGTAATGCTGCTGGAATGGGAGCAGCAATGGCATTACTAAACATTGAAGAACGAGAAAACATTATTAATGCAGTTAAACATATAGATAAAATAGAGACTGCCACTGAACAAAAATTTCAAGATTACTTTGTAAATGCTATGAAATTTCCTACAGCACCTCTTGCAATTAAAAGTAATAAAAGAAATAGACGGAGAAAAACACAATAATAGATAATTTTGTCTCTATAATTAAAAGATCTTATGATAATAAATAAATGCTATTTTATATCACAAATAATATTAATGTAATTTTTAAAAAAGGCTGGATTTATGGCTAGAAGAGAAAGATCAGGGGGTAGAGCAGGTCGTGCTGCTGCACGTGCAGTCGAGGCCCCGCCAAGGGATGCATACATTAAGCGAAACATACCGACTTATTCCGTATTAAATGATACTGACCTCGCTCAGCTTGAAGACAATGCAGATAAATTATTGGAAGAAGTTGGTTTAGAGATTCAAGATGATAAAGAATCAGTTGATTATTTTGTAAAAGCAGGCGCTAAAGCTGATGGCGACCGTGTAAAGTTTCCTCGAGGTATGTGCCGGGAGATTATTAAAGCTACAGCGCCAAAAGAATTTACGCAATATGCTCGCAATCCAAAAAATAATGTCCAGATTGGAGGTAACAATACTGTACTTGTTCCTGCTTATGGTCCTCCTTTCGTTTATTCCAAAGAGGGCGGTAGGAGATATGCCAATATAGAGGATTTTAGAAATTTTGTTAAACTTGCTTACATGTCACCAAACTTGCATCATAGCGGTGGTACGGTTTGTGAGCCGGTTGATTTGCCTGTTAACAAAAGACATTTTGACATGAATTATAGTCATATTAAATATTCTGATAAAGCCTTCATGGGTTCAGTCACTCAGCCAGAGAGAGCGGAGGATACTGTTGATATGGCTAAAATCGTATTTGGAGATGCTTTTGTTGAGGAAAACTGTGTCCTTGTTAACTTAATTAATGCAAATTCTCCCATGACATGGGATCGAGTTATGCTGGGTTCATTAAAAAATTATGCGCGTCATGGCCAATGTGCGATGCCAAGTCCATTCGTTGTTTCAGGTGCTATGTCCCCAGTGACTGCTGCTGGGGTTGCAGCTCAAAGTTTGGCAGAAGGACTAGCTGGTATGGCCTTAACGCAACTCGTGAGGCCAGGTGCACCAGTTATTTATGGAAACTTTGTAACTTCTATGTCGATGCAAACAGGCGCTCCTACCTTTGGAACTCCAGAAGCATCATTAATAATAAATATGAGTGCTGCCCTTGCGCGAAGGCTTGGTGTGCCATTTAGGTCTGCAGGAGGGTTTAATGCATCTAAAATTCCAGATGCTCAGGCTGGTTATGAAGCCGCAAATAGCCTGCAAACCGGTTTGTTAGCAGGAGTTAACTTTATGTTACATACTGCAGGGTGGCTCGAGGGTGGTCTTGCTATGGGTTATGAGAAATTCATAATGGATGCTGATCAAGCAGGAATGATGGCAAAATTTGCTAAGGGAGTAGATATGTCCGATAATGGACAGGCTTTAGATGCTATAGCTGAAGTTGGACCTGGTCAGCATTTTTTAGGCTGTGCTCATACTCAAAAAAACTTCAAAACTGCTTTTTATCAATCAAATGTTTCTGATAACAGTAGTTATGAACAGTGGGTGGAAGATGGAAGTTTATCTGCTGAAGATAGAGCTGAAAGTGTTTACAAAAAAATGTTAGATGAATATGTGGCCCCTGAGCTTGATCCAGAAATTGACAGAAAACTTATAGATTACATGGAAATGAGAAAGTCTAGTTTTCCAGATAGTAATGTTAGTTAAAAGCCCAAGGTTCCCTACTAAATACTTCGACAATCATAGGTTTAAAGTAATTGAGTGGTAGAGTATTATAGTTGGGATCAAAACTTGTTTGATCCCACTTCTCACAGAAATTCAC
>JBELEM010000062.1:0-4242 GCA_042093735.1 Hellea sp. | reverse complement strand
GCGCTTGCCTCATGAGCTAGAAGATATTTTACTAGAGATATAATTTCGTTTTTTTCAAGTTTTCGCTTTAAGGTTTGTCTTTCAATCACACTTTGTACTTGTGCCTCATCTAGACCCGCTAAAAGAAATGTGTCTGTCGCGGAAGGCCTAACGCTATTTGCGGTGATGTTCCATCCAGACATCTCGTTGGAAATCACCTTAATATAGGTCTCCAATGCTGCTTTAGATGCTGCATACGCGGCTTCGCCCTCTAGCATCAACGGTACAGCAATTGTTGAAATTCCAACTATCCGGCCAACTTTATTTTTGATCATAGGTTTCACAAAAATCTCCATCAGGTTGACAGCCCCATGAAAGTTTACATCCATCAATTTTCGCCTAGTTTTCTCTGGCATTACAAAAAAATGATTCATCGATGCTATGCCCGCGCAGGCTACGACGCCATAAACTCTACTCATATCAACTGTTTTCGACATTTTTTTTATGGCATCTTTATCAGAGACGTCAACGTCACTAAAATATGTAAAATTTATTTCTTCTTCAATCTTCCTACGACCAATACCCACAACCTCGTAGTCGTTTGTAAGTTCCTCACATAGTGCACGGCCAATTCCGCTTGAGGCACCTGATACGATTAATATCTTTTTGTTGTTCGGCATGATTTTCATTCCATATTATTAATTGTGAAGGCGTACTCATCAAGCGGTCGGTGAAAGGTGAATTGTAATTTGGAATAAATACTCACCGCACCTGTGTTTGTTAATGTTAGTCGGCCACTAATGCGTTTGATCTCTAAACTATCTTTCAGGTGGTTAAAAATTTCGATCCAGTAGTTAATGGCATGCATCGGTTGTAATACATCTCCATTCACACCCATGTGCATTAACTCCACCGACTTTTTTTTCTTCCTAAATATAGAGTATCCAACAAAGGACTGTTCGATCTGTCCGACTGAAAATTGTACATCTGGATCTTTAAATTGACTATTTAAAATTAATTTTTGGCGCTTATTAACTATATTTTTGAAATTAAAATCCTCATGAAACCTGCCATGAACCATATTTTTTAGGTTATTAGATAATATTTCTCTAAAGTCGGCTTCAGTTGCTCGACTAATTTTAAAGTTACCCTGTGCTGGGATTAGATTGTCTAAATCTCGTTTGAATACTTCACAAGTCGAGTTTACAAAATAGAAGCCCAGCTCAGTTGCAGCTTTTTTTATAAAAAGATTTTCAGGATCTATTTTTAGTCCACAATATACAATCGCATTATCTCTCACCCATTCTTTAAATAAATCTCCAGCTAGGGAGCTGCCCAAATCATAATGATCTAATGTTATCAATCCAGTTTTCCCTCCTAAAAGCTGATCATCCCAAGGTGTTGGAGCAAAAGAAAACGAGATATTTGGATGTTTCACGACTAATTGCATTTAAGTTTGTCCAGTGATTATAAATTCAATCAGTGTATTGACTGTTAAAAAAGGTGACCTCTTTCCCGACATCGCTTTATCACTTGTCCAATCAAAATCCAAATCATATTGATCTTCTAGATACTCTTCAATGCTGAGCATTAATTCCACGAAGGTTCTACTTTTTATTATTCGATTTGAACCAATTAGATTGCTATTTCCTGAGATTGTATGATCTGCAGAAATTAACCCAATTTCTTGCGTATCGCATAACTCTTGAATTATGAAATCACTTAAGATTTTTTTATTAATCATCATATATATTTCCTCTATGTTGAGCGATACTGCCAATACAAATAATCTTGTTCTAGATACGAAAAATCTAGGGAAAATTGTATATCACTGGATAAGTTTGATTTATTAGGTTAGATTAGTAGCCGTTTTTTTTGAAGGTGCATATAATACTAAATTGGAAATTAATAGCTTGAAATAGTAGATAAAGATCCATTTACTTCCATCCGGTGCTTTATAATGTTATTTTGAATCGAAAATCTCTACTATACGTTTTGCAGAACAATGTCACATATGTAATCAACTTCTGCTTTACACAAACCTACGCCACTTGGTAAATTAATTGAAGTGTCTCCAATTAACTTTGCAACAGGATTTGACTGCTGTTGTATTTCCCAAATAGGATACTGACTAATGGCAGGAAACACTGGTCTTGAATCAATGTTATGTTCCCTAAGTATCTTAATTAGTTCATCACGTTTCGATCTGGCACCATCGAGCAAACGAATACTTGTCATCCAGTAAATACTTTTACTATTTGGGATTTCTTCGTTCAGCTTAAGGAAATCAGAGTTTTTAAGTCTCTCATTATACCATCCAAATATTCGCCTCTTAAGAGCTATGTTGACATCAGCACGTTGAATTTGTGCTAATCCCAAAGCTGCTTGAACATTTGACATTTTGAATTTAACACCCTTGCCGTCAATCCAAAACGTTTTTGTTGGATCTCTTCCTTGATCCGAAACCTTTAAGGCTTTTTTGTGCAATTGTTCGTCATTTGTAACAATCATCCCGCCTTCGCCCGTTACGAGTAATTTAGCGCCCTGAAAACTGTAACATCCAAAGTCGCCAAACGTTCCTACCCTCTTACCATTCCATTCTGCTCCAATTGCTGGTGCTGCGTCTTCGACGATACTTAGGTTGTGCTTTCGTGCAAACTCGACGATCTGGTCCATTCTTGCTGAACCACCGTACATATGAACAACGACGATTGCTTTTGTCCGATCGGTTATCTTTCTCTCAAGAGAGTTTACATCAATATTCCAACTATCGAGTTCAACATCTACAAATATAGGAGTAGCACCTGCATCCCTGATAGCCGTTGCACTTGCTACCCAAGTTAAATCAGGCACTAGCACTTCATCACCTTTTCCCACACCCAAAGCCATTAAAGATATCTGTAATGCACCCGTACAACATGACGTAGCTATCGCATATTTTGCACCTACGTAATTAGCAAATTCCTCTTCAAATTTTGCTAAATATTTTTTCCAGTTTGAGTTCCAGCCATTTCTTGCAGCATCTGCCGCATAGCAAACTTCCAAGGGTGTAATACTAGGTCCAGCAGTAAGTATTAGATCTTTAGCAGGTCCTTTTGAGGCTGAAATCGTAATGCTGCCAGCTATCTCATCTATATAATGGTAACAATTTCTATTAAAAATAAAACTTTTCCCTACAATTATTTTATCAACTACAAAGTTTTTACGAAAGAAATCTATTAACTGCGTATTGATCTGTTCTATCTCTGCCATCGCACAAGCACTGTCCAAAAGTTTGAAAAACAATACATTTTCTATATTTAATTCAACCATGATTGTAGCTATTTCATCGAGTCCTCGATTAAAAGCTTTCAAAAGAAGAAGCGAGGTTTTTTCTGAGTTCACCACCTTACCCAGTGTTTTGTTCTGTTCGCGGTCGGTTGCAGGGCGAACTATGTAGTCTCCATTAATAATAGCTCTATCAAAACAATTAAATTCACCCTTATTTGATGAAATGAATTTGAAAACATTTACAGTCATCATTACGCCCCTCTAAAATCCTAAACCCAAAAATTCTTCTATCTTATCGCACGTCTTGCTTAGGTGAGCATCCGTTAAGCCCGGATATAGCCCAACCCAAAATGAATTAGACATCACTTTATCTGTATTTGTGAGCGTACCCGCGATGCGGTAATTAATATTCGTTTCTGTAAAGTACGGTTGCTTTGTAACATTTCCCGCAAAGACAAGTCTTGTACCGATCTTCTCTTGATCAAGGAACCGCATTAAGTCCTCTCGGTTGAAATGAACGGTTTCTTTGAGCGAAAGAGGAAAGCCAAACCAGCTTGGCTTAGAGTTTTCGGTCGCCTGAGGTAAAATGAAGTAGTCGGATAATGGTGCTAGCCGCTGGTAAAGAAAATCAAAATTCTTATTTCTACCTTCAATGAATTGTTCGAGCCTATCTAGCTGTGCTAAGCCACATGCTGCTTGCATATCGGTAATTTTCAAATTGTAACCACAATGGCTGTAGACATACTTATGGTCATAACCCACAGGAAGTTCACCTAATGCCCAGTCAAATCTTTTTCCACAAGTATTGTCGCACCCAGTTTTGCAATAACAATCTCTGCCCCAATCTCTGAAACTTTCAGCTATTGCTGCAAGTTCATCGTTATTTGTGAACACGGCGCCACCCTCACCCATTGTGATATGGTGAGCTGGGTAAAAACTTAGCGTAGCTATATCTCCAAAGCTTCCAACAAGTTTTCCATCGTGTGTTGCGCC
>JBELEM010000061.1:0-4328 GCA_042093735.1 Hellea sp. | reverse complement strand
TGTGCTTGAGTGGGACACTGCAGCCTGGATAGCCAGCGTTGAGAATGCACCAGAGCTAACCTTTGATGGAAGCAGCTTAAACTTTGATGCTACTGCATTGGCTGCCGGTACGTTCTCGATTTCTGCCACAGTCACCGACAATGGTAGCCCTGTGCTCGATACAACTCGAACAGTTGCCGTCAGAGTGATTTCGGAGTCGCCAAGCCTCCTCGACACTAGTGATGCGGATAATGACGGTATTTCCGATGCGGAAGAGGGCCTTGCTGATACAGATGGTGACGGGATTCCAGATTATCTTGATAATATTAGTCAAGCCTACCTCGCTCCAGTTTCTGTCGGGTCAACAAGTGTTGTTGAGGCTCAGGCTGGAGTTAGCATCATTATTGGTGATTCCGCTCTTGCATCAGACAGTAACGCCGTTGGTATTTCTGAAGACGCTCTAGAGGCTGTTACTGGAGTTCCTGATGCAGACTACTTATATCCGGATGGCCTATTTGACTTTAAATTAGCCGGTGCAGATTCTGGTGCCTCTTACAGATTAGTCTTTCCTCTGGCTAGCCCTCTGGTGACTGGTGCTGTATTTAGAAAATACATTGACTCGAACATCGGTTGGCAAGACTATGAGGTCAATGCGACTAATGCAATATCCAGTGCTGAGGCTGTGGATGGAGCCTGTCCTCAGCCAGGTAGCGCACTGTTTGCTGAGGGGTTAACCGAAGGTCACACTTGTATTGAGCTATTTATCGAAGATGGTGGACCTAATGATTCTGATAAGAAAGCCGATGGTATAGTGACTGATCCAAGTGGTTTCGCTGTCCTCTATTTCGGACCTCCTAGTTCTGACAGCACAATTTCCATCGATTTGGCGGAGCTTAAGGCGAACGGATCGGATACGGCGAAAGTTACCGTGAGTGCAGTTGACTCTGACGGCCGCTCTCTGGAAGGAATGTCCGTGACTGCGCAAGTGTCTGTTGAAGGTGCTTCTATTGGGAGCTTTACAGAGCAGTCCGGTGGTATCTATACCGCTACGCTGACCGCAGGTAAAACTGGTGGAACAGCTACTGTAACCGCCACGATTAGTGATGGGGTCTCAAGTATCTCGATCACCTCTAGCTCTATTGAGCTGAAGAAGTCCGGTGGAGGCGGCTGTACCATTGGCAACAACACCTCGCCAGATACTGGCCTAGTGTTGATTCTGCTACTATTGCTGGCGCACGGTATGAGAAGAAGACTCCAGTCACTCTCATAGGCTACTAAAGAAGTTAGAAATGCTACCCGGCTATAAGGAAATAGCCGGCGTTGTAGTAGCTGTGAAGCGCTACAGGTGCTAGTAAGGTTTTGTATATATCTTTGAGCAAGCCAAAAGCAAGTGACGGTATGAATACAGCCAGAGCCCAAATTGGTTCATGGTTAGGTAAATGGGCTAATGAAAATAAAATGCTTGTTAGTATATTTGCATAGCTAAAAAGACCTAGCCTCCCTTTAAGGCGGGTATAGAATGTCGGTTGAATGATCCCTCTGAAGACAATCTCTTCAAGCATGGGGTAGAGAATCGACAATACAAGCATCTGGTTTATAAACAGGGCTTGTGTGTCCGAGTCAACGCCAGCGGAGGCTACCCAGAAGGGAATCGGCGCTAAAACTAATAGGAGAGCTAGTTTATCTGTAAAAAAAAACTTCATGATTAATATATAAGGGCGAAATTTATCTAGTTCCCGGTAGACCCTTCATTTCCATGATAGAAACAAAGAGTTAACCCTGTTATACATCCTTTGAAGGGTGAACACAATCTAGAAAGTATTCTAAAGGTGGGCCTAGGACAATTTCATAATATTGATTTTGGGCTGTGTGTTAAAAGTCTAGGAACTTTACGTTTGTGAAAATTATGAAAAATACATGGCCAATACTTGTTTTTATTTCAATATTATTTTTTAACGGTTCAGCATCGGCGAGGGTTCGTTCCGAGAGTGTCAGGGAGCCACGACTGAAATGAACCCGTGGCATTGGATGTGAATGTCGGATACAAACCCAATAATAACTGATTCTTACTTTTTTGAAGCAAGTGCTAGCGATTTGGTATAACCAAAGTCTGATTACAAGATTCGTTTATGTAGTACACTAATGTGGAAAAATGAATAACAATAATAACGAGAATTAGCATGGTCCTCCTAAAATTTATCTCTCGCAATATTCGATCTTTTTTACTCCTGGGATTTGTTGCCTCCGTTCTTGGTTCGACTATTTTTTGGGTATTAGACGTAAAGGTTACTGATAATAATCCAGTATCAGTTGATGTTTCTGAGATTACAAAAAAGCTCAACGGTAAAGCTAATATTGTGTCTGCTAATCCGCAAACAGTATTGGCTGCACGTAGAGAAAATGGAGCTAAAAAGTACCGAGATAAGGGCGCGAAAAAAAATTATTCAGACGCTGAAACCAAAGCGATGCTTGATGAGTTTTCTTTACCATTCAAAGATATTATCAATATATCCAAAATGAGTCCGCAAAACCCCTTAAACCAAACGGATATTCAAGCCGACATAGATTCGTTGGTAATGTTGAGTGCTACTGGAGAGCAGCCATCATTGCGCTTTGACTCAAATAACAACATAAGATCCATTTCAGGGGAGTTTTTGTTGGGCCTGCAGGGTGCAAGTCATGGGGAAATTTCGAAGGGGGTAGTAAAGTTAGTTGAAGACCATAGTTCATTAATGGGGTTTGGTGATAGTGAAAAAGCCACTGTCAATAGCAGTCTTGAGTCAAATTCAAGAGATGAGACTATAGTTCGGGTTGATCGAGTGTATAAAGGTCTGCCTGTCTGGGGGCGACAGCTGGTTGTGACCGAGAAAGGAGGTAAAGTTCGATCCATTACAGGCAAGTTTATAAAAATATCAAACGATATTGATGTGAAGGCGCTGTTAGATAATTCTGAGATAGATGAATTGGTTTCTGCTGAGTTCGAGAAATATGGTACATCCTATGTAAGTGTAGTAAAGGTCGCTCGCGGTATTTATATTCAGTCAAGAATGCCAATCTACTCTTATAAAGTAACGGTTGAAGCGTCTCTTGGTAAGAAATGGAACCTTTATTTTAGCCCAAATACAAAATCCCTAATCGCGAAGACACCCTTGTTTTATGAGACGTCTACTCCTAGTAAAGGGACCGATTTGCAGAATGTGACGCGCTCTTTTAACTCTTATTTTCAAAATAATAAATATCTTATGTACGATCAGGCCTTTCCGCAGGGTGCATACACTGCCGTGGCAAATTATGATGAGGGTGACAGCTATCCCTATATTGTTTCTAGTAATGCGGACTCGGGCTGGGATCCTGCAGCAGTAAGTGCGATCTATAACTCCAAGCAAACCTATGATTATTTTTTCAATACTCATAATAGAAGCAGTTTTGATGGCAATGGCACCAAACTTATAAATATCGTCAATGCATTGGATGATGGTGGTCCTCTGTTTAACGCTTATTGGAATGGCTCTCAAATGGTCTATGGGGTTGGTAAGGATGGGTCAAAAAACATGGCAATTGCACTTGATGTTGCGGGCCATGAGTTTTCACATGGAGTGGTCCAGTTTACAGCTAATTTAGTGTACCAAAACCAATCTGGAGCATTGAATGAGTCCTTTGCTGATTTTTTTGGAGCAATGATTGACCGTGAAGATTGGTATATAGGTGAAGATCTTGAGTCTCCCTACGGCCAATATGACTATTTGAGGGACATGATGAATCCATCCACCACAGGGCAACCAGGGCATATGGATAATTTCATGAACCTTCCAAATACGGATGAAGGTGACCACGGGGGTGTTCACTATAATAGCGGGATTCAGAATAGAGCTTTATATTTGTTAGCAGAGGGTATGTCTAATGAAAGTTTGGGAGTAAGCATAGGGAAGGAGAAGACCGAAAACTTAGCTTTTCAGACATTACTAAAACTTCCGTCGGATGCAGAGTTTATTGATTCTGCAAACACAATGATTCTTGAGGCGGCTAATATCTATGGTCAAGATAGTCAAGAATATCTGTCCACTGTGGATGCCTGGGAGAAGGTTGGTATAACAACAGCCGAGGTGGTTGTTAGTGAGGGTGGAATAAGTGAGTTTTCGCTCGAAACGGGTGATGATGTGTTAGTGCATTTGTATCCGCGGGACGGATCTATGAATGATCTTTGGAATGAAGAATATGACATATACGTTCAAACCATTAACCAACCGTTCAATGGTCATATAGCCACCTTAGAAGTCGGGCCCATCAATGACGTTCCAGCGGCGGGATCACAGCCAGCCGTTTTCACCGATGCAAACAATAATTTATGG
>JBELEM010000060.1:0-4379 GCA_042093735.1 Hellea sp. | reverse complement strand
ATTTCCATTTCTGGTTACCATATGCATGAAGCGGGGGCAAATTTAGTACAGGAACTGGCTTTTACTCTAGCTGATGGGAAGGAGTACGTGAGGGCTGCCCTATCTAAAGGTTTAGATATCGATGCTTTTGCAGGAAGGCTTTCATTTTTCTTCGCTATTGGGATGAATTTTTTTATGGAGGTGGCCAAATTAAGAGCAGCTAGGTTAATCTGGGCTCGAATTATGGCTGAATTTAATCCAAAGCAAAAAAGCTCATCTCTTCTAAGGGTACATTGTCAAACTTCTGGTGTTAGCCTTCAAGAAGAGGACCCATATAACAATATTGTAAGGACTTCGTACGAAGCACTTGCAGCAGCACTAGGAGGCACTCAAAGCCTACATACAAATGCCTTTGATGAAGCCATGGGATTGCCAACTGAATTTTCGTCAAGAATAGCCCGTAATACGCAGTTGATTATGCAAGAGGAACTCGGCATTACTAAGGTAATTGATCCCCTCGCAGGTAGTTATTATGTTGAAACCTTGACTGATCAGCTAGTCGAAAAAGCTTGGGAAATTATTGAAGAAATTGAAGGCCTTGGGGGTATGACAGAAGCTGTAGCTTCGGGACTCCCGAAATCTAGAATTGAAGAGTCAGCTGCAAGAAAACAAGCAGCAATAGATCAGGGTAAGGAAGTAATAGTTGGTGTGAATAAGTTTAAGTCAGATCAAGAAGATCCAATTGAGATCTTGGATGTTGATAATGTCACTGTTAGAACGGTACAAATCAAAAGGTTGGAAAAAATTAAGGCCAGTCGAGATAATAATTCGTATGTAGAAAAATTGAATAAGTTAGAAGATATATGTCAAACGGGTAAGGGGAATATACTTGAACATGCTATTGAGGCGGCAAGAGCTCGTGCCACCGTGGGAGAAATTTCTGCGACTATGGAAAAAGTTTTTGGCAGGTATAGGGCAGAGACTAAAACTTTATCTGGTGTTTATCAAAGTGCATATGCAAACGATGAATCCTTCTTAGAAATTCAAAACAAGGTAGAATTATTTTCTCAGAAAGAGGGGCGTAGACCAAGAATTTTGGTTATCAAACTTGGACAAGATGGACATGATCGGGGAGCTAAAGTAATAGCTACTGCATTTGCAGATATGGGTTTTGATGTCGATGTTGGTCCCTTATTTCAAACACCAGAAGAAGCTGCTCAGGATGCCATTGACAATGATGTGCATATTGTTGGAGTTTCTTCGCAGGCGGCAGCACACAAAACATTAGTACCTGTGCTTATTGAAAAACTCAAAAATTCAGGGGGGAATGGTCCTATAGTGGTTTGTGGTGGGGTCATACCTAAAAATGACTATCCCTTCCTGATGGATCTAGGAGTAGCCGCAGTTTTTGGTCCTGGTACTAATATTTTGGATGCTGCAAATAGTTTACTTAATATTTTGATGAAGAGTAATTCACAAATAAAACAATGATTGTAACTCAGCCTTATCTCTTGGGTGGTAAACAAAGGTAAAATATATGGCTAGAACAAAGAAAGATACAGCAAAGAAGGCAGCGTTAGATTTTCATGAGTTTCCCACACCAGGGAAATTGGAAATTCGTGCTACTAAACCACTAGCTAATCAAAGTGATCTTGCAAAAGCATACTCTCCTGGTGTTGCGGAAGCATGTTTAGAAATTAGCCGTGAGGCAAAGGCAGCTGTTCGTTACACTTCAAAAGCAAACTTAGTTGCTGTTGTGTCAAATGGGTCAGCAGTTTTAGGCTTAGGTGATATTGGCCCATTGGCCTCCAAACCAGTAATGGAGGGCAAAGCGGTACTTTTTAAGAAGTTTGCTGGCATTGACTGCTTTGATATTGAAGTAAAAGAAGACAATCCAATCCGACTTGCGGAAATAGTGGCATCTTTAGAACCTACATTTGGGGCAATTAATCTAGAAGATATTAAGGCGCCTGATTGTTTCATTGTAGAGGAAATGTGTCGAGAAAAGATGAATATTCCAGTATTTCACGATGACCAGCATGGCACAGCAATAGTAGTTGGTGCGGCTCTCATCAATGCTCTTAAACTCGCTAAGAAGGAAATTTCGGAAATAAAGGTAGTAACAGCAGGGGGTGGTGCAGCAGGCATAGCATGTTTGAAAATGCTTATAAGTCTTGGGTGTAAAAGAGAAAATATTTGGTTATGTGATCGATCTGGATTGGTTACTAAAGAGCGTAAGGAAACAAACAAGCATAAAGCTTTTTTTGCTCAAGATAGTGAACTAGAGAGGTTAGAGGAGGTTATTTCTGGTGCAGATTTTTTTCTTGGGTTATCAGGCCCAAATACTTTGACAAAAACTATGTTAAGAAAAATGAAACCCTCACCTATAATATTTGCCTTAGCTAATCCTATACCTGAAATTATGCCAGAAGATGTGCATGAAAGTGTTCAGAATGCTATTGTCGCTACTGGCAGATCAGATTATCCCAATCAGGTTAACAACGTACTATGTTTTCCTTTTATTTTCAGGGGAGCCTTAGACGTAGGTGCGACAGAAATAAATGAAGCCATGAAAATAGCGTGTGTGCAAGCTATTGCAAAACTGGCCCGTGAGCATTCTTCTGCTGAGGCAGCTGCAGCCTATCAAGGCGAAGATATGAACTTTGGACCGAATTATGTTATTCCTAAGCCATTTGATCCTAGGCTTTTACCATTAGTTGCTTCCGCGGTAGCAGAGGCGGCTATAAATTCAGGAGTAGCCACCAGAAAGATAAAATCTATTTCTGATTACGTTAGAGATTTAGAAAGCACAGCGTATAAAACTTCCATGTTGATGAGGCCAGTATTTGAAGCTGCAAGGTCTGCAACTAGAAGAATAGTATTTTCTGATGGGGAAGATGAAAGAGTATTAAGGGCGTCTTTTGCTATGCTAGAAGAGACTGGTGATCGACCAATTCTTATAGGTAGGCCAGAAGTAGTCATGCACCGAATTGAAAAATATGGTCTACCTTTAAAAATCAATGAGGATTTTCAACTTGTAAATCCTGAGAGTGACCCTCGTTTTAGGGAATATTGGGGGACATATCACAAAATTATGCAGAGGCGGGGGGTCACCCCAGCATTGGCGCAAGCTATACTCAGAACAAATAGTACTGCCATAGCCTCTATAATGGTTTTTAGAGATGAGGCTGATAGCATGATTTGTGGTACTTTTGGCCAGTATTTATGGCATCTGAAATATATTCAACAGGTTTTAGAGAATGATGGCTTGCAAGCTATTGGGGCTCTTTCGTTAATGATCCTTGAGACGGGACCACTTTTCATTGCAGATACCCAGGTGAACGCAATACCGACTCCTGATCAAATTGCTCAGACAGTTATGGCAACAGCTAGGCATGCTCGAAGATTTGGTGTTGAACCAAAAATTGCTTTATGCTCACATTCACAATTTGGTAGCCTAGATAATATTTCTGGAAGAAATATGCGTGGTGCGTTGGAAATATTGGATCAGAGTAAGTGTGATTTCTCCTATGAGGGTGAAATGCACTCTGATGCAGCTTTAGACCCTGAGTTAAGATCGCGCATAATGCCTAATAGTCGTTTTGATGGAGCCGCAAATGCCTTAGTCTTTGCGAATACTGATGCAGCTAGTGGGGTTAGAAACATACTCAAAATGTGTGCAAGTGGTTTGGAAGTTGGACCTATACTGATGGGGATGGGGAATAAGGCTCATATAGTTACGCCTTCAATTACGGCAAGGGGACTTTTGAATATTGCTGCTTTAGCAGGAACTCCCGTACAGACGTACAGTTAAAAGTTGGTAGTTTGAATGGATTACAAAAGTGTTTATTCTAATTGGAAGAAAGATCCTGAACAATTCTGGATGGAAGCTGCTAAGGCTATTGACTGGTTTAAATTTCCAACAAAAGCTCTTAACCAGGGTAAGAAACCTTTTTACAGTTGGTTTTGTGATGGGGAGGTAAATACCTGCTTCAATGCTGTTGATCGACACGTAGACGCGGGATTAGGCCAAAAGACTGCTATTATTTATGATAGCCCAGTTACTAATTCCAAGAGTATTCTCACCTTCGATGATTTACTTGAAAAGACATCAAGACTTGCTGGTGCTTTAAAACAGTCTGGCATTATGAAGGGCGACAGAGTAATTATTTATATGCCGATGATCCCAGAGGCAATAATTTCCATGCTAGCCTGTTCTCGGCTTGGGGCTATCCATTCTGTAGTATTTGGGGGTTTTGCCTCAAAGGAGCTAGCTGTTAGAATCGACGATGCCAAACCAAAGGCAATTATATCAGGCTCGTGCGGCATAGAGCCGAGCGGTATCATAGCATATAAACCTCTTTTAGATAAAGCGATTGAAATTTCTAACCATAAACCTG
>JBELEM010000059.1:0-4428 GCA_042093735.1 Hellea sp. | reverse complement strand
TTTATCTAAAACACACACTAATAATACCGCGTTAATCTTAGCGTTAGATTACTATCACGCTCGAATTGAGCTAAAGGTTCTGAGTCCTGTGCCAAAAAATATTGAGCTTCAACTTCAAATTTCATATTTTCGCCAATACGTCTTTCGTATTCAATTGAACTAAACATTGATCCTGTCTCCCAATCGATAATTGTACCAAGTAGCAATTCGCTCTCCTGAAAATCATTCCATGTAAAACGGGCGCCTGCAAAAATATCGTTTTCAAATAATGTTGATGCTGTTTTATTTTCATCACGGTTATCATAAAGCCCTTCAAATAATATACCTATATCAATACCGCTGTCAGAAAAATCAAAGAATGTATATTCTAATCCTAATACATTAGATATAAAATTATCACCACTTTGGTCTGCTATTACAACTTCTAACTTTAAGAGCCAAGCATCCCAAGTGCGCTGGATATCTACACCACCTTGTGTGAGCTTTTGATATATAGGAAGAAGACTTGTACCTTCTTCATTTGATTTCAAAAATGGTGCTCTTGCCGTTCCTGTAAAAACATGTATCCCAATATCAAATTGACCAATTTGATGTTGATAACGTAAAGCGAAATCACCAGCCCACTCTTCACGTCCCTCATCGTATTTAGCATTATCTAAATCAACAGGTAGAGGACCTCGTTGACGACCATCTCCACCGGGAAATGTTCGTTCACGAAAATACGGTAGATAATAGACTTCAAATCTCCCAATATCAGTAAATTTTCCAAATCTAATCAACGGCTGTCCTAGCTTATCTGTCTCGTCGCTATTTTCTACCTCATCGAATTGATTAATCACATCGACTACGTTGCGACTTTCGGCAACACCCCAAAAAATTTGAGCGTTCCCAATTAAAAGGTCAAAATTACTAAAACGTTGCGAATAATTCAGCTCTCTTACATCAAAGTGCGAACGTTCGTCATCCTGCACATCGACTCGCAGAAAAGGCTCAAACCGTAGGCGTTTTTTTCGGTCTTTAGATATCCATCGAGCTTCACCACTAAAATAAATTGAGGGCTGAAAATATTCCAACTGCCCGTCATAGGCTGGGCTCTCGGGGAAATATCGAAATTCTGTTGTAACGCTTGGAGTAAAACTAAAATCACTTGCAAATGCCGAAGATGAAATCATGACAAACAAGACTATGATCTTAAAGCTGACTAAGCGCAGAGGATTTAAATTCATTTTCATTAAGTTCTATCCCAAATTCATAAACTTCAACACGTAGCGTTGTACTCTTACCTGTTAAATGATTGTCCATCTGTTGAACCATTGGACGATAGATTGTACCACCATAATTTTTAAACTCCGATTGTGTTAGTGTTTTAAAATGTGCTCCACCCCGATTAAAAAACTCAATCTTGCGAAGCTGATTGATATCTTTGTCGATGTATGCGATCAAATATGTATAGCCTGAACGCTGATATAATGGTATCTGCTTAATCTTGTCAACTTTTAAATCTTCAAGTGTCGTGTCTTCTAGCCATTCATAAGAATATTTTCCAAGCTCTGCCGCAGTTAAATCTTCAAATGCAAATTCACTTCCAACAAAAGGGCCAGATTTATTTGAAGATGAAATCCGTTTAACTCTTGCCAATTCTGGTAAATATAGCCATTGATCATCAGAATCTAAAATTTTAGAATGAGATAATAATGCTGTTCCTTCAACATCAGGTGGAGTAAAGAAGAATGTGACAGACTTATCACCGACATTTTCGTTTGGTTTTTCTTTAGTTTTGATCTCTAATTCACGTTTAGTTGAATCCCCCGCAGAATTAGTTAATGTCATTGTTAACCTAGCTATACTTGTGCCAAAACCTTTATCCATTCGGTCAGATTGTGCAGCAATGCGAAATCCTTTTTCCTGAGAAGTTTCTGCGTTTGCAAATGAAGAAAAAGTTAATAATCCTATCATTATGATGTTAGAAAATAGTTTTCTCATAATATTTGTCCTTTGTCTTTATTCATTAAAAATGAAAGTAAAGTTGGTAGTACTAAAAAGTTGATAAACATCGCCAATAAAATCGCGATACCCGTAACTAACCCCATATCTGTATTAGGCTTAAAAGCTGATGTCGCTAGCAAAGCAAACCCAGCGGATAATATAATTGTTGTTGCAAAGATGGCTGTTCCCGCAACATCAAACGCATACAAAATACTATCATGAAAAGACTTGCTTTTATGACGATAGGCTTGCATGAATTTAGAAATTAAATGTACTGTGTCATCGATCACAAGACCAATTGCCACCGCACCAACAATAGCAATCGAAAACCCAACTGTACCTGAGATAATAGCCCATAGTCCAAATGTTGCTAGAATAGGGACAGTGTTTAAAACAACACTCAAGAATCCAATGCCAAATGATTTAAATGATACAGCCATAATCAAAAAAATTACGGCAATTAAAAAAAGGCTTCCTTTAATCATTGATTGAATATTTCTATCTGCAATATAATTAAATAAAGACACATTCCCAGATGCAATTGTAACTGCTCCAGATGAATTGTTTTTTTCCATCCATTTAACAGCCTTTTCATTAAGAGTTCGTGCTTCAACTGTTGAAACGTCTTTTATAGTAGTGGTCACTCGAGTGCTTTGACGATTAATATTAATACGGTCATTTAGATCAAGACCATAAGGAAGAGAAAGTTCATACACTAGTAAATATTGGCTAGCAAGTTTTCGATTATCTGGAATACGGTAAAATTTCTCATCATCAGCATTTAAATTTTTATTTAGTCGTTTCATAACATCTGAAATTGCGTAAACATGAGCAACCTCAGGCTGGACCTTTAGCCATTCCGTAAAACGATTAACATCTTCTAAAAATTTAGGCTCAAGAACTCCCTGAGGTTTGCCAGAATTAATAATAAATTCAATATTATCAGTTCCAAAAAAAGGCCGCGTAGCATCAATGGAATCTCGTATATCAATACCAGGACTGAAATATTTCGACCAAACATCATTTAGCTCTAAACGTGGAATGAGTGCAATCGATGCAATACAAAAAAATACTGTTCCGAAAAAAGCTTTATTTCTATGCTTGTATATAACCTCGCCAATGGAATGAATAATTGAAGGCTTTGAGCTCTCACTTTTAAAACTCTCGTATTTTAGAGGTAATAAATTCATGACAGCAGGCAAGAAGGTTAAGGATAAAACCCATGCCATAAAAATACCTGCCGCAGTCATATTTCCAAGATGGTGAAATGGTGGTGAATCAGAAAAGTTTAAACTTAAAAATCCAATCGCCGTCGTAATAGAAGTTAGTGTTACAGGAAATGTATTGGTTGCTACTGCCTTGACTATTGCCTCCTGCTTATTAGTACCACTATACATATGCTGTCGAAACGCAGAGAGAATATGCACAGCATCAGCGATAGCAATGGTCAAAATAATCGTCGGGGCAGAAATTGATAATGGCGTGAGCTCTACCCCTGTCCAACCACCTAAGCCCATACCAAAAATGGTTGATAAAATGATGATAAATAGTCCAGACACCATCGCAAGAATAGAACGCATCACAATTAACATCACAATGATAATTATTAAATACATTGCTGGTATAAGAGTTTCAGAATCTTGCATTCCAACCTCGCTAAATGCAGAAGACAGCATTGAAGCACCAGTAAGTTTTACTTCAATATTTGGATATTTTTCTTTAATCTTATCTCGAATTTCACGTGCCATCGCTGCAGTACCTAAAACATCTTCAGCAATACTTCTATCCACTTGTAAAATAGAATTCACAATCGTCGCACCGCCATCAGGTGCTGTAATAAATTTGTGTAATAGCGGTTCATTTTCTGCAACTCTTTTAAGTCGACGCATCTGATTAGGTAACTCAATTTCTTCCTTATCAAAAATCAAATCTTCAACAATAAGGTCGTCGCCTTTAGCAAAAGTATGCTGAAAGTTTGTCAAACTATCGACACGTGAAACAAAAGGAAGATTCCAAGCCTGGGCTGTTATATCGTAAACTGCTTCAATAACATGAGTTTGATAAATGTCCCCTTCCTTTGGAATTATTACAAAGCTAACGTTGTCAGCCTTTCCATATGTAGCTTCAAAATTCAAAAATCTTTGTAATTCCGGATTATCTTCGCCAAAAAAAATCTGATAATCTCCCGAGAAGCTAAGATTTTTGGCGCCATATCCACCAATTAGAGTCAACATTAAACATAAAAGGATAGTTAGCAATTTTCGTGTCGCTGCAAATTCAGCAACTCTCTCCCCCCACCATTCAATATTCCTTGCGATTCGCGCCATAGTTTTGTTACTCAACAAATAATACAAATTTGTAATATATTATTACTATATCGTACTTTATAAAATAGTTATCGTTGCTGTTAGGCTCGTGGTAGGCGCGATTGGGATCGAACCA
>JBELEM010000058.1:0-5209 GCA_042093735.1 Hellea sp. | reverse complement strand
CCAATCTACAACTATCTATTGATTATTTCAGATCAGAATTAAAGAATGAAATTTCTACAATATTTGCTCCTGACTTTACTTCCACTGTAATTAATTTAGGCTCTAAAAGCGTTCGCCAGGGTGTTGAATTCGATGTTAAATGGGATATTTCAGAAAAATTAAAAGTTAAATCCTCCGCAACTTTTCAAGAAAGTAAGCAAAATGATTTAGATGAAATTCGAAGGCCTAAGTTCACAGCTAGCACATCAATCACGTATATACCCAACGAAGACATACTAATTTCAACTTCGCTTGATCATAATGGCAGTCAGCTTGATACAGATTTTTCAACTTTTCAGAATGTAAAGCTTGATGCTTTCACATTAGTTGGAGTTAATGCTTCCTATAGAGTAAACGATAATTTCAAATTTACACTACGAGGTGACAATTTACTCAATGAAGATTATCAAGAAGTCGTTGGTTATTTTTCTCAAGGACGAAAATTATATGCCGGATTTCAAACAAGTTTTTAATTATTAGTATTTAATTCGGCTTTTCAATACTTGGGTTAATTGGTCTAATGACATTTGGCCCTTGGAATGCATAATATCTGGATACCTCATAGCCTTGCTTCCTAAGCATTTCTATGAGGCTGTCTTCTCCTAGCAAATGACTAATCCCCACCGCAGCAAAACCCGTTCCGCTACCTTCTATAAAAAATATAAGCTTATCTAACCATTTTTTATTTCTTTCCAAAATTAGGCTATTATAAAATTCTGGGGATTTATATTTCATCGTTTCAACTAACTCACGAGATAAATAATCCGTTCTTCCTAAGGCCCACGACTTGGCGATACTATTAAGATCATCACCAAGAGTATTAAAGCCCTCAAGGCTTTCAGTAAGTATTGAAATTTGGGTAGAATGAGAGAGATTAACTGAGGCAAGAATTTGCTCCTCAACAGTTTCTAAATATATGATATTTTTTTTATCTCTCATAGCGCGTGACTTTAAGGCCTCATCAGCAGAGAGTTCTGATGATAAGCCGGCACTTTTAGCTGCTGCCATAGTAATGAATTCACTAGCAAACCACGGCTTAAAACTATCCAATGCAGCAATACTCAAATTACCATTGTGTGCAACCGCCTCTAATAATTTTAACTGATAATTATCAAGCCCATCAGACAGCCTGAGTCCATCCTGCCGCATACCAAGGCTCGTTGCTAAAATATTTGCTTCAACCTTGTCATCTGTTCCTGAATTAACTTCAAAAAATATAGTACCTGAGGATGAAAAAGCTTTTTTCATATCATTTTTTTGCCAATTTAGATCAGGTGGTAAAAGGTGAACAGTGCCGTATAAGTAAAGCACCGTATCGCTGTCCTTAAGGACCCAGATAGCTGGACCATCATTGCGTTCGCGAGCAAGATCAACTTGTGAATTAATATCGGAAGAAATTATTGAACTGTCACAGCTAATGAGCCAAACAGTAAACATTATGATAATAAATCGAAACATATTTTATTATTGAACTCACATATAAATATATTCAATAGTTCTTTTTATGAATACCTATTGGGTGTTTTTGGTATCTAATTCAGGAATGTACTCATAAAATTCAGATCCTGCTAATTCCGAGAGATTGCACCAACTTGAGGTAGCAAAAAAAACTCTATCCCTTAAAACTTCAGCACTACGAATTCCATTGGCGCAAGGGTTGCCAAAACCATTACTTGTTAGAACACGAGGTGGTCCATACCCCTCAAAAACTACAAGATCACCGCCTGGAATAAAATCTTTGCCATTTCCATTCTCCTCCATTTGTTTTCTCACATACCTATGTAGAACATGTGTTAGGCTATTATTCTTCTTATTTTCCCAACCAATAATTGGTATAGAAAGCCCTGGAGTTATTAATAGTCTATTTGCATTTGCTTCTTCGAGTAAATCATGAGTCCCTGAAAATGCATCAAAGAAACCCCAAAATAATCTCCCATTATGATTTAGTGATGTCCACGAGTAAATATTTCCTGGATTACCCATGCCAGCATCGCCAAATAAGGGAATCTGCTTAAGGTTATTTGGTACCCTTTCCCATTGCCCTTCATCATTTACAATATTGAAATTTTCATATCCATATAGTAATTCCGGGTCTTTAGCTCCTTTACTGATCTCGTCCAGGTCAGTTAGTTTCATCCGAAAAATGGAGCTAGCCCTCCATTGGTTGATTGTGAATACTTCATGCTTTTTATGTGTAGATGTCAGTTTTTTAAAAAGCTTTTTATCTGCTTTTTTAAAATGTTCATATCCTGAAGCAGTCCCTTGATGATAGGTTCCAAAATAAATGTACCCATTAAAAATATTAGTTGTGCCCCACTTTGAACCCCAGCGACCCCTAGTATCTGGATCATACTGTTCCATTCCAAAAATAACTTTAAATTTCATATGATTGTTTTTTGTCCACCCCCCCAGAGGTAAGGGATCTGATAAGAGCATTTTAGATTCCTCACGAGTAGGGTCAAGATCACTTGTATCGTTATTATATAATAGAGGGTGTGCCGCTGATGACATTATAAGTCTTTGACTGCCATCATAATGCTTGAACTGTTTTAAATCACCGATCATTCCGTGCCGGCCATCAAGCTTTTCAGAAGAAACTATATCCCAACCTGCCCCGGTTCCATCTTCAGTCTGTAGGTAGTTACCACCTTTAAAGGGGTTATCTTGACTTCCAATCCAGCGCAGCATCACGGTAGGGCCTTGACCGTTTTGCAGCATGCCTGTTTCAGCTCCAACTATAGTATAAAATCCAATTTGACCCGCTGCATCTTTAATAGCTACAAAGCGGCGGATTGTGTCGCCTTTAATATCTCGGTAACCCAAAAAGGACCTTTTCTTAGCATTAAAAGCAAATATCCTGAGCCACCCCTCTGATTTAGCATGTTTGTGATGCCCAACAAAAAATACAATATCGCCAATTGTTCCTGCAGCCCTTAGTCCCATTACTGAACGGCGCGACATTTCTTTATGACGTTTCATTGCAAGGTGAAATCTTTCTCCTCCATCTAGTAACCAATCTTTATTCACTAACTCTTGTTGGCCTGTCTCAAAATTATAAACAATAATTTGGGAAAGACTTGAAAGTGTATCTTGAATTGAACATCCGGTATATTGGCTTTGATAAGTGCTCAAAGAGAGAGGCCATTTAAGATTTACGGATGGCCAGACACACCACCCTTGAGAAATTGTACCCATCCATAATTCATTACCATGGATCGTTGTTGACCATGGGTAAGATGCGCCCTTCTTTGCTTGGTGGCCATTGAGGATGCGGTTGTCCCATTTTCTAGAATTGTTATTTAAATTCTTACTACTAGTTACAGATTTAAACGAACCATCAATACTGCTGGTGGCGACTAACTGAAAAGGTCCATCAACTTCTTTTCGAACAACCGGATTAAATTTAAGGTTGACAATAAACAAATTCGAAAAGGTAACAAAAAGAAAACCAAAGAGTAAAGAAATCAGAATAAATACTCTTCGCCTTTTAATCATTGTGAATTCCTGTTTTGCTATTAATATTAAAATATATCACTTTGATTAGAAGCGCTATGAATAATAACTATTAAAAATGAGGAGTTTAATGTGAAGATAATGAAAATTTATTTCATCATAATGGTAGCTGTTTGGTTGCCATGGGGAATACAATGCATTTTTAATATATCAAATATAACTGAAATTATTGGGGTTAGTGCACTAAACCCCAACGGGACAACTGATATTCGCGTAATGTACGGGGGCGTTCAAACAGGTATAGGTTTGATGGCACTTATTGCTTTTTTTAAACCATCTCTAGGCAAATACACACTTTTCTCTTTAGCAATGATTGGCTCATGCATGGCCCTTACAAGAAGTTATGGAGTTGTGGTAGACGGTAGTACATCATTATTTAATCTAAGTGTTTTAGCCTTTGAGGGCTTTACTGGAATTTCTTCAGGTTTTTTACTAACGAGAGATAAGCTGAAATAATATTGTCAAAATAAACCTAGATTTATAAAAAAATAATGATAAGTAGCTTTATGTTTAAAACGAAGTTACATAAAATTTTGGTAAGCTTATTAGCTGTCCTTTTTCTGTGCCTTCAGACGACTAGCGCTGTACATAGCACCGAATTAGAAGGTGATACAGACCATATAGAATGTTCTGTATGTCATTTGGTGTCTAAAAAATCTGACTCTAAAATAATTCAATCATACTTTAATGATGGTTTTGATAACTCTCTTGAACTAAAAAAGGATACTTTTACATCCATCTCTGACGCTTGGATAGTTAAAGAAACAGAAGTTCGAGGCCCACCTCCAAGAGCACCGCCGACTACTCTCATATAAATTAAAACAACTTTCCGCTGCTTTTGCAGTAATTTATTATATGAGAACAATTATGTCTTTTTCAAACTCTACATCAAAGATAGCATTAGCTACTCTTTTATTATCCTTGCCTTTTTCGGCACAATCTCAAACTACTGATAATAACGATGAAATCGTTATTACAAGCGCACGTATTCTGGGCGGTTCGCCTGAGGATGCAATCACAGGTATCACTATTTTAACGGGTGATACACTGGATAACCGCTTAGCTTCAACCATTGGTGAGACACTAAAATATGAACCTGGTGTTTCCTCTTCCTTCTTTGGTGCGGGTGCATCACGCCCAATCATAAGGGGCCAAAGCGGTAACCGCATACGTGTTTTAGTCAATGGCATTGGTACAATTGACGCTGCTGCAGCCTCACCAGATCATGCCGACGCAGTACAACCAGCACAAGCTGAAATAATTGAAGTCCTAAAAGGCCCAGCTATGCTGCGGTTTGGCTCATCTGGGTCAGGAGGTGTTATAAATGTTATTGATGGTCGTATTCCAAGTGAAATTCCTGAAAGCACTGAAGCATCAGCGCGAGTTGGATTTAGTTCAGTTGATTCAGGTAAAGAAGCCGCAGCATCTATTAAACAGAGTCTTGGCAATAACTTAGTGTTACATTTAGATGGCACATGGAGAGAGAGTAAAGATTATAGAATTCCAGGTTTCGCTGAAAGTGAGATTTTCCATGAAAGTGAAGAAGATCATGATGAGGATCACGATGAAGATCATGACGAAGATCATGATGAGGATCACGATGAAGATCATGACGAAGATCATGGTGAAGAACGCGAAGGAGAAATGAGAGACCGAC
>JBELEM010000057.1:0-5537 GCA_042093735.1 Hellea sp. | reverse complement strand
AAGTGGCTAGATATGGGCGCGAGTATAATAGGTGGATGCTGTGAAGTTGGACCCAAACATATTAATGCTATTCATTTAGAATTATCTAAGAGGGGTTATTTGTTTGAGGCTATTTAATAAAAGGTAATTGAGTAATTTCAGCTGTTCTTTTACCGGACGGGCAAATTACATCTAATTTATTGCCTATGCTCCAATATTTACGATCAATCATTCCAATTGCTACTACTTTTGAAAGGTCTGGAGACCAAGCTGCAGATGTTACTTGTCCGACTTTTACATCCCCGTGCATTACGTGCCATGGTTTTGTGCAGGCTGGAATTGATTTTCCGTCTATAAACAGTCCGCGGATTTGTTTTGCCGGTCCCTCTATGCGTTGCTTTTTTAATGCCTCAGCACCAATAAAGTCTATTGATGAGTCTGAGCAGAACTTTCCCAAACCTGCTTCGAAAGGGCTATTTTTTTGATTGATATCATTTCCATATGACAGTAAGCCGCCCTCTATTCTTTCAATTAGGTTGGGGCAACCTGCTTTAACATCTAGATTTTGTCCCGCGTCGAACAACCGATCCCATATAGCTTCACCGCTTTTGAAGCCATTAGTATATATTTCATATCCACCTTGTTTTGAGTAGCCTGAACGAGCAATTAAATGATACTCACCATTAAAGTGAATTTTTTTATGCCTAAAGAACTTTAACGATGTTATTTCATCTCCAAATACTCTACGCATTAATTCATCGGCTTTAGGGCCTTGAACTGCTAAAGGGTTTATGTCTGGTTCAATAATTGTAACATTCATATTTTTAGCTACTGCAATTCCTTTTATCCAGTAGATCAAATCTGAGTCAGCTATAGAGATCCACCATTTATTCTGTGAATGTTTAACAGCAACAGGGTCGTTTAACATTCCGCCACTATCATCCACAACTGGTATATAATAACACTGATCATCTTTCATTTTTGAAAGATCTCTAGGCGTAATCATCTGTATTAAAGTTTGAGAGTCTGGTCCCTGCAGTTCAATCTGTCTCTCACAGCTAACATCCCAAACTTGAACATTTCTTTTCAAGTGATGATAATCTTCTTCCAGTGAGTTAAAAACAGTAGGTAAAAGCATATGGTTATATACAGTGTATGCTTTAACACCTGCTGCTGTTACTCGATCAGTAAATGGGGTACTTCTTATTCTTGATGAAATAGATAAAATTGGTTGCATAATTCTCTCACTACATTGTCGAACGCTTAATTAAGTTTTTCCTATTTTGAAAATAAAAAGTAAGCTTGTAATTTTAACTTATGGTTATAATTAGTAATCTTTATTGTGCTAATTTTCGATGATCATAGCAATTAAATTGATTTACATCTAATCCAACCTATGATTAGGAGGCCTAATACTGTAGGTATAATATTAGGGGGGTAATAGGGTGAAGATACCAAGCAACTTCGACCTTAGATCTTTACAAGTTTTTGTGGTTACTGCTGATCAAGGTGGCATGACCCAAAGCGCACGAGTTCTTCGAATGACACAATCAGCTGTTTCCCAAATTATAGCAGGCTTAGAGGATGCTGTTGGTTCGAGGCTCTTCGATAGAACTGTTCGTCCGATAGTACTAACCGCAGCAGGAAAGATTCTTCTTGAGAGAGGTCGGCAGATTATTAGGGACACCCAAGAGACATTTAGAGAAACTCAAACTCTTGAGCAGCGCAAATTAGCTATGCTTACAATTGCAATGTCAGACTCTATGGCTTCGGCGTTAGCCGCTAAATTATATAAAAATTTAGAGGATATATCGAGTTATTGGCGAATATGGGCAGGCCTATCACCCTACCACCGCGATGAATTTTTATCGCATAATATTGATATGATTGTAACAACTAGTAATGTAATGGAAGATGTTGCAGGCCTCGATCGCCATTTAATTTTTCAGGAACCCTATGTCTTGGTATTTCCCAAGGACTATAATGGTTCAGTTGATATCATGGATGGTCCAAGGGATTTGCCTTTTCTTCGTTATTCACTTAGATCTGCAATGGGTCTGCGTATTGAATCTCAGCTTAACAGATTGCGGGTTAAGTTTCCTGATATTGTTGAATTTGATACTGCTCCAGCACATATACAGTCAGTTGCGGAAGGTGCTGGTTGGGGGATTACCACACCGTTATGCTTGCTGCAGTCAATTGAATATATAGATTTAGTTCAGGTGCACCCTATTAAAAAAGGCCAATTTAAAAGGCATTTTGATTTATTGGCCAGAGAACATAGCATGGGAGATATTCCTTTAAGAGTTGCAGCTGAAGCCACTCGAATATTAAGGGATGAGTGCATGCCAGTGCTATTTAATAAAATCCCTTGGCTAGAAGAAAAATTAAAGTGGGACTCCATTAATGATTAGAAGCAAACTTTAAGTAAAAATTACAAATTTTAAATTAAATGAAGCTTCGTATACTATCAAAATTTATAATTATACAAATAAGAGAATTTTTAAAAAAAATATATAAATAATCACTCAAGATTCGTTATTTTTATGACTGAACTTCAATAGAAAAAAGGGCGGTTTAACCGTTTATTATTATGAAAACACAAAACCTACCTGCACCAGGCGCACCAGATATTGATATTGCCCGAGCTGCAATTATGGAGCCAATACTTCCATTGGCCGAAAAAAAGCTAGGTATCCCTGCTGAAGCTTTAGTGCCTTATGGTCATTTCAAAGCTAAGTTATCATTAAACTATATTGAGAGCATCAAAGATAAGCCTGATGGTAAGCTTGTTTTAGTAACAGCTGTAACTCCAACTCCGGCAGGAGAGGGCAAAACTACTACATCGGTTGGTGTAAATGATGCTCTTAATAGTATCGGTTTAAATTCTATGGTATGTTTAAGAGAGCCCTCACTAGGCCCTTGCTTTGGTATGAAGGGCGGTGCTGCAGGTGGAGGGAGAGCTCAGGTATTGCCAATGGAAGATATCAATCTTCATTTTAATGGGGACTTCCATGCAATCACATCAGCACATTCTTTAATATCAGCTATGTTGGATAACCATATGCAGTGGGGTAACAAGCTTGATATTGACCCTCGTAGGATATCGTGGAGACGAGTTGTTGATATGAACGATAGGGCCTTAAGGAATATTGTTATTGGTTTAGGCGGACCGACCCAAGGAATAGTTCGTGAGGGCGGGTTTGATATAACAGTGGCTTCGGAAATTATGGCTATTTTTTGCCTCGCAGTTGACTTGTCAGATTTGCAAAAAAGAATTGGTGATATTATTGTTGCTAAAACACGTTTAAAAAAGAATGTTACCGTGCGAGATTTAGGCTGTGATGGAGCAGTAACTGTTCTCCTTAAAGACGCTTTTCAGCCAAATCTTGTGCAGTCTATTGAGCATAATTTGGCTTTCATTCATGGGGGGCCATTTGCTAATATTGCCCATGGTTGTAATTCTGTTATTGCCACTAAAACTGCTCTGAAATTAGCTGATGTGGTAGTTACTGAAGCTGGTTTTGGAGCTGATTTAGGTGCTGAAAAATTCCTAGATATTAAATGTCGTCAATCAGGGTTGAGACCAGATGCAGTCGTCCTAGTGTGCACAATAAGGGCAATGAAAATGCAAGGTGGAGTATCGAAGAATGATTTGGGTCCAAGTAACACTGAAGCAGTGAGGGAAGGATGTGTAAATGTTGAACGACATATACAAAATCTAAAAAAATTCGGTGTTACACCAATAGTATCAATAAATCATTTCATTCATGATACGGAAGAAGAGATAGCCATAGTCAAAGAGTTTTGTGATGCTGAAAATGTACCGATGGTAATTGCAAAGCATTGGGCTGAGGGCGGTGATGGTGCCATAGATTTAGCAAATGCTGTGAAAGCTGAGCTTGATAATGAGAAGAAAGAAGTCAATTTAATCTACAAAGACGATGATAGTCTTATAACTAAGGTGGAAAAGGTAGCCACAGAAATTTACCGTGCTAAATCAGTAACGATTAGCGCGGCTGCGAGGACGTCTTTTAAGCAAATAGAAAAAATGGGTTTTGGACATTTGCCGATATGTGTAGCTAAAACTCAATCAAGTTTTTCGACTGATCCAAAGCAGCTTGGAGCTACCTCAGATCATGTTATTGAAGTAAGAGAAGTCACATTAAATGCAGGGGCTGGTTTCGTAGTTGCAATTTGTGGAACAATAATGCGAATGCCTGGTTTGCCTAAGCATCCGGCCGCACTTGACATTGGGCTCGATATAAATGGCAATATAGTTGGCCTAGCTTAATGCATAATAGAATAAAATTTATATTTGGAGCCACGTTATGAGCGATCAAGATGAAGAAATAATATTAAAAGATCTAGATGATAATGACCTTGTTGCACAAATGCAGGATGACCTCTACGATGGAATGATACCTGAAGTGACAGAAGGTACACAGATATTACTTGACCGTGGATGGGATGCAAACATGGTGCTCAATGATGCACTTGTTGAAGGAATGCGTATTGTTGGTGTTGATTTCCGAGATGGTATTTTATTTGTTCCTGAGGTTCTACAGAGCGCAAATGCGATGAAAGGCGGGATGCAATTATTAAGGCCCATTTTAGCCGTCAGTGAAAATAATACTAGTGTTGGAAAATACGTTATTGGAACTGTAAAGGGTGATATTCATGATATAGGAAAAAATCTTGTCGGTATGATGCTTGAGGGAGCAGGTTTTGAAGTTGTGGACTTGGGTATCAATACTCCAGTTGAAGAGTATCTTTCTGCTATCGATGAACACGAACCTAATATACTTGGCATGTCTGCGCTTTTAACTACAACCATGCCTTACATGGGTGTTGTAATAGAGGAGTTAGATAAAAGAGGTATTTTAAAAGAATTACCTGTCATGGTAGGGGGTGCGCCATTAAATCAGGAATTCGCCGATGCGATAAATGCGCATACTTATGGTAGAGATGCAGCTATGAGCGCCGAGCTCGCCAAGGCGATTATGGGTAAAAACCGTTAGTGCCACAGTCGCGCCATAACACACTGGTTTTGGCCTGCGGTGCTTTGGCTAAAGAGATTCTCGCACTTAAAGCTTCTATGAATTTGGCTGACGATGTCTTTGACTTGCAGTGTCTTCCGGCTATTTATCATAATTACCCGGATAAAATTGTGCCTGCGCTCAAAAAGACTTTGGATGGGAAAGGCAAAATTTATGATCATGTGCTTATTGGCTATGGCGATTGCGGAACAGGGGGTGGCCTAGATCGTTTGCTTGAAGATTACCCTAAAGCTGAACGTCTCCCTGGCGCGCATTGCTATTCATTTTATGCTGGGCTTGCTGAATTCGATGATATGATGGAAGAGGAACTTGGCAGTTTTTTCTTAACGGATTATCTTGTACACCATTTTAAAACATTAATTATCAAAGGCTTTGGATTGGACCGTTATCCTGATCTTAAACAGAGGTATTTTGAGAATTATAAGCGCCTAATTTATATCTCCCAAGAGCCAACGGATATTTTAATAAATGAAGCGCGTGAAGCAGCAGAATTTTTAG
>JBELEM010000056.1:4285-5846 GCA_042093735.1 Hellea sp. | reverse complement strand
AGAATAAATCTTATTTTAGAAATTGAGTAACGATATTTTCTAATCCTTCTTGATGGCCAGAGAGAGGTTTAGGAGAATTATTTTTCTCAAGTGAAACCGCTGCCATCTCATCAAGTGACATTTCACCATTTAACATTTTAGAACCGTGGCCTAACGACCAATTTTTATATCGATCATCCTTAAACTCTTGCAGCTTATCATTTCTAATCATCTCTGCAGCATTTTCCAAAGCGCGAGCCAACAAGTCCATCCCCCCAATATGACCGTAGAAAAGATCTTTTGCATCAATAGACTGACGACGAACTTTTGCATCAAAGTTTGCTCCGCCATTTTTAAAACCACCGCCTTTTAAAATATAATATAAAGCCATAGTAGTTTCACGAAGGTCGTTTGGAAATTGATCCGTATCCCAACCATTTTGGGGATCACCGCGATTAAAATCTATCGAACCAAATATGCCAAAGGCATTAGCCATTTCTATTTCATGTTCAAAATTATTTCCTGCCATCGTCGCATGATTTGGCTCGATGTTAACACCCACTTCTTTTTCAAGACCAAATTCTTTCAAAAAACCATAAACTGTTCCCACATCGCGGTCATATTGGTGTTTAGTTGGCTCATGTGGTTTGGGTTCAACCCAAATATCCCCTTTGAAACCAATTTTATGCTTATGCTCCACAACCATAGTCAAGAACCGGCCAAGTTGCTTCATTTCTTGTCCAACATTTGTATTTAAAATTGTATCGTAACCTTCTCTTCCGCCCCATAAAACATATCCGCTACCACCCAATCGATGAGTCGCTTCGAGACAATGCTTGACTTGCAAAGCAGCAAAAGCAGCAACATCCGGGTTCGGGTTGGTTGAGGCACCTGCCATGTAACGCGGATGCGAAAACATATTCGCTGTACCCCAAAGAAGCTTTGTCTTTGATACCGCTATTTTCTCTTCTATTTTATCAACAATAGCTGCAAAGTTTTCGACATGTTCTTTTGGAGTTTCAGCAGCAGCCATAACATCTGTATCATGAAAGCAAAAGTAAGGGTTACCCAGTTTATTAAAGAAAGAAAATGCAGCCTCTAATTTAGCTTCAGCTGCAGCTTGATCATTTGTAACACCATGCCAAGGCCTGTTAAATGTGCCACTTCCAAAAATATCAAACCCATCCCAACAGAAGTTATGCCAATAACAGACAGCGAACCTTAAATGTTCCTCCATGGATTTACCCATAAGAATTTTACTTGAATCGTAATATTTAAAAGCTAATGGATTTTCACTGTCTCTTCCTTCAAACTTAATAGGGTCTATCTCATCAAAATATTTACTCATTTTTATAGGTCCTAATTCAATTCTTTTGTAACATTATAAAGTTTAGAAAAAAGCTCGCGGCGCTCTGAATAAAGTGATTGTAAATCCTGGTTAGGCTCAATGATATGACTAACAGGTGGTTGCGTACAAATGTTTTTATAATCTTCCCCCGATACACAAAGGCGCGCTAGCCGCGCTGCTCCAAAAGCTGGTCCAACTTCGGATGCCATACGGTAGGTTAGTGGTAATTTCATT
>JBELEM010000056.1:0-4185 GCA_042093735.1 Hellea sp. | reverse complement strand
TATTTGGTCGATATTGGTTATCCGCTAAAAAAATTACCCCCGAAGTTCCCAAAGAAAGAAATCCATCGCCAGGTTTAATAACGCCTACTCCCACAGCGCCTGCAGCATTGTCACCTCCGCCGGCGGCAATAGGCACTTGGGACATACCCCAATCATTAGCAACTTTTGATGTTAAAACTCCAGTCGCATCAGAACCTTCAAACAAGTTAGGCATATGAGAACGTGATAAACCTGTAAGCTCTAAAATTTCATCACTCCAATCGCGCTTGGCGACATCAAGCCAGAGCGTACCGGAACTGTCCGATTTATCGGAGGCATAATCTCCGCTCATCAAAAACCTTACATAGTCTTTTGGCAAAAGAACTTTAGATATACGGTCAAAGTGTTCTGGTTCATTCTCGCGCATCCAGTGAAGCTTTGGCGCTGTAAAACCTGGCATTGCCAAGTTCCCTGTAATATTTTTCAATCGTGGCATTTGAGCCATCATAGCCTGACAATTACCAAAGCTGCGGCCATCATTCCATAAAATAGCAGGTCTGATAACTTGGTTATTGAAATCTAAACAAGTCGCTCCATGCATTTGTCCTGATAAACCAATAGCCTTAACAGAACTGCGGAAGCGTCTATCTAATTTAAGGACAGCTTGGTTTGTAGCACGCCACCAGTCTTGGGGGTCTTGCTCCGACCATAGCGGCTTAGGACGTGAAATCGAAAGGGGCCCTGTTGCTTGATCAATAACAGTCTGTGATTCATCAACCAGAACGGCTTTTACACCGGATGTGCCTATATCAAGACCAAGATACATTATTGAACTGTTAGTGTCACAGATTTCACATTCTGTGAACTATTACCAACCATGATATCAAACTCTCCCGGCTCCACTACACGTTCCATATCAAGATTATAGAACCAAAGTGACTCCTTCCTGATAGGCAAGGTAACAATTTTTGTTTCTCCTGGCGCTAAACTTACACGCTTAAAGCCTTTGAGATCCTTAACGTTTCGCGTGACTGAGCTGACTTTATCACGAATATAAAGCTGCACAACTTCTTCACCAGCCATCATACCTGTATTAGTGACTTCAACAGAAACGCTTATTGCCTCATCAATACCAATTGTGGACGAAGAAAGAATTGGTTCTGATAAGTCGAATGTTGTATAACTCATGCCTTCGCCAAAGGCATACAGCGGGCTTGCATCAGCAAAAGCATATCCTCTGCGGGCTGTAGGTTTATGGTTATAATAGGCAGGTATATTACCTACGCTACGCGGTACAGATACAGGCATTTTACCAGATGGATTTGTATCACCAAATAAAATATCTGCGACAGCAGTTCCGGTCTCCTGTCCTAAGATCCATCCATAAAGAATAGCATCAAGATTATTTTCCACATTAGCAAGAGACAAGGGGCGGCCAGAAATAATAACCGAGACAATTGGCTTACCTGTTTTGGCTAAAGCTTCGATCAGTTCTTTTTGTTCTCCAATGAGCGTGATATCATTCCTGTCGCCCATATGGGTTTCCGACCAAGCCTCACGAGATGTTGACTCGTTACCGCCTATAGCAAGAATAATAAGGTCAGCCCCTTCAGCAGCTTTTACAGCCTCAACGATATCTTTACGGTTTTGCTCAGGATCTATAAGACTTACCTCGTCATCCCACCACGAATTATTATTTGTAAGATTCACGCCTTTAGCGTGAACAACATCTATTGATTTACCAACCTTATTTTCTACACCCTCCAGTATAGATATAGTTTGGCGCGGTTCATCCGAATACCCCCCCAAAACGGTAACGGCTGCGTTTGGACCAATAATAGCAATTTTGTTATATTTTGATCGGTCAAGTGGAAGAATATTATTTTCATTCTTAAGAAGTACAGCGGCTTTTCTAGCGGCTTCCACAGCAAGATCACGAGCTTCCTGATTTCCAGTGATTTTTTCCGCATATACTGGATCTGCGAAAGGTGTTTCAAATAAGTTTGCCCTCATTTTCATTTCAAGAACACGCCGAACAGCTTGGTCGACAACTGCTTCATCGAATTTACCAGCTTCTATTTTTTCCTTCAATTGATAGTAAGCAACGCCATCCGGTAATTCGAGATCAACTCCCGAGCGCAGGGCAATTGCACCTGCATCAGTCAAATTTTCAACAATTTTATGGCGGCTCTGCAGCTCACTAATAGCAAAATAGTCTGCTACAACAACGCCTTCAAAGCCCCATTCACCACGTAAAACATGGTTCAATAACCAGTTATTAGCATGCGATGGCACTCCATCAATTTCATTGTAAGAAGCCATTACTGATGCAGCATTACCTTCGCGTATAGCAGCCTCAAATGGCGGAAAGAAACGCTCATAAAGCTCTCGGTCTGAAATCTGGCTTGGGCCAACATTCATACCCCCCTCGGGCTGGCCGTGACCCGTCATGTGTTTCAAAGTAGCTACAACTTTATCGTCTGCAATTGGAAAGCTATCACCCTGGAACCCCTTGACAGCGGCTACCCCCATACGAGAAACCAAGTAAGGGTCCTCGCCATATGTTTCCTCGATACGGCCCCAGCGAGGGTCAAGAGCAATATCAACAACGGGTGATAGAACATGATGTGCACCCCGGGCCCTTATTTCACGAGCTGTAACGGAATATACTTTTTCAACAAGATCAGTATCAAATGTGGCAGCTAGAGCGATGGATTGCGGGAAGCTTGTGGCTTGATAGGCCTGAAAGCCATGTAAGCCTTCTTCATGGAATAAAGTCGGAATGCCTAAACGTGTTTCTTCAATATGCCATTTTTGAATAGTATTTATAAGCTCAGCAGTATTTGAAGCATTTCTTCCAGTTAGGCTTCGCACTACGGTTGAGTCATTCGTGGATATACGTTCCCGTTCAGCTTCCATACCCTGGGTGTCTTGAGGGCGTGCAAAACACCCAATACCATGAGGAAACTCTAATTTCATCTTTTCAGGATTAAAGGAACCGTCTGTATCAATAACTTTCTTTTTATCGAACCATATACAAGAAATCTGAGCAAGCTTTTCATCTAAAGTCATTTTCTCAAGAAGTTCATTAACATAGTCATCAGAAGAATTTGTAACAACTGGTAACATATTACTAAATTTTAAAGGTGATACTTCAGATGCTGTGCAACCTACTAGAAGTGTAGGTAAGATTAAAAAATTAGCACTCGATTTAAAAAAACGGATCATTGGTGTTATTCCCTTGATATTATTTTAGCAAAACCTGGCATCTAAAGGTTTTTATGCTTGATTGTGAACTAGAAGTAAGCAACAATGACAACGTTGTCAATTGCTCTATGGAAAGTTTTAAACGTTTATGCCAACCATTATTGATATTGCAAAAAAAGCAGGTGTATCATTTAAAACAGTATCACGGGTCTTGAATGAAGAAGTTAATGTACGTCCAGCCACACGCCAAAAAGTTTTAGATGCAGTAAAAATTCTTAACTACAGGACTAATACGGCAGCACGGAATCTTCGGTCAAAGCGTCCAAAAGTTATCGCACTTCTCATTAACAACCCAAGCCAAAGCTATACCCAAAGTGTTCAGCTCGGGGCCTTATTAGGATGTCAAAAATATGGTCTTTTTTTGAGTCTTCATACAAAATATGATAAAGAAACAATTGTTTCATTAGCCTCAAATGCAGAAACCATCGGCTTCATACTTACCCCGCCAATATCAGACAATAAAAAAGTCCTGGAAACACTCTCAAATCTTAGAAAACCATTTGTGCGCCTCGGAACTAAACACCCCAAGGCCGGCGGCACCCGCATATGTATTGATGATAGACAGGCCTCATATAAAATTACAGAACACCTAATAAATCTTGGTCATAACCAAATTGGATTCATCAAAGGTCATGCTGATTATGAAACTGCAACTCACCGTCTATTAGGATATCAAGAAGCATTAGAAGCAAACGGTTTAAGTACAAATAATGGTCTCATTGTCCAAGGTGACTTCTCATATGCATCAGGTTTAGTATCAACCGAAAAGCTTTTAGGTTTAAATGAAAAACCAACCGCCATTTTTGCTTCCAATGATGAAATGGCTGCAGGTGCTTTAGCTGCAGCTTATAAAAAAGGGATGCGTGTACCTGATTCTCTCAGTATTGTCGGTTTCGATGACTCCCCTATTGCTACGGCAGTATACCCTCGATTAACAAC
>JBELEM010000055.1:0-6971 GCA_042093735.1 Hellea sp. | reverse complement strand
CAAAAGCATCCTTAGGATTTAATCTATCAGGAACTAATTGTGGCGGCTTGGATGGTATGGGTTGAGATTTAGACAGGCTATCATCATTTATAAAATTAACCGGAGTATCAATTTCGTTTAATGGAAATATTGGTTCCCCAGTTTCTCTATTAAAAGAAAAAACATATCCCTGCTTAGTCGTTTGGATTACCGCAGGTATTTGAATGCCATTCAGATTAACATCCAGCAGAGTCGGCTGTGAAGGTAGGTCATAATCCCATATATCATGCCTTACTAATTGTTGCGCCCATAGCAAATCACCAGAGGAAGCTTTGAGAGCCACCAGAGAGTTAGCCCAACGATTATCACCTGGCCGAAGTCCTCCATAAAAATCTGGGGATGGCGACGATGTCGGAAGGTATACAATGTCACGTAGCTCATCAACAGCCATCGCAGTCCACACATTACCACCTCCGACATTTAGTTCCTTTGGTATTGGATCAAATTCCCAAACTTTATGTCCAGTTTTCGCGTCAAAAGCCTTTACCGTCCCAAAAGGGGCATCTGCGCGATAACCATCTACAATTGTAGATCCAACAACAATAACATCATTAACAACAGCAACAGGTGAATTTAGCCTTATTTCGCCTTCGAAAGCAGCAGGTCTGGACTGCTCTATATGTACTGTTCCATTGTCACCAAAATCCTTACATAACTTTCCATCGCCTGCATCAATTGCGATGACTCTCAAATCATTTACCGGGATAAATAAACGATGTTTACAATGCGTTTCCTCGATACCCTTGCTGTCAATCCACTGACTAATACCCCGGCATACATATTGGAACGGTAGTTTTTGGCCAGTTGAAACATTAGGATCAAATACCCACTGCTCTTCACCTGTGGAGGGGTCTAATGCTATGATCCTATTAAATGGAGTACACACAATTAATTTTCCATCTGCAATTACAGGAGTGTTTTCATTAGAGCTATTAATGTTCATTTCGGCAGAGCGGCGATCAAGCTCACCTGTTCTGTAAATCCAAGCTATTTCAAGGCTTTTTATATTCTTTAGGTTAATTTGGCTATGATTAGAATATCTAGTGCCCGAGTCAGAGCCGCCGTATTGGGGCCAATCTGATTCTCCATCAAAGGCGTTGGAAATTGTGTTTAAAGAGAAAAATAAAATACAAAAAAATAAAATTCTATATAGAATAACGCCTTTGGCTAGTAATCGCATTACGAAGCTCTTTCATAACCAGCATTCCACATGTGCCTGAGAACCTTCCATTGACCATCAGCACCTCTTACAACTAAATCATTGTATTTTAAATTATTTGATAACTTACTCAATGCAGCTTTGGAATCTGTTATTACTTTAGTTTCACTTTTGATTGTAATTTCTATAATATAATCATATCTTACTTGAGCTAAATCATTGCCAATAAACTCAATGTCCCAATCAGATAGATTTATAATTTTATAGGAAGCATTCTTAAATACTGGAATTAGAAATTCACCATACGCCTCTATTCCAACAATATCAGGCGCTGATTGCGGAACCATTCTAATCTCATTGTGAAGTACCGAGAGGTACCCCTCCCTATCACCAGACTCAACAGCTTCATTCCAAGTGCTATAAACATTTAGTATTGCCTCTTTATCAGCAGCCCTAGTATCCATTTTAGTCGGTGTCTGTATTTCTGCACTACATGCATAACAAAACACCAAAAATAATATCAAAATATATTTCTTTAATGTATTAGTCATGGCTTAATCTTCCGTACGAAATGAAAGCAAGGTTTGTTTTACATATATTCTAGCAAACAAGCACTATCATTAAAGGGAGTTTGGTGTTTAAGTTCAAATGCTAGAATAAAAGAAAAATGAGATGCAATCAATGTCATTAAAAAAATTATCATTAAAAAGTTTCACATTACTTTTTTTACCTATATATTTTTTTTCTTACCCACCCACAAGCTATAGTCAGACAATTGAAAAAAAACCATACTCTCCTGCTTTAAATAATAAACACCCTGACAGAGTTTTATGGGGTGATCTACATTTACATTCAAATATTTCAATGGATGCTTTTAACTTAGGCAATGAGTCCTTAACACCTGGCGACGCATATAAATTTGCTAGGGGAGAAAGTATTGATAGCACTTCAGGAGGGCCTGCAAAACTAGCAAGACCATTAGACTTTCTTTCAGTGACAGACCATGCAGAATATCTTGGCGTAATGGCAGGTTTAACAGACCCTAAGGTATCAAATTGGAATGTATCTAATGGTTCAGAAAAGAGTTCCCTAAAAGAAGCATTGTTAAACTCTCAGGTGGGCTACAAATGGAATGAATATATAAAAAACTCAGAGCAATCTAAAATCCTTGATGAATTTATTGCGGCAGTAAACAAGTCAGGAGAAGCAGAGCTTATCCCCAAAAAGTTACAAAAGTCAGTTTGGGAAAAAATTGCAAGTATCGCAGACGAATACAATGATCCAGGGAAATTTACAGCACTTGTAGGGTATGAGTGGACTACAATATATAAAGGAAACAATCTTCACAGGGTTGTTTTGTTTAAAAATGGCAAAGAAAAAGCATCTCAACTACCTCCATTTTCAGCAATAGATAGTCAAAATCCTGAGGATCTATGGAAATATCTAGAGCAATATGAGTTAAAAACTGGAGGTGAAGTTTTAGCTATCCCTCATAATGGAAACCTTAGCAATGGAGCTATGTTTGCAGAGATGGATTTAGACGGGAATCCCATTGATCTAAATTACGCGGAAATGCGAGCAAAATGGGAACCCATCTACGAAGTAACCCAAGTTAAGGGAGACGGTGAAACACATCCAAAAATTTCTCCTAATGATGAATTTTCAGACTTTGAAACATGGGATACTGGAAATATTGCAATGTCTGAAGACAAGGAAGATGAAATGCTAAAGTATGAATATGCTAGATCAGCATTAAACATAGGCCTGAAAATAAAAAATAAAGTAGGAGTAAACCCTTTCAAGTTTGGTATGATCGGAAGCACAGACTCTCATACGGCTCTTGCAACTTCAGATAACGATAACTTCTTTGGTAAATTTCCTGGCTCAGAGCCTACAATTGCTAGGTTTTCAAATCAAATGGCCTCAAACTTATGGCCTAATATAACTATTAGCTCATCTGGTTATACAGCAGTTTGGGCTAAAGAAAATACACGTGAAGAAATATTCAACGCACTCAAAAGAAAAGAAGTATATGCAAGCACAGGCCCTAGAATTGCACTAAGATTATTCGGCGGTTGGGATTTAAATAATGAAGACCTACATGCTTCTAATTTTGCTGAGAGGTCCTATGGAAAAGGAGTTCCTATGGGAGGAACTTTAATAAAATCAAAAATGAAAAATGATGCACCAACATTTCTCGTAAGAGCTATGCGAGATCCAATAGGAGCAAATCTTGATCGTGTTCAAATTATTAAGGGCTGGTTAGATGAAAACAACATGATGCATGAAAAAATATACAACGTATCTTTATCAGATAACCGTAAAGTTAATAATGGCGAACTCGTCGAACCTGTAGGAAATACTGTAAACTTAGAGGATGCTACATATTTAAATAATATTGGGTCCGCTGAACTATCAGCCGAATGGAAAGATCCAAATTTTAATAAACAAATTGATGCTTTCTACTATGTTAGGGTCCTTGAAATACCTACCCCTAGATGGTCTACATATGATGCCGTTAGGTTTGGAATCGATAGACCTGAGAACGTCCCATCAACATTACAGGAAAGAGCATATAGCTCACCGATATGGTACGACTCTACAAAATAATTGAGGTTTTTATGATTAAAAAAATTTTACAGGTGCGGAAAGAAAATTTAGGAGAAACTGATGAATAGTATGAGTGATCGAGAAGCAATACATGACATATTATGCCTATACACACACGCCATAGATCGCAGACGTTGGGATATAATGTCAAGATTATTTCATCCCGATGCGGTTTTTCTCTTCGGAGAGGTATCGGGTGATTGGGAAGGTTTTGTTGAGCAAGCAAAGGCTATAATAGACCCAATGCCATCAACGCACCATCAATTAGGAAATACAATCTATCACTTTGATGGAAATTCAGCAATTACGGAAACATACTGCACAGCTGTTCATGTTATTCCTGCTGACTATCCTGATGGATTCCCTATGAAGCCAACAGGAAAAAGGTATTTATGTACAGTTGGATTGCGATATATCGACAGATTTGAAAAAAGAAATAACGAGTGGAGAATAGCTAGTCGAAATGGAGTTTTTGATTGGAGAAACGATGAAGACTTCAATGATGGCGGTGTTTTAGATGGCCCACCTGAAATGCTTGGAAAGCATGATGACTCTGATCCTTCTACAATCATAACAAAAAAATGGAGAACCAATTAATTCAATTTCGAGAGTTTAACGGGTATTGCACTCATAATCGGGATTCCAGTTATTGGATCAAAATTCTTATCATTAAAAGATAATCGGCCAGTATTACCACCTGAATTGATTGGATCATCTTCTTCATCAGGATTTGTTCCCCATCCGTGAGGAACTGCTAAACAACCTACTTTTACATCCACTGCAGAATAACTTTTACATTTTATGGAAGAACGTTCAGATGTTATTTCTACTAAGTCACCATCATTAATACCTAACTTCAGCATATCACTTGGATTTATATATGCTGGATGATGAGGCAACCTTTTCTTAAGACTTGATGATTCATGCCAAGCTGAATTTAAAGCATCTTTTAAACGTCTTGAAATCAGTCGAAAAGGAAATGCGTCAGCAATAGGACTACCCCCAAATTTTAAAGATATTTCCTTAAGTTTTGAAATCATAATAGGATGACCAATATTTAAATATCCTGGCCAATCATCTGGTTTTTTTTGTATTATGTCAGGCTTTCGGTCAAATCTTTTACCCTTGAAAGAGTCTGGGTCTTTTCGTGCCTCCACATAAGAAACGGGTGAGCCTTTTAATATAGCTTCCCAAATAGATATTGGGTCTGGAAAAGGCTCATCCGTTTTGATAATTGTTTGATTTTGAGAGGCTACATTTGGATCAACAAAAGCCATTGAATTTATTGTTAAATTTAAACCTAATTCTTTTGCCATTTCATAAAAGAACTCTTGTTCTTCGCAAAGATTTGAACCCTCAGGCACATCTAATATAGGATCGCAAATCTGCCCATAAGTATCTTCATAGCCCCAACCATTTCCAAAGTTACCAAGTAATTCATTCGGAGCAGAAGTAGAGTATCTCTCATAGTGTATCTTCGGAGCAATTATATAGTCTGATAAAATTCCTGTCTTTGTCTTTCGCGGATCAAAGCAAGCAAGAAGTTCAAGTTTTTTCATTGCTTTAAATGTTTTTATTTGATCTGGCCATGCTAACATCGGATTTCCGCCAAGTACTAAAAGAGCTTTAACTTGCCCTTTTCCTGGGGTTAATATTTCATCCGCCAGAGCTCCTGTTGGTAAACCAGCAGTAGATTCTTCTAGGTCCCTTACCCTCAGTTTTTTACCAAACCCAGTGGCGGGAGTAGATCCAGATCCTGCCGCAATAGGAGGAAAACCATTTACAAATACGCCTACATTTTCTTTATATTCACCTTCTCGTCTCCAATGCCCCATAAGCGACATAATTACCTTGCCAAGATATTCAGATAAATTTCCTGCGCCTGACATATTTGGACCAGTGCCAAGGCTTATATCAGCCTTTTTAAAAGAACCATAAAGCCTAGCAGCTTCGACAAGCTCCTCTTCGGTAACTCCGGCAAATTCGGATACCTTTTTAGGCGTAAAAGGTTGAACGGCTTCAACAAGGTCAGAAAAACCCTTGGTCTCTTTTTTTATAAAGTCTTTATCATGATAATCTTCCTGGATTATTGTTCTGATAATACAGGCCAATATTTCTCCATCGTAGCCAGGGTTACATTGCAAATGCAGATCAGCCTGTTTTGCCGTTTCAGTTACACGAGGATCAATGACAATTAATTTCATACCTCTTTTTTTAGCTTCATGTAAATTTTTTGCTGGATTTGCCCCAACTCCGCCTAGCATTGAAACAAGAGGGTTAGAACCCATGATTAAAAGACCATCCCATTCTTTATGACGATAGCCACCAGCCAACCATATACCATGAAGAGCTGCTGTTATTGCTTTTCCCGGCTGGTCTATGGTAACACTTGTGAAGATCATCTGGCTTTTTATAGCTTTCATAAAGGCTAAAGCAAACGCATGAGATGGAAAAGTGTTATATCCAAATGTTCCTATATATAATGCTACACTATCAGGGCCATGTTCATTTATTATCAATTCAATTTTTTTCGCCATTTCCTTAGCAGCAGTTTTCCACTCATAATCAACATATCCGCCTGAAGATTTCTTAAGTGAGTGCTTCAAGCGAGAAGGATAGCTATGGTAATTTTGTAAATCTCTACCTTTAGAGCAAGAAAATCCTGCATATGCTGGATTATCTTTATTCCCGTGAGTGGCGACAGGTTTGCCATCTTTAAAATCAACGATTAATCCACACTGCGCGTGACAAGCTCTGCAAATTACATGTTTTTGCTCTAAAGACAAAATCCTATACCTTCTAAATTTTATTTATTAGCTCATTATATTTAAGAGCTAAGTTGCTTTTTTTTGATCTTTTTTGCTAAGGACCACTTATGAACTTCAGTAGGTCCATCATAAATTCTAAAAGCTCTTATCTCTCTAAAGAACTGTTCCACTATTGTGTCGCCGCTAACACCCATTCCGCCCATTACTTGAACGCATCTATCAGCAACTCTAAATAAAGCCTCAGAAACTGCGACCTTTGCCATTGAACTCTCAACATTTCCATGTTCTCCTCGATCTAATGCATCAGCGCACCAGTCAATTATTAACTCACTTTGAGTTAAGTCTATCTTGTTCTCTGCCAACATGAAGCCTACACCCTCATGATCTACCAACAG
>JBELEM010000054.1:0-6961 GCA_042093735.1 Hellea sp. | reverse complement strand
ATAGATATCATTTAATGCTGCTCGCGTATTACAATGAAGTTCATTGTAAAGAGGTTTTACTTGCCCCCATAATCTGTCAGCTTCTTTTATGAATTCTTCTCCATCCATATCATAGCCGCCTCGCCATAATGCGCCAGTATCTGAATAACCCAACTCTTGTGAACCTTCATTCACTATTTTAACCATTTCAGAATACTTATCCTTCATAACAGGTGATATTGTTCTCCAGCCTTCCCAGACTTTTTGTAATTCTGAAGCATCACGTGATGAAGCTATGATATCTGACGCTTCTCCAAGATTTATCATATTATTCTTATACAAGAATTTTCCAGTACCGTAGGTGGCTTCTAAGTTTGTCATTATTTGCGCTAAATTTTCGGCTGCACCCTCTCTTTCTGGTGCAGGAAAGTTACTTCCACGTTTTAAACCATCCATTTTTCGTCTGAGGTCTGAAGGGAGAGAAGTATTATTAAAACGTTTTGCTTCATTTGCCAAACGAGTTGACATCTTTGCTGCTTGTGCACCTGCCATCGCAGCTAATGAATTAGTATCTTCTGTTATGAAGTTTGCTTGGACCCAATAAATTTTAGAAGCAAATTCGCTTAATTTTACTATTTCTTCCTCTGATTTTTCCAAAAACTCTTTAGCTTCCTGTATGGATGGTGGACTAGTTTCTGTTCCTGCGGTAGCAGCTTTTGTTAAACTTTTTACAGTTATTGCTGTCTTATCAGAAGACGAAATCGTCGAGTTTTGTGTTTGACCACAAGCTACTAAGCTAAGTGCTGCAATACTTGCGGCCGAGAGTAATAATTTGCGCATTTTTTCCCCACAGACTATAGAACTAATAATTAAACCTAATCGTAAACATACTGTAGCTCCGGTCAAGTTATGGATACTTAGTTTATACTAATTTATTATGAATTTTGATCAAAAGGATATATAATGATTAATAAACCCGGGATATTAGTAGTAAATCTTGGTTCCCCAGATCAACCAACTGCAAAATCAGTCAGAAAGTATCTATTCCAATTTCTGCATGATAAACGCGTCATTGACACGAGTCGTTGGATATGGTGCTGGATTTTACATGGGATAATACTCAGAGTACGACCCGCAAGGTCAGCTAAAGCATACAAAAAGGTATGGGGTAATCCTGAAAATGACGCTCCATTAGTGGCTATAACTCGGTTACAAGCTGCAGGAATAAAGAAACAAATTAAAAATATTGCAGAAATTGAGGTGGCTATGCGTTATGGCAATCCATCAATAGATCATGCTTTAAAAAAACTTGAAGAGAAAGGCTGTTCACAAATAGGTGTTTTGCCTATGTATCCGCAATTTGCTGGGGCCACCACTGCATCAGTTTATGATGGGGTCGCTAAAGCTTTAATGAAGAGGAAGAACATACCTGAGTTACGTTTTATAAGACATTATTATAACGACGAAAGATTCATAAAAATCTTAGCAAATAGCCTAAAAAAACATTTAAAATCATTACCATGGCACCCCGATGTAATAATTACATCTTATCACGGCCTGCCTCAAAGTTATGTTGAAAAAGGCGACCCGTATCAAAAAGAATGTATTCAAACAACCGAATTACTTAAAAAAGAGATGGGCAGCTTAGGCGATAAAATTATGACAACATTCCAGTCAAGGTTTGGACCTAAAGCATGGCTAAAGCCTTACACAGATAAAACCCTGGAAAAACTTGCAGAAAATGGCACTAAAAATATAGTAGTAATTATGCCCGGTTTTTCAGCTGATTGTTTGGAGACACTTGAGGAAATTTCGATTGAAGCTAAAGAAATTTTTATTGAAGCAGGGGGAGTCAACTTTTCGACTGTATCTTGTTTAAATGATGAAAAGCATCATACTAATTTTCTTGCTGATTTAATAAAAGAACGTTTATTAGTCGGCTGGTTGTAATAGTTCAAATAATTCATCAATATCAGCTTTTTCGTCAAGTATTTTAGACGAGCAAATTATTTTATCCGCTATTTTTTCATATGCTTTTCTTCTGGCATCCAATAATTCAGGATAACATACAAATAAGCTTTCAATAGGAGTTTTTGCACTAATTTTACGATAATGGTTGTTCCAAACTAGGGGTTTTGGATTGGAAAAATAATCACTTTTTAGTCTCTCTATATGATCTTCATGAACTTGAATATACACGACAAAAAAATTATCAATTAACTCTTGAAGTACATCTTTCTCGATGTAAATAACACTCCCAGTTGTATCTATAAGAGTGTTCTTTTTCTTTGAAGAAATTGCGCTTTTTGTAGCTATCGTTTCCCTTTGAATAGATATATCTTCACGTTCAGCATATCCATTAGTAAAAGGTTGTCCTTGCCAGTCAGCAAAGTCCTTCATGCTTTCATGACCCATATTCTTACGAATTAACGTGTCGACTTCTATCAAGCTAAATTCATAATGTTTTGCCAGTCTTTTGGCAGTATAACTCTTTCCAACATTTGACATGCCTATAAGTGCAATTTTTAAATCACCTTTTTGGTACCGTTCGGTGAAATCATGTCTACTAATGTTCATAATATGCTATTTAATAAAATTGCTTCTAATTCAGTAATATTGGGAGATATTGTATTATATATTTTCTTTTTCTGAAATATAGACTTTAAAGCGTCTGGCATCTCAGTTTCATGACCGATAATCCTATCAACGTTTTTAGTAAACTTCGAAGGGTGAGCTGTTGCTACAGTAACACCTATAAAATCAGCTCTATTTTTATTCCTATATTCAATCATTGCTAAATGCCCAATAGCGGTATGTGGACACATTAAATAACCGGTTTCATTAAATATTTTCTTAATATGTATTTCTGTATCTCTATCAGAAAAAGAAAAACCCTTACATACCTCTGTTATGTTTTCGTAATTGTTAGAATACAATTCTAATATCCTAGGAAAGTTATTAGGTCTACCAATATCCATTGCATTAGATAAAGTTGGTATTGAAGGTAAGGGATTGTAATTACCTGACTTTAAATATCTAACAAATGGATCATTTGCATTATTGCCAACAATAAAACGGTCTATGGGAGCTCCCATTTTTTTTGCTAGCAACCCACCTGTTAAATTACCCAAATTTCCAGATGGTATAGAATAGACAATTGGCAAACTGGGATTAGTGGCTTTTACTTGTAAGCTACTCCAAAGATAATAAAAACTTTGCGGAATAACTCTTCCAACGTTGATGGAGTTAGCTGACATTAAAGAAAATTTCTTACTCATTGATTTATTTGAAAAGGCATCTTTTACTAATTTTTGGCAATCATCAAACGTGCCATTAACTTTAACGGCTTGTATATTTGAATAAGAGTCCCCGATAGTGCATAACTGTTGTTCTTGTACTTTACTTACGCCATTTTTCGGAAATAAAATGATAACATTTATATTTTTTTGATTTAGAAAAGCGTCGCCAATCGCCCCTCCAGTATCGCCAGATGTTGCAACTAAAATAGTTCTTCTTTTCATTGACTTAGACAGAAGTTCTGAGGTGCATCGTGCCATAAAACGAGCAGCAAAATCCTTAAATGCTAGTGTGGGTCCATGGAATAATTCTAATATATAATCTTGACTACTACTAGTAACATTTGGGTTTTGTTCATCGCCTAAAGTGGTTTTAATCGGTATTTTGAAGTTATATGAATCATGGCATATTTTATTGAGAGTTTTATTATTTAACTGATTGCAAACAAAGTATTCCGATAAATAAGCGGCGCAATCAGAAAAGTTCATTGCAGCTAAATTAATTAATTCAGACTCTGAAAATGATGGAATTACACTAGGCATCCACAACCCTCCATCATTAGCTAAACTTGCTAATAATGCATCTTTAAAAGTAGTTTTTAATTTAATATCTGTATGAGAATAATAGTGCATCGTAGCTAATTAACAATTGTATGGTTTTATGCAATAGTAAGGTGGCTATTGTGAATTATTTTTCTAATTTATGCGGTATCTATTTAAATTATATAATAAAAAGAATAAAACTATTTATGTCTTTTACTCAGCTCATGCACAACATCTGACAACTTTAGACCTTTTGCCTGTAATAGGACAAGTAAATGATACAATAAATCAGCAGACTCACCTATTAGCTTTTCGTCAGTTTCAGTAACTGATGCAAGGGCAGTTTCAACACCTTCCTCGCCAACTTTCTGAGCTATTCGCCTTAATGGTCCATTCAAGAGTTTAGAGGTGTAGCTTTCATTTTCATCTTTAAATTTACGGCTTTTTATTATTTCTTCTAGCTTAGTTAAAAAGCTCGTATTTGAAAATTTATCTCCATCGAAGCAGCTTATTGTGCCGTTGTGGCATACTGGTCCCTTAGGTAGAACTTTAATAAGTAATGTATCGTTATCGCAGTCATTGATCATTGAAATAAGCTTCAAAAAATAACCACTTGTTTCTCCTTTTGTCCAAATTTTATTCCTCGAGCGACTAAAAAAAGTAACCAGACCTGTTTTATTTGTTATATTTAAAGCCTCTTCATTCATATATCCGAGCATTAGAACTTGATTAGTTTCTGAATGTTGTATTATCGCTGGGACTAGCCCAGACCCCTTAGCAAAATCTATTTTCATAATCGCACTTCTATACTGGAGTTACTTAGTTCTTGTTTTAAATTCTGTATATTTATCAGTGACTTATGGAATACGCTTGCTGCAAGAGCTCCATCAACATTAGCTTTATTAAAGACATCTATGAAGTGTTGAATAGTTCCAGCCCCTCCAGACGCTATCAAGGGAACAGTACATATTTGTCGAATACTGCTTAACTGATCTATATCATAGCCTTTTTTTACGCCATCCTTATTCATACAGTTTAACACAATCTCACCTGCACCTCGACTTGTTACTTCCTCAACCCATTCACTTGTAGTTATTCCTGTTTCTTTTGTTTTATTAGGATCACCAGTGAATGATTTAACTCTATATTGTTTATTTTCCTGGAAGCTATCGATGCCAATCACCACACATTGTTTTCCGAAGGAGTCAGTAAGTTCATTAATTAATTCAGGACGCTGGATCGCTGGAGAGTTAATACTAATTTTATCCGCGCCTGCAGCTAATCTTTCTCTTGCAGACTTAACTGAATTTATGCCGCCTGCTACACAGAATGGAATATCTATAGATTGCGACACTTTAGAAACCCAATCATTGCTAATCAATTTATTATTAACGGAAGCACCTATATCGTAAAAAACAAGTTCATCAGCACCTGCTTGCGCGTATCGCGATGCAAGCTCAATGATCTCACCAACGACTTTATGATTTTTAAATTGAACACCTTTTACTACTTGTCCATTTAGCACATCCAAGCAGGGTATTATTCGCTTAGCTAACAATTTATTGCCTGCTCTAAAGTAAATCTATTTTCATATAAGGCTTTGCCTATAATTATTCCATAAGGATTTAGCAACTTCAAGGACTCTACATGCTTGATGGACCCAACACCGCCAGATGTGATCAAATTCAAGTTAGGATATTTATCCTGTATGTTTTCATATAAAGATAAATTCGAACCAAGTTCTGCACCATCCCGATTAATGTCAGTAACTAATATAGTCTCCAATCCACTATCAATATAATTATTAAGTATATTCCAAAGTGATTTCTCATTAGGTTCAGTCCATCCCCGAATAGCAGGGTAGGGGATACCACGTTTATCAATATTAACATCTAATGCGATACAGATACTGTCATTAGGAAGTTCTTTAATCCACAATTTAACTTTGTCTGGATTTGTTACAGCTAATGAGCCGATCACCACCCTTTTAACACCGTTATCTATTAACTTTTTAACATGATTTAGATCCCTAATACCTCCGCCAGTTTGGATATTAATTCCACATGTTTGGGCTATTTCTATAATTAAACTACTTTGAGTTTGTTTTCCATCTTTAGCTCCATCTAAGTCAACGATATGTATCCAATCAGCGCCTGCTTTAGAAAATCGTTTAGCCATTTTAACCGGAGATACATCATAATTAATTCTGTCACTAAAGTTCCCCTTTAATAACCTAACGCATCCACCATCCATTATATCTATCGCTGGGAAAATCATTTTTTTATCTTCATGAAATTTTCTAAAATAGTCGCACCGACCTTACTGCTTCGTTCAGGATGAAATTGGCAACCATATATATTATTTTTTTTAACTATAGATGAGAAATCAGTTCCATAAGTGGTTTTAGCTAATGTATAATTTGATATAGCAGCTGCAAAACTATGAACAAAATAAACGTATGATCCCTCTCTGATACCATTAAGCAAACCATCACTTTTATTGAAACTTAACTTATTCCAACCCATATGCGGGGAGGGACTGGTTTCAGTGTTTAATAGGGTAACTTTTCCTTTGAGAACACCCAGTCCTTCAACGTGCAATCCTCCCTCTTCTAGAGTTTCATATAACAATTGCATTCCTAAGCAAATACCAAGAACAGGTTGCTTTAATACTTTTAATACACTGACAAGTCCTTTTTGTCTTAACATTTTCATTGCTTGAGGTGCCGAGCCTACCCCTGGTATTACAACCCTATCTGCTTGATGTATTAGTTCTGCGTTACTTGAAACCAAAGGGTTTATCAATAAACGCTCAAAAGCAAATTTAACTGACGATATATTAGCCACTCCAGTATCCACAATGACAACATTCATCAGATAACACCTTTAGTTGATGCTATCGCATTACCAGAACGTTTGAAAGCGGGTCGCAATGCTCTTGCTACACCTTTAAAGCAAGCCTCTATCATGTGGTGAGTGTTCTCTCCATTAACAGTTATATGAATTGATGCACCCAAGGTTTGTGAGAGACTTTCAAATACATGCGGACACATTTCTGAAGGAAACTCTCCCACATGATCGGTAGGAAATTTACCTTTAAACTTGAATGCAGATCGACCGGATAGATCGATTGCTACATTAGCT
>JBELEM010000053.1:0-7058 GCA_042093735.1 Hellea sp. | reverse complement strand
CAATTGCAGCACCCGAAATATTTTTTACAGTACATGACACCTTTTGGTGTCTTAATTTTGTCACTGGCGAAACAGTTACTACAAGTTTTCCAAGAATATTCCACTCTAAGTCAACAACATCATTAGCAGCTTTTGAATCGGTAATATTAAAAAACGCTGAAAGCATTATTATAACTGATAAAACAACTTTCTTCATTAGTATTTACCTCCAAGGATCATAATTTAAATTGAACATATACTAATAGGAACTTCAAGTAAAAGATTTCTAAGAATTAGTTATCGCAATATTTCGACTTTATAAGTTTGGCATTAAAATGGTCATCATGACGTTATTAAAAATAACTCATTTTGTTGACAAAGCACAAGCCATTGCTAGTTATTATTAGAAAATGCATTTACTATTATCATATACTGAAAGTGACGCTGTTTATCTTTCCGATGTAATAAAACGTATTAACGTTTTATATCCTGACTTAGAAATACAAAATGAAAATTATAATATCTTCATTGCTGCTGAAGATGAGGCCTTCAGGAGTGAGGTTAAGCAGGTCATACTTGATCAATTTATTCGTTCAAAATTCGACGAAACCAATCGTGATTTGAGAAATTATCTCTATCATAAATTATTAAAATAATGAATATTTTTCCTCTTAGATTCCGACGCCTAGATGATAATAATTTAATCTTTTTCAATGAATCAGGAAATTTTTTTAAATCAGATAATAGTTTTTTACAGCGTCTGTCCAAAAATAAATTGAATCGCAATGATCTGCAATTTTTAAATAATAGAGCTTTTTTAAGTAATTACGAAAATGATTTAAATGAAGTAGTTTTTCTTCACAATTTGGCAAGTCGAATAAGTGAGCCTTCAGATCTGTCTTATCTAATTTTAGTGCCAACCTTAAGATGTGATTTAGCATGCTCATATTGCCAAGTATCTAGGGCAGCTTTAACAGCAAAAGGCTTTGATTGGAATGATGAGATATTAGCTAAAGTCCTTTCTTATATTGACAAAAGTGAGTCACAAAATATTCAAGTAGAGTTCCAGGGTGGTGAACCAACTTTACGGCTAGATCTTTTAAATATTGTAATGGAATTCTGCAGAGAAAAATTTGAAAACTGTAGGTTTATTATTTGTACTAATCTATCCAATTTAAGCGATGAGTTTTTGGCACTTGTGGAACATGAAGATGTTTTTGTAAGTAGTTCGATGGATGGTGATCCTGAGATTCACAAAATACAGAGAACAAATACAGATAATTTAACAAGTCGATTTTATACTAACTTTGAAAAACTTTCTGATAAAATTAAAGGCCGCTTATCTGCCCTACCCACATTAAACCCAAAAAAATTACCTTGCCATATGAGTTTTTTGGATGTTTTCGATAAATATAAAATGCGGAGTATTTATCTTAGACCGATTGTATATCATGGGTTTGCACGGAAACAACATTCAGCTTCATTAAACTATCAGGAAGATTGGCAAAACTTCTACAAGGACTGTGTATATGAAATGATTAATAGGAATACTGAGCTAAAAGACGGCTTTTATGAGGAGTATTACCTCACATTATTACTCAAACGGTTATTACGCGGCGGAGAAAACAATCACATAGATTTAAGGTCGCCCAATTGGCTTGGCTATGATCATCAATTGATAGATTACGACGGAAAAATATACCCAAGCGATGAAGCTAGAATGATTGCCCGCACTGCCCAAGCCGATCTATCGATTGGTTCTGTTCAAAACGGCCTTGATGTTAAAAAAAGAAACACTCTACAATCCAAGTCTTTTAATTTGCTTGACCCATGGTGCAGCCAATGCACTTACCAAGCTGCTTGCGGTTCAGATCCAATAGATGACATAGCACGGTACGGTAGAGTTGATGTACCGAAACCAAACACTGCTTTTTGTCAAAAGCACTTACATTTATTCGATTTTGCTATTGAGTTAATTTATTCCAAGGATGAAGCAGTGCAGAGGTCTTTAGCGAGTTGGCTTAATTTGCCTGACGTTGTGAGCTTAGGAGATGAATTACAGTGATTGAACTTAAGTTATTTGTTAATTTCAGTGATATGAATTCCCCCCCCAATGTTGTAAGATTATCCCGAATCCCTGGACCAAATAATGCTGAGCTGATAGGGGAAATAAATAGCGAGTTAGTATTTAAGTATAAAAATTTGACTTTCAGCTTTATGTGCCCAATCGCAGATGAAGTTATTGGTGATATTGTTTTTCTTGAGCCAAAATTTAACCGTTTATCACGTTGGATACGTTATAATTCTAAACACAATACATTACTGGTAACTGAAAGATGTGACCAATTATGCATAATGTGTTCGCAGCCTCCGAAAAAAACTCATGTTGATATGTTTAATTTCATGGAAAAGGCATGCTTATTAGCTCCTGAAAACATGATGATTGGATTTTCAGGCGGGGAGCCTTTACTGTTTAAAGATCAATTATTTACTTTACTTGAGACACTTTATAATCGTCGTCCAGATTTAACATTTCATATATTAACAAATGCTCAGCACATAACGACCGAGGACATAAACCATCTTCGCAGTGATGCCTTTAAATCTATATTATGGGGGGTTCCATTATATTCTTCCACCCCAGAGATACATGACCAAATAGTAGGAAAAATTGGAGCGTATGAGTTACTAATGAAAACTCTTCCCAAAATGGCACTTGCTGGCCTACAGATTGAGCTCAGAACGGTTCTTCTCCAACAAAACTATGAAACACTAATCGATTTGAGTCGTTTTGTTTCAAGCAAGCTATCATTTGTCTCTATATGGGCCATTATGCAACTTGAAAAAATCGGATTCGCAAAAAACCGCTGGACAACACAATTTATTGATCACTCTTCTGATTTATCTCAATTGGAAAAAGCGCTTTCTATAGGTATCTCAAAAGGAATAAATGTAACGCTTTATAATATTCCTCATTGCACCGTTAAAGATAACCTTCGCCCATACCTTAACAGATCAATCTCAGACTGGAAACAAGGATTTCCAATTGAATGTGGTGGTTGTAGCGTGAAAGATGTTTGCACAGGATTTTTTTCGTGGCATAGTACACTTGAAGATTACAAACATGCCGGTCCGTTATGAAAAAGAAAAAATTTATAATCAACAGTTTAGCATTTGCGGGATTATCTGCGATTACAGCCATTGCAGCACCCGCACGTACCGAGCAAGATAATCCATCGGAAAATTCCAAAGGACTATTTGATATATTCACAAAAGCAAAAGATATAAAAATTGCTCAACATCGTTCACACGCTAGTCATGGTTCACATGGTTCGCACAGATCAAGTTCAACAGGTCCGTCAATAACTCCGAAATATTCTACACCCAGATCAAACAGCACCCCTCCTTCGTCAATTCTACCAAAAAATTCAATGCCAGGAAGCAACTCACCCACTCCATTAGAGCAATTTACTCTACGCGTCAGAAGAGTGCAAACTGGTTTGATGGCTTATGGTTACTACAATGGATTTATTGATGGCCAAGTTGGCCCTGAAACTAAATCAGCTTTAGCAAAATTCCAAAAAGATTATGGCATGTCTATTACAGGAACAATTACTCAAGAAGTATTAGATGCATTTGGGATTAAATAGATTTAGATCTTCACTATTATTAGGTTTTAGCATTGGCATTTTATTTAGTGTTTTGGCTTTTCCTTTATGGCGCACAATGCTTATGCATACCAATCAATCTTCCTACGGAGAGCTAACTTATCTTTGTGATAGCGCAATGCGGTCTCATTATTTAGCGAAAATGAAAACTTCTGAAACCCCGAGCACCCAAACCATTAGAGCCCTAGAACAATCTGAAATTGCTTTAATTGATTGTCAGGATTATGATTTGCTTCAAAAAAAACTAAAGCTTTGGGGCTTGCGCGAAAATGAACTAGGTTACATGCGCTTAAAGGCAATTGAAAATGATGCTAAAGGATTAAAGGACGTAATAGATGCTCATGAAATCCGTAATTAAAAAAATTTTTCTTCTCTCATTATTATTATGTTTTAATACCCAAGCACAATCCCCAATGAGAGAACAAGCCTTAAAAAAGGCAGCTCAAGACTCATTAGTAATACCTTTAAATAGCATTCAATTGAAAACAGACAGCAAGAAAGTTTCTATCGGCAAAAAAATATTTGAATCAACTCTATTGAGTTTTAACGGCAAAACATCTTGCCAAACTTGTCATCTGGACAAATTTTCTTCAGCTGATGGACTAGCAAATGCCGTTGGAACTGGTGGCATGGGTGAGGGCCATACCCGAATGATGTCAGGCGGTGATATAGTGCCAAGAAATACATTACCCTTATGGGGACGAGGCTCCAAGGGTTTTAATACTTTTTTCTGGGATGGAAAAGTACAAGTAAATAAGTCAAATTTAATCAGTCAGTTTGGAACAGTATACCCTTCCAGTGACCCCTTAATTGTAGCAGTACATTTACCCTTTGTTGAAATACGTGAAATGGTAGTCCGTGATGAGAATGTCGCAAGAACCTATGAGACTGAAAAGACTAATGCAGCTGATAAAATTTATCAAATTTTATCAGACCGTTTGAAAAATGATATTGCATTATCTGAAGAGTTAGCAAATGCCACCTCAAAATCAGTAGATGAAATAACTTTTTTTGATATTGCTGAATCTGTTGCACATTTTATTCGTAAAAACTTTGCAGTTGAGAAAACTAAGTTTGATGATTTTATGTATAATGGAGGCGAGTTAACGGAATCTGAACTAAGAGGAGGACTCACCTTCTTTGGCAAGGGTCAATGCTCTAGTTGTCATAATGGGCCTTTAATGTCTGATTTGGAATTTCACGTAATGCCTTTCAAGCAAATAGGCTTTGGGAAAAATGGCTTCGGAGTCGATTATGGAAGATTTAACGTTACACTAAAGGAAGCAGATACGTACAAGTTTCGAACACCTCCACTAATAAATGTTACTAAAACATCACCGTATAGTCATTCAGGCTCCTATAAAAACTTATATTCAGTCATAAAGGCCCACACAGATCCATTGAAAGACTTTGACGGAACCAATTACAATGTTATTCAAAGAAGAGAGTTCATTACAAAATTAACTAAATGGGGAGGCTCATACTCTCCTTCAGAGCCTCTTTCCGATAATGAAATAAAAAATATAATCGCGTTTTTACACACACTAGAAACAATAAAATAAAAGAACTACAATCTTGAACTTTTTGGCAAGCCACAGTCTTTTGTTAAGTGTAAAAGATGAAAAGATTACTTCTTGCTAAGCTTTAAAAGTAGTATCTAAACAGAAGCAAACTGTGGTAAAATAGCACCACATTAGATAGCTTATGGAAGTTTTGTGAAGAACTAACCCCAATAAAATGGGAATAATTATCTATTGTAGGCTTAAGTGGATACTAAAGTAGTGGGAAAAGTAGTAGGAAAAATGGGCGCAATATTATTAGTTGTAACTAAGTATCATTGATTTATTGTTTATTCTGAAATTTAAATTTCTTGAGGAACTTAACAATGATTAAAAAAAATTATTTGTTGCTAGTATTATCCATTTTTTTATCGGCATGTGGTGTCCCTCAATCTGATTATGATGCACTTGTCGCTGAAAATGAAAAACTTCTGAATGCATTAGATGAAATAAAAAATGGTGAACCCAGACTAATCGCAATCGCTCAAAGGGAGTACGACAATAATAATTTTACAGAAGCACGCAATGTAATTTTAAAAATTGAAAAATTATACCCTCAATCTGCATCCTTAGTCGATATGCGTAATTTAATGAAGCATATGGATAAATCTGAGGCAGAAGAAAAAATGAGAAAGGAAGCAGCTGCGAAAGAGGCGGACCGTTTGAAGAATTTAAGCAACACGGGCATGTGGTCTATTGTTTACTATACTGATGAATTTGGTGAAAAGACTAATGAAGCTTTTATATGGAATGCGGAAAGAATTAGAGGCAGCTTTAGCAATACTGCTACACAAAATAGTGCATTGGACGTTAGATTTTTTATAGATGGAAAATCCGAGGTTGATATTGTGTTATTCGAATATGCTGGCAATAAACCAGTTAAAGCATATTCTCCAGACAAGTATAATGTTGGGCTACTAGATAATGATGGTCTCAGACACAAAATTTATGCTTATAATCGTGGTGATAGGTTGAGCTTTGGGCCACAGCATTCCAGTATTATTACCTCTTCTTTATTGAAGGGCGGGGATATAAAATTTTCAATCTATGAAGCTGATAGACCAACAAACGAATATTTTTTTAAAGTTTCGAATGTAGAATATTTTGAGAATGCATTACGTCTTTTAGCAGAAAAATAACAATAGATATGACCAGCCGCACTAATCTACTTGTTTTCGTTTTTGCTTTAATCATACCCTCAATCTGCACAACTACCCCGCCCTTGGCAAGCTACTAGTCTCTTGTTAAGGATAGGACATGAAAAGATTACTCCTCACAGCCCTTATTGCTCTCTCTAGTCCTGCACTTGCACAGCAGTCTAAACTTCCACCCTGTCCTGAAAACCAAAACAAAATATATAATAAGTGTTTTGGTACCAAGTACCTCACTAGTATAGACGGTACAGCCACAGGAGAATGGAAAAAAGACCAATTAAACGGGCAAGCAATATTAAAAGCGGCTAATGGGTGGACTTATGAGGGCGAGTGGAAAATGGGGCAAAGACATGGCTTTGGAAAATCTACTGAACCAACTGAAAAAGGTTTTGCTATTTATGAGGGAAACTGGAGGTACGATAAAGCTAATGGACAAGGTACTTTTACGAAAGAAGATGGCTCAACTTATGTGGGAAATTACATAAACGATAAACGCAATGGAAATGGAGTCTACACCTCAGTTGATGGGTCTAAATATACAGGAGAATGGAAAGATGGAATGCGCACAGGAAAAGGTATTCAGCTAGATGCGAAAGACAACTTATCATACGGTATTTGGTATCATGATACTAAAGTCATAAATATTGCTTCTGAACAAGAACTTCAATCAATAAAAACTAAAAGTTATATAACTGAAG
>JBELEM010000052.1:0-7407 GCA_042093735.1 Hellea sp. | reverse complement strand
GTAAATCAACATTAACTAATGCACTTGTAGGTGAAAAAGTTTCAATTGTTACGCATAAAGTTCAGACCACAAGGTTCCAAATACGCGGAATAGCTATGCTTATAGGGAGCGATAATTCACAAGCACAAGTTGTTTTAGTGGATACTCCAGGAATTTTCTTACCTAAGGAGTCTGATAGATTGTCAAAGTCTATGGTACATGCTGCCTGGACTGGTGTTAATGATGCTGAAGTTATAATACATGTTGTTGATGCACCTGCTTATCACCGATGTTTAAATAGCAGTGGAACATCGCAAGATCGCCTTTCTGTAGAAGATACTAAAAGAGTTTCGAATGGCCTCAAACGCATAGACAAAAAGAAAATATTCTTGATACTAAATAAAATTGATGAGTTAGCACATGACCTAGCTCTTTCCTTAATTGCGGAATTTAAAAAACTAAAAATTTATAATGAAATTTTTATAGTTTCGGCTATTAATATGGAAGGTATAAAAAAACTTTCAGAATACTTAGCAAATCTGATGCCTATCTCACCCTTTTTGTATCCTGCTGATCAAGCTGCAGACATTCCATCTCGTCTAATGGCCGCTGAAATAACTCGTGAGAAAATTTTTCTAAGACTTCATGACGAACTTCCTTATGCTTCTACTGTTGAAACAGAGAGCTGGAAAAATCAAAAAAATGGTGATGTAAGAATTGACCAGATAATATACGTTCGAAGAGATAGTCAAAAACCCATTGTTCTTGGGAAGGGTGGTAAGACTATTAAATCTATAGGCGCAAGTGCGCGGAATGATATGCAAGACTGGTTGGGAAGAAAAGTCCATCTCTTCCTTTTTGTTAAAGTAAGGGATAATTGGCAAAATGATAAGTCACATTATATAGAAACTGGACTTGAGTACGATGCGTGATGAACTGGAATTCTGAGGGATACGTTTTATCAGTACGAAAGCATGGTGAAACTTCAGCTATAATTGATGTATTAACCTCTGATTATGGTCGTCATTTAGGTCTTGTTAGAGGGGGTATAAGTAGAAAAATTCGTCCGATATTGCAGCCAGGAAATAAAATAAATGTTGAGTGGAGTGCGAGGCTATCCGAGCATTTAGGCAGTTTTACAGTAGAGCCATTAGTTTCTAAGGCTGCACAAATTATGGAAGATAGATTGTCATTATCAGCTCTTAACTCTTTGTGCGCGATGGCTCGTGAGTGCTTACCTGAACGGGAAGCCCATCACGATGTGTATCAAGCCTTTGGTGTTGTGTTGAATAATATAGGTATCCATGAAATCTGGCCTGCCTTGTATATTAAGTGGGAGTCTGGTTTGCTATCTGCTATGGGTTATGGGCTGGATTTGAAGAGTTGTGCAGCAACTGGCTCTAAAGATAACCTAACCCATGTATCACCAAGGTCGGGTAGGGCTGTAAGCGCTGAAGCGGCGAAACCTTACGAAGATAAATTATTTTTATTACCGGAATTTTTAATTTCTAATTCATCATTTAGCCCTAATGACCTCCAAGCTGGTTTAGAACTAACTGGATTTTTTTTGGAGACAAGGTTGCAGTGGGGCGTAAATAGGACGTTGCCTGATGAGAGAAGGCGCATGATTCAGTTATTAAATGATACTGGGTATGTTTCCTAACGATATTTATATTCTTTTTCACTTTTATTAACTGGGTTATAACGATCACGTAGCAATGTCTGTCTTGATTCTAAACTTTGTTCTTGACCGTTTATAAACATACTTGTTGGTGTTGAGGTTATATTGAGAGGATCTCCATCCCAAATCACTATAGAATTGTTTATAAGTGATAAATTAAACCAACTCGCAGGTGTAGACGTGATCGCAGCAAATGCTTTATGCCACTCTAAACCATTGGCAACAGCATTTCCTGCATGCTGGGTTAGGGTTCCAATGCCTTGTAGTCCAAGTGCAGATAAATTAGTTATTGCGTAGTCTACTCCTGCCTTATCTAATATTATAATATTTTTAAGAGATGAATCTACTGTTTCAAAACTTGAGGGTAGGTTGTTATGTGGATCAATCATAACTTTTATATTGTTTTCTGCTATTTGCTCTGCGACTTTCCAAGCTTCGGAAGCTCCGAGAAGTATAATATCTAATCTTTTAAAGGTTTTTTTTAGATTTATAACTTTAATTATATCAATAGCTCTTTCAACTGAGATTATCAGTGGAATATTACCTCTAGTCACACGGATTAGATGTTCAGATTCAGAGTTAGAAATAGATGAGTTTGTATTAATATTGTTAATTGCTCTTTCTAGTGAGTTACTACAAGTCCTAAAATCAATACAATTTGCAGTATTTAAGCCCTCTTTTAATTGCAAAAGTGAAGCAGATCTTGACCCACCAGAATTTTGTGTGCCTTTTTCACCGAGCTGAACTAAAACAAAAGCTCTCTCTTTTATAACGGAATTATATTTACCAGTTAATGTTACTACAGAGCCTGTACCAGCAAAAACAGAGTTTCCAGCTGCGGCTGGTGAAATAACCGCATGAGTAACTCCATGTCTTCTATTATTGGCTACAAAAACAGATTGTGGATTGAAGCTATCACTCGCTTTTTCACTTATAGTAGTAGAGGATCCTGGTGAGCTAATATCATTAGTTAAATCCTCTCCTCCGATATCCGCCATACCTAGATAAGAGTATGGGGCGAATATTCCTGAGGTTACCCAATCACCTTCAGCATCCTTAATTATATAGTCTATATCACCAAGCATTTCCTTTATATCATCAGCCGCGATGTCCTTGAAGAAAACAGTTATTGGCTTATATCCACCCGCATTAACACTTTGATATATAGTTATATTTTCATGGATATTTTTAATGTAATCAGTTGGCAGTATATCGTTAGTATCTAAATTCTCTTTAAATGTTTTAGCGTCGATGACCAGCTTAGCATTTGTGATTAACAAATCTTTTGCATATGCGGAGTGGTTTATTAAAAATATGGATATAATTAAAAAGTAAATAAAAATTCTAATCATTACTTAACTCCATACCCTAAACGGAAATCACTTCTTGGGTAAATATTATTATGTTTATCATAAAGTAATTGCCCGTCTAAAAATACCTTTTCAGGCCTCGAGTATGTAGTGAAAGGATCTGCACTCCATATTATAATATCTGCTCTTTTTCCAGTCTCAAGTGTTCCTGTTTGATCCAATATACCCAGTGCCTTGGCTGGATTAGATGTTAGCCAAGTCCATGCTTCTTCTTTTTTTATATTTAGGCCGGCTCTATTACCGTGTGCCCAAGATTTCGCTACTTCTTGGTTTAGCCTTTGAATACCGCTATCGCTATCTGAGTGAATCATAGCGCAAGCCCCAGCTTTATGTACAAACGGTATATTTTCAAGTATTCCATCATATGACTCCATTTTGAAGCCATACCAATCAGCCCACATAGCGGCACAAGTGTCGTTTTCTTTCAAAATATCACTAATTTTATATGCCTCGACAGCATGATGGAAAGTAGTAACTTTGTAATTAAATTCTTTTGCCAAATCTAATATTTGAGCCATTTCATCAGCTCTGTAGCAATGCATTTGTACCAAAATTTTTCCATCTAGCACATCAGCAAGTGTTTCTAATCGTAAATCCCGTGAGGTATTTGATCGATTTGAATTGCGTTTTTCCTGATATTCTTGAGCACGGATCCAGTTTTGACGATATCCTGCAAAATTGCCCATTCGTGAGCCTGGACCACCTCTTTCACCGTAAACTCTCTTAGGGTTTTCACCACAAGCCATTTTTAATGTATAAGGAGCTTCTGGAAACTTCATGCCTTGTACCGTTCTGGAGGGGTAATTTCTGAGCGTTACACCTCGTCCTCCAAATAAATTGGCTGAGCCTGGCAAAATATGGAGTGTAGTTACGCCTCCTTTTAATGCCTCATCAAAGCCAGGGTCTTGAGGCCAAACACCGTGTTCAGCATAAACCTCAGACGTAATTGGTGAAGTAATTTCATTTCCATCATTATGGGCTGATACAGAAGGGCTTGGGTAGTTACCCAAATGCGAATGTACATCAATTATCCCTGGTGTTACAAATCTATTTTTTGCATCAATTTTATTAGTATATGTACAGTTAATATCTACTGCCTCAATCTTTTCGTTAATAACATTATTGAATAATATTTTCTTTATTTTTCCTTGGTCAATACAAATGGAACCATTAAATGTATCAGCACCAGTTCCATCAATAATTTTAGCATTAGTTATTAATGTTGTCACACTTAGATCAGGTGCATAAGTGCTTTCAAATGCTATAGATTCTTTTAAATCGAGGGACCCACTGCAAGCGTTGATGAATATTGGACTGAGTAGAATTAATATATTTCTAAGGTTTATTTTATTTAATGTAATCACGTTAGTAACTTTCCAGATTATTATATAAACTCTGTACTCATATTAAGAGCGGTGTTCAATAGGTCTTGATAGTTTCCTCGACTAATTTCAATTCCGCCCATACTTTGAAGATGTTTTGTCATGAACTGTGTATCAAGTAATATAAAGTTTTTTTTATTTAATTGTCCTACAAGTTTTACAAGAGCTACTTTGCTAGCATTTACTTTATTTGAAAACATGCTCTCCCCAAAGAATGCACCGCCAATGGCCATTCCATACATACCACCTACTAAGTTTTCATTTTCCCATACTTCTATTGAGTGAGCGTTTCCCTTATCGTGTAATTCACAATAAAGTTTTTCAATATCATGACTAATCCATGTTTCCCCTCTCGATAGTGAGGGCTCTGCGCAATTTTTTATTACCTCTACAAATGATTTATTAAATGAAATCTCATATTTCATGTTTTTCATAAATTTTTTTAATGATTTGGATATATGTAATTTATCAAGAGGAATGATACCTCTTTCATCCGGATTCACAAAGAATATTTCTTTGTCTTCGCGGCTATTTGCCATTGGGAAAATACCAACTTTGTAGCAATCTAAAAGCAGATTGGAATTTAGTAAGCTTGAGTTAATCACTGATCTTTAAGTTTTGATTTTAATTTACTTATACGCTCAGCATACAAAAACCCAAAAGACACCGCACCCTGTTTGGTTGTGGTGTTATGATGAATTCTATGCGCCAATACTAGTCTGTAAAGATAACCATTTTTAGGTGCATATTTAAACGGCCAGCGTCGATGAACGAGACCATCATGGACAAAACCATATAATAGCCCATAAATAGTGAAACCTAATGCTATAAAGTATAGAGGCTCGAAATAGAGTGAACCCAAAATAAAGAGAATAGCAGCAATAACGCTGAAACATAGTGCGTAGAGGTCATTTTTTTCGAAATACCCTTCTGTATGAGTATGATGGCTTTCGTGCCATTTCCACCCTGGTCCATGCATAAAGTATTTGTGAAAGAAGATAGCAAAAATTTCCATGCCTATTATACTCAAAGCCATTATTATTAAATTAATTATCATTGATTTAATTTCCGGGCAGGGAGGCGCCACCAGGGTTCGTGAGGATATAGATGATGCTCGTGATGATAACCAAAATGAAAACAAGTTACTAGCGACAGCCAAAATGGAAATTCATTTGTTCGCGCATTATGTTTGTCTTTAAAGGGTCTTGAGTTCCTGTGGGTAAGATATGTTCCAAAATAAAATAACTGAAAAGATGATAGAATTGCTGGTATTGCCCACATCACGATTGTGTTTTCGTATTCAGCCCCTAGAATTAGTATGTACACTAAAGTAAAAATAACCATAAGAAAAAACTGTTTTAATTTAAAATAATTACTAAAGAAATTGATATACCAAGGCAAAAAGTTCTGAGAATTTTTTGAGTAATAATCTGGATCTTTATTTGTGCCCGAGTGAATGTGATGCTCATGATGAGATGATCTCATTTTCTCCCAATCAAAACCAGCATAAATGAAAACAATAAAGCCTCCTATTGCATCATTCAATTTAATATTTCTGGGACATAGTGTTCCGTGCATAGCATCGTGCGCTACAATAAACATTCCTGCATAAAGCCAGGATTGAAGTAGAATTAGCAGTACTGTCTGCCACAAAGGGTTGCTTAATGAATGAATGAATACACTAAATACATGAACTATAAACCATGCGATTATAATGATTAAGGCATAAGTAATGCTTTTTTTATAATTTGTTGTGTCTATTTCTTTATTCATTATCTCGGAAATTTAAGTTCTGTTTGAAACATAGTTATTTTTACAAATTAAATCATAGTACAAAATAAATAGTTTGTACCCGCGCTATATTGCCTTTTTAGAATACAAAATTCTATTTAATTTTTTGGTAAGTTTTTAAAAATGAAAATTGGCTTTCAAATAATACGTCAAAAGCACCGAGATTACTAAGGTTAGCCATAATCAGGGACTCTTTTGATTTTTTTAGATAATTACTTAAAATTTCCATTGAAAGGCTAGATCCTTTGATGGCTAATATTGTTGCTTTCCCTAAATCTCTGTTAATAGATTTTTCTGCTACTTCTTGTGACATAAGTTTGTCTTTAACATCATCCATTAGCTGAAAAGCTAACCCAAGATAGCGAGAAAATTCTTTGAGGTGTTTTTTCTTTACCTCTGAAGCATTTGATAGAATTGCTGCACTTTCGATACTAAAGTCAAAGAGGGCTCCTGTTTTTAATGTATTAAGCTCCTCAACGTCTTTTAGGGTAGTCGCAGAGCTATTGTTAGAAAGATCAGCTATTTGGCCGGCTATCAATCCATTGGATCCCACGGTATGTGATAATAAATCTACAAGCATAACTTTCGTTAAGTCTGTAACGTTATTGAGCTTGGATATTACGGAGAAAGCCTGATTAAGTAATGCTGTAGCGCTGAGGATTGCTGTGCTTTCATCGAATTCAATATGGGTTGATGGCTGATTTCTTCTCATATCGGCATCATCCATACAGGGTAAATCATCTAATATTAGGGAAGCTGCATGTACCATTTCCGCAACGCAGCCAACAAGAATTACTGCTTCATCTTCTTTGCCGAGACCACTAGCTACAAAATAACAGAGAAGTGGGCGAAATCTTTTACCTGGCGAGAGTAGGGCATGTCTTTGGGCTTTGTGTAACTTAACAGGCCAGGTGTTTTCATTTGGCAGTGAATTTTCTAAAGCTTTCTCAATTTTTATTTTTACGGACTGTACTTCTGCTTTTAATGACTCATTTGTTATTGTATTTTTTTTATTAATATTCATCTGACCCATACTTTGATTAATCTGAATACCATCTTTGAACATGTCTATCGTGTCAATAAAAACTGAGTATTAATTTGCTTATTATGTGCTTTGGCTCACTAAAAAGTCAGTTTAAATTCTACTATATGTTGAGTTAAAGTATTTAAATATTTGAGGAAAGCATATGGTTATTTACGGTGT
>JBELEM010000051.1:6786-8154 GCA_042093735.1 Hellea sp. | reverse complement strand
CTGTCATACAGCAGATTATGGTTGCGGGAAATGAAACCTCAACTAGCGCAATGGCAGAGGGTATTAAGCTATTGATAGAAAATCCAACTCAGATGAAATTATTGAGACAAGACACCTCTTTGTTAAAAAATACGGTTGAAGAAATATTAAGATTAGCAAGTCCAGTTGCTGGAAGCTGGAGAATAGCAACTCGTAATATAACTATTTTAGGAAAAAATATCAAAAAAGGTGATAAAGTAATGCTCCGCTTTGCGGCTGGAAGTAGGGACTCAGAAATGTTCAATCAACCAAATAAAATGGATATTACCCGTCAAAACTCCAAGACGCATTATGCATTTGGCCGAGGCATCCACACTTGTGTTGGTAACATGCTAGCACGTAAGGAAATCAATATTTGCCTTGAACACATGATTAATAAATTTGAAACAATTGAACTAGCTGATTATGATAAAGCACACGCTTATAATCCTAATGTTATGCTGAGAGGTCTAAAAGTTTTAAATATAGAAACTAAAGTTAAAAATTAAAGTTACCAATATCATTCCAATCTGACAGTCTATCAGGCCAGCTATCAAGCTCATTATGCAAAGCAGAAAATAATAAGCCCCTGCCCTCAAAATTTTCAAAGTTATGAATATGGTCATCTATAAGGTAATCAGCAGAAATTATACTTTTATCACCGCAAAATACTATTCTTTTAGGCTCAAAGAAAGGCAAGTATTTTTTAATCCATTCGTATTTGGCTCCAAAAGAATTGGGCACGAACATTGCTGCTGTGGTTATGAAAACTTCATGATTCCTCTGTAATAATTCAAGCGTTTCAATTGAAGATTCTAAAGGCTTTAAATTAAAGAAAAACTCTGCTGTTTCCAGCCTTGCTGATAGAGCAGCATATTGGTCGGCGTTCAAAACATCTCTAAATCTTTGGCCAGGCGTCATAGATGGCTTGACGGAATAAGATCTCTCCAACCAATCGAGTAAACCATTATGTGCGTCAGCTATAACGTGATCCATATCAATTGCTATTCTTGCCATTATATTTTCCTAATTTTAGTCTGATAAAAAATAAATTTAAAATGAAAATTTTACTGTTTTAAGGTTTACGATAAAATATTATAATTGTTTTTTTATATAATGCATGTAGACTATAAATATATTATCCAAAGGAATAGTTATCAATAATTGGCAAAAATTTATATGGGTCTCGGAAAGATCGATTTTAATGATAATAGCAGTTGCAACATTATATGCTACTGGAATAGAAATCTTCAGACTCATCCAATCTCAAATTGTTAATTTAAGTGATTTGTTCTTACTCTTTATCTACGCGGAAGTTCTGGGAATGGTAGGGTCGTTTTATGCAAGTAG
>JBELEM010000051.1:3771-6686 GCA_042093735.1 Hellea sp. | reverse complement strand
AAAAAAATTTAAATTTTATCAAACTGGTTAACCTCTTGTTATCCAAATCAGGCGCAATGATTCCTATATACATATTTTATAAAGGAATTGATGTGAGTAAACTTCCATTAAATAAGATCATTCAAGGAAACTGTGTTTCAAATATGAATTGTCTTCCAGAATGCAGTGTTGACTTGGTATTTGCCGATCCTCCTTATAATCTTCAATTAGGGGGTGACTTGTCACGGCCTGACAACTCGAAAGTATTAGGAGTAACTGAAGATTGGGATCATTTTGATACAATGGATGCTTACGATCTATTTACTCATGACTGGTTAAAAGCTGCGCGTAGAATACTTAAACCAGATGGTGCAATTTGGGTTATTGGAAGTTACCATAATATATTTCGTGTTGGCGCAATTTTACAAGATCAACAGTTTTGGATTCAAAATGATATCATATGGCGAAAAACAAACCCCATGCCAAATTTCAGAGGAACTCGTTTTACCAATGCGCATGAAACATTAATCTGGGCGACGAAAACAGAAGATGCTAAACCAACATTTCATTATGATGCTATGAAAATGATGAATGATGGAGTTCAAATGAGGTCTGACTGGACGCTTCCAATTTGCACAGGGTTAGAGAGGCTAAAAAAGTCTGATGGAAAGAAAGCGCACCCAACACAAAAACCAGAAAGTCTACTCCATAGAATAATATTATCCACCTCAAACCCAGGAGATGTCATAGTCGATCCGTTTTTTGGGACCGGAACTACTGGAGCAGTAGCCAAGAAACTTGGTAGAAAATTTATAGGGTTTGAGATGGAAGAGGAATATATAATTCATGCAAAAAGAAGAATTGATAAAATTAATGAGGGTTCTCTTAATGATGTTGATTTTACAAAGTCAAAACGCTCAGAACCTAAAGTTCCTTTTGGTACACTTATTGAAAGAAACTTACTTAAGTCGGGAACAAAGTTATTTTCTCCAAATGGTAAAATATCTGCACGCATAAGACCCGACGGTAGTCTTGCCACATCAGAATTCAAGGGATCCATTCATAAAGTAGGCGCTCATGTGCAAGGCGCTCCGAGTTGTAATGGTTGGACATTTTGGCACTATAAAACAGATGAAGGGTTAACTCCGATTGATAAAATAAGAACAGAAATTCGTGCTGACCTATTAACTAATCAAAACTTAGCTATATAATGTTTTAAAAGTTTATTTCATTGATATTTTAAAAGCTTTTAACATTACTGTTGGTAAAGCATAACTACCTATATCATTTATATCTGCCCAAACTCCTTGACTATCATCAAGTTTTCCTTGAGATCTGTAAACCTCAAGTTCTAATTTAAAGTGACTAAAGGTATGGGAAACTATCTCAGGACATTTTTCCCAATTTTTTACAGCAGGTGCATTGTTTATTGATTGGGGTTTATTTTCACTCCATAAAGTACCTGGAAACTCCATCATGCCACCTAGTAATCCACTGTCAGGTCGTTGCCGTAGGAATACTTTGTCATCGTTAATTAAAATAAAAACAGCACCATATCTGATTGGTAATTTCTTTTTTTTTATTTTTTTAGGATATTGGATTTGTGATCCATCTTTTTGAGCTGCGCATGCACTTAGCCAAGGACAATCAGAACACTTAGGGGATTTGGGAGTACATATAACTGAGCCTAAATCCATCAAGGCCTGTCCATAATCGCCTGGTCTATCAATAGAAGCTAAATCTCCTGCTTTAATTCGATAAATATTGCGATATTTAGGCAATGGATCTTCAATTTTAAAAATCCTGCTGATTACCCTCTCAACATTACTATCAACTATATTCGTAGGCTCATCAAAGCAAATAGCAGCTATTGCTGCTGCCGCATATGGTCCAATACCTGGTAATTTTAATAATTCAGATTCATGTTTTGGAAAAAAACCACCATACTGATCTCTTATTAATTGTGCACATTTGTGTAAGTTCCTTGCCCTAGCATAATAACCAAGGCCGGACCACATTGCCATTATTCTCTCTCGCTTTGAATTAGCTAAATCACTAATAGTTGGAAATTCAGAAATAAATCTTTCCCAATATGGGGTTGCATGAGCAATTGTTGTTTGCTGTAACATAATTTCAGAAAGCCACACTGAATATGGGTTTGCTTTTATACCTGCAAGTTTATCTTCAGGCCTTAAACGCCACGGCAATATGCGTCCATTGAGGTCGTACCAAGCGAGCAATTTACTCTGCATTTTGAGAACTTTTTTATTTTTCTTCATACTAATAACAAACTGAACACTTTACGTTATCAGTGCAATAGGCCAAGTAAGATATATGGATAATTCATTCAGAAAAAAACAAAGTATTAATGATTGGCTCAATCAAAAAAGAGGCAAGGCGCAATATAGGCCAGCCCCCAGAGCTGCGATTTCAGTGAGTAAGGTAATAAAACCATTTTCAAAAAAATTTGGTAAGGGAGGATCCTCTGCATCAACACTTACAAAATATTGGCCTGAAATCGTTGGAGAAAGATGGGCAAAAATTTCGAAACCTATTAAATTTACCGGAACCAACGACAGAAGAACACTAATAATTTCAGCACCCGGAGCAGCAGCAACATTAATAACATCTGCAAATCAAACTATAATTGAAAGGCTAAATGCTCACTTCGGTAAAAAATATATTCATAGAATACGAGTATTACAAACAAAATTAAGAAAATCTGACAAGCAAATATCCATATCAAAACGAGGCTTGACACCAAACGAAGAATATAAATTAGCTGAAGGCCTCAAAAATATACAAAGCAATGAGTTAAAGCTAGCCTTAGAAAAATTGGGGAGAGGAGTAATATCAGATGATTAAATATTTTTTAGCACCCTTGTTACTATTAATGTTCATTATTTACGCTTCGGAAGCTAAAGCTAATCGTGATA
>JBELEM010000051.1:0-3671 GCA_042093735.1 Hellea sp. | reverse complement strand
AATGGCAAGTAAGGGGGAAGCTCTTTCATATTATAAGAAAATTGGAAAAATGTCAGGCCTTAAAGATGATAACGATATAAATGTTTGCATGCAAACCAAAGAAAAGTTTGATCACATAATTAATAATGGCAAAAGAGCGCAAAATGCAGGAGTATCCGGCGTACCAGCATTTTATATAAATGGCAGAAACTATAACAGTGAATTAGATGCAATCAGTTTTGTAAAATTAGTAGAAAAGATGATTGAAAGGGGCTTATCTGACTTTACCGATTTAAACTAAGTAAACTTGAGCCCCCTACTCAAAGGTTGTTTAAATAATCATTAAAATATAAAGTTTAAAGGCTTATAACCAATGAAGCATGGTCAAAATATCCTATCTAATCATATTAATGGAAAGAAAGTCTACAAACGCAGTTACAAAAAGCTCGATGGTCGTAACCTTAGCCTATATGGCTATAAACTGCATAACGAAAATCCTTTTAAAGAGGAGAATTTTAAACAAACTAAAGCTGGCGAACTACGTTGGCACCCCCTCAGACGGGAGTACAATATATATTCGCCAAATCGTCAATACCGCACATTCAAGCCTTCTGTTTTAAGTGACCCATTAAATCCATCCATTAAAGGTAAAAAACCTACTGAGATCCCTTTCGAAAGTTTCGAACTCGCAATATTTGATAATAAATTCTCTAGCCTTCACTCGGATGCACCCGAACCATCTCATCTGTCTGGTGTAAATTCTAGTAGAGCAAAGGGACATTGTGATGTCGTAGTATATGGAACAGAGTCCACGGGTAACTTATACACAATAGGTCAATCTAAAAGAAGATTGCTGATTGAAGCTTGGATTGATCGCTATGAACACCTTTTTAATGAGGGTTATAAGTTTGTTTTACCCTTTGAAAATAGAGGTGATGCGGTTGGCACAACATTGAGTCACCCGCATGGCCAGATATATGCTTTTCCGTTTATTCCCAGGGTTCAAAGCGATGCTCTAAAGTCATTCAATGAAGGTTATGATTTATCTTATTACATAAACAATAACAAATCGGAATTTGGAGTAACAGAAATGAATGGAATTGAAGCATTCTGTCCCTCTTTTTCACGTTTTCCATATGAAGTATGGCTAGCTCCAAATCTTAAAAAAGCTGGATTATGGGATTTTACAGAAAAAGAAAAAGAAGGTTTTGCTTACTTACTTGGAGAAATAACACGAAAATACGACACGCTATTTGGTAAACCAATGGCCTATATGTTATCTCTTCACTCAGCTCCTCTAAATAAAAATGATAACTGGCATTTTACCGCCCAATTTTATCCAATAATGAGGGCAAAGGATAAGATTAAATATCTCGCTGCAGTAGAGCAGTCATCTGGTACATTTACAGTTGATGTTATGCCCGAAATCTCCTCCAAGATTTTAAGAAAATTATAATGTCATCGAACTTAGCATTTAAAAATACCTATAACTCCATGCCAGAAGTTACCTGCTTTTCACCGGGTAGGGTTAATTTAATCGGAGAGCATATCGACTATAACGGTGGTATGGTTTTACCGGCAGCATTAGAGAAAGGTATTTTCATTAGTTTAACACCTAGAAATGATAATAATATTAGGATTTTTTCAGACCAATTTGATGAAGTTATTGAATTAAATATTAATAATACCGCTACTTCTAAATGGTCCGACTATGCATTAGGAAGTATTGTTTATGCTAATAAAGCTGGCTTTCTAAATGGTGGTGCAGATATTGCTTTGACAACTACTTTACCGTTAGGAGCAGGACTTTCATCATCCTCAGCATTAATTGTCGGAATATTAAAACTTACAGCAAGTTTATCAAAAAAAACCTTTGATAACATAAGTATCGCAATTTTGGCTAGACGTGTTGAAAATGAATTCATCGGAATGCCATGTGGAATAATGGATCAGATGGCTATATCATGTACAGACCCAGGAAAAGCTATAGCTTTAGATACTAAAAACTTATCCTTTGAAGTAATATCATTACCAAAAACCCACCACATGGCAATTATACACTCAGGGAAATATAGATTAAATACAGACGGTAATTTTAAAAAACGTAAAGAAGAATGTGATACAATAAAGGAAATTATAGGTCACAAAGACATATGCAGTATGTCTGATAATGAATTTATTTTATTAAAAAACATTTCATCTGACTTGAATCAACGAGCACGTCATTGCGTCTCAGAGCATCAGAGAACATTGAAGGCCATTAAAGCAATAAAAGAGGGTAATATTCCTGAATTTGGCCTTTTAATGACAGAAAGCCACATTTCGATGCGAGATGACTTTAAGATGAGCCTACCTAGTATAGACAATTTAGTAAACGACGCTATTCATTTAGGTGCCGTTGGCGCAAGGTTAACAGGAGGAGGATTTGGGGGTTGCATTGTGGCTTGTATTTTAAAAGAAAACCTAAAGGCCTGGAGACAAAAATTATTATCACTTCACCCAAAAGCTTTTAATGTGATCTAAGGATATTCATGAAACTAAAAAACTTAAAAGGAAGACCCATAATTGTTGTCGGAGGAGCAGGTTATATTGGCTCACATGTCTGTAAAACAATTTCTTCCAAAGGAGGAATTCCCATAGTTTTTGATAACTTTAGTTCTGGTCACGAGCATTCTATAAAATGGGGGCCTAAAGAATTAGTGGATTTAAGAGATAGTCAAGCTACATTAAATGCATTTGAAAAGTACAAATCAGTGGGAACAGTTATCCACCTAGCTAGCTCCATTGAAGTGAGTCACGGAGAAAATTTTCCATCAGAATTTTATACTAATAATGTACTCGGTACCTTAAATTTACTAAATGCAATGAAAAGTACAAATGCGAGAAAAATAATATTTTCATCTACTTGTGCTACTTACGGGGAAATTGATGATGTCCCAATCATGGAGACAGTTACACAAAATCCTATCAGTGTTTATGGTAAAACGAAATTAGCAATAGAACATATGATTGAAAGTTTTCATAAAGCCTATAGTCTCGACTATATTATTCTTAGGTATTTCAATGCTGCAGGCGCAGATCCTGAAGGTGATATTGGTGAAGAACATGATCCTGAAACTCATTTAATCCCAAATGCTCTCGAAGCAGCAAAAAATGGAAAATTAATGGAAATCTTCGGTGATGATTATGATACAATTGATGGAACCTGTATGAGAGATTATATTCATGTTAATGACATAGCTGCGGCCCATATAAACTCCATTCAAGCTCAAGAAAATGGCCTAGTTTCAGCTGATGTTAACATCGGTACAGGAACCGCTTACAGTGTTTTTCAAATAATAAATATGATTGAAAAAGTAACAGGTTACAGTGTTAAATATAAAATATGCAAAAGAAGAGTAGGTGATTTGTCCAAACTATATGCAGATACAAGTAAAGCTGAAATGATTTTAGGCTTTAAAACACAATATTCAGATTTAGAAAATATTATACAAACTGCTTGGAATTTTTATAAAAATAAAAATGAGCGCTCTAAACCAAAAATATAACCCATTAGAGAGCCACTATGTGGGAAAGCTTGAAGTTCTTACTAATAATTATTTTATGAGTTCCAGTTTTCCATTATGAGTAATGGCGCGAGTGACGGGACTCGAACCCGCGGCCTCCGGCGTGACAGGCCGGCGCTCTAACCA
>JBELEM010000050.1:0-8561 GCA_042093735.1 Hellea sp. | reverse complement strand
CCTAAAAATATATATGTTAATAAAGAGCTTCCTAATAAGTTTCTACTACAATCTGGCCTTGGCGAAAGAGCAGGTTCTAAAGTTTCTATTCATTTACCACAAAGAGGTGAAAAAAAACTTATGCTCGATAAGGCCTATAATAATGCTCAACAAGCTCTGGCACGAAAGATGTCAGAAAGTGCCTCTCAAAAAGCTCTGTTGGTAGAATTAAAAAATACATTAAAATTAGAGCGCTTTCCTGAGCGCATTGAAGTTTACGACAATAGTCACATCCAAGGTACCAATGCTGTAGGAGCGTTTATAGTTTCAGGGCAAAGTGGTTTTGATAAAAAAGAATATAGAACTTTCAATATTAAAGATGCAAATATGTCTCCAGGGGATGATTACGCAATGATGGCGGAAGTTTTTAGGCGGAGGTTTACTAGATTAGTTAATAAGCCACAGCTTAGTTGGCCGGATTTAATATTGATCGATGGAGGAAAAGGACAATTGAGTATAGTAAGTTCTGTCCTTAAAGACCTTGGTGTTCTCGATCGAATAACATTAGTAGCTATTGCGAAAGGTCCTGAAAGAAATGCTGGAAGAGAAACTTTTTTCATGAATGGTCGAGAACCATTTACATTACCCCCGAAAACCCCTGTATTATATTATTTACAGCGTTTACGTGATGAGGCCCATAGATTTGCCATAGGCACTCACAGGTCACGAAGAAAGAAACAAATGACTACAAGTCCATTAGATAATATTGATGGTGTAGGTGCAATGAGAAAAAAAGCTTTACTATCCCATTTTGGTTCAGCAAGAGCTACAACGACTGCTTCATTGGACGAGTTGGTACAAGTTGAAGGAATTAGTATAAAATTAGCTCAGGAAATTTTTGACCACTTCAATGATTAAAATTACTATGGAATAGGTATTATGATATTAAAATCTGATAAAAGAAATAATTACATATATTCAAGAGTGCCGAATATCTTAACCATATCTCGCATCTTATTGATACCGATTATAATTATGAGTTTAATTGGTTTTAGATTTGGTTTTGATGGATTGAGTAATAAAATTTTCATCTACTCTTGCCTATTATATGCCTTTATATCTGATTTCCTTGATGGTTATATCGCACGGAGATGGAAGCTGGAGAGCGGGTTTGGACGAATGATTGACCCTATTGCAGATAAATTATTAGTTGCTGGTTGTTTAATTTCATATTGTATTATTGTGCAGGGTAATATGATTGTTTTAATTCCTGCTATTATAATAATATTCAGAGATATTTTAGTGTCTGGAATACGCGAATATGCATCAAATAGTGGTATTTTGCTACCTCCAACAAAATTAGCTAAATGGAAAACAGCCTTTGAATTTTTGGCAATCATACTTTTAGCGAGTTTTTTTGTAAACTATAATTTTGAGGGCTCAATAAAAGTCTCGACAAGTCTTAATGGGGTCCTTGGAATACTTTCATTATGGTTTTCATCTGTTCTATCTATATGGACAGCTGCTATTTATTTTAAACATGGTTTTAAAAATTAAAATTTTTCAAAGGGTATATTCTGCCGCACAATTGCGTCGTAATCTGTTGATAATGCGTGGCAGACCTCTCCAGGTTTGTAATATCTTCCATCTATTTCTCTTACTGGCGTAACCTCTGCTGCTGTGCCTGTTACAAAACACTCATCAAAATGAGACATTTCTGAAGGGTAAATATCACGTTCAAAAACTGTGTAACCTCTTTTTTGTGCAAGTTTTAAAATAGTGTCATGGGTAATGCCATCAAGTAGGTTGTCGCAAGTTGGTGTATGAATTTCTGTTCCCCTGACAAAGAATATGTGTGCGCCTGTGCACTCTGCTATACGACCCTTGTAATCAAACATTAAGGCATCATCAAATCCCTTTGAGTTAGCTGAGTCTTTTGAAAGGGTACATATCATATAAAGACCAGCACCTTTTGATTTACATGGTATAGTGTCAGGAGCAGGACGTTTCCAATCCGCAATGCATAATCTTATACCTTTCATCTTGTCTTCAAAATAGTTGCCCCAAAACCAGCAGGCGATTGCCAGGTGAATATTATTATTTTTTGAAGCTACACCCATCATTTCTGAACCACGCCAAGCGACAGGTCGCATATATGCATCGGACAAACCAGAAATTCTTAGGGTCTCTATACATGCTTTATTTATTTCACTCGCTGAATAAGGAATTTCATATCCCATTAACTCAGCTGACTTTATCAAACGATTAGTATGATCCTCTAAACGAAAAATTTTCCCCTCATATGCCCTATTACCCTCAAAAACCGCTGAACCATAATGAAGTGAGTGTGTGAGTATATGAACTTTAGAGTCTCGCCAATCAACAAATTGACCATCAAACCAAATTTTTCCATCCCTATCATGGTATGCTTTAGTAATCATACTATAAACCTTTATTAAAGTACCTACTTGCTAGGATCTAATTTAAAAGCCATTCTCGACAGGATAGCACAGATGTCAATAACGATTCATTTGGATAGGAGGTGTTTTGAGCACAAATATGCTAAATTCACATAGAAGTGATATTCACATTCTAGTAGTTGATGATGATAACCGTATTCGTAAGTTATTAAAAACATACCTTGTGAAATCTGGGTTTCGTGTGTCAGAATGCAATAGTGCTAAACATGCTAGAGCAAAGATGAATGGCCTGTGTTTCGATTTACTTATATTGGATGTAATGATGCCTGAAGAAACTGGTTTTGAGTTCACACGAAAGTTGCGTCAACATAGTGATATTCCTATAATTTTACTAACAGCTAAAGGTGATGTAAATAATCGTATTGAGGGCTTAAGGGCAGGGGCTGATGATTATATTTCTAAACCTTTCGAACCTGAAGAGTTAGTCTTAAGAATTGAGTCAATATTCAAAAGGCTCGCCTCAACAGCAGTTGGCCCTAAGGTGAATTTCGGTCCGTTTTCTTATAATCATGAATTATCCAAGCTTTTCAGAAATGACATGGCTGTTCACCTCACGAGTAGCGAAGTTAAACTACTTGATATTTTGTCAAGGAAAAATGGTGGAGTAGTCACTCGTCACTCGCTGTCGACCGAGATAGGGTCTAAGTCAGAGAGGGCTGTAGATATACAAATTATACGTCTTCGTCAAAAAATAGAGGATAACCCCTCTATTCCTGAATATTTAGTTACGGTACGTGGTATAGGCTATCGGTTAGTTGTTGAAAGCCCTGAATGAAAAAAACTATAAATAAATATTTGCCAAAGAGTCTGTTTGGACGTGCTCTGCTTATTATAATGCTTCCAATTACTATAATGCAAATAGTAGTTGTTTACTTCTTTTTTAATGTTCACTGGGACCAAGTTACTTCTAACTTATCAGATTCTGTGGCTGCTGATATTTCAGTTGCAGTGCAGCTTTACAAGCAAAACCCAACTTTAGAACAAGTTGAAAAATTAGAAAACTTACTACGACCAAAGATGGAGTTATCTGTTGCACTTGAATTGGGGGATGAATTGCCAACCACTAAACGCAATTCATTTTTTTCTAACTTAGATAAAACATTAAGTCGGTCATTAAACAATAGTTTAATGGAAAATTTTTGGTTTGATACAACAAGATATCCAAATCATATAGATATAAGAGTAAGTGTTGATAAAGGAGTATTAAGGTTTATTGCCGCCCGAGAGAGAGTGTTCGCTCCATTGGGGTATGTATTTATTTTTTGGTTGGTTATGGCGACTATTTTGCTTTCATTAGTTTCAATTTATTTTATTAGAAATCAAGCCACCCCTATATCTGAATTGGCTAGTGCTGCGGATGCTTTTGGCCGGGGTGAAGACAAGTATAACTTTCAGCCATCAGGTGCTTCGGAAGTGAGGTTAGCAGGTCAATCATTTCTTAAGATGCGCGGTCGCATCAAAAGGCATATTGAACAAAGAACAACCATGTTGGCAGGTGTATCACATGATTTGCGAACACCCTTAACGCGGTTAAAATTACATTTGAGTATGCAAGATAACTCTGAGGAGAACAAAGCAGCCAAACAAGACGTTATCGATATGGAATCTATGCTTGAAGCCTATTTAGATTTTGCACGAGGCCTTGAAGGAGAAAAGTTAGAAGTTATTAACATTTATAATTTTATTCAAAATTTAATAAATAAAATGAAATTAACCGATATTCAACTAATCTCGCCAACTGAAGTTACAGCATCTGTACGTCCTAAAGCTATCGAACGTGTATTGATAAATTTAATTGAAAATGCTATGAAATATGCAGAAAATTGCCGAATAACAATATCTAATCCTTACGAAAATTTATTGATATCAATTGAGGATGATGGAAGAGGTATTCCAAAAAATAAGAGGAAATTAGCTTTCAAGCCATTCCATAGATTGGATAATTCAAGAAACCAAAACATTGAAGGTGTTGGATTAGGGCTTTCAATAGCTAGAGATATAGCTCAAAATCACGGAGGTTCTTTAAGGCTTTATGATAGCTCAATGGGAGGTGTGAAAGCAGTTTTGCGAATTCCCATTTAGTTTATTCTAAATTTTTAGATCTTTGTATAGCTGCGTTAACAGTATCGTCAATTAATTGTTCCAATCCATTTTTTTTCATTAAAACCTTAAGTGCGGCTTCAGTAGTTCCTTTTGGAGATGTTACATTTTTCCTTAGTTTAGCGGGAGTATCATTTGAATTTTCTAATAAAGCTGCAGAGCCAATTATTGTTTCGCGTGCAAAAATTGCTGCTAATCCTTTAGGAAGCCCGTGTTCAATAGCAGCTTTCTCAAGTGCTTCAACAAAGTAAAACAGATAAGCTGGGCCAGAGCCTGAAATGCCAGTTATAGCATTAATGAGAGTTTCATTATTAAGCTCATATACTTTTCCTAAAGCCCGAAAAAGTTTCATTACCTCTAGTTTCTGATTTTTGTTAACCTTAGAGTTTTTTACAAAACCAGTTATACCCTTTGCAATAGAGGAAGGTGTATTTGGCATTGCCCTAACTATAGCATGGCTATTAAATATCCATTGTAATTTTTCAATTTTAGTTCCTGCTAAAATTGAAATAATTAATGAATTTTGAGGTAAGTATTTAGATAAACTTTCGGATAGTTCATTTATTTTTTGAGGTTTTATTGCTAAAATTGTTGTTTGTACATTTTGTAATTTATTATTAGGTGTTTTTAAGTGTAAGGCGCCAGCTTTTATTGCTTTATTTGCTTCTTCACTGGGGTTGGGGTCTATTATTAAGAGTTGTTCAGGGGTTATTATTTCTGAGCGAATCCATCCCTTTATGAGGGCGCCGCCCATTTTACCAGCGCCTATTACTAAATGTGTTCTATTTCTCATTATTTATTAGAATCTAGGTCAACTAATGCTGATGTTAGTGCATCTTCTGGAGATTTTCCTGCCCATATAACGTACTGGGATGCGGGGTAACCGCGTTCAGCTGCATCTAGTGCTAAAGCAATCATATCCATTGCTTGTTCTGTTTTTAAATTGGCGCCACCACGTAGGGAGATCGAGTCCCGATAAACGAGTGATTTGTTTTTATCCCAATAATCAAAATGACCCGATGTGAGTCTTTCGTTTAAAAGTGATATTAATCTGCAGATATTATCTGACCTTCCACCAATAGTTCTACTCTCGAATATGAGGAATATCTGTAACTGTTCTGATGCTGAGTTCCATGTTATAGAAACATTATGATCACACCATAGTCCATTTAACGCTATGTGTAATTCATTTAAGTCAACTCTCTCGTTTTCATAGCCCTCAGCTATCGATAGCCTACAAAATACGTCTAAGGGGTTCTCCCTCAGGAGGCCCAGACTTTTTAAGGACTGTTTGGGTCGTAAGAATTTATCGTCAGCATAACTCATATTAACACCTTGTGGGATATCGTAGTTTACGAATCTCTATGAATTAAGGCTAGCTTGAGTAATTTTTATTACAAGATGTTGTGTTATGTGCTTTGTTGATAACTGTATTTAGATAAAATAGTATAATTTACTAACGGAATGATTTTTGTATTTGTTTTAAATTATCTAATCCTGGGTTCAACTCTTTATATGGTACCTGATTAAGAGGTCTCGTTTCGAGATTGTTTTGTTCTGCCATATCGGCAAGGTTTTCATCGATATATATCAACCCTGTGGCAATTTCCTTTATATTGTTATTTATAATTTTAGAAAATGCTGAAGCTCTATCTGCCGGGTTGTAATCTGCATCAAGTTTACGAAGGATAATTTTTCCACCATCATGGAGAGTTATCGGCATTGACTCACCCTCATCGTAAGCTGTTTTAATTTCTTCTGCTGGTGGTATATAATCGGCATGTACAAATTTATTATAATATTTGTAAGTATGTTCATATGATTTTGTTGAACCTTTATGATCATTAAAGCTTACGCATGGTGATATCACATCGATTAAAGCAAAACCTTTGTGCATTAACCCAGCCCTAATTAGCTGTACTAATTGCTTTCTATCGCCTGAGAATGATCTAGCAATAAAACTAGCGCCAACAGATAAACCCAATGCGCAAGGATCAATAGGAGGTTGATCGTTTATTATTCCTTTTTTTGCTACCGATCCGATGTCAGCTGAAGCCGAAAACTGGCCCTTAGTAAGACCATAAACTCCATTATTTTCTAATACATAGAGCATGTCTATATTTCTGCGCATAGCATGAATCATTTGTCCTATTCCAATTGAAAGACTATCTCCATCCCCAGATACCCCAAAATAAGTTAATGAGTTATTCGCCGCCATAGCTCCCGTAGCGAATGATGGCATTCGCCCATGTACAGTATTTGCACCATGAGCTTCTTTAAGTAGGTATGATGTTGTCTTTGAAGAGCAACCTATACCAGAAATTTTTGCTACTTTATGGGGCTGGATTGATAATTCGAAAAAAGCCCTGGCTAGTGCTGCCGTAACGCTATCATGTCCGCATCCAGCACATAAAGTGGACATCGTACCGTCATAATCTTGCCTTGTTAAACCAATTTTATTTGTGGGAGCACTTTTCCTATTTATCCGAGGTTTTATAAATGAAGTCATGCTGTCTTCTTATTTTTTGAATTATCCATTATTCTCGTGAATAAAGCTTTATACACAAATTTATAATTTAGAGGTTGACCTGCATAGTATTTAACGGAAGCTAAACTATCTTGTGGCGCATTTGTTTCAGTGAGTAATAAATTCATTAATTGTGCATCTCGGTTTTGTTCAACAATAAAGACTAAGTCGTGTTCAACAATGAACTTTTCAACAGAGTCTGCAAAAGGAAATGACCTAATCCTCATATAATCAATATATATTCCCTGTTTTTCTAGGTTAATGCATGCTTCACGTACAGCTCCATCAGAACTTCCTATAGCAATAACCCCATAATTAGTTTTTTTCTGACTTTTGGTTATAATGGGTTGTGGGGTAAATGGTGCAGCACTTTTCCATTTTAATAAAAGCCTATCTACAACTTCTTTATACTCTGCGCTTATTTCAGTATACTTACCATATTTGTTATGTCCTGAACCCCTAAGGAAGTAAGCACCTTTTGGGTCAGTTCCTGGTAGTGTTCTGTAGGGTATATAGTCTCCGTCAATATCTAAATATCTGCTGTAAACCTCTATATCAGCTAGTTGTTTTGAGGTCATTATTTTTCCTCTATCGGGGGTGTAGTTTTCTTCCCATTCCAACTCATCAACCATCCAATCATTCATTCCAATATCTAAATCGGATAGAAAAAATACTGGTGTTTGAAACCTTTCAGCTAAATCAAAAGCTTGCGCTGACATTGTGAAGCATTCACCTGGATCAGCTGGATATAGGACTATATGTTTTGTATCACCGTGACTTGCATAGGCAGTAAGATTTATATCGCATTGCTGTGTTCTTGTTGGCATTCCTGTTGAGGGACCAACGCGTTGAATATCAAAGTAAACGAGCCCAACTTCGGCATAGTAAGCAAAACCTATAAACTCACTCATAAGCGATATGCCGGCACCTGATGTAGGGGTAAATGCTCTGGCTCCATTCCAAGCTGCACCCATCGCCATACCAGCAGCGGATAGTTCATCTTCAGCTTGAATAATGCAATATAAATTTTCATTAGTTTTAGGGTGTTTTCTATATATGTTACAGTATTTTGAAAAACTATCCATTAATGACGTTGACGGAGTGATTGGATACCAAGAACCAAATGTTGCCCCTGCATATACTGCTCCAATTCCAGCGGCAGTGTTTCCGTCAATCATTATTTTATTGGATGTTTTATTGAGTGCCTTAATGAAGAATTTTTTATTGTTTAGTTTGTTATCTTTTATGTAGTTAAAACCTAAATCTACTGCCTTGATATTGGCGGGCACTAATTTTTTTTTCTTTTCAAATGTTTCATTAATTAGATTTTGTATTATAGACATATCAAGTCCAATAATAGCCGCTACAGCTCCAACATATGCCATATTCTTCATAAGTATTCTCGATCTTGCCACTTTAAATTCTGCATTGCAAAGGCTTGACAGCGGAATGCCAATTACAGTTATGTCAACACG
>JBELEM010000049.1:0-8699 GCA_042093735.1 Hellea sp. | reverse complement strand
AACATTTATAACACCGTCAACCCGCAATGCAGATCTGGCTCGAGCGGATGTATCAGTTTCATTTACAAATCTTAGAAGGCTGAAAATCATATACCTTCCACCCTTGTAAAACTTTATGTCGCTTGTACGCAAAATAGAATCTTGGACAGCTGATGCAATGACTTTAAGGTCTGATAGTTTTTCAGCTTTAAGCTTTAATTTTGCCATAACCCCTACTCCCTTTCCCTTGTTATATTCGCCCCACAGTTTCTCAATTTAATTTCTATATTCTCAAAACCTCGATCTAAATGATAAACTCTACCAACATGGGTTTCGCCCTTAGCAGCCATGCCAGCTGAAATTAATGATGCCGATGCTCTTAGATCCGTTGCCATAACCGGAGCCCCTTTAAGCTCTTTTACTCCTCGCACTATAGCTTCTCTCCCCCTGACATCTATATCCGCACCCATTCGCGATAACTCAGGGCAATGCATAAACCTATTTTCGAAAATATTTTCTCGTATTATTGAGGTGCCCTCGGCTAAACACATCATAGCCATAAACTGGGCTTGTAAATCAGTTGGAAAACCAGGATACGCCTGAGTGTCAACATCTACAGCCTTTAGACTATCTCCATTTCTTTCTATTAACACAGATGTTTTATCAAAAGTTAGTTTCGCACCAGCCTGTTCAATTAATGGCCAAAGAGCCCCTAAATGATCTGTGCAAATATTAGATAGCTTAACAGTACCCCCAACTGTTACGGCAGCTAAAGCATAAGTTCCCGCTTCAATCCTATCAGGCACAACAGAATAATCTACTCCCTTTAAAGAAGACACACCCATAATCGATATACGCGGCCTTCCAGCTCCTATAACTTTTGCACCCATTGCATTTAAGCAATTAGCTAAATCAACTATTTCTGGCTCGCAGGCAGCATTATTTAATACCGTTTCACCTTCAGCCAAAGCAGCAGTCAGCAATGCATGTTCGGTTGCTCCGACAGAGATAAAAGGAAATGTTATCTCGGCACCTTTTAAACCTTCTTTAGCCGAGGCAATAACGTATCCCTCCTCTAATTTAATTTTTGCTCCAAAACTTTCCATTGCCTTGAGGTGCAAATCAACGGGACGAGCCCCTATTGCACAACCACCCGGTAAAGAGACTTTAGCAAATCCAGACCTAGCGAGCAGAGGACCTAAAACATTAAAGCTTGCACGCATTTTTCGAACTAGTTCATAAGGCGCGGTTGTTGAAGATAAATTCTCTGCATGTAATATCATTTTATCTGAACCAGACAAATCGATACGTACCCCAAGATGATTTAGTAATTCCGACATTGATCTGGTGTCACGTAATCTAGGCATATTTTTCAAGAGAACAGGCCTATCTGTTAAAAGGCAAACTGCCATTAGTTTAATAGCCGAATTCTTAGCCCCACCAATGACTATTTCGCCATTTAATCGAGTGCCGCCCTGTATTACAATTTTATCCATGACGTTACCTAGCAAATATAATTCTTAAATAACACTCATGAATGTAAATTTAAGCAACGAAAGTTCAAATTTTAATGTTTCAACAGATTGCAAATTACTGCTTTGGATTATTATCTTTTTTTCTCTGAACATCTTTTCGCCGTTTTAAATTATTTCGTAAGTTTTTGGCCAATCTTTCTTCACGTGAAAGTTTATTTGTTTCTCTCTTATCCATTTGACAAATTTAAATCCTCTATATTTTCTCGAATACAAAAAGCTTTGAAGTAAAGTCTCCCTTAGGCATATAACTAATATTTTTATTATCATGAGTCATTGAGACATAAGGTAAGGTAAATCCATTTTCCATTAATAAATTTCCCGAATATATTTTTCCGTTACAAACCTGTAAGTAATTACTGTTTTCTTCTAGTTCAACAAACTTTATATGCTTAAAAGGTTCATTCGGGCCTGATAATATATGAAAATACAACAAGAAAACCTTGTCATAATCCTTTGTAATATACTGCCAGCAATAAGCATTATCTGATTTTTTTAGTCTATAGAATCTACCGCCAATCATATCAGAAGAATGCTCCTTAGCAAACTTCATGAGCTCAGTTAATTCACTTTTATTTTTATCAATATCACTATGATTCAGTGAGATACCTTGTGCGGCGCAAAATGCACCCGCATTAAATCTACTATTGATTGAAGTAATTCTTCCATTTTGATGGTTTGGGGATGGACCAATGTAGGCCGATAACACATCTAATGGAAACAAATAGGAACAGCCATTTATAATTTTCAATCGTCCAATAGGATCACTCATGTCGCTTGGCCAACTTTGTGACATATAGCTAAGCATGCCAAGGTCTAATCTGTTACCACCGCTAGCGCAGTTTTCAAATAAAACATTAGGGTATTTTTTTGTTAGACGATTCAATAATGAATATAGCCCTAGAATATATCTATGCGGGACCTCAAGCTGTTTCTGTATGGAAACCTTCGGAGAACCAACCTCAGACATATTACGATTCATATCCCACTTAACATAATCTATATTACCTTCAGAGAGGAGACTATCAAGTTTATCAAAAATATAATTTACAACATCATTATTACAAAAGTCTAATACCAATTGATTTCTGCCCAATGAAGAAATACTCTCCGGGGCCTTTAAAACCCAGTCAGGGTGATTTTTATACAATTCACTCCGCGTATTAATCATTTCTGGTTCAACCCAGATTCCAAATTTTAATCCTTTATTTTTTATCTTAATTGCCAAGTCTTGAATTCCATCCGGAAACCGATTAGCGTCGGCGTACCAATCACCTAAAGATGATGTATCATCAGTTCTTCCCTCAAACCACCCATCATCTAGGACAACCATCTCCAAACCAATTGAGACGGCTTTATCAGCAAGATTAAGAACTTCCGCCTGATTAACTTTAAAATAAGATGATTCCCAAGTGTTAATATAAGTGGGCCTTGGTTTATTTTTGAAACTTACAGGCGTAATCTTTTCTCTTATAAAAGAATGCCAAATATGTGACATTCCCCTTAACCCATCTTTACTAAAAGCATGAACTGCTTCGGGACTTTGAAAGGAGTCACCAGGACTTAGGGACCAACTAAAATTAAAAGGATTTATTCCCGTTAACAATCGAACATTATTAAATTCGCCCTTTTCTACTGAAATCGAATGATTGCCGCTATAAATAAGACTTGATGAGTATACATTGCCACTTATCTCATTACATTGATTTTCACAGAGGACTATAAAAGGCGAATGAGCTGCGCTTGATGATCCACGGTTACTGTCAATGATAAAACGCCCCCTTGGAACACTCATAGTCTCCTCTGATAACTCTCTGGACCATGAGCCATGAAGATGTAATATTTTGAACTGAGAGGCAGGAAAATCTATTGAGGAACTATATATATTGCTCAATTCAAGCTTTTTATTACCTTTATTTTTTACTTTAGATGACCTGACTAGTACGCCATGATTTTTGTAAATTGTGTAAGTAAGGTCTACGACAATCTTATGACTATTATCTTCCAAACGGACAATCAGAGTATTACAGTTACCACCCCGAGCGGATGGTAGGCCGCTTAAAGGTTTTTTGTCACTAATAATGAAATGCTCTTTATATTTAAGAACTGATATAGTGTTTCCATCCTCATTTTTACAATGAAAAGCTGGAAATCTAAAATCCGTCGATCCAAAAGTAGGATATTCCTGAGGTATTTCGGATAAATTGTAATTTTTTTCACCTTGAAAATGTAAAACTCCATCTCTGTGAGTCTGATAATGATGTGAAAAAGAATTTATGGGGTTATTGAGTGGTGCTCCATAATAAACATGTTCTAGTATGCCATTATCACCAACACGAAAAACATATGAATAATATTTATTTGTAAGAGAAAATATATTTTTTTCTGATGCAATCATCACATTTTCCCGTAGTATATCAACAAGCAAGCAAACCAAACTAAAATATTAAACACATAGAATGGAATATTATAAATGCAGCTTGAATTAATTCAAATAATAATATTTATTTCATTACTCTTAGCAATTGCCATCGTTACTGTGTGGTACTGTTTAAAATCTTCCCCAAATGTAAATCAAGAAAAAGAGTACTTTTTAGCAGGAGGCAGCTTAAAATGGTACTTTGTAGCGGGCTCAATCACCCTAACTAACTTATCAACTGATCAGCTTGTTGGTATGAATGGAAACCAGATGGCTTTACTTGCTTGGTGGGAGCTAGCTGCAGTAGCAGGTCTCTGTATGCTTTGTTTCATTTTTATACCTATTTATTATAAATACAACTGCACAACTACAACTGAATTGTTAGAAATAAGGTACAAAAACAAGCATATAAGAGCACTTGTTTCATTACTTTTTTTACTAGGTAATATTTTTATTTTCTTGCCAGCAATACTTTATGGAGGATCTTTATTTATTCAAAGCATGTTCAACGTCGATATAAACTTATATGTTCTGGCAGTCTTATTTGCTGGTTTTGGGGCTGCATATTCTATATTTGGAGGACTTCGTGCAGTTGCTGTTTCAGATACCTTTTCAGGCGTTTTACTCCTTGGGCTTGCAATTACGGTGACATTAATTGCTTTAAATACAATAAACTTTGATTTTTCAGGAGTACCTAAAGAAAGGCTTACACTTATTGGAACACCAGATTCTGATATACCATTTTCAACACTTTTTACTGGAATGGTTTTTATTCAAATGTTTTATTGGTCAACCAATCAAACAATAACACAAAGAGCAATGGCATCGCCATCAGTAAAAGAAGCGCAAAAAGGCATATTAGCCGCAGCCATAATTAGACTATTAATTGTGCCGCCGATAATCGTTATTCCCGGTATAGTTGCTTACAAACTATATGGAGATATTGGAGATGCAGCTTATGGGACACTGGTAGGTGATTTACTTCCAAGCTTTCTTTCTGGAGCTTTTGCTGCTGCTATTGTTGCAGCAGTTCTTACAACATTTAATTCTATTCTTAATGCCTCTGCAGCACTATGGGTCTGTGATATACATGAAACTTACATAAGTAAAAATCCTAATGTTAAAAAGCTTTCTTTGTGGGTATCAATAATAATGGTTATTATGGCTTTTATGATGATACCAATTTTCAACAACCCAGAACAAAGTATCATCAACACGGTTCAGCGATTATATGGTTTACTTTCTATGCCGATATTAGCCGCCTTTATAGTAGGACTCTTATTTAAAAACATTGATGCACGCTCTGTAATTATCTCAGTTATTTTTGGAGTAATATTTTATTATTGGATGCTATTACCATTAGCTGAAAATGCATCAATGGAGACGCAGAATGTAAAGTTTCATTACATTCACCTTATGGCAATAAATTTGTTGGCAATGATTATAGTGTCTCTTTCTCTGAACAAGTTTATGTTCAAAGAAAATGCGCAATGGGACTTAAAGTCTCTTTTTAGAGTTGATCAAAAATAGACCTAGTCATGACTATTTTTTGTATAAGACAGTAACCCCTTTATCAAACAAAATCCATAAAGAATAACTATAAAGCTAAACGGCAGAGCGGCAGTAATTGTGCCTGCTTGCAATGATTTTAAAGCTTCCTCACCACCCCCGTAAAGTAAAGCTATAGATGTTAATCCGATTAATATTGCCCAAAAAACTCTTTGTCTTGCTGGCGTGTCCTTCTGAGTACCCGATGTCAAACTGTCTACTACCAGTGAACCTGAGTCAGCAGATGTAACTATAAAGATAATTAACAAAAAGATTGCTACAACAGAAGTTAGGTCAGCATAAGGCAAACTATTAAGCATTTGAAATAAAGTTAAGGAAGAGTCAGTCATGCCCTCAGATAAGTCTCCCACTTTATCTTCAAATTGAGAAATAGCCGTCTCACCGAAAGCCGTAAACCATACTAACCCTATACTAAAAGGCGCAATTAATACTCCCATCATAAATTGACGTATTGTTCTTCCTTTAGATATCTTAGCAATAAACATTCCAACAAACGGCGACCACGCAATCCACCAGGCCCAATAAAAAATTGTCCAGTCGTGAAAAAAGTTCTTGTCGGCTCTACCCACCCAATTAGTTAATCGTAAACTATCAGGTACTGAATGAATAAATGTTTCGAACATGCTTTTGAATATTCCGACCGTTGGACCCGCTACAATAACAAAAAACAAGAGCAATCCCGCAAAAAACATATTCACATTACTTAATAGTTTTACTCCTCCATTCATTCCTCGAAGGATAGAAAAAATAGCTATGATCGTTATAGTAAAAATCAATATAATTTGAAGGCTTTTTGTAGCTTCCACATTAAATATGTAGCTAAGTCCACCTGTGGCTTGCGTTGCTCCTATACCAATTGTGCATGCGAGTCCAAAAATAGTAGAAACGACTGCAAACATATCGATTACGTGTCCACGCCAACCCCATATTTTTTCTCCGAATATAGGAAAAAATGCAGAACGAATTGTAAGTGGAAGCCCAATATTATATGCAAAGAAAGCTAATGTTAATCCTACAATAGCATAAATAGACCAAGCTGATAGCCCCCAATGAAAAACTGAAGTTGTGAATGCCAGTCTCCTTGCATTTTCAGTTTCAGCTTGCACATTAAACGGAGTACCGTACCAGTCAGTATAGTATCCAAGGGGCTCAGAGGAGCCGTAAAACATAAAACCAATGCCAACACCAGCTGCAAAAAGCATTGCAATCCAAGAGCCTACTTTGTACTCGGGCTTAGCATCCTCGCCGCCAAGTTTAATTTTACCAAAAGGTGATATAGCTAAGACTACGCAAAGAGTTAAAATTAGAACAGGAATTAAAGAATAGAACCAATCAAATTTGGATAATGTCCATAATTTTGCACCGTTAAGAACGGTATTTGATTCACTTGGAAAAACTAATGTAATAATAGAAAATATAAGTATCAGAAATGCGCTGATAACAAATACAGGATTGTGCATTTCCATGCCAAAAGCTTTTATTATTTTCTGTTCGTTTACAGGAGATTTACAGGTTTTTTCTTTTTGAAGCATAGTATAATTATTTCTGATAATTGATTTTTAATATAGTCAGACCCTGCAGTTTATGAGATAGATTGTAAACAAACATTTAAAGATTCTATATGCTTAAAAGTCATGAAACCGTTTATGTGAAACCACAAACAGGCGAACTAATTTTAACTTATCAGGACAAAAGCATAGAACTCCACCCATTGTGGCTCCGAGAAAGAGCATTAAACTCCTGCTCAATAGACCCAATAAGCAAACAAAGAAAATATGAGCATTCGACTTTTCAGCCTGAATTGAAGGTATTAAAAGCAAAAATTTCAAAAAAATCTAGCTTAAACATCTGCTTTAGTGACTCATTTGAGGGTCATTTTAATTTGGATCAGATAAAAAATGAAATTGGTTGGCTTAAGGACGTTGAATGCCTCCCTGAATTAGAAAGTTGGACATCTTCATTAGAAATAAAGAGAATAGATTGGGAACGCCTTGAGGACCCTTCCAACCTAAAGCACATGTTGCATGACTTTCTAAAGTATGGCTTCTGTATAATGGAAAATACGCCGACAGAAAAAGACAATTTATTAAAGTTAGCAGGAAAATTCGGCTATGTAAGACACACACATTGGGGCAAACTATTTAATGTTGAGAAAAAAAGAATGCCCACGGATACAGCTTATACTGATGATGCCTTATCATCCCATACAGATAATCCATACCGAGAACCAGTTCCTGGAATACAATTTCTTCATTGCCTTGAAAATAATGTATCTGGTGGACTTTCAACTTTAACAGACGGCGTAGCAATAATTAAACAGCTAGAATTAGAGATGCCTAAACATTCTAAAATTTTAGAAAGTGTTAATGTGCGGTTTCGATATGAAGGACCCTCCGCAATTTTAGAAAATTGGGGCTCAATTATCGAAAGAAATCATAATAATATTATAAATCGAATTCGTTTAAGTAACAGACTTGATTATGTTCCTGCTCTAGATAAAAAAACATTAGATTATTTTTATGCAGGAAGAAAAAGATTAAATGAATTGAGTAACCATCCGGATTATCAGATACAATTTCCTTTTAAAAAAGGTACTCTCCTGATGATGGATAACTACAGATTACTTCATGGAAGAACAAAATATAATGGGGATGAAGGAATTAGGCATTTGCAAGGTTGCTATACAGACCACGACGGGGTGACAAGCCTTTACCGAATGTTATCAAAAGGTAATAATGTAACATCTGTTCCTACTGAGCTATAAAATGAAAACAGTTAATTTTACTAGAATGGAAGACGGCACTGTTGAAGATTATACATTACTTGCCGAGCATGAAAAAAAATTTCTCGTTGATCTGCCTTATAGAATTGTAAGTGCTCTAGAAAAGCTAAAAAATAGCTTCTCTGGCTATAAAATAGACAGACTGCAACATTGTTTACAAACAGCAACAAGAGCTTTAAGAGATGACGCCGATATTGACTGGATAGTAAGCTCTTTAATTCATGATATTGGCGATGATTTAGCACCATTAAACCATGACAGCTTTGCAGCAACTGTTATAGCTCCATATGTTAGAGAGGAGTGTAGCTGGGTGATAAGGCATCATGGTATTTTTCAATTAAAATATTATGGTGATAAAATTGGTTTAAACCCAAAAGAAAGTCAAAAATTCAAAAATCATGAACACTTTTTGGCTGCT
>JBELEM010000048.1:6305-8905 GCA_042093735.1 Hellea sp. | reverse complement strand
AATGGTTATGGATGATACGCTACCAAGGTTTTCATCAAGGGGAGTCCCTGTTAATTGTCCTGTGGCAGTATTAAAGTTTATCCATTCCGGCAGGCCCTCGGATGAAAATGTTAAATTATCATTGTTTGGATCACTCGCAGTAGGCGTAAAGTTAAGACCCTCGCCAACGCGTATTGAAGAAACTTCACCTGAAATTATTGGAGGGGAGTTTGCTGCTACAGAGGGTGGTGGATTACTTGAACTGTCACCTCCGCAAGCAGTTAATATAAGAACTGGCAAAGTAAGTAGATAGGTTTTGATTCTTTGTAAAAGTTTGTAAGGATTCATTTTCTTTGTATTTACGTTTTTATTTCTATTTGCAAGAAAAATGAGTGGTGCCGCAAGGGAGAATTGAACTCCCGACCTCATCATTACCAATGATGCGCTCTACCACTGAGCTACTGCGGCGCTATGAATTAATTACTCATAAAGATGGAGGTTCATCTATACTATTATGGTATTCAGGCAAGATTAAAAATAGTATATTGACGTGTTTGTTTCTTGTAGTCTGGCCTAATATTGATTTGTGATACAATATTCCTTTTATGTAACATTAATAGCGCTAATGTTAACTACTGTAAATTGACACTATGGTATATACTTAAATAAGGGGTAATTTGATTCTTACAGGTAGAATTTTATTTATATACTATAACATTTTAATCCTCCTAGGGGCTTTTTATGACTAATATTCAAAGTACAGCTAAAGTTGTTGTAATTGGCGGCGGTGTCGTGGGTGTTTCGACGCTATATCACTTAGTCAAAAAGGGCTGGAGTGATGTTTGTTTGATAGAAAGAAAAGAGTTAACATCAGGTTCTACTTGGCATGCAGCTGGTCTATTGCCATTATTTAATATGAGTTACTCTGTAGGGCAACTTCATAAGTATTCTGTAAATCTTTACAAGCGCTTAGGGGAAGAAACTGGACAAGATGTTGGAATCCGACCTGTATCAAATATAAGGCTCGCAACTAATCAAGATAGAATGGATGAATATTTGCAATATGCCGGCGTTGCTCAAACGATTGGTGTTGAAGTTGAGTTCCTTACTCCGGATGAAGTTGTGGATATATGGCCTTTTGCGAAAAAGGACGGATTAATAGGTGCTATGCGGCACCCTGAAGATGGTTATGTGCAGCCTGCAGATTTAACTCAAGCTTTTGCTAAGGGAGCAAGGGAGGGCGGAGCTAAAATATATCGCTACACGACTGTGGAGGGTATTGAACAGCTTGATGATGGTATGTGGATGGTGTCCACTGATAAAGGCGATATAATATGCGAGCATGTTGTCTCTTGTACGGGGTCTTTTGCTAGAAAAACTGGTGAAATGGTAGGGCTTGATATTCCTGTCGTACCCGTTGAGCATCAATACATAGTAACTGAGTCACATCCAGATATACTAAAGCGCCGTGCTAATGGAGAACCGGAACTTGGAGTTCTTCGGGAGTCTGACGGGTCATGGTATATGCGCGAAGAAGCTGGAGGACTTATACTCGGTCCATATGAGCATGGTGCACCTGCTTGTTATCTTGATGGTCCTGATGAGCAATCAGAATATGAGCTATTTCAAGAAGATATTGATAGGTTAATGCCGCATATAGAAAGCGCAATGCATAGAGTTCCTATATTTGAAGAGTTGGGAATTAAGAAAGTTTATAATGGAGCTATTGCTTATACTCCTGACGGAAACCCAATAGTGGGTCCAGCATGGGATAAGAAAAACTTTTGGCTTAATGAGGGTCACAGTTTTGGAATAACTGCTGCTGGTGGAGCAGGGTGGCAACTTGCCGAGTGGATAGTTGAGGGTGAACCCACTGTGGACATGTTGGGAGTTGATCCTCGAAGATTTGGTCCTTATGCGACTAAAAGTTATTTAGTTAAGAAAAATGAAGAAGCATATGCGGATGTATTTGCTATACATTACCCCGATGAAGAGAGACCTGCAGCTAGGCCGCTGAGAACTTCGCCTTGCTATGATAGGATGAAGGAGAGAGGTGCAGTGTTCGGACAGTTGTTTGGGTGGGAACGCCCAAATTGGTTTGCACCTGAAGGCGTAGAGCAAAAAGATGAATGGTCATTTCGTAGATCATCTTATTATGAGCATGTAGGTAATGAGTGTAAAAACACAGCAATAAACGCAGGTCTTTTAGATATGACGGCATTTGCAAAATGCCGAGTTCAAGGTCCGGGGGCTTTAAAGTTTTTGAATTGGATATTTGCTCAGAGGATGCCAGTGGCACATGGTAAACTTGCATTATGTCATGGCTTAACGTCTAAAGGAGGTGTTCATAGCGAATTCACTATCCAACGTGAGAGTAAGGACAGCTTTTATATGGTTTCGGCCGGAGCTAACCATCGTTTAGACCATGATTGGCTTAAAAAGCATATACCAGCTGATGGATCAGTTCAATTCACTGATCTAACTAATTCAATGGGCGTTCTCGTTTTAGCTGGGCCAAAGTCTAGGGATATTCTTCAGCCCATTACAGGCGCAAACCTATCTAATGAATGTTTCCCTTGGCTTACAGGCCAAGAAACCCATGTTGGTTATGCTCCTGTAAA
>JBELEM010000048.1:0-6205 GCA_042093735.1 Hellea sp. | reverse complement strand
GATGCCCTTCTAGAATGGGAAAAACGAGGTTTTGATAATGCTTTTGTAACTCTTGAGGTTATGGATGTAAATGATGCTGATGTAATTGGTAACAATCCAATTTACAATAATAATGAGGTAGTTGGAAGAGCTACAAGTGGTGGGTATGGGTGGAGAATGAATAAGTCATTGGCACTCGGTATGGTTCATCCAGATCAATCGAAAGTGGGCAACGATCTCTCTATTGAGATTTTGGGAAAAAGATATAAATGCAAAGTTCTCAATGATAGTCCTCACGATCCAGAAAATGAAAAATTAAGAAGCTAGATGATATGAAATTTTCTGCTATTTCTTTATTTGCTAACGCTTTATCAGGTCATAAAAAGTGGCCATCTCAATTTCCAAATAAAGAGCCAAAAAAAGAATATGACGTTATTATAATAGGCGGAGGTGCCCATGGGCTCGGAGCGGCCTATTACCTTGCAAGCAAGTATGGTATTAAGAATGTGGCTGTTTTGGAAAAGGGATGGATTGGTGGCGGCAACACGGGAAGAAATACAACTATAATCAGATCCAACTATTTATTTGATGAAAGTGCGGCACTATATGATCACGCAGTGGACCTTTGGGATGGTTTAAGTCAAGAATTGAACTATAATGTAATGTTTTCTAAACGCGGCGTTTTAATGTTAGCTCATAATGTTCATGATGTTCAAAGCTTTCAACGTCATGTTTATTCAAATCGATTAAACAATGTTGATAACAGATGGTTAACACCAGAGGAATGCAAGGAATTTTGTCCGCCGTTGGATATATCTAGCAGTCGGCGTTACCCTGTTATGGGCGGCGCTTTACAAATGAGGGCAGGTACAGCAAGGCATGATAGTGTTGCTTGGGGCTATGCACGTGCTGCATCTAAATTAGGTGTTGATATTATACAAAACTGTGAAGTAACTGGAATACGCCGTGATGTATCAGGAAATGTTGAGGGGGTGGAAACTGCAAAAGGTTACTTAAAGTCTAAAAAAGTTGGCGTATCGGCTGCTGGAAATACTTCAGTTGTTATGGAAATGGCAGGTTTAAGGTTTCCTTTGGAGAGCTACCCTCTTCAGGCTTTAGTTTCAGAACCTATCAAACCAGTTTTTCCTTGTGTAGTAATGTCTAATGCAGTTCATGCTTATATAAGTCAGTCCGATAAAGGTGAGCTTGTTATAGGTGCTGGTACTGATCAATATACAAGCTACAGTCAGAGGGGGGCGCTGCATTTACAAGAACATAATTTGATGTCAATTTGTGAAATATTTCCAATATTTAAACGAATGCGTATGTTGCGCTCATGGGGCGGCGTAGTAGATGTAACACCTGATAGATCTCCTATAGTTGGTAAAACCCCAGTAGGTGGACTTTATGTAAATTGTGGGTGGGGAACCGGAGGGTTTAAAGCAACGCCGGGTGCAGCAAATATGCTAGCTTATACCATTGCACATAACGAACCACATAAAATAAATGCGCCCTTTAATCTTGATCGATTTATAGGTGGTCGACTAATTGATGAAGCAGCTGCTGCAGCCGTGGCGCATTAAGGGTATATAATGTTACTAATCCATTGTCCGTACTGCAAAGAAAAACGCCCAGAAATTGAATTTGCATATGCTGGGGAGGCACACATTGTTAGGCCTGATGCTATTGCTCAATCTGAAATGACTGATGAAGAGTGGTCGAAATTTATGTTTATCAGAAATAATTTCAGAGGAGAACATGCTGAACGCTGGTGGCATAACGCAGGGTGTAATATGTTTTTTAATGCTATTCGTAATACAAAAACTGATAAGTTTATAATGACCTATAAAATGGGTGAAAACCGCCCTACAAAAACACAGATTGAGGCCGCTAAGAAATGAAAAACTTTCGCAGTCAAACAGGCAGTGTCATAAATGAAAAAGAAGTCATAAAATTTTCTTTTGATGGCAAAATATACCTTGGCTATAGCGGTGATACTTTATCTTCAGCATTATTAGCTAATGGAGTGCATTTAATGGGAAGATCCTTCAAGTATCATAGACCAAGAGGGATACTTAGTTCCGGTTCTGAAGAGCCAAATGCTATTGTTACGTTTGATAGAGGTGAAGGAAAAATAACACCTAATGTTCGAGCAACTACACTAGAAATATTTGAAGGATTACAAGTATTTAGCCAAAATAGCTATCCTAATTTAAAATTTGATATTGGCGCTTTTAATAATATATTTTCTATGTTTTTTCCCGCGGGTTTTTACAACAAAACTTTTATGTGGCCAAAATCATTTTGGGATAAAGTCTATGAGCCTTTTATAAGAAATCTCGCGGGTCTAGGGCCTGCTCCTGTTAATGAAGATCCTGATAACTATGCTAGCAGTTATGGACATTGTGAGACCCTAATTATTGGTTCAGGACCAGCAGGATTAGCAGCGGCTTTAACAGCAAGTCAGAAAGAAGGTCGTGTTATATTGGTTGATGAGCAACCTGAGATAGGTGGTAGTTTACTATCATCAAGTAATAAAATAATTGATAACATGAGCGCAGATCAGTGGCTTTCTGAGGCTCGCAGTAAACTAGAAAAATCAAATAATGTAAAAATAATGACACGAACTACTGCCATAGGTTACTGGCACGATAATTTCGTTGCTCTGTCAGAACGGTTAACTGATCATATGTCAGAAGTGCCTGAGGGTAGGGCTAGAGAACAGTTGCATAGAATTAGAGCTAAAAGAGTTATTTTAGCCCAGGGTGCAATAGAGCGACCGTTAGTGTTTAATGGAAATGATAAGCCCGGGGTAATGTTATCAAATGCTGCTCAAACTTACTTAAATAAATATGGAGTTAGAGTTGGAGACAACATATCTATATTCACCAGTCATGACAGTGCATATGAGACTGCTTTTGAAATGTGTGATGCTAAAGTAAGCGTTTCAGTAATTATTGATTTGAGAAAAGAAATAGATGCAGACTTATTAGCGAAGGCTCAAAGTAGGGGGATAGTAGTTCATTTAAACTCAAGTATTTCAAAAACTTATGGCAAGCTTAGAATAAATTCATTTGAGGTTTTCGAGCCCACGCTAAATAAAAAGTTTAAAGTGAAATGTGATGCTCTAATAATGTCAGGAGGGTGGACCCCAAGCTTACACCTTTGGTCGCATTCTAAGGGCACGATAAAATGGAACAAAGATTTATCTGCTTATGTACCAGATAAAGCACACGAAAATGTTTGTTGCATTGGTAGTTGTAATGGTAACTTTGGTATTGCTAAAGCACTTAATGAAGGAAATTCGGTCTTTGAAAATAGCAAAAAGTATATTGTTAAAGAGCAATCATTTGGAACGGGTGTTGTTTCAAGTAATATACCTAGCTATATCAGCAAAGAAAAACAAAAAGCTTTTGTCGATTTTCAAAATGATGTCACAGAAAAAGATATTTCTTTAGCGGTACAAGAGGGTTTTAAATCTATTGAACATGTAAAAAGATATACAACTAATGGAATGGCAACAGATCAGGGTAAAACCTCTAATTTAAATGCTTTAGAAATTGCATCAAGAGAAGTTGGTAGTTCAATCGAAAAAGTGGGTTTAACTACATTTAGACCTCCCTATACACCGACTACATTTGGAACATTTGTTGGTTATCGCGATAAAGAGCTTTTTGACCCAGTCAGAAAAACCCCTATTGATGCATGGGCGGAGTCTAATGGTGCAATTTATGAACCAGTAGGATTGTGGCGTAGGGCTAGATTCTTTCCAAAAGATGATGAAAACATGGATCAAGCTGTTGCGCGTGAGTGCAAGTCCACGCGAGATAGCCTAGGTATATTTGATGCATCAACGCTTGGAAAAATCGAAGTTGTGGGCCCTGATGCGACTAAGTTCATGAATTTGATGTATTGCACAAGCTGGACAAGCCTAAAAGTTGGAAATTGCCGTTATGGACTAATGCTTGGCGAAGATGGTTATATTTATGATGATGGCGTTGTAGCGCGTATTGCTGAGGATAGATATCATGTAACTACCACCACTGGAGGTGCTCCCAGAGTTTTTCGTCATATGGAAGACTATTTACAAACTGAGTTTAATGACCTCAATGTTTGGTTAACCTCCACCACTGAGCAGTGGGCTGTAATAGCATTGAATGGTCCACATGCCAGAGACATCTTGAAGCCATTAGTTGAAGGAATCGACTTGAGCGCAGACTTTTTTCCCCACATGTCAGTAAGGCTTGGAAGTATATGTGGAATTCCGACACGACTATTCAGAGTGAGTTTTACCGGTGAGCTTGGTTTTGAGATAAATGTACCTTCGCATTATGGTCTTGCGCTTTGGAAGATTCTTATGGCTGAAGGCTCAAAATATAAAATCACTCCATATGGAACAGAGGCGATGCATGTTTTGAGGGCTGAAAAGGGATTTATTATAGTTGGTCAAGATACGGATGGAACAGTTACACCCCATGACGCAGGAATGGCTTGGGCGGTTGCAAAGAAGAAGAAAGATTTTGTTGGTATGAGGTCTTTAAACAGAAAAGATTTAGTAAGTGGAATGCGTAAGCAGCTTGTGGGACTTCTCACTGAGAATCCATTGACTGTTTTAGCTGAAGGTTCACAAGTTGTGCTTGATCCTAAACAGCCCAAACCTATGAAGATGATAGGACATGTTACTTCGAGCTATTGGTCGGAAAGCCTTGAAAAATCTGTTGCTATGGCTGTAATTGAAGATGGGTTTAATCTTATGGGAGAGGACGTTTACATACCAATGCCCAGTGGTACTATTCAGGCAAAAGTTTGCAAATCGGTATTTTATGACCCTGAAGGAAAAAGAATTCATGTTTGATCAGGCAGTCAATATCAATCTTAAAAAGTCAGATAAATTCGAATGCGAAGTTATTGGAGATCAGTTACGATTTAGCATTCGTATGCATCAGAGCTCTTTAAAAAAAGCAAGCAATGTATTTGGCTTCAACTTTCCAAAGAATATTGGGGGGGTTGAAAAAATAGATAAAACGTTGTGTATGTGCCTTGGACCAGATGAGTGGATTGTAATTTCTGAACCAAAACTAAAGCCTCAATTTGATGATATATTTGCGCGACTAAGCGGATACTTAACAATAAGCATAACTGATATTTCCAATAGAAATATAGGCCTTATACTAAGGGGATCAGAGGTGCAAAAATATATAAATTCGGGTTGCCCTTTAGATCTTGATTTAAAATCATTCCCAGTAGGAAAATCTTCTCGAACAGTTTTTGAAAGCGTTTCAATTCTTCTATTTAGAGAAAGTGAAACTTCTTTTAGAGTAGAATGTTGGAGGTCCTTTAGTTCGTATTTAACGAACTTTTTTGAACGTATTGCTAAAACTAATGACTAAAAAAGTTGTTTTATTAGACGGCGGTATGGGTCAAGAGCTTATAAAGAGGTCAGGTCAAAAACCTACACCCCTCTGGTCTACTCGTGTATTATTAGATAACTCTGAACTCGTACAAGAGCTTCACTTTGATTTTATTAAGTCAGGTGCCCAGGTTATTTCATTGAATAATTACACAGCTACACCTTTCCGATTACGCCGGGATGCGAGTATTGAGCTATTTGATAAAATACATCAATCAGCGAAGGCTGTTGCTAAAGCTGCTAAGGTTAAAAGCGGAAAAGAGTATATAAAAATAGCTGGAAGTCTTGGTCCCATAGTAGCCAGTTATAAACCAGAATTAGTGCCTAGTTATGAAGAATGCATTGATGACTATAGAAAGCTTGTAAAAGTACAACAAGATGGCGTTGATCTTTTTATTTGTGAAACAATGTCAACAATTCGCGAGGCTAAAGCCTCAGTAACTGCTGCCAATGAAAGTGGATTGCCTTCATGTGTTAGCTTTACCTTGGATGATCGCAACCCTTTTGTATTAAGATCTGGAGAAAATTTATCTGAAGCTATAAAAGAAATGAAAAAGCTGAGTGTGGAAGCAATAATGATCAATTGCAGTATGCCGGAAACGGTTAGTCAGGCTTTACCAGTACTCATAGGTTCATTTCCAAAGGTCGGGGCATATGCAAATGCATTTCAGTCTGTTGAGAGTTTAAGGGCAGGTGGAACTGTTGAGAGCTTGAAGGGAAGAAAAGACCTAACACCAGATTTATATCTTGATTACGCTCTTAAGTGGCTAGATATGGGCGCGAGTATAATAGGTGGATGCTGTGAAGTTGGACCCA
>JBELEM010000047.1:0-9256 GCA_042093735.1 Hellea sp. | reverse complement strand
ATTAAACAAAAGTTACCTATGACCATCAATCTCTGAATATGATGCGCGTATGAATGTTCTAAGGTTTGGTTTATAGCCTCAGATAGACAATGCATATCAGTATTCCCAGTCCAGTAAAAATCTGGCAATACTTGTGAAGCTTGTAAAGCATTCTCCTCCAAATAAGTAGGCATTTTGAGCCAGTAAATACCCCTTACATACTCTCGCCAGCCAATAATCTGGCGAATATAGCCTTCTACTGCATTTAATGGAGCCTTATCATTATAGTAAGCTTGCTCAACAGCCAAGCAAACTTCTAGTGGCTGCAATAAACCAATATTAATATATGGTGATAGTAGTGAATGAAAAAGAAAAGGTTGGTTTGTCATCAGAGCATCCTGATAATCACCAAATTTAGGCAAAAGATTGTCAATAAAGTAATTTAACGACTTAAGTGCGTCTTCTCGTGTGACAGCATAGAAAAAGTTTCCAATATCACCTATTCGATCTGGATACATTTGTTCAATAAGGGAAATAACCTCTAATGTATCCCTATCGGGTAGAAAATTAATTGATGATGGCACACTCAAGCCTTTTACTGGTGGCTTTCTATTGTCTTTATCAAAGTTCCATTTCCCACCAACGGGTTTGTCCTGCTCCATAAGGATATTAGTTTTACGCCTCATTTCTCTATAGAAGTACTCCATTCGAAACTGTTTTCTACCCTCTGCCCATTCCTCAAATTCGGAATGAGATGCTAAAAAACGATTATCGGGCGTAAAGCTAATATTAAATAAATTATTTTTTTGCAGCTCTTTTAGAGTATTAAAAGTTTTCCAATCTGATGGCTCACAAATACGAACTTGGTCTACACAATGACGCGATATGGCTTTTGATATTTCTTCAATGAGGTTTCCCGAATTATTTTCATCATTCAACGCTACATAATCTACTTGCCAACCATTTAACTCAAGTTGCTTTGCAAAATGGCGCATAGCTGAGATTAAAAAAATTATTTTTTTTCGATGGTGAGGCACCTCAGATAGAACTTCATCTAATTCCATTAACAGAACTACGCTATCGTGTTTTTCGCTCACTTCTAAGGAAGATATGCTCTCGGTTAGTTGGTCTACAAGTATCGGAATTAAATTCTTCTTTTTTTTCATGATATTAATACGCACTAAAATAACAAGTGGTTCGTATGCACAATATGGTACACAAAAAAATAAATCTTCCGGTAAAAAATTGTTTAAATTGTTCGCTACCTTTTTCCTGGAGAAAAAAATGGGAACGAAACTGGGAAGAAATTAAATACTGTTCCAAACGGTGTAGAAAGGGTAATAAATGAATTATAAACTTCCAACAATGGGTGACAGACTAAGAGTAATAATCATAGGTGCTTCTGGAGGAATTGGAAAAGCGTTAGTAAAGAACCTAGATAACTCCGACCAAGTAGATAAGATCTACGCTCTTTCACGTTATCCAGAAAAAAATACTTCGAATAAAATAATTACCGAGAAACTAGATTTATCTAATGAAGATAGCATTCAAAGTATATCATCGAAACTCTTAACTACTGGAAAATTTGATCTTTGCATTATCGCTACTGGTCTTCTCCAAGATAAAGAAATAACACCTGAAAAAAATATGAAGTCTTTAAAAACCTCTTCGTTTAATAAAAGTTTTCTTATAAACACAATTGGACCAGCTTTAGTTGCTAAACACTTTATTCCTCTATTAAGAAATGATAAAAAAGCTGTACTTGCAGCGATATCTGCAAGAGTTGGGTCCATATCGGACAATAAGATTGGTGGATGGTATGCATATCGAGCATCAAAAGCAGCACTAAATATGGTTATAAAATGCCTCTCAATTGAAGTATCAAGAAAGTCAAAAAATCAAATAATATTAGGACTACACCCAGGAACAGTAGATACAAATCTTTCCAAACCATTTCAAAAAAATGTACCGAAAGAAAAGTTGTTTAGTCCAGACTTTAGTGCACTAAAATTATTGAATGTAATTAATGAAGCCACCGTCAATGAAAGCGGTTCACTTTTAGCCTGGGATGGGAGCATAATTAGTTTTTAAAAACTTCATCGCAAAAGATTTACTAAGGTCAGCTTTCTGTGATTGCGCAGCCTTCTCAAGCATCTCTGCGATTTGAACTTGAGCGGGGACACTTCTTTCATAATGTTTGAGTAAATATGAAATCAGACCTTGGGAAACATTTCGCCCTTTCGCCTCAAAAACCCTACGTACTATCAACTCAAGGACCTCATCATCATGCTCAGTCAATTCAACTAATGTTATACTTTTTAATCGAGATATTAAATCAGGCATTTTGATTGGCCACATTTTAGGAAAATTTTTATCCGCCAATAGTAGTCGTCTCCCAGTACCATTCAATATCAAATTTAATTGGGAAAAAAGCATTTCTTCATCCATTTGACTCGCATCATCAAGAAACTGAAAACCTGTCTCATTAGCCCAAGCATTTCCAATATGAGATTTTCCGGTTCCAACTGGACCCACAAGCATGGTAATTGGTGATTTCCAAGTCATTGGTGACCTTAAAAATTTTATTATTTTTCTGTTAGCAGAGCCCCCCACATAATTTTCAAATGAAAATTTTTGTAAGGGTGATAAATCTAGAGGGAGTTGATGATTGTTTATCATATGTTATAATACTAATTTACTACTGATAGTGTTAAAAAATAACCTGATAATGAGTCAGCTTTCAAACTAACACCTTTATAGCTCAACTCATTTATTAACCCCTCAATACCACCACCATGGTAAATTTCCATGATTGCACTTTTATTTGCAAAAGAAATTAATTTAGCATTTAAAATTAAAGATGTATTATTAAGAATAGATTTAATTTTTAGCCAATCGGAATGTGATGAATAATTAACATCCACTGATATCATCGATTTATTCATAGCGAAATTAATAGCGGACTCTTTCCATTCAATTTGAAATTTATCAATAATATCTTTGGCGTTGGCATTGTAGTAAAATGATTTAACCTTTTGGCTATCTAAAGAAATATCTATCATTTTAGCTGTGCCGTTAACATTATTAGCTATTAACAACTGTTGAACATCAAACTGCTTGCCAATAGATTTAAACACATCAAAATTCAAATCCTTAACATCAGAAGGTTTTATAGAAATATTTGATGCTTTATACATAGGCAATGTAATCATAGGGGTAAGAATATTTGCGGTATCAGACTTTCTCCAAGATCTATACCAAGAATTATTTAGGACTAAATCACCATTAGTAAGTGGCAAAATAAGCCTAGTGCGTGATTGAGAAGTAACCATTTTTACGCCAGATTGATTTAAATATGCTTTCACAGCACTTGGATTAAATGAAACAGTGAGGTTTCCTAAATATCTAGTTGAAGACCTTTTTTCATTACCTATTTCAATTGCAAGAATCATCTTTGCGGCATTATCTTCTGATATTGACTTTATCTGCCCCTCTTTACCGTAACCTAGTGTCAACCTTTTTAACAAGATATCGGCAGCTTTAGCCTGACCTGCACGAATTGCTTTAACTTGTGCTTTTACGGGTGTCTTTCCACTGGCATCAACGTTTATACCACTGACTGTAAATGGATCAGATGCAAAAACTGAACTGCAAAAGAAAAAGAAAAATAATACCGTTAGTGTTGTCTTTATTAGTTTCATATACTAGCGATAACCTTCTTTAATCATTTTGCAAAGTCCAATAGTGGCCACAATATAAATAAAGTAACGGTAATATAAATAAAGTAACGGTAGAACTTGAAATAAAACTTTTTTTATTGTCTTAAGCACCTAACTGAGTGGAGAAAAAAATGTCTAAAAAAGGACTTACCTACAAAGATGCTGGAGTCAGCATAGATGAGGGAGAGAAATTAGTCGAACAAATTAAGCCAATGGTTAAAAAAACTCATCGACCGGGTGTTATGGGTACTATTGGCGGTTTCGGCGGCGCTTTTGATTTAAAAGCTACTGGCATGATAGATCCAGTATTAATATCAGGAACAGATGGTGTTGGAACAAAATTACGGATAGCAATAGATACAGGCATTCTTGATACTGTGGGAATAGACCTCGTAGCAATGTGTGTAAATGATGTGCTTGCAAACGGAGCCGAGCCCCTTTTTTTTCTAGACTACTTCGCAACCGGTCATCTCGATACTAAAAAAGCAGCTAAAGTTATATCAGGAATAGCCAAGGGCTGTGAACTATCAGGTGCCGCATTAATTGGAGGGGAAACAGCGGAAATGCCCGGTATGTACAATGGTGATGATTTTGATTTGGCAGGGTTCGTAGTGGGTGCTGTTGAGAGAGAAAAAATGCTTCCAAAGCATGAGAAAATGAAAGCTGGTGACATATTAATTGGAATAGCCTCCAGTGGACCGCACTCTAATGGCTACTCTTTAATCCGCAAAATAGTTGATGTATCAGACTTAAAGTGGAATGATGCCTCTCCGTTTATGGCAGGAAAAACATTAGGCGAGTCACTAATAACACCTACAAAAATTTATGTTAATTCTATATTGTCTTTAATAAAAGATGACATGTTGCTAGGTTTATCACATATAACTGGAGGTGGCATTACTGAAAATACACCACGTATGCTTCCCAAAAACTTGTCTTTTGACATAGATATATCATCATTCCCAAGACCAAATGTTTTCAAATGGCTTCAGCAAACGGGAAAGATTGATGAGTCTGAAATGTTAAGAGCATTCAATTGCGGGGTCGGTATGGTTTTGGCTGTTAAGCAAGATAAAATGACTGATGTTCTCGAGCGGCTTGAAAGCTATGGTGAAACAGCTTGGGTTATTGGACAGTTAAAAGATGCATAAAATTAAAACAGCAGTTCTAATTTCAGGCCGTGGCTCCAACATGATGGCAATCTTAAAAGCTACGCAAAATAATGACTATCCAGCAAAATTGAATATTGTTATATCAAATAAACCATCTGCTGAAGGACTCAAAAAGGCTGAAGAATTCGGAATAAAAACGGCGGTATTAGATCATAAAACGTATAGAAATAGGCATGAGTTCGAAAAAGATTTAGATACTCATCTTAGGGCTGCAAACATTCAAATTGTCTGCTGCGCTGGTTTTATGAGAATATTATCTCCTTGGTTTGTAGAAAGATGGGAAGGAAAACTGCTTAATATACATCCCTCTTTACTCCCAAAGTACAAAGGAATAAATACTCACAAAAGAGCAATTGAGTCAGGTGACACTATTCACGGGTGCTCTGTTCACTTTATAAATAGTGAATTAGACTCAGGTAAAATAGTATTGCAAAAAAGTATAGAAATTTTTAGTGATGATACGCCACAGTCATTATCGGAACGATTACTCATTAAAGAGTTAGAGGCGTACCCTCAAGCACTGAAAAAAATTGCAAATGAGTTAATTCACTCAAAGCAATTAAATAAAAGTAACTAACCAACTATTTCATTTTCAGCAAAAAAGAATTTAATCTCTTCACTAGCAGTTTCTGGAGCATCAGATCCATGAACAGTATTTGCATCTATGCTTTGTGCGAACTCAGCTCTTATGGTTCCAGGATCTGCTTCAGCAGGATTAGTAGCGCCCATAACTTTTCTATATGCAGCTATAGCATTTTCTCCTTCCAAAACTTGAACGATTACAGGTCCAGACATCATAAACTTAACTAAATCTGAATAAAAAGGCCGGTCTTTGTGAACAGCATAGAAACCAGACGCTTGCTCCTTTGTTAGAAGAAGACGCTTTTGCGCAACAATACGCAAGCCAGATTCTTCGATCTTAGCATTAACTTTACCGGTTATATTTCTTGCAGTCGCATCTGGTTTAATAATAGAAAAAGTGCGTTGAATGGACATCATAAATTCCTTTGACTGAGTCATTAATTTTGAGGTCAAATAAACATGCTTTTACAAGAAGTAAAGTAATGTTATCAATCAGCTTGACGTTTAGAACGCTAACTCTATGTTGCGCCATAAAATATGTAGGATAAACTTACTATAAATATTAATAAGTGACCATCAGTTGAGCTCAAAAAAAGAAAATCAAGAAATAAACGCTGACTCCAGTGTTGATGTCAAATTCAATCAATTGGGACTTGATAGTAGAATACTGAAAGCCTTGGATGACTTGGGTTATGAAAAACCTACTCCAATTCAAGCTAAAGCAATTCCAGCAGCCATAAAACAAAGAGATGTTTTAGGCATAGCTCAGACTGGAACAGGAAAGACAGGAGCATTCACACTACCAACAATGCATAAACTGGCCTCGGGAAGAGCCAGGGCCAGAATGCCTCGGTGCTTAATTGTTTGTCCAACAAGAGAACTCGCAGCACAAGTTGCTGAAAATGTTGAGCAATATGGTAAATATTTAAAGTTAGAAATGGCACTACTGATTGGGGGTGTAAGCTTTGCAGAACAGGACAAAAAATTAATGAGAGGGGTTGATATTCTTATCGCCACACCAGGGAGGTTATTAGATCAATTCGATCGTGGAAAAATACTTATGACTGGTGTGCAAACGTTAGTTGTCGATGAAGCTGATAGAATGTTAGATATGGGCTTCATACCTGATATAGAAAGAATTTTTCAGCTAACTCCATTCACTCGGCAAGTATTATTTTTCTCTGCAACAATGCCAAATGAAATAAAGAGATTAGTAGATCAATTTTTACATCAACCCGTAACAATACAAATTGCTAGGAAAAATATGACTGCTAAGACTGTTAAGCAATATATTGTGCGAATGCCATCTTCTGACCCGAAACAAAAAAGAACTACATTACGATGGCTCATTGAGAATAATGAAGTTGATAATGGCATTGTATTTTGTAACAGGAAAAAAGATGTGGACATTGTAGCTAAGTCTCTTTCAGTACACAAAATTTCATCCGCTCCAATTCATGGAGATCTTCCCCAATCATTGCGAACTGAAACCCTAGAAAAATTCAAAAATGGTGATATTAAAATATTAGTTGCAAGTGATGTAGCCGCGCGCGGCTTGGACGTTCCGTCCGTCAGCCACGTTTTTAATTATGATGTGCCTAATCATTCAGAGGATTATGTACATCGCATAGGCCGAACAGGGCGAGCAGGACGCAAGGGTGAGACGGTAATGCTTGTTTCACGTCTCGATGAAAAGAACTACGTTGAAATTCTGGAGTTAATTAAAGCTAAATCTATAAAAGAGATAAAAATCAATGGTATAGAGGACTTTCCAAAAGATGGAGGGAAATACAAACGCAGTAATTCACGTTCAGCTACTAGAAAAGAAAAAAAAGAGAATAGAAAAAAATCTTCAAACCGCATTAAAGAAAACTCAACCGACACAACCAATAATAAAAAAGAAATCAATCAGAATACTAAAGCAATGTCCACAAATAAGTCTAAAGATATCGAGGGCTTTGGTGAAATAGTGCCAGCTTTTTTTAAAATACCATAAACTTTTAATTAATTAAGAGCAAATCATCTACACTATCAAATATTAAGTTAAGGATCTCATCAGATTCTTGAAATAAGCAGTGCCCGGAATCATTTACGTCTACTCTTGTACAATTGGGAAAAATACTATCGCAAGATATTTGATTTATATTTGTCTCTACAAAGTGGTCGATTTCAGCAGAGATCATGATAACAGGTATATCAATGCTACTCAAAAAAGCTCTCGTATTTATAACCTCACTTGATGAAAGGAACTCTCCAGCCCATTGTGCTGTAACCCCGCCAACACGCTCTTCTGCGTTACGTGTAAAAACAACATCTCTGTAGGGCAGTCTTTTTGGATTTGAAGCACATAAATCAATATTAGCTACAGATAAGTCCTCCCTAAAAGGCTCCCAATTACCCTCTCCTACCAAATACCTATTAGACTTACCTAAAAAACGGCTTAATTCTATTAAAAATTTAGACTTCTTATATGATAAAGTACCTGTTTTAGGAACTATAGCGGGCGCTACCAAAACCAAAGAGTCGATAATATCCATATATTCCCCGGCCATTCTAACTGCAACATGTCCTCCAAAGGAAACTCCAATAGGAATAATGGGCTGTTTGGTTGTGCTTTTTATTGAATTAATAAAAGAAGCTAAATCATCAGAGTAAACCTTAAAGTCATCTATCCATAATTTTTCTGGCTGATTATCTCTGTACCTATCAGAACCACCCTGCCCTCGCATATCAATTCCAACAACATGGTAGCCACGTCTAGCAAGCATATCAGCATGCTCACCATACATACTCATAGTTGCGGAATATCCTGGAATTATTATTACTGTAGCCTTAGCAGCTCCCCGGTTACCTGTTTCCCCCCAGCGTAGTTTAGTGCCATCATCAGCTTCAAAATAATTCCAGCTCCAGTCAGGCGGCATCGAAGGTAGATAAAAAGTATCAACTTGTTTTTGAAAATCTTCACCGACTTCATAAGCTTTATACTTTTTTTCCGGCCAAATAAAGAACAACAATAACGGAACTAATATTAAAGCAATTATTATATTTTTTTTACTTATCATAAACTTATAGTACTTATTTAAGATGCATTGAATGAAAAATTATTCAAATACAATAAAATTATTAGAAAAAATAAATATATGAATAAGAGGTCTGAAATATTTTATAAATAATAAGTTTTGATCGCAGTTATTTATTTTTCACTAACAGGCTTAATGGTAGTGAGTTTATTATCATACAGCCTTGTTGCAACTAAGATATCGCTGTTATATTCGTCTAATGAAAGAATTTTTCCATCACTAAACTCATAAGTGAATACATACTTATTATTGTAAGAACCATTTTTTCCTTCGGCTCTTCCCTCCATAACAACGGCTACTTCATTACCATCTGATATAGTATTTATTGGCGTGAGCACTATTCCATTAGGCACCAAAGCACCGACCACTTCCAAAAATTCAGTAAAGTAAGTATCTTTATTATATGAATCATTAATAATATATTCACCCATATGAGTGTCAGGAATCATACCCATATATCTAAACTTAAAATTGTCATGAAGCAGTTTTTGAGCTTCGTGTGGTTGTGTTAAAACGAGCCCTATGAAATTCTCAGCAATTTCACCATTTTTATCATCTTGAATATTCTGCGTACAAGCAAGAATATTAATACTTAAAAATAACGATAGCGCTAAATTTTTCATATAGTTGGGCTCGTTTATTTAGTTAGTAGTCTATTCAGCAGAGGGCGCAGCTTCTTCAGCCATAGGAGCAGCTTCTTCAGCCATAGGAGCAGCTTCTTCAG
>JBELEM010000046.1:0-10570 GCA_042093735.1 Hellea sp. | reverse complement strand
AGCATTCATAAATGAATAAATAAAACTCTTTAAATCATACTATTATTATTTATTTTTTCTCTCTCAAATGGGCTTAAATACCTATATTAAATGTGTGTTAAATAAGACACAGTCATGACAAATTACCCAATAAATATTTATCTTACTTGATATAAACATTACTACATAGTAGCGATTTGTTCATAAATACCACCTATGAATGGTGTATAACTTAACTTTGCATACGGGGAAACCATGCTCAAAAAAACCCTTTTACTCGGCACAACTCTTATGGTTGCTGCCACACCAGCTCTTGCGCAAGATAGCTCAGGAGATGAAATTATAGTAACAGCGACTAAACGTGTTAAAACACTTCAAGAAGTGCCTTTATCAGTTTCTGTAACCACTGCAGACGTAATTGAAAAAGCGCAAATTTTAGACATTAAAGACCTTCAGTCTGTTGTACCTACATTCCGTGTTTCACAACTTCAAAACTCAGCTAACACAAGTCTCGCAATTAGAGGCTTTGGTAATGGCGGTAACAATTTAGGTATTGAGCCAGCTGTTGGTGTTTTCATTGATGGTGTATACAGATCACGTGCAGCTGCACAAATTGGAGATTTGCCAAACCTAGAACGCGTCGAAGTACTTTCTGGACCACAATCAACACTCTTCGGTAAAAATGCATCTGCCGGTGTTGTGAGCGTAGTAACTTCAGCCCCAAGCTCTGAAACAGGTGGCTATGTTGAAGCTGGATATGGCCGGTTTAATCAGATCTATGCCAAAGGCTATGTTGAGGGCGCAGTAACCGACAATATGGCAGTTAGTTTAGGTCTTGGTTTTCAGCAACGTGATGGTTACTTCGTTAACCTTGCAGAGTCTGACGATTTTAACGAGATCGATCGTTGGAACATGCGCGGACAAATCATGTGGGAGCCTTGTGATGATACATCTTTCCGTTTGATTTTTGACAGAAGTACTATTGATGAAAATTGTTGCGGTACAGGTGTTGCAATTGACGGACCTTTTGCCGCCGGACAGCCAAATGTCAGGAATATAATACTGGCGCTAGGTGGAAATCAGCCATCTTCTGATAATCAGTTCTCATATGAAACATATGGCAACTCAAATTCTCAGAATGAGATCAAAGACAGAGGTGTTTCGCTCGAAAGTAAATTTAAAATGGGTAACATCGATGTTACATCTATTACAGCTTATCGCGCGAACGACTCCGATTACGGGTCTGACTCAGATTACAACTCACTCGAATTCTTAAAAAATGTTTATCAAAATGTTGATATTAGAACATTTACACAAGAATTACGTTTAGATGTAGAAGTTTCAGATAAAGTTGACGTTATGGTGGGCGGATATTATTTCGATGAAAGTATCGATCAGGATTCTGGTTTGCTTTATGGTGATGATACAAGAACCTATATTGATCTTCTCGCTGGCGGCGCTTCCGTTCTGGGTGGTGTTGAAGCCATTCTTGGATATGCTCCAGGTACATTCTTTGCTGATGATACCACTATAGATGAATTTGCAACTCAGGATAACGAGGCGATCAGTCTCTTCGGTAATGCTGATTTTGAAGTAACTGATAAGCTAACTCTTAGTGTGGGTTTAAACTATACTCAGGATAAGAAAAATGTATCCCTTCGTACTGACAACAATGATGTCTTTGGCAACATTGACTTCAGCGGCGCAGAGGGCCGTGCTGTTCTTACAGGCTTAGGTCTTGCAGATAATTTCCCAGCAATAGCCACTTCTTGCGGATTAGGAGCACTTGCATTCTCGCCTGCTAACGTTGGTGCTGTACTAGGCGCGCCTGCATGTTTTGTTGATGCCGCAGGAAATACTGCTCCTGGTTCAGTAGTATACCCAGGGTTTGCAGCCTCAGTTGCTGCTAGCGTTGCAGCTATTCCTCAAGCAGTCATGAACGATGCCACTGCAAATCCGCTGGGCGGACTTTTTGGACTTCAGTTCCAACCGCAGTTGTTAGCATATCCTAATGCTGTTGAGGACGGTATTACTGATAATAATAAACTTACCTACACAGGACAGTTTAATTATGAAGTTAATGATACCATAAATGTTTATGGTAGATACGCTACTGGCTTTAAGTCAGCTTCATGGAACTTAACGCGCGACTCTCGCCCATTCCAAGCCGATGCTTTAGCTCTTGCGGCTGCAGGATTGCTTCCAAACAATTACGTACCATCAACCGGGCGTAATTTTGGTACACGTTATTCTGAGCCAGAGACATCTGAAGTTGCTGAAATTGGTTTCAAAGCTAAAGGTGATTGGGGTACATTCAATTTTGCTGCCTTTGACCAGACAATTGAAAATTTCCAGTCAACAATCTTCCAGGGTACTGGTTTTGTGTTAGCTAACGCTGGTACTCAGTCAACTCGCGGTATTGAGTGGGACTCAACATTCAAGTTAATGGATCCGTTACATGTCACATTTGCCGGTGTTCTGCAGGACCCTGTCTATGACAGTTTCCCAACTGCTCCAGGACCAAATGGAACTGTTATTGACCTTTCAGGTCAAAGACCAGCTGGCATTAATGAACTTGCGCTTTCAACTTCTGCTACTTACACTCATGATTTCTCAGACGGGATATCAGGTTTTGTAAGAGCTGATTATCAATATGAGAGTGACGTTCAAATAGTTGATAATATTGCGGGACTAACGCGATCAACTAACATCATTAATGCATCAGCGGGTGTTGGTTTTGATAGTGGCGTTTCATTTATGATATGGGCTAGAAACTTAAACAATGACCAGTCATATACATCTGCATTCCCAGGTGTAGTTCAAGGTGCAACTATTAATGCATACCCAAGTCAGCCAAGAACCTACGGCGCTTCTGTTCGCTACACGTTCTAAGGACACTAAACATTAAATATTGAGCCGCCTTTAGGGGCGGCTTTTTTTTTTGAAACTTATTATGACACATAAGTTTACGGAAATCAGCTGCAAGAATGTTTATCTGGTTTTGTATAATATTGCCGTAATCAAAGTTAAAGATATAAGCATTAATGGCGTATCTAAATTAAAATCTGGTTTTGCCATAAATAATGAAGGTACCGGCAAAACAGACCCTTCGTAATTAACAAATATAGCTGCAAATGTATTATTGGCTGCATGAAAGCCAATTGCAGACTCTAACCCATTATCCATCCAAACTAATAAGCAAGCAAAAAAACCGAATAAGAAATATCCGCTCATTGTTAGTAATAATACTCCATCCTCTGCTCCTTTTAAGGCCTCTGGATTAGAGAGGTGCATTGAAGCAAAAAGAGCACTAGAAATTATGAAGGCTATCCACTTGTTTTTTAATAAATGTGTAAACCATTGGTTCAAATACCCTCGAAATACTATTTCTTCAGTCCCAGATTGCAGGGGGATAAGAGCAAGGGATAAAACTAAATAAACTAAAGTGTTTTCAGCCTGAAAGTTAGTTTTTATAATACTTAATCCGCTTACATGGCCTGCTAAAGAAACAATTCCAAGTACAAGCCAGGTAATAACAAAAGCCTTAAAACCCCTATTCCACTGGATGGCAGGGCCAGCTGTATGTAGACTTAATATAGTCCTCTGGTGTATATATTTTTGTCCTAGGTAAAGTGCGATTAGAGAAGCGGGAAAAACTAGTAGAAATAAAATATAAACAGTAGGACTTACGCCGATGGCTTTTATCAATGTCTTATTAGCCTCGGCATCATTCATTAGCGGAAATAAATTTATTAACCCATAAAATGAAGCTGTAACACCAATCGCAGTCAGGAGACCTGATAATTTCATGTGAGTGTTTTTAAAATTTCGGTTTATTGACCAGCTCACGAGGCCAAGCAATGTGCCAAAAAAGAAAATGAGACCAAAATAGCTAATCTTCTTAATATCAAGCTGCTGCATCATGTTTTTAGTTGCTTTATCGATCTGAACTCCAAGGTTTGGATCAGCTGCCTTTGCGAGTTCTGGTATAGGGCCTGTTATAACTATTTGTGCTAGAAGCCAGCCTAAAACCGTAAACCAAAATACGAGTATCCAGCTCCACCAAACTGAAACACCATCGTTGGTAAGTTTGAAATAGTTCAAATTTTTCGAAACCATTATCATGTGCCTTATTTGATTTAATATTATTGTAATAAAGTATATTAAACTAATTTTCTTATTTTATTTCACTACTTGTATAACTATTTAATTTTTATGATCTAGCAAAACCAATTGTGGTTATTTACTTATTTATTTGCTATAGTCATAGATTAATTTAAAACTAAATCTAACTTAATTGCCTATCAAATAGGAAAGACTATGACAAAATGGACACCTTCAAGTTGGCGATCATTGCCGTCAAAACATATCCCAGATGACTATCCGGACATTAAAAAATTGATAGAAGTTGAAACTGCCTTGAAGGGTCACCCCCCATTAGTGTTTGCTGGTGAGGCAAGACGTTTAAAAGCGAGGTTGGCCGATGTTGCTAATGGAAAAGCATTTCTCCTTCAGGGAGGAGATTGTGCTGAAAGTTTCAAAGAGTTTCATCCTGATAATTTAAGAGATATGTTCCGCGTCATGATGCAAATGGCTGTTGTTTTAACTTACGGGGCAGGGAAGCCAGTTGTGAAAGTAGGCCGTATCGCAGGTCAGTTTGGCAAACCTAGAAGTTCTCCTGTTGAGGAGCGAAATGGTATTACATTGCCAAGTTACCGTGGTGATAACATAAATGGAATGGAATTCGATGAGAAAACCAGAATTCCAAATCCAAAACGATTACTGAAAGCTTATGGTCAATCAGCGGCTACTTTGAATTTGTTAAGAGCTTTTTCAACAGGCGGATATGCGAATTTAAGAAATATCCATAAATGGACTTTGGGTTTTGCCAGCCAGTCGGAACAAACCAATCGTTACAAAGTTTTATGCGAAAAGATATCAGAGGCAATGGACTTTATGGAAGCGTGTGGTGTTACTCCTGAAAGTACGCCTCAAATGTCTGCCACTGATTATTATACTAGCCATGAGGGGCTCTTATTGGGTTATGAGGAGGCCATGACTAGAATTGATAGCACTACAGGGCGTTGGTACGATACATCGGCACATATGTTATGGATCGGTAATAGAACACGCCAGCTTGATCACGCTCATGTTGAATTTATGCGAGGTATTGAAAACCCTGTGGCCATTAAAATCGGTGAGGGACTAGAATCGGATGAACTAATAAAACTTATTGATAGATTGAATCCAGAAAATGAGGCTGGTAAGATTACTTTAATAGCTCGTTATGGGTTTGATAAAGTTAAAAAGTATCTTCCAGAATTAGCGCGAGCAGTGAAAACATCTGGCAGACTGGTTGTTTGGTCATGTGATCCTATGCATGGCAATACAATAAAAACTACTACTGGATATAAAACCAGACCTGTCGATAATATTCTATCAGAGGTAAAAAGTTTTATGCAGGTACTGCATAGTGAGAACTGTTGGCCTGGCGGTGTTCATTTTGAAATGACTGGACAAAACGTAACGGAATGTCTTGGAGGTTCTGCGCGCGTAGTAAGGGAAGAAGATTTGTCATCCCGTTACCATACACATTGTGATCCAAGGTTAAATGCAGATCAAGCATTAGAATTAGCTTTTTTAATTGCAGAAGAATTAGGAAATTATAAAAAAGAGTCTATAACAAAGCTGGCTGTTTAAATAACTATTTACAAATAAAAAAACCGCTGTGACATACACAGCGGTTTTTAATGTAATAAAAGAAACTTTTTTATTAAAGATCTTTTAAATTAGCAGATGCTTTAAATGTAGCAGAAGTTTTAGCCTTGCTCATCATCATTGCCCCTGTAGCAGGATTCCTCATTTCACGCGATGCACGATGCTTCGCAATGAATTGTCCAAATCCAGGAAGTGCAACAGAGGATTTGTCACCCTTTTTTAGCTCATTAGTTACTATTTCTGTAAAAGCGTTAACAAATTCTCCAGCTTGAGCTTGAGTTGTATCGCAATGAGCTGCTAGTGCGGCTACGAGTTCTTTCTTGTTCATCATGGTCTCCCTTATTGATGTCGAATCGGTCAACAGCGACTGAAACATTACATACCATCCTAATTATTTTAGTTAACGCAAGGTTAATAACATCAGTTTTATTGGGTTTTTAGGTGTAATTGCTACTTTTTATGGAATAATAGGTGCTTAATTTCGAAATATAGTTCATTTTTTTTAAATAAAATTAGTTGTCATTTTAGTACTTGTATTTTGTCTACTTGAGAGTGTTAAAGGGTTACATGAATCAAAATCTTAAAATAGCAATTATTGGTGCTGGAGTATTTGGCAGTTATTATGCTGAGAAGTGTTTCTTAAACCCTAATGCTGATCTGGTAGGCTTATTTGATCAGAACTTTCAAAAGGCAGAATTTTTAGCGAAAAAGTATAATGCTAGAGCATACTCCAGTCTTGATGAAATGCTATCGGATGTAAAAGCAGTTATAATTGCTACGCCCGCAATAAGTCATGGAAATTTAGCTATAAAATGTTTGAAGCTTAATAAGCATTGTTTGATAGAAAAACCAATTGCATCGAGTTTAGCCCAAGCAAAAGAAATTTTATCCATGTCAGACAGAAAACCTATTATTGTTCAAATAGGTCACCAAGAGAGAATTATTTCAAATGCAATAGGGCTAGATAGTTTGCCTGAAAAGCCTCAAAGAATAATCTCGCAACGTTTAACTACACCTTCCGATAGAGGAAGGGATGTATCTGTTTCATTAGATCTGATGATACATGATTTAGACTTAATATTAATGTTAATGCAAGAAGAACCCGAGTATGTAATTCGGAAAAAAGTTATAGAAGCTCAAGATTTTTTTCATCATTCAACAGCTGAAATTAAATTTAAAAATGCGATTGCAACATTAACAGCAGACAGAACATCCAATGTTAACAAACGAAGCATGGAATTGGTTTATCCAAGTGGTTTTATTAAAATTGACTTCCATAATAAAAAAATAATCCATAATACAGACTTTAAATTAAATGAAAATTTTTACAAAAGTGAGGATGTGAAGGATAGTTTAAAAACTGCTACAAATTCATTCATTGAATCTGTTTTACTAGGTAATAAAGTTACTGTTTCAGCAAAAGATGGTTATAATGCCCTAAAACTAGCTTTAAAAATTGATAAGGATTCGGTGTGACCATTAGTAAAGTTTTTAAGTACGCATTACTTTTAAGTATTATTTTAATTTTAAGTTTTGTGGCTTTTAATTGGAAAAACATACTCCGATTGCAAACTGTTAGTACTCTGTTTGATGCAGATAAAATTGTCTACAACTTTTCAAATATGAAAGAAGCTTTTTTGTATAATCAGCTAGAGTCCTCACCTAAAGCTTATGCTTTTGATGAGGAAATAGAACCTCTTCCTAATAATATTAAAATTAATGGAGAGAAATTCAATCTAGAAAATATTTTAGCTGAATTGGACACTACCGCTTTAGTTATTATCAAGGATGGAAAATTAATTCATGAGAGTTATTACAAAGGGACACAGAGAAATGATCTTCGTATTAGTTGGTCGGTAGCTAAATCATTTATGTCAGGTTTATACGGAAAAGCTTTAGAGAGCGGAGATATAGATTCTATTGATGACAAAGTTGTAAAATATATTCCAAGTTTAGAAGGGTCTGCTTATGAGGGCGCAACAATTAGAAATGTTCTAAATATGGCAAGCGGTATTACATTTAACGAGGATTATATGGACCCAAAGTCTGACATTAATGATATGGGTCGCTTATTAGGTTTAGGCGGATCAATGGATCAGTACGCTGTCAATCTAAAATCTAAAGATGTTGAGCCTGGCGAACGCTGGAAGTATGTATCAATAGATACGCATATTGCTGCAATGGTTCTTAGGGAGGCGACAGGGAAAAATTTGCATAATCTATTTAATGAAACTTATTCAAATTTTCTAGGTTTTGATGTTGCACCTTATTATCTGACTGATGGAAAAAACGTAGCTTTTGCTTTGGGTGGCCTAAATTTAACCACGCGCGATTACGCGAAATTTGGTCAATTATTTTTACAAGATGGCATATTTAATGATAAGCAGGTAATACCTTCCTCTTGGGTTTCACAGTCCACTAATCACAGCGCTCCAACAATAGGTGATCGAGGTGTTGGCTATGGATACCAATGGTGGATACCAATGCCACAAGAGGGTTCAAATAAAGGCGACTTTACAGCTTCAGGTGTCTATGGCCAGTACGTATATGTTAACCCTTCGAAAGGAATTGTAATTGCAAAGAATGCTGCTGACAGAGAGTTTACGCAAAATCAGTATGGTTATAATCATTCTATGAATGTTAATATTGATATTTTCCGGAGTTTAGCTGACTATTATAGTGCTACTGAAGAATAAAATTTACTCTAAATATGTTTTTCGAATAAATAAAAGTCTAATTATAATTCTCATGATGTGTTTTTTAGTTTATGTATAAAATCATGACAGAAACTTTAAAAATTGCCTCTGCCCAATTAAATCCTCATGTTGGTTTTTTGAAATCCAATATTGAAAAAGCGCATGTAGCATATGAAAGAGCAAAATCTGATAAAGTAGACATTTTAGTTTTTTCTGAGCAGTTTATTATTGGTTACCCTGCAGAGGACTTAGTCCTAAAACCATCTGCACTAAGGGATTGCAAAACGTATGCTGAGGAATTTGCTAAGGTTACTCTTAATGGCCCAGCAGTAGTTTTTAATCTGCCATGGATAGAAAATAATAAAATTTATAATTCAGTGCTTTTTATGAGAGATGGTATCATTTCAGATATTCGTCACAAGCACCACTTACCAAATTACGGTGTGTTTGATGAATTTCGAATATTTGAAGCGGGTGAACTTCCAGAACCAATTGTATTTAAAGGTGTAAAGATAGGGTTACCAATTTGTGAGGATTTATGGCGCCCTGGTGTTGCAAGCCATTTGTCTAAAAAAGGTGCTGAGATATTGATTTCGCCCAATGGGTCTCCTTGGCGAAGGTCAGCTATGTCAGAAAGGACTGCAGTATTAGGAAAAAATATCCATAATGAAGGCTTACCCTTAGTTTATGTTAATCAAATAGGTGGACAAGATGAACTTGTTTTTGATGGATCTAGTTTTTCTTTATCACATGATGGAAAAATAGTTCAGGCTTTAAAGAGTTTTGTAGAAGATTATGACGTTGCTACTTGGGTTAAGGTGTCAGGTGTATGGATTTGTACTAAAGCTAGATTAGAGAAACAATTATCCAAACATGAGTCTGATTGGAGAGCAATAACCCTTGGTTTAGCTGATTATGTAAACAAAAATAATTTTGAAAGTGTCATAATTGGTCTTTCTGGGGGGTTAGACAGTGCAGCAGTTGCTGCCATCGCAGTTGATGCGCTTGGACCAGAAAGAGTATGGTGTGTTATGATGCCATCTATATACACTTCTGATGATAGTTTAGGTGATGCTCAGCTATGTATTTCTAGCTTGGGGTGTCGTTATGATGTTGTATCCATTAAGCCCGCCATTGAAGCGTATGAGGCAATGCTTGGTACTTTGTTTAAAGATCATGAGACTGATTTAACAGAAGAAAATTTGCAGTCACGGGCGCGTGCAATAGTCCTAATGGGTATGTCTAATAAATTCGGCCCTATGGTTGTAACTACAGGAAATAAGTCGGAAATGGCTGTTGGTTACGCTACACTTTATGGTGATATGTGTGGTGGCTTCAATCCAATAAAAGATATTTATAAAAGCAAGTTATTTGAAATCTGTGAATGGCGAAACAATAATAATTTGAATGATTTATTAGGAAGTGAAAGGCCTATTCCGTCTAATATTTTAAAAAAACCTCCATCCGCCGAATTACGAGCAGATCAGAAAGATAGTGATAGTTTACCGGATTATAAAGTGCTTGATGACATCCTCTTTGGGTTAATTGAACTAGAATTAACAGTTGAAGAAATAGTTCAACGCGGGCATACGCTTGAAGAGGTAAAAAGGATTCAACATTTATTATATGTTGCTGAATATAAGCGCCGTCAAGCTCCCCCAGGAGTTAAAATAGGAACTAAAAATTTTGGTAAAGACCGTCGTTATCCAATTACAAATGGGTATCGAGATAAGTGATACATTAAGGATAAATAGATGTCAGTCATATGCCGATTTGCACCTTCACCAACAGGCCGTTTGCATGTTGGAAATGTCCGTACCGCACTTATGAACTGGCTTTTCGTCAGAGAGAAGAGAGGTAAATTTATTTTACGTATTGATGATACTGATACTTCAAGATCAACTGATGCATATGAGTCAGGAATAAAAGATGATTTAAATTGGTTAGGTTTAGATTGGGATCATACATTTAATCAGTCTGACCGTTTTCAAACATATATATCAATAGCCGAAAAGTTAAAAAAAAATGGACTATTATACGCGTGTTATGAAACCTCTGAGGAGCTTGACAGACAGAGAAAGCTTCAACGTGTTCAAGGTAAACCCCCAGTATATAACCGTTCTGGCCTAGAACTAACGTCTCATCAGAAAACCGCTTATGAGGATGAAGGAAGAAGG
>JBELEM010000045.1:0-1284 GCA_042093735.1 Hellea sp. | reverse complement strand
TTAATATATGCCTCTGAACAATATGGAAGTGCAGCAGCAGCTTTTGATTTAACGCTGGAGTATTTAAAGCAGAGAGAACAATTTGGAAAAATAATAGGAACATTTCAATCACTTCATCACAGGATGGCTAAATTATACACTGAACTTAAAACTTCTGAGGCGCTAAACTTTAAAGCAGCGATTTTGTTAGAGGAAAATCATGTTGACGCTCAAAAGTTTTGTTCAATGGCAAAAGCAAAGTCAGGGCAAGTCTCTAGATTGGTGACTAATGATTCGATACAGCTCCATGGTGGTATAGGTATGACAGATGAATATGATGTCGGGTTGTACCTAAAACGTGCTTCGATATCCGAAAAAATGTTTGGTAATACAAATTACCATGTAGACTATGTTGCAACAAGTAATGGATTTTAGATGTCTGATTTTTCTCAATTATTAAATGATATTGAATTATTTATAAGAAACGAAGTGGTTCCTTATGAGAGAGACCCCAGAAATGGTGGTCATGGTCCTGATGAAGACCTAGTAAACGAATTAAGGGATAAGGCACGCCTTGCTGGTTTTATGACTCCACATATATTGAAAAATGGTGACCACCGCTCACAAAGAGACACCGCTGCATTATTAAAAATTACGGGCTTGTCCCCCTTGGGTTCAGTTGCTTGTAATACATTTGCTCCTGATGAAGGAAACATGTTTCTTTTAGGTAGGGCAGCTAGTACGCAACAGAAAAAACATTTCTTAGACCCATTGAAAAAAGGAATTGCTCGGTCAGCTTTTTTTATGACTGAACCAGCAAAAATAAGCGGAGCAGGATCTGATCCCTCAATGATGAAAACCACTGCCGTTCTTGATGGTAATCATTGGGTTATAAATGGTCGGAAAACTTTTATTACAGGAGCTAATGGAGCAAAAGTTGGAATCATTATGGCTAATTCTAATGAGGGGGCATGCTTGTTTCTTGTTGATTTACCAAACCCATCTGTTCAAATAGAAAGAGTATTAGATACAATTGATAGTTCAATGCCTGGTGGGCATTCGGAGGTTCTTATTAAGGACCTTAGGGTATCATCTGATAATATGCTTGGAAAACCTGGTGAAGGTTTTCGTCTCGCTCAAATAAGACTTGCACCTGCTAGGTTGTCTCATTGTATGAGATGGACAGGTTTAGGTAATAGAGCACAAGAGATTGCTACCGAGTATGCATGCAAGCGTGAAGCATTCGGCAAACTGTTGGTAGATCATGAGGGTGTAGGCTTCATGTTGGCAGAGAACAAGATAGAC
>JBELEM010000044.1:1810-12287 GCA_042093735.1 Hellea sp. | reverse complement strand
GAGTCTCTAAGGATTGGCGATGAAGTATCCGTTACAGTTCTAGGCATAAAAGGTTCTCAAGTAAGGATAGGTGTTAACGCGCCAAAAAGTGTATCTGTTCACAGGGAAGAAGTATACGACAGAATAAATGATGAAAATCCAAAAAATTCTGAAGATAGCAAAAAAAATCCTGAAAAGAACGTTACTCTTAAAAAATAGTGTTCAGGAGAGGTGGCTGAGTGGTCGAAAGCGGCACCCTGCTAAGGTGTTATACGGGTAACTGTATCGAGGGTTCGAATCCCTCTCTCTCCGCCATTTAATAGTGTACAAACCTTTATTTATAAACATTTCAGAGGAAATAAACAGACCAAAATCAAATTTATATACGGTTTTATATACGGTTTAGTTTAAAAAATCCCTTGCTTGATTTCTATTATTATCTTTAAAATATTACAGTCGATGATACCCCACCCCTATACCTACCCCTCAATCTCAAAAGGGGACTCCGCAATACTCATATACATTGAGCTCGGCATAAATGAGTCTCGGCATTCTCAAAACACACCCGTTGTTAAATATAAAAGACTACTCAAAAAATATTTCTAGAAAAAAAATGGTAACCATCCTGCTCAAAAAGAGAATATTCGGTAACCGTGGAGAGAGTTTAATTAGTCATCATGGGTCAGTCCTAATTTTACAATCTCAAAATAATCAGTAATATTAGTAGTATGAAAACCAAACTACTTACAATTTGTTTGCTCTTATTTACTTTCCAGGTTCACGCAAATTTTATTGAAGCAAAATGGAAAGTGGTAGGTTTTGTCGGTGAACCATGGTTTGCTGATACAAATAGTATAATTGGAAAATTTCAATCATTTTCAGGTGGATGGTCCAAGGGTGTTTTTTACTCTTGTGATTTTGCCGGTCAATCAATGTTATATAATACATATTCAATTGAGCAATTTTTAAATAATAAATATAGGTATTTTTATGCATCATATAAAATTTAGTGAAAAAGAAATTAAGTTGCTTATAGAAACTTTTGAAAATTCAAGAAATGCAGTTCTTTCTATTGAAAATAAACTTAAATCACAATGTAATTATGAAAAAAATATTTGTGGTTTATTTATGGAAGATTTTTATATGCTTGAAGCATGGTAAGTTTTTACAATAAAAGATTGAGTTTTGTAATTTGTAAGGTAAGATGTTGAAATATGTCTAGACAAAAATTTGCAATACATTTTTTAATTATAATATCAATGCTATTTACTGGCATTGCTTCTGCCCATATATGTATGGATGATGGTGAGCAAAATAATGTTTCTGCATCACTTATATCTGATCAATCTGATGACTCCTCTTCTGATATAGCTTTTGATTGTTGTGAGTCTTCTTGTCATCATAATTGTAATCATCTTTTTAGCCTTGGCCAAAATTTATCTTCTGAACTTACTAGTTTTGTTGAAAAAAATATTGTCGATTCTTATAAGTATTCCCTTCCTCTAAATTACGTCTCCCTCCCTTCTAAACCTCCCAAAGCATAACAATTAATTAAGGCCTGCGCCTTGTTTATATTAATTGTTAATCAATGGGAAATTCATGAATTTATTAAAAAAATTACCGTGCTGTTGCGCTGCATTTATAAGCCTTTTCTTTGTGGCTAAATCTTATGCTTATGAACCTCATAATCCTAAGGACCATAAATATGAAGAGTCAATTTATCAAAATAGTAAGGTTATAAATAGTAAGGTTATAACTCTGCAAGAAGCAATCAACTTAGGGTTAGAATTTTCGCCAGAAGTTAAATCTTCAAAAGATGGAATAGCAGCAGCTCAAGGTTTAGAAAAACAAGCTGGGTATTGGAGTAATCCAAATTTTGAAATTGAAGCAGCAAATATAGCTGGAACTGGCCCATATACAGGCTCTGATTCTGCCGAATATACTTATAGCCTATCTAAATCTATTGATATAAGTGGCAAAAGATATGCTCGTAAAAATGCTGCAACTCAAGCAAAAAATGCAGCCAATAGTAATTTTATGGCTGCTAAACTAAGTATAATGCGCAATATTCATGTTGCATATGCTAGTGTTTTGGCAGAAGCAGAGGCTTTAAAACTTGCAAAAGAGCAGGAATTATTGGCTAAGCAGATATTAAAAACCGTTTCCAAAAGTGTTAACGCAGCGAGAGAATCAGAAATTCAGAAAATTAAGGCAACTGTTGCTTACGAAAGTGCAGTTATTGCAACTAGTCAAGAAAAGCAGCAATTTAACTCAGCTAAGCAAAATCTTGCTAAATTACTAGGTAAAAATTCATTAGATGTATCTTTAGATCATTCCCATTTCTTTGATTTAACCGCTCCTGATCATATTACAACATATCAAACTAAACTTAATGACTCTCCTATTTTAAAAAAATTTTATTATTTGAGCAAAGAGAAAAAATTTGCTTATGATCTTGAAATTGCCAGTAAAGTTTCAGACCCAACAGTAAAAATAGGAATTAGAGAGTTTAGAGGTTCAGATGAAGAGGCATTAGTTGTAGGCCTATCCATTCCTCTCCCAATCTTTAACAGGAACCAAGGAAATACATCTCATGCAAGGGCTAAATTAAGCCAAGCAAGGAATAATGAATTGCATGCCAAATTGTCTCTTGAGCAAAGTCTAATTGAAGAGTGGAGAAATTGGCAAATATCCTACCAGACTGCTGATAAACTAAAAAACAAAATATTACCAACAGCTAAAAAAGCATTCAGGGTAGCAAAATCAGGATATGAAAAAGGTAAGTTTCCTTATTTTGAGGTTTTAGATGCTCAGCGTATTTTATTTGATGCTAGAGCAAAATATCACACAGCTTTAAAGCAATACCACGTTGCAAGAGCAAATATAGAATTAATTACAACTCCAATTAATAATTTAAAAGGTAAAAAAGATGAATAAAAAAATAGCAATAAACATATTATTGATACTGACATTTATTGCTGTGTCAATTTTTATATCCTCACAAATTTTATTGTCTGAAAATGACCCTAAGCATGAGAAGTCTGATCATCATGTAGAGGAGCCAGAAAAAGGTCCTAATGGTGGCAAATTATTTCGTAATGATGATTTTGCTGTTGAAGTAACTATTTATGAAGATGGTGTATCGCCACAATTTCGTGTTTATGCTTATGACGATGATAAACTAATTGATCCTTTAAAGGTTAATTTGACCATTCGATTAAATCGCCTTGATGGAGAAGTGAATGACTTTTCTTTCAAGTCACAAGATGGCATATTAGTTAGTGATGATATTGTTGCTGAACCACATTCTTTTGATGTAGTAGTAAAAGCTGATTATGATAAAAAAACTTATCAATGGAACTTTGAATCTTATGTGGGCAGAACCCAAATTAGTAAAAAAGCTGCTTTAGAAGGAGGCATAAAAACTCAAAAAGCAGGATCGGCTATTATAAATCAATATGCCAAGCTTACTGGACGCATTACACTAAATCGTAATACTACAAAAAAAATAAGAGCTAGATTCCCTGGTGTGGTAAAAAAGGTATATGTCAATTGGGGTGATGAAGTTAAAAAAGGCCAAGTTTTAACAGTTATTGAAAGCAATGAAAGTCTAAAAAGCTATAATATTATTGCTCCAATGAATGGAATAATATTGGAAAGAGATACTAATGTAGGAGATGTTGCGGGTGATAATGCTCTATTTACCATTGCTGACTTATCAAATGTGTGGGCAGAACTTCATGTTTTCTCAAGTGATTTAGAGAAAGTTAGAAAAGGTCAAAAAGTACAAGTGAGTAAATTAAAAAATGATGCGTCTTTAGAATCTAATATTTCTATGATTCTACCAACAGCAGATGCATTGAGTCAAAGTGTTCTAGCTATAGTGCCTCTTGATAACAAAGAAGGTAAATGGCGTCCAGGAATGACGGTTGAAGGTAATGTTATTGTTAATAGGAAGGAAGTCCCTCTTGCTGTTCGTAGTTCAGCATTACAGAAATTTAGAGATTTTACAGTTGTTTTTGCCAAATATGATGACACCTACGAAGTGTGTATGCTGAAACTTGGAGTAGGTGATGGTAAGTGGGTTGAGGTGCTAGAAGGATTAAAACCTAACACGGAATATGTAACAAATAACAGTTTTCTTATTAAAGCAGACATTGAAAAATCAGTAGCATCACATGATCACTAATATAAAACCTTCAATAATTGAAAGAATCATTAATTTTTCTATAACCCATCGCTTTGTAGTTTTATTTGTTGCGGTAGGGTTTATGGCACTTGGAATTTATAACTTTAGTAAATTGTCCATTGATGCTGTGCCGGACATCACCAATGTGCAGGTGCAGATTAATACTGAGGCTGCTGGCTATTCACCTATGGAAATGGAGCAGCGCGTAACCTTTCCTATTGAAACAGCATTAGCTGGCATTCCAAAACTTGATTATACAAGATCACTTTCACGTTATGGCTTGTCGCAAGTTACCGTTGTCTTTGAAGAAGGAACGGACATTTACTTTGCTAGACAATTAATCAATGAGCGTTTGCAACAAGTAAAAAGTGAAATTCCAGATGGTTTAGAGCCAGAAATGGGGCCAATAGCAACAGGTCTTGGTGAAATATTTATGTATGTGGTAGAGGCTAATCCTGATGCAAAAAAGGAGGATGGAACTGCATATACCCCTATGGATCTACTTACCATACAAGAGTGGGTTATATTGCCCCAACTGCGTAATTTGAAAGGGATAATTGAGGTTAACTCCATTGGTGGATATGAAAAACAATTCCATGTAATGCCTTATCCAAACAGATTGCTAGCTTATGGTCTAACGCTTAATGATGTTATGAGCGCCCTTGAAAACAATAATGACAATATTGGCGCTGGATATATTGAAAGGAATGGTGAGCAATATTTAATTCGTGTACCTGGGCAAGTAAAAAATCTTGAGGATATACGCAATATTATAGTAACCAAAAAAGATGAAATAACTATCCGTATTGGTGATATTGCTGATGTAGAGCTTGGATACCCCTTGCGTACTGGGGCAGCCACTCAAAATGGTGAGGAAGTAGTCCTTGGTACAGCTATGATGTTGATGGGAGAAAATAGTCGTGAAGTGTCACAACGAGTTGCTAGTAAGTTAGAAGAGGTTAATCGCACTCTTCCCAAAGGTGTAATTGCTAAAGCTGTATATGATCGTACTGAACTTGTAGATAGGACAATTGCCACAGTAGAAAAAAACCTACTAGAAGGAGCTATTTTAGTGATTGCAATTTTGTTCCTACTTTTAGGTAATATTAGAGCAGCACTCATTACAGCTGCTGTAATCCCTATCTCTATGCTGATGACAATCACAGCCATGGTAGAAAATAAAGTATCAGGCAATTTGATGAGTCTTGGGGCATTAGATTTTGGTCTAATTGTTGATGGGGCGGTCATTATTATTGAGAATTGTATTCGCCGTTTTGGTATGGCGCAGCACGATTTAGGACGATTATTAACAAAAGAAGAGCGATTTAAGCTAGCTTCTAACGCAACCGCTGAAGTGATTAAGCCAAGTATTTTTGGTGTAATTATTATCACCGTAGTTTATCTGCCTATATTCTCTCTAACTGGTATAGAGGGCAAAATGTTTCATCCAATGGCATTTACCGTTGTAATTGCTCTATTGTCTGCACTAGTTTTATCAATTACTTTCGTGCCTGCCGCTGTTGCAATTTTTGTAACAGGTAAAGTAGAAGAAAAAGAAAGTAAAATTATTCTTAAAGCTAAAAAATGGTACAAGCCAATGCTGCTTTGGAGTCTTGATCGTCCAAAACATATTATTGGTGGTGCTAGTGTTTTGGTTATTTTAAGCATTTTAATGACCTCAAGATTGGGAACAGAATTTATCCCAAATCTTGATGAAGGAGACATTGCGCTACATGCCATGCGTATTCCTGGCACTAGCTTGACTCAGGCAGTTACTATGCAAGCAACATTAGAAAAACGCTTAAAAGAAAAATTTCCTGAAATCGATGAAATTTTTGGTAAAATTGGAACGCCAGAAGTGGCCACTGATCCAATGCCGCCAAGTGTGGCTGATACATTTATCATGCTCAAATCAAGGAATGAATGGCCTGATTCAGATAAAACAAAGGCTAAATTAGTAAAAGATATGGAAGAAGTTGCCAAACAGGTTCCTGGCAATAACTATGAATTTACTCAGCCTATTCAGATGCGCTTTAATGAACTTATTTCAGGAGTAAGAAGTGATTTGGCTGTTAAAATATTTGGTGATGATATTGGCGTCATGCTTGAAGTTGCTGAAAAGGTAGAGCAGGAACTAAAGGAAATTAAAGGAGGTTCTGATGTTAAGATTGAGCAAATAAAGGGCCTTCCAGTTCTTTCTATATTACCTGATCGTGCAAGTCTTGATCGTTATGGCTTGAATATGTCAGATGTACAAGAAGTGGTACAAATAGCAATGGGAGGTAAAGAAGTTGGAAAGTTGTTTGAAGGAGACCGCCGTTTTGATATTGTAGTGCGTTTGCCTGAAAATTTACGCAACAATATTGAGATTCTTGAATATTTACCAATTCCACTGTCACAAGCAAAGCAGAAGGGAATTAATAATCGCCCGAATTATGTGCCACTTAAAGAAGTTGCAAAGCTAGAAGTTGCTTATGGCCCAAATCAAATAAGTCGAGAAAATGGTAAACGACGTGTAGTGGTAACTTCCAATGTTCGTGATCGTGATTTAGGTAGCTTTGTTGAGGAAGTGCAACAAAAGATTAGGCAAAATGTAGAAATACCACCCGGTTATTGGATAAATTACGGTGGAACATTTGAGCAGCTTATTTCCGCTAAAAAGAGGCTGATGATTGTTGTGCCTGTAGCCCTATTATTGATTATTGGCTTATTATTTATGGCGTTTGGCTCAGGGCGTGCTGCATTATTAATATTTTCTGGTGTGCCGCTTGCTTTAACGGGAGGTGTAGCCGCTTTATGGTTAAGAGATATTCCATTGTCTATTTCTGCAGGAGTTGGTTTTATTGCCCTTTCAGGAGTGGCTGTATTAAATGGTGTTGTTATGGTGTCATTTATTAAAAGCTTACGTGAGCAGGGAATGAAGCTAGATGAAGCAATTATAAAAGGTGCACTAACTAGACTAAGACCAATCTTAATGACAGCATTAGTAGCTAGCTTAGGTTTTGTGCCAATGGCACTAAATACAGGAACTGGAGCTGAAGTACAAAGACCACTTGCTACTGTGGTGATTGGAGGAATTATTTCTTCAACAATCTTAACATTAGTGGTATTACCAACTCTATATAGATTTTTTCATATTAAGAAATTTAAGAAAGGAAACTATGCCAAATATTAATCGTAAGTTTAAAATTAATCTATCAGGTAGTGGTGATAAATTAACGATTTATCTAAATGAAAAAATAGTTAAGAGCAAAGATATAGCTCAGTCAAAAATTCCTGTTCCTTATGATGGAACATATCAGTTAAAAGTCTTTGATGAAGGATTATTAACAGACACTGTTACATTTACGATAATCAGTAAGTCTCTTTGAGACAATTCGGTATATCCTTAACATTTATTATATTTAACTTATTCCATGCAATCTCTTACTTGACCGGTAAGTATTTCCCAGTCTGCAACACTTCCAAGCTCTTCATTTATCACTTTCTTTAAGGTAACAAACTCTATACTGTCTGGGTTATTAAGCCAGATCTTATATTCTTTTAAGTTCATCTCAATAATTACGGTATTAGCGTCAGTAAATTTTACTGGGCATGGGTATTTCTCATACTGTGTTTTATCTTTCATATCCATTCTCCTTGTATTAATATTTTTCTTCCTCTGAGCTTGCGCTTAATGAATCCTAGTTGATTACCTATAAAGACTAAAGTTCTTAACCTTGTTCTACTTTCACTAGCCTCTTCTGTTCTTCCACCATGTTTATAATTAGGAGCGGAAGTTCCGTACCTAATTTTATGCCCACCATGTTGATGGCATACAGATGTATTAAAAACCGTTTGTTTATTACAATACTTACACTGCATATATGCTCCTCTTAATGTCATTATTAACAATTAATCGTTTACCACTCCAAGACTCCAAAGGACTCCAAATCTATATTATTTAGAGTTCCAAACTCCAAACTACACCCCACCCTATAGGGTGTAGAGTATGGGAGTCTTTATTGCTTCATACCGCTTTCAGTAATCCAAATTCTATCTCGGATTCCTTCTTTGATTCCTGTATCAACCAAACCTTTCACAACTAACTTACCAATAATAGCTCTAATCAAATTAGTTCTTTTATCAGTTGGCTGTTCTGTCCATTGAGTAGCTATATTTTTAATAGTTGTTTCCATGTCCCCATCTTTAGAAAATTTGGACAGGATTTCGTTTTTAAGTAATACAAATATTCTTTCCTGATTGCTTCCTAATGAGACTTTCTTTTCACAAGCTTTATGACTACCAATAATTTTAATAACACATGTCGTCTCATCGTCTTCCATTTGAATTTCTTCTAGTCTGTAGCTGTACCCAATACCGCTTTCACTATCTTTAGATTTCTCAAGAACCCAACTGCACAATCCGTTATTACTTTGAGTGACATGTATTACAGAATCCATTGATGCTTTCAAGCTTGAGCTACCTCTCATGCCATTCTCTATGTTTTTACCACTGTGATGAATAATTAGAACTGTGCTGTCTAATTCTTGTTGTATTCTTTTAAGGTTGTAGATAACTCCACTCATAGCACCAGCATGGTTTTCATCTATATTGGGGCAAGCATTATTTAAAGTATCAATCACAATCATTCCATTAATAAAATCTCTGTCTTTGTAAAAATTAATAAATTCATCAACAGATTTATTTTCTGCAAGTAGCAGTTCATCTTTAGTGACTTCTAAATTATCTGGCGTACAACCTCTATTATATTTATCCCAGCCTTGTAATCTTTTGGCAACTCCACTAAAACCCTCTAATGCTACATATATAACTGGGACAGTATTAGTAACTGGTATAGCAAACCATGAGTTACCTAGCGCTAGATTCATAGCTAGGTCTATGGCAAGGAATGACTTTGAATAACCTGAAGCACCATAGATACTAGCGATGCCTTTATTAACTAAAACGCCGTCCACCAACCAATTAACTTTCGGTAGATTCTTAAGATCTTTAATTTTATAGCTACGCCGACCAAAGATTACTTCTTGCGTCTCATCATTAGGATTATCTTTTATATGTTTATCCCATAGATTGTTTACTTGCCTGATGATTTCTTGAGGCGACTCAGGTGGAACAATTCTAGTTTCATTAATTATTAATGCTTCTCTCAAAACTATCTCTTTATTTTTATGCGCTTGAATTAATTTGCCAATTTCTCTGCCTTCAAAATTGTTTCTTTGTCCTGTGCCCTTATAGATTTTTACTTCCGCGAGTTCAGTGTTATTTGTTAGATCACTATTTGTATTCGTTACAGGTTTTCTTATTCGGGTGTTAGCTTTTAAAGACACACCTTGATGATAATATTTAAAGGCTTTGTCTTGTCTTTTAGGTGGTATAGATTGTGCAAAGAAACATCTTTTTTCATCTTCACTCCTGACGTCTAGCATGCCTTCATCATGCATTGCTTTGAGTTTGGGGTTATCTAATATAAAGTTCCAATACGCAAACTTATAGTTGTTCTTTATTGGTTCCGCTGTGGCTACCCATACCCTGTAACAATGATTACCATTGTCAGGATCATGGCTATGTGTGTTAGAAAGAATATAGGTGTAAACCTCTAATGCGGACTTAATCCTATCTACAATATCAACATATACATGATCAAAGTCTAGAACAATTCCATCTCTTTCTTCAACTATCATAGGTTTGGTTCTGCTATTATCTTTAAGCTTTCCATGAAACATCAGTTTGGCATTTTTCTTTTCCTTTATAATTTGGCAGGGCTGATCACAAAACTCTTTTATAGTAGTTTTCCAAACTTTCCCGCTCTCTGTAGCATAGGCATTCTCAAATATAGTTATATTCATATTCGACTAATCTATAACATCGTCAGATTCTGCAACATGGTCATTTCTACGAACCCATAGATCCACCTCTGCTTTATTCCAAACAGTAATTCTGGAGGATATTTTTCTCGGCTTAGGAAATTCTTTTTCATGTTTACTTTTAATCCAGCAAGTAGAAACTCCTATGCCCAAATATTTTGCTAGCTCTTTAACTCTGATAAAACCTTGTGTATCGTCCATTTTTAAATACTCCAAAAAGTTTAACTAAAATACTTGATCTTTCGTTACGCAATGCTAACTTAGTCAAGTGCAGCACCATTTCGTACGGTGTATATAGAACAATAGGAGTTATAGAGAATAATTTCTAATCATTAAAGAATGTTTTTAAAGCGGAAAATATAATGAATACATGTAACAGTAAAGACTATAAAAACGACTGGTATAACACCTGGGAATTTAATATCTTGATGATAAGAAAATT
>JBELEM010000044.1:0-1710 GCA_042093735.1 Hellea sp. | reverse complement strand
TGAATACGGATACTGCCTTTAAGAGAAAGAAACTGGGGACAGGGCGTTCCAGTAAGCGAGATGAAACTAGTCCACCTGAATATATTTTTGATATAACTAATCTAATATTAAGTCCTAATGGCATGACTTTGAGTAAGGCTTCAGAAAATGTAAAAGGAAAAAATATTAAAAGTTCTACCCACATGCAAAAAATGTTTCGTGTATATAAAATGTTTGGGTACGTTAATTGGCGTTTTCAGAACGATGTTATTGAGGGAATAGCTACAAAGGATTGGACGGACAGTCAGAAAAAGTTTTTAAAAAAATACTGGGATCTTGAGTTTTAATTAATCAGCACTCTGATATATTTTCTTTTGCTTATCACACCAATCCCCATAGGATTGAACAATTTCTCTTCTCGCTTCTAAAAAATCTTCTCCGCCTAGATATACTTTTCTTAAATCGTTTTGTGTAAAGGCATGAGTTAATTGCGCTTCAATTTTCTCAACTTCAAATTTATCCATTTTGGTCACCACTCTATTGTAGAGGGTTCTAAATCCATGAACGGTGTACTTGGCATCCATCATGCTTTGCAGAGCTTGTCTGCCCGTATTGTCTGATATTGCTTTATCTTTAAGTCCCTCAAATATATAAGTGCTTTGTTTACCCCCACTTAAAATTTTTAAATCATCAAGAGCCTGGATTGCTTGTGTGGGTAATGGACATCTAAAATCCTCACCATTTTTCATATACGCACCAGGGATATTTAATATTTTCTCTTGTGTATTATACCAAGACCATCGAGCTTTTCTTATTGACCCTGGTCTTAAGGCAGTTAACATAACTACCTTTAAAAATGTTTTCACAAATTCGTTTGGATACCTATCTAGTTTAGTTAAAAATTCACCTACTTTATGCTCTTCAAGGTAGGCAAAGTGTTTTGCTTTTGGTGGAGCTATTAAACTGTTGCCTTTTAACTCATGACATGGATTCGCACCGCGATACCATTTTTTTTCTTTGGCATAGGTGAATATAACACTAATTTGATGCTTGGCTTTCTGTGCAGTAGTCGGTGCAACTTTATATATATCTTCGATCACTTTTAATACCACGACGTCATCTATAGTTGTTAAGGGTAGTTTTGCCAGCGGTTTCTTTAGGTACTTCTCATAAGTTTGAGTCCATCTATCTTGATGGCCTTGAGATAGCTTAGCAATTCTATTATTAAGAGTTTTTTGATAGACATTCTCAAACGTTAACTCATGATCTGAGTGAGTAGTTAGCTTGTCTTTTTGTTTTACAACAGAGGGATCGATACCTTGCTTCCATATAGACTTATAATTATCTCTCAATTTTCTCGCTTCTGCCAAAGATACCGTCGGGTACGAACCCAACCCCTTGGCAAAATTACTTTCACTGCCTCGGTACAAACGGAGAACCCAATTAGCTCTACCATGAGCATATACGCGAAGATACAATCCACCACCATCGTGAAGCATAGTACTTGCTTTATCCTTTGGACAAGCAGCATTCTTTACTTTAAGATTACTTAATAGATTTAGTTTAGCCATTATTTATATACGGTTTTATATACGGTTTAGGGTAAGATTATATGATACTGCGTTAGACTATATAAGACAAGAAAGTAATAGGATAGGGGTTATAGAGAGCATTGTTAGACAATATAAAATGTTATAAATACTGACTTAGAAGTCCTCTCTCTCCGCCATA
>JBELEM010000043.1:0-12832 GCA_042093735.1 Hellea sp. | reverse complement strand
TCATCAAGGTTTCTGGGATTATCATTAATTGACTTTATTCCAGAATGACTAGCTATAACTGGTACTCGTGATAAATCCGCCGCTTGCATCATTGTACTTTTTGAAGCATGTGAAACGTCTACAATTATACCTGCATCATTTAAAGAGCTTATCAATTCTCTTCCCAGTGGTGATAGGCCATTCCACTTTGATGTCGTTTCATTTCTATCGGTGCTTGGGTTAGAACTATCACCAAATTGATTGTGCCCAAAATGTGTTATACCCATGTACCGCACACCTCTTTCCGCCCAAATTTTCACATTCTTTAAATTTTCACCTAAAGGAAATGCATTTTCCATTCCTATTAATACAGCGTGCTTTCCGTTATTAACTATTCGGCTGACATCATCGGCCTTAAGGGCTAACTCAAAATAGTCGCTATGCTTTTTTGTTAACGCATGAATAGCATTATTTCTTATCTCTGCAATTTTCACTGCTTCAGCATATGCTTCCTTTGTTAAATAATCTTGGGGAGTATATACTATCCAGAAACCACTATCTAAATTGCCTTTTTGTAATTTTGGCAGATCTACTTGCAATTCAGTGGTTCCACTGGGGTCTATTTCCGTCATATAAGTTAAAGGAATATCGATATGGGTGTCTAAAGTAAGGGTATCATTATGTAAATTTTCGACCGATATTATTGAGGCATTTTTTTCATTAATACTGCACCCATTTAAATAAAAACAAAAAACTAAAAATAAAAAATATCTCATATAATATCTCTAAATAACTTTATCATAAGATTAAAACAAAAAACCGCACTGGTTTAGTAATGCGGTTTTTAAAGGTTTTTTGAGTTAGCTAACTACTCGGCAGCGTCACCATTAATCTCCTCAGGAAACTCCTCAAGCTGCGGCTCATTGGCTGCTCGCTCCTCAAGTAACTTTTGATCTAAATCGTTGGCAAGTTTCTGATACTTACGTAAATTACCGCCGGTACCGGCAGGAATAAGTCTTCCAACAATCACATTCTCTTTGAGACCCTCAAGCATATCCTCTTTACCCTGTACAGACGCCTCAGTAAGGACGCGAGTCGTCTCTTGGAAGGAGGCAGCAGAAATAAATGACCTTGTCTGTAAGGATGCCTTAGTAATACCGAGCAAAACAGGTGTGCTCTTAGCAATTTCAGCTTTTTTATCTCTTTCAAGTAAAGCCACATTTACTTTGTTAAACTCTATCTTATCCATTTGCTCATTCCGAAGCAAAGTAGTATCTCCCGGGTCAGTAACTTCAACTTTTTGAAGCATTTGACGTACTATTACTTCAATATGCTTATCATTAATTGGAACTCCTTGCAGGCGATAAACACCCTGAACCTCATCTACAAGATATTCAGCTAAAGCTTCGACACCCATTATTGAGAGAATGTCATGAGGCGCAGGATTTCCATCAATAATATAATCACCCTTTTTAACGTTATCACCATCCTGGACAAGCATATGCTTGCCTTTGGCAATTAAGTATGATGATGGTTCTATGCTCTCATCTTCGGGTAGTATCTGAATTTTACGCTTATTTTTATAATCACGAGTAAACTCAATTTTACCATCAATATCAGCTATTACTGCATCGTCTTTTGGTCGGCGGGCCTCGAATAGTTCCGCTACTCGTGGAAGACCACCAGTGATATCCCGCTGTGTTGCACCACCCTTGGCTATTCTAGCCAAAACATCACCAGGCTTAACAATATCGCCATCGTTGACTGAAAGTATTGCCCCTACAGCTAGCATGTATCGGGCTATGTTACCATTTTCAAATTTTACCGGCTCACCGCTTTCATCTTCAATAACAGCAACGGGTTGAATATCACCAGATTTTGATGATGCACGCCAATCCACAATAACCTTTGAAGAAATACCTGTTTCTTCATCAGTTTCTTCCTTGGCAGAAACACCATCCACTAAATCCAACAAGCGAACCTTGCCTCCTGTTTCTGTAAGAATTGGCGTTGCATATGGATCCCACTCAGCTAGACGATCGCCACGCTTTACTTTGCCGCCTGACTTAACTAGAACACGTGAACCATAATCAACTTTGTGAACCTCAAGCTCCTTGCCATCTTTATCTACAACAGAAAACTCTAGTTTTCGTGATCTAACCATAAAGCTAGAACCAGTATCGATAACCTCTTTTGCATCATATTTAATAACACCTTGATTAGAGCTTTCTGTAACAGACTTATCTGAAACTGAAGCAGTTCCGCCTATATGAAAAGTCCGCATTGTAAGTTGAGTGCCCGGCTCACCAATGGATTGAGCTGCAATTACTCCAACCGCCTCACCCATGTTAACTTTTATTCCTCTTGCTAAGTCTCTACCGTAACAAGTAGCACAAATTCCTGTGACAGTGTCGCAAGTCAGAGGACTCCTAGCACGAAGATTCTGCAATCCGGACAAGTCAATCTCAGAGGCTATATCTTCATCAACATATGTATTAGCGGGATACAAAAGTTCGCCATTGCGCGGATCTTGTATGTCTTCAGCAAGTACTCTTCCAAGAGCACGTTCCCCAAGCGATACAACAACCTCACCTGAATCTACAACCGGTTTCAATTCGATACCATTTTGAGTGCCACAATCCTGCTCTGTTACTATACAGTCTTGTGCAACATCCACTAAACGACGAGTTAAATATCCAGAATTAGCTGTTTTGAGAGCTGTATCAGCAAGGCCCTTACGTGCACCATGGGTTGAGTTAAAGTAATCCATAACAGTTAATCCCTCTTTGAAATTAGCTGTGATAGGAGTTTCAATAATTTCTCCTGATGGTTTAGCCATAAGGCCTCTCATACCAGCAAGTTGCTTCATCTGGTTTTTTGAACCACGCGCGCCGGAGTCAGCCATCATAAATATGGAGTTTATACGCTTGCGCGGACGAGCAGCCTCATCCATCATAGCATCCGCAACTTTGTCTGTACATTTAGACCAGGCATCCACAACTTTGTTGTATTTTTCACCCTTAGTTATTAAACCATCCGCATATTGCTGCTCGAAGTCAGACACTAGCCCCTGAGTTTCATTAACCAAGGTATATTTAGTTTCTGGTATAACCATGTCATCTTTACCAAACGAAATACCCGCATTGCAAGCCTCCTTAAAGCCCAACGCCATCATTTTATCAGCAAATATTACAGTAGCCTTCTGCCCTGCGTGCCGATAAACGGTATCTATAAGCTTCCCTATTTCTTTTTTAGTAAGTGTTTTGTTAATTATCTCATATTTTACAAGGGGATGAGATGGAAGATACTCTGCAAGCTTCAATCTACCCGGAGATGTCTCTGCAACTTCATAGGTAATAGTACCATCTTCAGATGTTACTGGAAAACGGCCCTTCACCTTTGAATGAACGGTAACATAACCATTATCCAAAGCAGCCTCAACCTCATCGATATCAGCAAACATCATACCTTCACCTTTCTCTCCATCTCGCATAAGCGACATGTAATAAAGTCCCAAAACTATATCTTGAGATGGCACGATAATCGGCTTGCCATTAGCAGGTGATAATATGTTGTTAGTTGACATCATTAAAACGCGCGCTTCAAGCTGAGCTTCAATCGAAAGCGGCACATGAACAGCCATTTGGTCACCATCAAAATCAGCATTGAATGCAGCACAAACAAGAGGGTGTAGACGTATTGCCTTTCCCTCAGTCAGTTTTGGTTCGAACGCCTGAATTCCTAGCCTGTGAAGTGTTGGGGCTCGGTTCAGTAATACTGGATGCTCTCGGATAACTTCATCAAGGATATCCCAAACCTCTGGACGTTCTTTTTCTACCAATTTTTTTGATTGTTTAACTGTTCCTGACAAACCTTTAGCATCTAAACGCGCATATATGAATGGCTTAAATAACTCTAGAGCCATTTTCTTTGGAAGACCGCACTCATGGAGTTTTAATTCTGGACCAACAACAATGACTGATCGTCCTGAATAATCAACTCGCTTACCGAGTAAGTTCTGACGAAAACGCCCCTGTTTTCCTTTTAGCATATCTGACATCGACTTAAGCGGGCGTTTATTAGCACCTGTTATAACTCTCCCACGTCTTCCATTATCAAACAATGCATCAACAGATTCCTGCAACATACGCTTTTCATTTCGTATAATAATATCTGGAGCACGAAGTTCGATTAATCTCTTTAACCTATTATTTCTGTTGATCACACGACGATAAAGATCATTAAGGTCAGAAGTTGCAAACCTACCACCATCAAGAGGAACAAGTGGGCGCAGCTCTGGCGGAATTACAGGAACTATAGTAAGTACCATCCACTCGGGCCTGTTACCGGATGTGATAAAGGCCTCAAGTAATTTTAATCTTTTTGATAACTTTTTAAGCTTTAATTCAGAACCAGTCTCTGTCATATCGAAACGAGTTCGTTCGACTTCTGCCTCTAAATCTAGGTTCATCAGCATTTCACGAACGGCTTCGGCTCCGATACCAGCTGTAAAGCTATCTTCACCAAATTCTGCTTGTGCATCTAAATACTCATCCTCTGATAAAATTTGACGCTCAGCAAGAGACGTTAATCCAGGCTCAGTAACTATGTAACTCTCAAAATAAAGCACTCGCTCCACCTCTTTAAGAGTCATATTCAGCATAGATGAGATACGTGATGGTAACGATTTTAAAAACCATATGTGCGCACATGGAGCCGCCAGTTCAATATGCCCCATTCTTTCTCTACGCACTCGAGTTACTGTTACCTCAACTCCACACTTTTCACAAACGACACCCTTATATTTCATTCGCTTGTATTTACCGCAAAGACATTCGTAGTCCTTAACTGGTCCAAATATGCGAGCACAAAAGAGACCATCCTTCTCAGGCTTAAAAGTACGGTAATTGATGGTCTCTGGCTTTCTAATCTCTCCAAAAGACCAACTTTTTATTTTTTCTGGCGATGCCAGAGATATACGAATGCGGTCAAAGGTAGGACCCTCTTGCGCTGGATTGAAAATGTTCATGACCTCTTGGTTCATAACTTTTTCCTCTAATTTGGCACCGGTGCAACACCTAAGCCGTTAATATTTATCTACTCGCCCAACCACAAAGTGATTGGAATAATTAGCCGTTAGTCAATTCTATGTTTAAACCAAGTGAACGTATCTCTTTAATCAAAACATTAAAACTTTCAGGAATACCTGCTTCAAATGCATCATCACCACGAACTATGGACTCGTACACTTTTGTTCTGCCAGCTACATCGTCGGATTTGACTGTTAACATCTCCTGAAGAGTGTACGCAGCACCATAAGCCTCTAATGCCCAGACTTCCATCTCACCAAATCGCTGACCCCCGAATTGTGCTTTACCACCAAGTGGCTGCTGAGTGACCAAAGAATAAGGACCTATTGAACGGGCATGAATTTTGTCATCAACCAAATGATGAAGCTTAAGGAGGTATTTATAGCCTACCGTAACAGGACGGGTAAATCTTTCGCCAGTTCGGCCATCATTCAGGACCATTTGACCTGAACTGTGCAAACCTGCCTTTTCTAACATTTTGACGATATCAGGCTCCCTTGCCCCATCAAACACTGGCGTAGCTATAGGTACGCCTCCAGTAACATTGGATGCGAGCTCTAAAATATCTTCTTCCTTGTTAGGTAATGGAATCTCATCGCCATAAACATTTGTAAGAGCCCCCTTAAGTGCAGAGACATCATTATCCGAACGAAAGTTTTCAAGTGCATCGTCTATTAGCTTACCAACTCCGGCACAAGCCCACCCAAGATGAGTTTCTAATATTTGTCCAACATTCATTCTGGAAGGAACGCCCAATGGATTAAGTACTATATCCACTGCCTGTCCTGTTTCAAGATAAGGCATATCTTCTACTGGATTAATTTTTGAAATAACACCTTTGTTACCGTGACGACCTGCCATTTTATCGCCCGGTTGAAGCTTTCGCTTCACAGCCACGAAGACTTTAACCATCTTCATAACACCTGGTGGCAACTCATCACCTCTTTGTAGCTTATCAACCTTGTCTTCGAACCTATCATCCAGACGCTTCTTAGAGCTATCATATTGCTCTTTCAAAGCTTCTAGCTCGCTAATGGCTTTTTCATCATCTATTCCAATTCTCCACCAATCTGATCGAGGTATCTCACCTAAAGTTTCATCACTAACTGGCCCTTTTTTAAACCCTCGAGGACCTGAGACAGCTATTTTGCCAATCAATGTCTTTCTGACTGAGTCATAAATAGACCTTTCAAGAATACTTAGCTCATCATCTCTATCTTTACCTAAGAATTCGATTTCTTCTCTTTCAATTTGCAAAGCTCGCTCATCTTTATCAACACCATGACGATTAAAAACACGAACCTCAACAACTGTTCCTGAAGCACCAGGGGGAAGCTTAAGAGAGGTATCGCGCACATCTGAAGCTTTCTCACCAAAAATGGCACGCAAAAGCTTTTCTTCAGGCGTCATGGGACTTTCACCCTTGGGAGTAACCTTACCAACAAGAATATCTCCTGCGTGAATTTCTGCTCCGACAGCAACAATACCTGCTTCATCTAGATTTCTTAGAGACTCCTCGCCAACATTTGGAATATCTCTTGTAATTTCCTCAGGACCAAGCTTAGTGTCTCGAGCCATGACTGAGAACTCTTCGATATGTAATGAAGTGTAAACATCATCACGAACAATACGCTCTGATATAAGTATTGAGTCTTCAAAGTTGTAACCATTCCAAGGCATGAAAGCCACAAGCACGTTTTTACCTAGAGCCAACTCACCTAAGTCAGTTGAAGGACCATCAGCTATAATATCACCTTTATGAACGGTATCACCAACCTTTACTAATGGACGTTGGTTTATACAAGTTGATTGATTTGAACGCTGGAATTTTAAAAGGTTGTAAATATCCACACCTGATTTTGCCAAGTTAGTTTCTTTAGTTGCACGAACAACAATTCTTTTAGCGTCAACCTGCTCAACAATACCTTCTCTTTTGGCTGCAACAGTAGCACCTGAGTCAAGAGCAACCACTGATTCCATTCCCGTCCCAACGAGAGGCGCTTCAGCCTTTAATAAAGGCACTGCCTGCCTCATCATATTTGAACCCATCAAAGCTCTATTTGCATCGTCATTTTCTAAAAACGGAATCAAGGCTGCTGCGACAGAAACCAACTGTTTCGGGCTAACATCAATAAAATCGACATCCTCCCTAGCGACTAGCGTCACATCACCATTTACACGGCAAGTGATAAAATCATTAATCAATTCCCCATCAGAGTTGATTTCGGCATTGGCTTGGGCGATAGAAAAACGAGCTTCTTCCATTGCCGATATGTAAACTACTTCGCCCTGAAGTTTCCCATTCGTTATCTTCCGATAAGGACTTTCAATGAAACCATATTTGTTAACCCGAGCGTGCGTAGCTAGAGAGTTAATTAATCCGATGTTTGGACCCTCTGGTGTCTCGATAGGACAAATACGTCCGTAGTGCGTTGGATGCACATCCCTCACCTCGAAGCCAGCTCTCTCTCTGGTAAGGCCACCAGGACCTAGGGCGGAGAGACGTCGTTTGTGGGTAATCTCTGATAAAGGGTTAGTCTGGTCCATGAATTGAGATAACTGAGAGGAACCAAAAAACTCCCTAACAACTGCGGCAGCGGGCTTGGCGTTTATCAGGTCATGCGGCATTACCGTTTCAATATCTACTGACTGCATTCTTTCTTTTATGGCACGCTCCATTCTCAACAGACCAATTCTATACTGGTTCTGCATCAATTCACCTACAGAACGAACACGGCGATTTCCAAGATTGTCTATGTCATCAACTTGGCCAATTCCATCTTTAAGCTTAACCAAAGTATCAACTACAGCCAACAAGTCCTCACTTCGTAAAACTCTAATCTCATCCGAGCAATCAAGATCCATTCTTAAATTCATTTTTACCCTGCCAACCGCAGAAAGGTCATATCTTTCACCATCAAAGAATAAAGAGTTAAATAAGTCCTCTGCAGCCTCAGTGGTTGGGGGCTCACCCGGCCTCATAACTCTGTAAATATCAACAAGAGCACCTTCACGGCTTTCATTTTTGTCAGCAGCTAGAGTGTTTCGTATATATGGCCCAACATTTACAAAATCTATGTTCAACACTGATATTTCTGTTATTCCAGCTTCATTAATATGCTCGATTGTTTCAATAGATAACTCATCACCGGCTTCTGCATAGATTTGACCAGTGGTCATATTAACAATATCTTCGGCCACAAACCTTTCGGCCATTTCCTCATTAGAGATCAATAGACTTTTTAAACCATCATCAGACAACTTAGTAGCACCTCGTTTCGTTAATTTCCTTCCCGCAGGAGCAACAACTTCGCCTGTTTTAGCGTCAACTATATCTCTGAGAAGCTTAGCACCTCTATAATCATCTAAATTAAATGGTCTCGTCCAACCGTCTTTCTTTTTATCACGCTTAAAAGTTATTTTTTTATAATAATGCTCCAATATGTTCTCTTTGGTCATACCTAAAGCATATAATACTGATGTGGCTGGCAATTTACGACGCCTGTCTATTCTTGCATAAAGTATATCTTTAGCGTCAAATTCGAAATCTAACCATGACCCACGGTAGGGTATTATTCTTGCAGAGAATAAAAACTTACCAGAGCTATGACCTTTACCTTTGTCGTGGTCAAAAAAGACTCCTGGTGAACGATGCATTTGAGAAACAATAACGCGCTCTGTACCATTGACAATGAAAGTACCCTTCTCCGTCATCAGAGGGATATCTCCCATATAAACGTCTTGTTCCTTAATATCTTTAACAGACTTAGCACCAGTTTCATCATCAACATCAAATACAACGAGTCTCATCTTTACCTTGAGAGGTGCAGCATAAGTAATGTCTCTTTGCTGACATTCTTCCTCATCAAATTTCGGTGGCTCAAATACAAATGATACGTACTCTAAAACAGCGCGATCGGAAAAGTCGCGAACAGGGAATACGGAATGAAATACGCCGTGCATTCCTTCATCCAATTTCCTTTCTTCATGTGGAATAGATTTTTGTAAAAACTGATTGTATGAGCTCTTTTGAACTTCAATGAGATTCGGCATTCTAATTACCTCTGGAATTCTTCCAAAGCTTTTGCGAATACGTTTTTTACCAGTGAACGTCAGCGACATCTGTGACACCTTTTTTGTTTGAAAGTTGGTCTGCAGTACCAACTATTCCTTAAATCTTTTGGGCCAATTTATACCAAACCCAACGGTTTCATCTTTAGCCTCTGATGAAATGAGGATGCTGGGTGAAACCAAGGCCTCACCCAGCAATAACCAAAAAGATTATTTTAACTCTACAGAGGCACCAGCCGCTTCGAGTTTTTCTTTAATCTCATTTGCTTCTGCCTCAGGCACGCCTTCTTTGACGGCTTTTGGTGCAGATTCAACAAGCTCTTTAGCTTCTTTGAGGCCAAGACCAGTTATTGCGCGAACTTCTTTGATGACGGAAATTTTGTTTCCGCCAAATGAAGTCATTACAACATCAAAGTCAGTTTTTGCTTCAGCTCCGCCTGCGTCATCACCAGCCGCGGGGCCAGCAACAGCAACAGCAGCTGCAGCTTTAATGCCATTCTCTTCAAGAATGTCATTTAGTTCTTTTGCTTCGAGTATGGTCAAAGCCATAAGCTCATCAGCGAGTTTTTTTACATCAGCCATTTTAGCTTCCTTAAGTTAGTTTCAGTTCGATTTTGCGAGAATGAATGTTATAAATTATGCCGCCGCTTTCTCTTCAATCACCTTGATAGCACCCGAAAGAGCAGATCCTTGTGACATTAGACGTTGAGCAACTTGAGAAGCTTGCCCTAGCAATCGCTGTGCAACCATTCCAATTAACTCTTCACGAGATGGCAGTTTAGATAAATCAACAATACCTGAGGTATCGAATACTTCATCACCCATAAACCCACCCTTGATAGCAAATGATTTACTATCTTTGGCGAAGTCAACTGTCACCTTTGGCGCGCTGATCATATCCTCAGCCCAAGCAATTGCTACTGGGCCTGTGAACATGTCACCAGCAGCTTCAAAAGGCTTACCCTTTAAAGCAATTTTCGCCAGACGGTTTTTTACAACACGAATAGACGCGCCCTGCTCTCGCAGTTTAGCACGTAAATCCGTCATTTCCGCAACAGTCATGCCTGAGTATTCAGCCATCACTACGGATCCGGAACCATCAAAGATCTCTGAGATCTCTTTAACCTGTTCCTCTTTTTGAGAACGATCCATTTGCGGTCTCCCTGTTTATGACCACCACACCATGCGGAGGTCTTTTGTTTGCCTGTTGCTCTACAGCAACAAGCTTCTTCTGCCCCCCAAAGGGATTAACAGAGGATCGAACTAATATGCTCACGAATTGTGAGAAAAATCAGTCTTAACTCTGCCTGTATCGGATATTAAGCTACCATTATCAGTAGCTCCGATAGTCTTGGACAGACTAATCAACCAAAGGCTGACTAGCATATATACAGGTAAACCTGTATAAATTTCTTAACATCGCCTCTAGGTCGAAACCTCAGCTGCATCAATTTTTATGCCGGGACCCATTGTTGAAGTTAGTGTTATACGCTTCATAAAAGTACCCTTTGCACCAGATGGGCGAGCCTTGGCAATAGCTGATAGAAATGCGTTAACATTCTCAGCAAGTTTATCCTCTGCAAAACTAGCCTTACCAATTCCAGCGTGAATAATTCCTGCTTTTTCGACACGAAATTCAACAGCACCGCCTTTTGCATCAGTTATAGCCTTAGCTACGTCCATTGTAACAGTTCCCACTTTAGGGTTAGGCATCATTCCTTTTGGTCCTAACACCTTACCCAAACGCCCTACTAACGGCATCATGTCGGGGGTAGCAATAACACGTTCAAATGGCATATCTCCATTCTGAATCTTTTCCATTAAGTCTTCAGCGCCTACAACATCCGCTCCGGCCTTCTTAGCCTCTTCGGCTTTTGCATCTTTAGCAAACACAGCTACTCGGACGCTCCGTCCGGTGCCGTTAGGAAGATTACAAACGCCTCTGACCATCTGATCAGCGTGACGCGGGTCGACACCAAGGTTAATTGCAAGCTCTATGGTTTCATCAAACTTAACATTTGAATTACTCTTTATGATACTAACAGCATCAAGAACTGTATGATCCTTACTTTTATCAAATGAAGCGTAAGCAGATTTTATTCTTTTTCCAACCATGACTACTCTCCTGTTACTTCATAACCCATAGAACGGGCTGATCCAGCAATGATTAGTGCGCCATGTTCCAAATCGTTTGCTGATAAATCCACCAACTTAATTTCAGCAATTTCTCGGCACTGAGCCATTGTTACCGTACCGCCGACTTCACGACCCGGGTGATTGGAACCCATCTTCTTGCCCGCCATTTTCTTAAGATAATAAGACGCAGGAGCACTTTTGGTAATAAATGTGAATGACTTGTCACCATAAACAGTTATTACCGTAGGTGTAGGAACACCCTTTTCAAGAGATTCAGTTTTTGCATTGAACGCTTTTGCAAATTCCATAATATTAACACCTCTTTGACCAAGTGCAGGCCCTAAAGGCGGTGAAGGATTTGCAGATCCCGCAGGAATCATCAGCTTAATGTAGCCATCGATTTTCTTTGCCATTTTCCACTCCATATGAGGCTTTTGCCCCGGTTAATTTGGCCATTACCCTCGCGGTAATGACATCTGTGGGTCTGTGGTACGGTCTACGTGCTGGACTTAGCACAACCTTCCACAGATGTAATACGTGCTAGGTCTGTTTTTCGACTTGCACGTAATTCAGTTCAACGGGCGTACCTTGCCCGAAAATATTTATTAATACCTTTAAACGCGCTGCTTCCTCATCAACACTCTCAACTGTTCCATTAAAACTTTGGAAAGGACCATCAATAACCTTAACAGTTTCACCTATGTCAAAGACAATAGTTGGACGGCCGGTTTCAACACCTTCTTGAATCTGTCCTACAATTCTGGCGACCTCTGCTTCAGAAACAGGCATGGGCTTGTTAGCAGATCCCAAGAACCCAGTAACCTTCGGTGTATTTTTAACCAAGTGATACGCAGCGTCAGTCAAATCTACCTTAGCTAGGACGTAGCCAGGAAAAAATTTTCTTTCACTTTCTACTTTTCGTCCTTTTCTTACCTCTATTATATTTTCAGTAGGAACGAGAATTTCCTCAAAAAGATGAGACAAACCTTTTTCTTCGGCATCGCGTTCTAAGGTTTCTTTAACCCTTTTTTCAAAGTTTGAGTAGGCCTGAATGATATACCACTTAGCTGCCATTATGCAGTACCCCCGAGACCCAAAAATAACTTAATAATTGTTGCTAACGCCCAATCAACAATAAAAAAGAATATGCCCATCAATATTACCATAACCATAACCAATATTGTAGTAGTGATAGTTTCACGCGAAGTTGGCCAAACAACCTTACGTGCTTCTTGGCGTACTTGCCCGACGTATTTTACCGGACCTACTTTACTTTTTGCGGGCTTTGCATCAGCCATTTTGATTAAACTCCAACACACTAGATTAATAAAAACTAGTAATAATTGCGAACCACTTAACAGTTTATTCTAGAACTACAACCCTTAATGGCAGAGGCGGAGGGACTCGAACCCCCGACCCTCGGTTTTGGAGACCGATGCTCTACCAACTGAGCTACACCTCTAGACTACGTTAATATGCAATTCCTTATATTCGAAAAAAAACCCTTAATTACTCAATAATTTTACCAACAACGCCGGCACCTACAGTACGACCAC
>JBELEM010000042.1:0-13332 GCA_042093735.1 Hellea sp. | reverse complement strand
GGAGGTATATTTGTTGGTAAGAAGGGCGAGGGGGTTTTTGCGCTTAGTTATACTGTGAAGGGTATATTTAGTAATGCCCAAATATTAGTAAACCCTTTATCCGCTCTTACTCCGGGCTTCTTGCGTGGAATTTTTCGAACAAATCGAGATACGTTAAGTGATAAAGATTGGTCTGAAGTTGAAAAGTTGAGTGATAATTTTGATTAACCTAATCGTGAGACTTTAATAAAGCATGCCTTTTTTTTCCGATTGAAATTTTGACGGATCCATCTTTTAAATCATTTTGCGATAATTTGTATTCGTGATCCGTAACTTTTACACCATTAATTTTTAATGCCCCTGCTTTTATGTGTCTTCTGCCTTCTCCATTAGATAAGGCAAGTCCTGTTAAAACAGATGCTTGAAGAATTCCTGTGCCCTCTAATTTGCTTCTCTCTATCATAATGGTAGGTAGGCCTGCTGAATTTAACCCCTTTTTGAAAGTATCATTAGCTGTTACTTCTGCCTCTCTAGCTGCACTAATGCCATGCAGCATTGCTGTTACCTCATTTGCTAACCGAATCTTTGCTTTGTTAATATCGGCACCGGTTAGTTTTTCGATACCGTCTATTTCCTCCAATGATAAATCGGTAAATAGCTTAAAAAACTTACCAACATCGGCATCATCAGTATTACGCCAGAATTGCCAATAATCATATGGACTTTTTGTATAACTTTCTCCAAGAGAGGTGTCAGAGTTGAGCCATACAGCACCATCAGCTGTCTTGCCCATCTTCCCTCCAGATGCTGTTGTAATTAATGGTGTTGTAAAACCAAAACATTGAGTACCCAACATTCTTCTTGTTAGGTCAATACCGCTTGTTATATTTCCCCATTGATCTGAGCCACCAAGTTGTAATGTGCAGTTGTACCTTTTGTTTAGTTCAACAAAATCATAGCTTTGTAGTAAAGGATAGTTAAACTCTAAAAAAGTCATTGGTTGTTCATTCTCAATTCGTCTTTTTACAGTTTCCATTGCGATCATCTTATTTACGGTAAATAGTTTTCCTACATCCCTTAAAAAATCTATATAACCCAGACCATCAAGCCAATCACTATTATCGACTATCACAGCACTATTAGGACCATCAAATTCCAAATATTTAGAAAAAACTTTTTTAATACCTTCTTTGTTATTTTTTATTAAATCGTCAGTTAATATAGGTCTTGACTTGTCTTTGTCAGACGGGTCACCAATTTTCGTAGTGCCTCCACCAAGTAATATTATTGGACGACCGCCTGACTTTTGTAGTTGACGGAGCATCATTATTTGCACCAACGAACCAACATGCAAACTTGGGGCAGTACAATCAAAGCCAATATAACCCGTTAAATTTTCTTTATGTGCCAAACTATCCAGGCCTTGTGGGTCTGTACACTGATATAAAAATCCTCTTTCAGTAAGGTTTTGCATCAATTTTGATTGATATTTATTCATGTTTCTGGCCTAACTATATCTTAATGGATACTAGCAACACTGAGTGCTAAGTTAAAGAGGTAAGTTCAGAACAAATGGATTATGTTTCCTTAGGCTTAATGAGTGGAACCTCTTTGGATGGAGTAGATGCTGCTTTTTTGCGCACGGATGGTGAAAGAATTCATGAATTCGGACCAAGTTTATGTATTCAATACTCACCCAAGGAAAGGGTGATTTTAGAGCAAACTATTCAGGCTGCTTTAAGGTGGAATTTCACAGGCCCACAACCTTCTATATTTGAGGATGCCGATAATATTATTCTTGAAACTCATAGGCTAGCTGTTGAGAAATTATGTGAAACCAATAAGTCTTGGTCACGACGGTTAAACCTTATAGGTTTTCATGGCCAAACAGTTTTGCATCATCCACCGCTCGATGGAACAAGGGGGCAAACATTACAGCTTGGTAACGGAGAAAAATTAGCAAAAGACCTAAATTGCCCTGTTTGGTATGATTTTAGAAGTAATGATATTGCAAACATGGGGCAGGGTGCCCCTTTAGCCCCAATTTACCATAAATCACTTGCGTTATATTCTAGATTGAGACTTCCCACGGTTATTTTGAATATAGGTGGTGTGTCTAATTTAACTTTGGTATCAAAAAGTAATGAAATCACAGCTACTGATACTGGACCTGGAAACGGTCCAATTGATAATTGGATAAATCAAAATGGTTTGGGCCTTTATGATCCTTATGGCCAATATGCATTGGCCGGGAAGGCTAACTATGTACAAGTAAAAAGCTGGTTAGAGTGTAATTTTTTTAAAAAAAACATACCTCGCTCTGCTGATCGATATGACTTTAATGTGCTAAATGATATAAAAAATTATTCTGTAGAAGACGGGGCTGCGACATTAGTCGCTTTTGTTGTGGAGGCCATAGCAGATGTTATTAAAAAATTTAATCAAAACCCACTTGAAATGATTGTTTGCGGCGGTGGGAGGCATAACAAAGCCATAATTTCTCTTTTAGACAGAAAACTAGATATGAAAATTAGCACTACTGAAAAAGTTGGTTGGATCTCTGATGCGGTCGAAGCTCAAGCTTTTGCTTATTTAGCAGTGAGGTCTCAACTTGGTCTGCCTATAAGCTTTCCAGCTACAACAGGAGTGAAAGAGCCGCTAACGGGTGGAAAATTATCTTTACCAAATTAATTGTAAGAGCGCGTAAGTTAAGAAGGTTGTCTTGATACTTTCAATTTCATTGAAGAAAAAAAGTGTACTTTTCCTTTTAAAGGATATTCACTAGCTTATTCAATTTCACGCGGAGGGCAATATTGTGGGTCTAAATTTTCGTCTAGATAGTCATCAATAACATTCATAGCTATATCTAGGTGATTGGTGTAAAAGTGGTCAGCACCTTCAATGCAATGAGTGTGTATTATGTGACCTTTTTGCACACGAATTTTTTCAACGACACTGTCAACTTCGTCAGCTGGGACTATTGGATCTTGTGAACCATAAGTAATTAAACCTGACGCTGGACATGGTGCTAAGAATGCAAAATCATAAGTATTTGTTGGCAAGCTCATAGAGATAAACCCTAAAACTTCCGGGCGTCGCATTAACAACTGCATTCCTATCCAAGCGCCGAATGAGTACCCTGATACCCATGTGAAGGGTGCATTTTGATTGAAGCTTTGGATGTAATCCATTGCGTATGCTGCATCTTGTAACTCGCCTTGCCCATTATCGTATTCCCCAACAGATCTACCGACCCCCCTGAAGTTAAATCTCAAGACCGAGAACCCACGAGTTTTGTATTGTTCGTACATTGCCACTGTGATTCTATGATCCATGTGTCCGCCAGCTTTGGGGTGTGGGGGCAAAATTAAAGCGCATGGAGCTTGTGGGTTATCTGAGGGATGATAACGTCCTTCGAGTCTTCCTTCTGGCCCGTTAAATATTACTTCTGGCATGATATTCCTTAATTACTGTTATGTCGCAGTCATCCGGTGTACTTAAACTTGACTAAACTAGTCGGGATACTTACATGACGGACTAAATACTTCTTATTGGGCTATTAACGACTCAATTATGAAAAAGCGAGTAAAACCTTTGAAGAAAGATCATATAAAGTGAAACTAACATCAAAAGGAAGGTATGCCGTAATGGCTATAGCTGATATGGCCGCTCAAGGATCAGGCTCACTTATACCTTTGACAGATATATCACGTCGTCAGGGTATATCATTGAACTATCTGGAGCAATTATTTGCAAAATTGCGTCGCGCTGGACTCGTTGATAGTTACAGAGGATCATCTGGAGGTTATGTGCTCGCTCATTCTGCCAAGAACTTAACACTTAATAAAATAATTCATGCAGTTGATGAAAATATTCAGGCTCATGGGTGTAGCCCTAGCATTAAAAAGGCGTGCACAGGAAAAGCTGATCTTTGTTTAACGCACAATCTTTGGGGGGCCTTAGAAAATCATATAGAAGACTTTTTAGTTTCTGTTACGGTTCATGATGTTATTTCTGGAAACCTAAATGACAATGGTTTGGGTTAGATTAAATTGTTTATATTACACGAAATAATAAATAGCTCTCAAGTTAAGTTCAAACTAACTTTTTCAGTAAAATATCGACCACTATTTGCTATAAACTCTACAGGTGCGTCGTTTGACTAGAGTATATCTTGATAACAATGCTAGTTGCCCGATAAGGCCTGAGGTTATAGCAGCTGTAACTGATGTTATGAGCCTCTATGGTAATTCTTCAGCCCAGCATAATGATGGGCGCAAAGCTCAGGCAGTTATATCAAAAGCTCGAGAAACCATTGGATTGGAAATGGGTGTTTGTTCTCAGGATATTATTTTTACTGGCAGCGGAACTGAAGCATTAAATACAGCTATTTTTGCTGCTCATAATGCTGGATGTAAGAAAATGTTATTTTCCAATGCTGATCATGCAGCCACATATAAAGCAGCCGAGAATTGGGGTTATTCTCATGATTTTATTCCAACTGACATTAACGGGATCACGGATACTGCACATCTTGAAGAAACACTAAAAAATTGGAATATATCTGATGGTAGGCCGTTCGTATCTGTTTCGGCTGCTAATGGGGAAACAGGTGTATTGCAGCCTGTAGATACCATAGTTGATATTGTTCACCAATATGACGGTTTAGTTCTTGTTGATGCTGTGCAAGCCTTTGGAAAAATACCTATGATATTTAATGCGGATTATATAGCTATATCAGCACATAAAATTGGTGGTCCACAAGGAGTAGGGGCTTTGTATGCTTGTCCCAATACCCCTTTTTCACCTTTGCTTTGCGGAGGAGGTCAAGAGCGACGAATGCGTTCAGGGACCATGAATTTAGCGGGTATTCACGGTTTTGGGGTTGCTGCTGCTGTGATGAATAATTTGGATTTTACAGAAAAACTTCGTGACTCATTTGAGATGCGTTTAAAAAACATAGAATCTGATCTTAATATTTTTGGGGCAAATGTCGATCGCTTGCCAAATACTAGTTTTGTTTCCTCTCCTGACTTAAATGCGATGACTATGATGATGGCTTTAGATCTAGCAGGGATTTCTGTTTCAACCGGTTCTGCATGTTCCTCTGGTAAATCTAATGAAAACCGCACCATAAAATCAATGGGTTTGTCGAATGTTGCTCCTAAGGGAGCAATTAGAGTAAGTTTTGGTTATAAAAGTATGAGCAAAGACGTTGATCAGATTTTATCAGCTTGGTCGAATATACGAAATAGAACGGATGTAACAAATGAGTGAAGAAGTAAAAATTAAATCTAGTATTGATAAGTCAACCGTAGATGGAGTTAGCTCACTCGAGGCTGAAAAATACAAATATGGTTTTGATAGTGACATAGAACAAGAATTTGCTCCAAAAGGATTAAATGAAGATATTGTTAAGTTTATTTCTGCAAAAAAAGATGAACCGCAGTGGCTACTAGATTGGCGCTTAGAGGCATATAATAGGTGGTTGAGTTTAAAGGAGCCTGTATGGGCTAACGTGGATTATCCAAAAATAGATTTTCAAGATGCTTATTATTATGCCGCCCCTAAGTCTGATGATGATAAACCTAAATCATTGGATGAAGTTGATCCAGAAATATTAGCTATTTATGACAAACTAGGAATTTCTCTGAAGGAACAAGAAGTTCTGGCAGGAGTAAAAGGAGCGCCAAAAGTTGCCGTAGATGCTGTTTTGGACTCGGTTTCAGTGGTCACGACGTTTAAAAAAGAATTAGCTGAAAAGGGTATTATATTTTGTTCCTTCTCTGAAGCAGTCAAAGAGCATCCAGAGCTTGTTAGGAAATATATGGGTACGGTAGTTCCTTTAACAGATAATTACTATGCAACACTTAATAATGCAGTATTTTCTGATGGGTCATTTGTCTATATCCCTGAAGGTGTTAGGTGTCCTATGGAGCTTTCCACATACTTTAGAATGAACGCCCAAGGAACTGGTCAGTTTGAGAGAACACTAATTATTGCTGAAAAAGGTTCTTATGTTTCATATTTAGAGGGCTGCACAGCCCCTATGCGTGATGAGAATCAACTGCACGCTGCTATTGTAGAAATAATAGTTCATGATGATGCGGAAGTTAAATACTCCACTGTTCAGAATTGGTGGCCTGGCGATAGTGAGGGTAAGGGAGGAGTTTATAATTTTGTTACCAAAAGAGCTGATTGCCGCGGTGAAAACTCAAAGGTAAGTTGGACGCAGGTTGAGACGGGTTCTGCCGTTACCTGGAAGTACCCTAGCTGTATTTTAAGAGGCGATAACAGCCAAGGAGAGTTTTATTCGATAGCAATTACTAACGGCCATCAGCAGGCGGATACGGGAACAAAAATGATACACCTTGGTAAAAATACCAAGTCACGAATTATTTCAAAAGGCATCAGTGCGGGAAAATCTAATAGTACTTATAGAGGTTTAGTTACTGCGCATAAAAAAGCAAAAAATTCTCGCAATTTTACCCAATGTGATAGCTTGCTTATTGGAGATAAATGTGGTGCGCACACTGTACCATACATAGAAAGTGACAGCCCTTCATCCCAATTTGAACATGAAGCTACAACTAGTAAGTTATCTGAAGAGCAGTTATTTTACTGCAGACAACGAGGTCTATCCGAAGAAGATGCTGTTGCCATGCTTGTAAATGGGTTCTGTAGGGAAGTTCTGCAGGAATTACCAATGGAGTTTGCCGTTGAGGCTCAAAAGCTAGTTGCAATAAGTCTCGAAGGTAGTGTTGGTTAATGAGGTATTTTATTCCTTATTTTTTAATATTAATATCCTGCACGGATGTAGAACCATCAGCTGTATCACAGCAATCTGTGAGTTTTATTGAAAATGAACGTCAAACCATTGCAAATCATATATCCATTGCAATGATAGAAAAAAAAATTCTGTATGATCATTATTCACAAACACTAGCCAGCTTGACTGGTTTAAAACAAGGTTTAACCCGGGGGGAGGCAATTGATGTTGTTAGGTTACACTTCGCTCCTAAAGCCGGGGATGGTATCGTTTCTACTGCTCAAGCTGAGTTCAAACAAAACGATCATAACATATTACTCTTTAGTGCAGCTGATAAATCAAAAACACCTGTCAGTGCGGAAGAGATTTTTATAAGCTTTAAGAATGTAGATGATCTAGAATTTGTGAATGATTTTGGTTTAAGAATTAAGTGCGTAAAAAATGAGGTAACCTCTAATTGGCAATCTGTAGATTGCTAAAAGAATAAGATTGTATTTTTTAAGTTTAAATAGAAAGAATAAAATGTTAAAAATCAATAATTTATCTGCTAATGTTGATAATGGAAATAAACAAATTATCAATAATTTGTCTCTTGCCGTGCCAGCCGGTGAAGTTCATGCTATTATGGGTCCAAATGGTGCTGGAAAATCAACATTATCATATATTTTAACAGGCAAGCCTGGTTATGATGTTACGGGTGGTGATGTATTGCTTTCTGGAGAGTCTTTATTGGATTTTTCTCCAGAAGAGAGGGCCGCTAAAGGTGTATTTTTATCATTTCAATACCCGATTGAAATACCAGGCGTTCCAACAATGACATTTCTTAAAACAGCTCTAAATGCCCAACGCCGAGCAAACGGTTTAGATGAAATGGGAGCCCCTGAATTTTTAAAGAAGTCCAGAGCATTAGCAACGGAATTAAAAATTAAACCAGACATGCTTAAAAGACCATTGAATGTTGGTTTTTCTGGGGGAGAGAAAAAGCGCATGGAGATTTTTCAAATGATGATGCTCGAGCCTAATTTCATTCTTATGGATGAAACTGATTCTGGTCTTGATGTTGATGCGTTGAGAGTTGTTGCTGAAGGTGTTAATAAATTACGAGACCCCAAAAGAGGAATACTTATTATTACTCACTATCAAAGACTATTAGATTATATAGTCCCTGATAAGGTACATGTTTTATCTGCTGGTAGGATTGCTGCAAGTGGCGATGCTGAATTTGCAAGAAAACTAGAAACAGAGGGTTATGATGCTTACGCATGATATGAGCCTATTTCCTGGCCGACGAGATGAAAAGTGGAAATATTCGGACCTAAGAAGTTCGTTGAAACAACTATCTGAAGGTATTGATGGGGAAAATAAACCTGATTTTCTACTACCAGATGGTCTTTCACTAGAAGAAGTTGATTGTGAGTTTAGTTCTGTAAAAAATATCTCAAGTGCACTGGTTGAAAATTATTGCAATAAGGCATGGAAAATTAATGTTCCTGAGAGTTTTAAGTCAGATCAATCTCTAATAATTAGTAATCTAAATAGTGGTCATTCAAGAATTATAATTAATATCAATAAGGGTGGATGTTTATCTTTGGTTGAATACCATGAAAGCCAATCTAATTCTTTTATTAATACAAATATAATTATAAATATCATGGACAAAGGTGAGTTAGATAGGATTATATTTCATGATGACGTTCAAGAAACTGTAAGAATTTCAAGTGCTGTAGTTAATTCAGGAGCTAATACAAAAATTACTCAAAATACCATCTCATTTGGCAGCGCTTTATCAAGATTTGAAACTATACTTACTGCAAGCGGTGAAAACTTAAATGCTACCATTAATGGTGCTTATTTATTGAGTGGAAATCGTCATTGTGATATGACTAGTAACATTGAGTTGTTAAAACCAAACTGCCATATAAGACAATTAGTTAAGGGTGTTGTCAAAGATAAATCTAATGGAGTTTTTCAGGGAAAATTTCATGTACATAGACCTGCACAGCATACAAATGCTGAAATGCGGCATGATGCATTAATGCTGTCTGATACGAGTAAGATAAGATCAAAGCCTGAACTCGAGATTTACGCTGATGATGTCGCATGTGCCCATGGTAATACTATTGGTCAATTAGACGAAGATGTTCTTTTTTATTTACGTCAAAGATCTATTCCTCTTGCTAAAGCTGAGGCTATGTTGACAGAGGCTTTTGTCAGTGATGTTTTTTATTCGCTTGAGGATGATCAACTGAGAGAAAATATTTTGACTAAAATTCGGGATAGATTGTAATGACTATCAATAATAACACTCAGAAAGTTGAAGAATTTGATATCCATGCTGTAAGAAAGCAGTTCCCAATTCTTAACCGTAAAGTTAATAATTATAGCTTAGCATACCTTGATAATGCTGCTTCTGCTCAAAAGCCCCTTAGTGTTATAAATGCAATTTCCGAACAGATGAGTCATAGCTACGGTAATGTTCATAGAGGCTTACATACACTCGCCAATGAAACAACAGAAGCTTATGAAAGCTCGAGGATAAAAGTTGCAAATTTTTTAGGAGCACCTAAAGCATCAAATATTATTTTTACCAAAGGCGCCTCTGAGGCCCTAAACCTTGCTGCATATGGCTTAATGAATGAAATACAGCCTGGGGATGAGATAATTTTATCACAAATGGAACATCACTCGAATATTGTACCCTGGCACTTCTTAAGAGAAAGATGCGGTGCAGTTTTAAAATATATTCCTGTTACAGAGCAAGGAAATTTAGATTTAGAAGCATATAAAGCTATCCTTGGATCAAAAACAAAAATAGTTTCAGTTGTTCATATGTCAAATGTGTTGGGTACAATTAATCCTGTAAAAGAAATTGGTCAACTCGCGCATAACTTTGGAGCTGTATTCATAGTTGATGGTACTCAATCAACTGTTCACATGCCAATTGATGTGGTAGGAATAGATGCTGACCTTTTTTGCATGACAGGTCATAAACTTTATGGGCCCACAGGTATAGGTGCATTGTATGCAAAAACTAGTGTGCAAGAAAGAATGCAACCGTTTAACGGTGGTGGGGAAATGATTGAAGATGTTTTTGAGGATCGTGTGACCTACAATGACCCCCCATTCAAATTTGAGGCGGGAACGCCGCCAATACTCCAGGCGATTGGTCTCGGTGCTGCTATAGATTGGTATTCACAGTATGATTTTTCTGAAATACATGCTCATGAAAATTATGTTTACAATCATGCAGTAGAGCAATTAATGAGTATCGAGGATTTCAAAATTATTGGAAATGCAGAAAATAAGGGACCTGTTTTAGCTTTTAATATAAATGGTATACATGCGCATGATGTAGCGCAGATACTTGATAAATATGGTGTTGCTATTAGGGCTGGACAGCATTGTACTCAGCCACTTATGAATAGCTTCGGAATACACTCAACAGCGCGAGCTAGCTTTGGTATTTATAATACAATTGAGGAAGCTGACCGATTTGTTGATGGTTTAAAGAGGGCTATTAACTTTTTATCATGAAGAAAATTTAATTAAGAGATGACAATGATTGATCCAGCACATGATCGGCAAAGGCGAGCAGAAGCATTGGCTAATGCTCAAATACCAGGATTTGAGAGCAAAGTTGAAAAAACTGCTAAGCCTGAGCGAGATATAATTAATGTAATTCCTACACATGAAAAGCCATCGGATAGTGAAATTGAACAAATTACGAATGACGTTATTTCTCAGCTTAAGTCAGTATATGACCCTGAGATACCTGTTGATATTTATGAGCTTGGCTTAATATATGGTGTGGAGCTTGAAGATGACCGCCTTCTTAAAGTTGAAATGACATTAACTGCCCCGGGTTGCCCTGTGGCTGGTGAGATGCCAGAGTGGGTCAGGGAGGCTTGCGAAGTTGTTGCAGGAGTTGCTAGGGTTGAGGTTAGTATGACTTTTGATCCACCGTGGACACCAGATCGCATGAGTGATGAGGCTCGTCTTGAACTGAATATGTTGTAAGCCGATGAATGATATTAAACAAATTAGAAAACCTCGGGCTAAATTAGTAACACTAACTGATGCAGCATCAAATAGAGTTAGAGAAATTCTTAACGAAAAGGATGAAGGTTTTCTCAGAGTAGGCGTTCAGAATGGAGGTTGCGCTGGTATGGAATACCTTATGGACTATATATCAGAGCCGCAAAAATTTGATGAAGTTGTTGAGGATAATGGAGTTCAAATTGTTGTAGATGCTAAGGCAGTCTTATTTATTTTAGGTTCAGTAATAGATTATGAGGTGGATGTTTTATCTTCTAAGTTTACCTTCACTAATCCCAATCAGACCGATGCCTGTGGTTGCGGTGAAAGTGTTACAATTATTCCTGCATCTGATACTTTATAGTTTTAGTTTCAATGCTCCTCAATTAGTCCTGAAGATTTCGCAGAATTCATCATAGCTTCCTGAAGTTTTTCGAATGCCCTAGCTTCTATTTGCCTAATTCTCTCTCTTGATACGCCATAGATAATAGCTAGCTCCTCAAGGGTCACAGGTTTATCAGCTAAGCGCCTTTTGGATATTATGTCTTGTTCTCGTTCATTCAGAGCAGACATGGCTATTTTTAACAATTCCATCTTTGCATTATGTTCCTGATCTTGACCTAAAGCCTCCTCTTGAGTTTCTGTATCATCCTGGAGCCAATCTTGCCATTCTGAGCTTCCATCTTCACTTCCTATACTCACATTTAGTGAAGCGTCGCCTCCGTGACCCATCCTTCTATTCATTGAGGTGACTTCTTCTTCTTTAACTCCAAGTTTAGTCGCTATTTTTGTGACATGTTCAGGGGTAAGGTCCCCATCATCAATGGCCTTCATTTCGCCTTTAAGGCGCCTTAAGTTGAAGAATAGTTTTTTTTGTGCGGCTGTTGTACCCATTTTTACGAGAGACCAGGAGCGCAGTACATATTCTTGAATTGCAGCTCGTATCCACCACATTGCATAAGTTGATAGACGAAATCCTTTATCTGGATCAAACTTTTTCACGGCTTGCATTAAGCCAACATTTCCCTCAGAAATAACCTCACCAATCGGAAGGCCGTATCCTCTGTAGCCCATAGCAATTTTTGCAACTAGGCGAAGGTGTGAAGTTACCATTTTTTCTGCTGCAACTGAGTCTTGTTGTTCTATCCACCGCTTCGCGAGCATAAATTCCTCGTCCCTTTCAAGCATAGGAAATTTCCGAACTTCTTGCAAATAACGGTTTAGCCCTTGCTCTGGTGATAATGTCATTGATAGGCTTGTGTTTCCTGAATAGGAAGCATCAGCTTTTTTAGCATTATGATCGCGTTTTTTAGCGGGTAATTTTGTTTTAGTATCAACCATTAGAGATCTCCGGTAGCTCTATATAATGTTTTTCTACTATTTTAAAAGGTTTTTGGATTAAATTTATTGTTTATTAAGTTTTTCTAAAGAGGTAATGAGTTCAGCCATATCATTTGGTATAGGGCTTTCAAATAACATGAACTCTTTGGTTATGGGGTGTTTAAAGCCCAAACTTGCTGCATGCAGTGCTTGTCTTTTTAAATTTTCAATCGCGATTTTTACAATGGCTTCATTGGGATCTTTACTTGTCAAGAAAGCACGTTGTTTCCCGTATAGAGGATCGCCAAGTAAAGGGCATCCAATATGTGCCAAATGCACTCGTATTTGATGTGTTCTCCCTGTTTCAAGCCTGCATTCAACCATGCTAACCTGTGGTATACCAACTGCTGCATTCGGCTGCTGGCCGTAACCTTTGCAGTATTTGTAATTAGTGATGGCGTGCCTGCCATGTTCAGATGATTCTACATTGTTTGATGTGCCCCTAACTACCGATTGTTTTTTTCTGTCATTAGGGCTGCGGGCTATTCGGGTTACAATTTTACCTTCTCGAGGCTTTGGCGCACTTCTAACGAGACAAATGTAGTGTCTCTCGACTGTATGCTTGGCAAATTGCTTTGATAAATACCTGTGCGCGCGATCAGTTTTTGCAACCACCAATACACCTGATGTGTCTTTATCAAGTCTATGGACAATTCCTGGTCTTAAAACCCCACCAATGCCTGATAGACTATCAGCGCAATGATGTAGCAGTGCGTTAACCAGCGTAGCCGAACGAGAACCTGGAGCAGGATGAACTGTCATGCCGGCAGACTTATTAACGACAATAAGTTGTTCGTCTTCAAATAGGATATCAAGATAAATATTCTCAGGTTTAGGAGTATCATCAATGGGAGGTGGTACGAGAACAGCATATTCGACATTTTCTCTTACTTTGTTAGTGGGCTTGTTGATTATGTCACCATTTGCCCTTACTTGTTTGTCTCCTATGAGTGCCCCAATTCGCGCTCTCGATAATTTAGTCCAAGTAGCAAGCCATTTATCTACACGTATACCTACATCTTTAGGTTCAGCAACAGCCGTAAGCCACTTTTCATTCACAGTAGTTTCTGTCTTATCGTTACACAAAGAAGTCATATGAAGGCTTTATCATGTAAGCATTCATAAATGAATAAATAAAACTCTTTAAATCATACTATTATTATTTATTT
>JBELEM010000041.1:8808-13744 GCA_042093735.1 Hellea sp. | reverse complement strand
ATGCCCCCGGGAAGCGAACGCTATTGGGGATATTGGTACCTAGGTACTAGCAAAAGTCCAGGGCCCGGAACATTATTAGCAGATGGTTATGGAAAATATCTTGCGTATCCATCTATTAATGATGATTTTAATGCATTAACTTTTAACTTCAGTAATGATGTGAACTTGTTGAATGAACGCGGAAAACTCTATAATGCATTAGATCCAGATTTAGAAAAATTCAAAAAATCGGGCGGAAAAATGATAATGTGGCATGGCTCGGCCGACCCACTTGTCATTCCCAAACAAAGCATGAATTATTATAACTCTGTAGTAGATATAATGGGAAGCCACCAAAACGTTAATTCATTCTTTCGTTATTATATGGCACCAGGATTGGGGCACTGCTGGGAAAAACCAGCAAATGCCCCTGATACGTTAAACATGCTTGAGGCTCTCGAAAATTGGGTTGAACTTGATAAAGCCCCTGATGTCATTATTGCAACACAATACGATGATAATGAACTTGTAGTCAGAACAGCTCAGCTAAGACCCTACCCTTTAAAACCTATCTACTAAACAAAAAAAACCGAGGTAAACCTCGGTTTTTCAATGATCTAGAACTTAAATTTAAACTAGAAATTATAATCTAATTTGAATGTGATATTCCTAGGGCGTGCATAAATAGCATCGTAACCAATCCCATCCAATGCTCCTCCAGATGCCAATTGAACAAATGTTCGGGCCAACGGTAAAGTACCGCCAATTACCTTTATTCTTTCATTCGTGAGGTTATCTGCAATAACTGATAAACGCCAATTCCCCTCTTTGCTCGCTAAACCAAGTACGCCACTAAGCTTAGTAAAACCATCTTCAACTAAGTTATTATCTAAATTAGTTACAAGGAAATAGCTTGAAGAGGTATCTACATTCACATTGAAGTCCATTTCTAAACCATCAGAAATATCACGTGTATAATCTAAACCAAAATTAGTTGAAAACTCTGGCGCGTAAGGAACTGTAAATCCACTTCTATCACAAAAAGTGCCATTTGTTGGCGTTTCTTGATATGCACACTGACTATCTGGGAAATTAGTATATTCATAATCGAGATATGCGGCAGAGCCATAAAACTCGAGATTGTCACTTATTAAGAACCTTGCGTCAGCTTCGATGCCTTTTACCTTAGCAGCAGATGCATTTTGGACTAAGAAACCTAATACTCCATCAAAAATATTAGTTTGTAAGTCATCATAATCTGTTTGAAATAAGCTAACATTCATTCTAGCTCTATCTGAATTAAACTTCATACCTAATTCGTAGTTTGTAGCTTTTTCACCATCAAACTCAAAAGTTCCAGGATTGCCAATACCCGGTGTCCCAGGAATAGAGTTACTACGAATATCAAATCCGCCAGCTTTAGAACCCTGAGTATATGAGGCGTGTAACATCATATTATCAGAAGCCTTATATTGCAATCTTACTAGAGGATCAAAACTGTCTTCCTTACGTTTGCCTGAAATCTCATGAGCACCGACATTTAAAACGGCTGCCCACAATGCAGCTAATGTAGGCGCATTCGGTGCTGGGTTACTTGGTAATGCCTCGATATCAAGATCACGTGCACCAGATTTACTTTCATGAGAAAATCTAGCACCGGCCGTTAAAGTTAATTTATCAGATATATTGTAATCACCCTGGGCAAACGCAGAGAATAAGTCTGAAGATTGCTCATATTCACGATCCCAATAAGAATCTACTAGTAAGGATACCGGAGGACCTGCGAGGTTAAGAAAACTACCTAAAAAGACTTGGTCAGTAACATCTACTTTACCATTTTGATAGAAAACACCAGCAATATAATCAAAAGTTTCTCCTCCCGGAGAAGCAATTCTGAATTCTTGAGAAAACTGACTATATTTTTCAGTCTGATTAGTACCATCAAGAATTTCCAATCCTACGTAATCAATATCGACTACTTCTTTCGTGTCATACTCAACATATCCAGTAACAGATGTTAATGTGTGATCTCCGTAGTCATAATTAGCAGTTAAAACTCCATTATACATTTCGTTGATACTCTCAACATCACCGCTAGATCTAACCCAATCTTCATCTGTTTCAACTGCAATAGGACCAGCAAATACGAGGCCATAGCCATCTTGAGGGTTCAGCGCTTCCATTGCATAACCAAAGCTATCAAAAGATGCATATTCAGCTTTAAAGTGAACATCTAAGGGGCCACCATCATCATATGCAAGCTGACCGCGAAGATAAAACTCTTCTCTCGCGGGTTCATTTCTTTGCAAGCGAGTATTTTCTATCCAGCCATCCATATCTCGATAAGACGCAGTTAAGCGTCCATTAAGGTTTTCGGATAAAGGTCCAGATACAACCCCTAATATTTGAGTTTCTTCTTGTTCAATTTCATAAGAAGCCGATAACTTTCCTTCAAACTCATCGGTAGGCTTTGCAGAAACAACATTTACAGCACCGGCAATAGCATTTTTACCAAACAATGTAGGCTGCGGACCTCTCAATACTTCAACTCTTTCTAAGTCAACCAAAGGTGTTCTGATTAATTGACTACGACCATAAGAAATGCCGTCGAAATATAGTCCGACAGACTGCTCAAAACCCTTATTATTACCTGTCGTAACACCGCGTATCATTAATGTACTGTCAATTTGATTTTCCTGAATGTTAAAATTCGGAACAGAGGCAGATAAATCCATCATGCTATCTATGCTTCTATTTTCGATAGTAGCACCAGTTACAGCGGAAATGGAAATAGGCACTTCTTGAAGTCCCTGCTCTCGCTTTTGAGAAGTTACAATAATTTCATCAAGTGTTTGTGCGAACACAGTTTGAGATGGGACTGCTATTGTAAGCGCTAATATGGATGCACTAATTAAATTGGATTTTGTCATAAATTTCCCCCTTAGAATCTTTGACAGATATTCTTTTTATTATAAAAAACTATTTCAGATCTTTCCTTCATGCAAGCAAGAACTATCAATTTAATAATGACTGTTATATAATTGCAACAATAATTATGATTGAGTTTAAGCCTTTATTAATTTTGCTAATTCACTTCGAACTACCTTATTCATGGCATTTCGTGGTAATGCTTTTATTGTAAGTAATTTTTCTGGCCATTTAAATTTAGCAACTTTTAACTCTTCTAAAAATGAGCAAATATCTAACAATGTTATCACTTGACCTTCATGTGGTACAATAACTGCACATATCTTTTCGCCCATTATCTCATCGGGATATGCAACCACAACCGCTTCAGAAATTTGCTCATGCGAAGAAATTAATTCATCGAGTTCTTCGGGAGAAATATTTACTCCGCCGCGGACTATAAGAGATTTACATCTACCAACAAATTTATAAAACTGATTATTTTCACCGCTTATCTCAAAAAGATCACCACTTCTGAAGTATCCATCAAAGCTAAATGCTTCATTATTGTCTTTAGGCGAATTATAATACCCATCAAAAACGGTAACACCCGATATAAGTAATTCTCCCGGAGTATTAGGCGTAATAATTTCGGATCCTGTTTCAAGGTCAATTAATTTTGTCTTTATTTGTTTGGATATTCTATTATCCCATTCAAATTCATCTCGACCAAATCTTGGAAAAAATGAAGCTCTTAATCCAGGATCCAGTACATCACTTGAACTACTTAAAATTGCCATGCCTTCATTTGAACCAAATATATTTACTATATTAACATCAAATTCATCTTCAAAGCCCTGTACCATTTCCTTACTTAAAGGAGCACTACCTGATCCAATGACACGCAAAGAGGATAAATCAAAGTTAGCTTTAATTTGATCTTTAGTTTGTAACAATCGCGTGAGAACAGCTGGTGGAGCAATAGTATACTCAACTTTTTCATTTTGAATTTGTGATAAATAAACTTTTGGATCAAACGGATGATGAAGTATTAACCGACCCCTAATTTTTAGCCAATAAAATAAAAATCCACCTATGGCTGCCATATTGATAAAAGGGAATGGGTTTAGCATTACAGCGCCAGTTTTTAGTTTAATTGCATCCTCACTAGCAAGAGTTGACGATAGCCAATGATTATGGCTACGAGGAACACCCTTAGATCTACCTGTTGTTCCAGATGTCCAGCAAATGGTCATTATGTCATTAGCATTAACATTTATGGATTTCTTATATATAGAATAATCATTTGATTCCTTATTTTTATATTCAAATGAACCCCCAGTACCAAATAGTAGTTTTTTACAGTTCTTATCGAATATAGCACCTTGAACACATCCAAACTTTGTATTCTTAAATTCTTTGAAAGAAATATATGCCTTTGGTTTTATAGTATCACCGATAAACTTTAATTCATGATGGCCATATTCCATTGCTACTGGGCTTATTATTAAGCCAAGCCTTGATGCAGCTAGATAAACTAGTACAATTTCTACAACATTGGGCATTTGCAAAATTATTTTATCATTTTGTCGCAAACCGTTAACATATAAGCAATGAGCTATATGATCAACATGTGCTTCCAATTCAGAAAAGGATAGGCGCAATAAATCGCCTGAAACCATATTATCTCGATTAAACGGATCACATATTGCTAACGAATTAGGGCTGTCTTTAACAGCAGAAGCAAATAAAGAATTTAAAGTAACCTCACCCCACCATCCAGCTTTAACGTATTTTGATATAATATCTGGGGCTGTTGTTTGCATTGATAATATCCACCGGTTCTTTAATTTTTGTCCTACTATACACTAAACAATCATATTAAATAATTTTTATAAATTTAAATCAACAATATAATTATATCCCGACTCATGTGAAAACTTAGCATGTTTTCCAATGACATCTATATCATTAGAAAGTAATTTTAACATATTGTAATTATTAGATTTTATCTTAGCTAAAATTCTTCCTTGATCATTTTTAGCAATAA
>JBELEM010000041.1:0-8708 GCA_042093735.1 Hellea sp. | reverse complement strand
GCTATTCCATGCGAAGAATAATTATTTCCTGGTCCACCAAAAAAAGGAAGGCCGCCCGTCACTGTTAAGCACTCTTGAGTTGGATCAATTCCTAACACCTCAGCAGCTAAAATTAATACTATTGGAAAACAACTATAAATTTCTTTGTAATCAATATCGTTTGCATTTAGGTTCGAGCTTTTCAAAGCCTTATTAATAACCAAACGTATTGCATCAGATTTAGATATATCAGGTCGATGTGTTACAAATGTATCCTCAATGTTAGAATAGCCATGCAAATAAACCCATTTATCCTGAGGTATAGATAGTTTTTTCGCTTTTCTGACAGTAGTTAATATTATTGCTGCAGATTGGTTTACGGCGTCTTGAGCCATACTCCATTTTAAATAATTATTATATAACCTGTAGTTTCGCCTTGAGGGTGTTGAAAGAAATAATGGTGACAGAAGTTTTGGAAACTGAGCGTATTTATTTTTAGAAGCAACTTCAGATAATTTAGAAAGAATTTTGCTCGTATATTCCGCATAGTCAGCAACAGACACCTTGAGCCTAGATCTCAACCCCTCCTCCATACTTGCGTATGTTTGGGGTGGCAGGCCTAAACCATTTTTCAACTCGTACTCAGTTATGAAGTCTGTTTTTGGACCATTATCAGATATACTGAAGTCTTCATTCGATGCCCAGTTTAGCTTTTCTCCCAACTTAATGGCTCTTTTTAATGCTCCGTTTACTTCTCCTCCAGCTATAACAGCGAGTTCTATCTCATTATTATAAAGCTTTTCTGAAATTCTTGAAACTTGAAATTGGGGCTGTTCTCCGCCTGCACTTGTATACAATATATTTTTAGGTTTTATCTTTAAACCCCGCAAAACCGCAGCAGGCATATTAATAATTTTCCCAAAAGGATCATAAGACATGGGTAGAGAGTCTGAAAATGTTCGTATTATGGCAGCATAATCTATCTCTTCTTTTAAATCGACATCAGAAGCATCGCAAAGTGCAACTTCAATTGCTTCTTTTATGATTTCTACTGGGTTTGGGGCTTCGTTTAATTCTAAACCGTTCCAATGCTTAACAACTTGTCCTACACCAACAATAATTGGAAGATTATCATTTATATCAAAATTTTCTTTCAATTTTTATCTTTTGTTAATTTAATAGCACGATCCCGAAGAGATTTTTTTTGGATTTTACCTGTTGCAGTAAGAGGCAACTCACCAAAAATAACTTTCTTAGGTCGCTTAAAACGAGCCATTTTATCTAAACAAAAGTCAATAATTTCAATTTCAGTGGCACTTTCCTCTTTTATTAACTCAACAAATGCGCAGGGAACTTCACCCCATTTCTTATCAGGCATTGCAACAACTGCTACTTCATTTACAGATGGATGCAGGTGGATTACTTTCTCTATCTCCACAGATGAGATATTTTCACCTCCAGAAATAATTATGTCTTTCGCTCTATCCTTTAGCTCAATATATCCATCTGAGTGAATCACGCCAAGATCACCTGATCCGAAATATCCTGACTTAAACGCCTGTGCAGTTGCTTCTTTATCTTTGAGATAACCCTTCATGACTGTATTTCCCCGTATAAATATCTCACCCATAGTTTCTCCATCATGCGGCACAGGTAAACCAAGATCATCAATCACCTTAACTTCTTCTGTCATGCTAAATCGAACACCTTGACGAGATTTCAAACTCGCTTGTTCAGTTATGGTCTTTTCAGACCAGTCATCCTGTTGAGCGGACAGAAGAATATGACCATATGTTTCTGTTAATCCATAAACATGGCTAACATTAAAATTAAATTTAGACATCTCCTCAAGAACACTGGAGGGAGGCGGGGCTCCTGCTGTCATCACTTCGACTGTATTATTAAATATAATTTGTTGTTCTTTTGGCGCATTAGCCAACATATTTAATACAATTGGCGCCCCTCCAAAATGAGTAACATTATGCTTTTCTATAAGTTTAAAAACTTTCTCAGGTGAAAAAGCCCGCAAACAAATAGTAGTTCCCGCCATTAATGTAATAGTCCAAACATGCCCCCAACCATTACAATGAAACATAGGTACAGTATATAAATATTTAGGGTGCATAGGAAGACCCCATGAAGCTGCAGTACCCATGCTCATAAGAAAAGAGCCACGATGGTGATATACAACTCCCTTAGGGCGACCTGTTGTGCCCGAGGTGTAATTTAATGAAAGTGCTTGCCATTCATCATCTACAGTGAAAAAATAACCACCTTCATAATTATAGTCCAGAAGGTCAGCGTATGGGGTAAATACTTTTGGTAACTCAGGCTTATTTAAAGCTGCTGGATCATCAATTATGACAATTTCAGGTTTAGTCTTGCAAATTAACAAAGCTTCTTTCAGGACAGGCCATAACTCTCTATCCACTATAAACAATTTACTTTCAGCATGGTCTATTATGTATCCAACTGTGTTAGCATCCAAACGTGTATTGATTGTGTTTAGTACAGCTCCAGACATTGGAACAGCATAATGGGCTTCAAACATTTCAGGCGTGTTAAATGTTAGTAAAGATACAGTATCACTTTTACCTATACCTCTGGACTTAAGGTAAGCGGCTATACTTAAGCATCTTTTACGTACCTCTTCCCAATTATATTTAATATCATTATAAATTATTGCAGGTCTGTCCGGATATATATCGGCAGTTCTGTTCAAAAAAGACAATGGCGTCAAATTTACGTAATTTGCTTTATTTTTTTGTAGGTTTTCGAAATCTAAAGGCATATCAATTTCTCAAGCTTTTCCCATCATCAAGCAAAGACTCTATCCTTGCTTGTGTTGGTTGTGATTTAACCAGTTTTAAAAATGCCTTTCTTTCAGCATCATATAAGTCCTGTTCAGTCCACAGTGTTCCAGGCTTTATATCACCACCAGTAACGATACGAGCAATTTCAGTGGATACAGTTACATCATGGGGGTATAACTTACCGCGAAGTGCCATGCTATCAGCCCAATCAACCATTTCATTAAATACATTCCTACCCGACATCTTTACAGGCGGTCTTTCAAATGGTTTTTGATTTTTTTTTGTTCCAATCGACTTAATAGATGCATTTAATATTCGGTCTCTATTATTTTCATAAGTATCATTATCTCTTAACATAGCTAATTGCTTTGCATTGATAGGAGAGCTTGCTGTTTTGCCATATCCTAATGAATAGAAAGCTTCCCATGCAGCACTGTCTACATCTCCGTTTTTATTTTCAATCCAACGATAAAGAGTTTCCTTACATCCACCCCCTGCAGGTATTAATCCAACACCGGACTCAACCAGTCCCATATTTGAATTAGCGTGGCAAATTACTTCCTTAGCGTGTAGGACAACTTCAAATCCTCCACCTAAAGATAAACCAACCGGAGCCACAATTGTAGGAAATTCAGCTACTGCCAATTTATGAACAGTATTCTGGAAGTGCTGTAAAAATTTATCTAATCCTTCCCAATCTTCATTCTCATAAAAAAGACGAACACTATTGAGGTTTACTCCGCATGAAAAGTGCTGGGAGTCATTATGAACTACAATTCCTTTCATTTTAGAATTGGTAACTGCATCGATAGCTTCTTCAAGGATAAGCATAGATTTTTGTCCTAGTGCATTTGCTTTTGAGTGAAACTCAACGAGTGCCAAGTTACCAATATTGTACCAACTTGCATCTTGATTAGTAGAGCTGGGACTCAAGGTTTTTTTCATATCATTGAATCTTAAAGTTCCCGCAGGACGTATGATAGGCCTCATTTCACCAATATCAGTAAGTACATCTAATCCGTTATAATATCTCTTACCTTCGGCTGTTTTAAGATAATCAGGAACAATTCTTTGTTCTTTTTCTAAACGCTGTATTAGATAATCAGAGCCAATTTCATCTATTAATTCAAATGGACCTTTTATCCAATTATATCCCATTTTCATAGCATCATCTATAGCTTCCGGACTGTCGCCAACTTCAGGTATTAAGTCTGCGGCGTAAACTAGTATTCTTGACATAACACTCCACGCATATTCACCATAGATACTTTTATCATTAAATAGATGCATAATTCCGTCTTTTTCAGCTATATCAGCTATAGGAATATTCAGTTTTTCAATATTTTCATATTCGCCTGTTTTGAGATTTACAACTTGCTTAGAGCCATTATGTAATCTGTAAAAACCTTGACCAGTTTTTTTGCCCTTTTGACCATTTTGTATCATTCTCTCCATTAATGGGAGTTTTGCTCCAAAATTATGAAAGTCATCCTCGAGAGGGAGTATTGACACAAGACTTGAGGCTACGTCACTCATTAGATCTATACCAATTAAGTCATACAGTCCAAAGACACCAGTTTTAGGAATTCCCATGGGGCGACCAAAGATAGCATCGGCTTCCTGTGGGCTAAAACCCATCTTATTCGCAATATGTAATGCAGTCTGAATTGCAAAACACCCAACTCTATTTCCAAGGAAACCTGGGGTATCAGCGCATATAACCACCCCTTTACCTAATCTTTTGTCACAAAAATCATGAAGAATATCAACTACTTTTGGGTCTGTATCCTCGCCCGATACTAATTCTAGCAAAGGCATAAACCTCACTGGATTAAAAAAATGAGTTATCGCAAATCGTTTTTTAAAATCTGCCGGCATGTCTTCAACCAGTAGCTTTATTGGGATTGTAGATGTATTTGATGATATTATCGATGTTTTTTTACAAACATCATCAAGCTTACTGTAAAGTTGCTTCTTTAAGTCAAGTCTCTCTAGGATGGCCTCTGCAATCCAATCACAATCTACTAATTTATGAAAATCATCACGAATGTTACCAACAGTTATTAGTTTCGCTGCCTCTGGGCTTATTAGACCAGACTCAAGGGGATTATTAATTCGGTCTAAACCTTTTTGAGCTAATATATTTGCATTATTATTATCGCTTGGCAAATCCAATAACAAGACTTCGCAGCCAGCATTTGCTGCCTGACCAGCTATTCCTGCTCCCATAGTGCCGGCCCCAATAACTGCAACTTTTTTGATATTCATTACTTAACTCTCTATAGTTTCAATAAATTTCCTTAAAGACAATAGTGTCTTTTTCGGGGACTCAATTGGCAACATATGGCCAGAATTTTGGATAATTTTTGGATTAATAGACATATTTTTCGCTAATGATAAACCAGCTTTCATTGGTGTCATTTTATCATGACTTGCTAGAATACAATGTCTGTGCATAGACAAATTCTTTGAAATCTCAGTTCCCCTTTTAAAGTCAGCACAGGCCCGAAGGTCAATTTCTAAAGGATTATTTCTCATAATAGCCCTAGATATGCCAATAGGCTGCATTCCCGGAACTGAACTTATCCCTTGATGCGCGTTAGGTCCAAACCCCCAATTACACATCATCTCGGCTGCTTTATCCCTGCTGGTTTCAGCAGTTTTAATTAGGTGTTCATTTACAGGAATTTCAGCTGCGGTCCCTATAGCAGTTATAGAGCGTACTGCCTCTTTATGATGCTCAGCGAATACTAAAGCTGTTAAAAAACCTTGGCTATGTCCTACAAGGTGAACCTCATCTACGCCCAAGGCATGTAAAAATTTAGCCACCCAAACACCACTATCTTCGATCGTAGAAAATGCATTACCATCTGATAAACTATGGCCTGGAAGGTCTGGCGCTAAGACGGAAAATCCGTTGTATGCGAACCATCTAGTTTGCATTGCCCATGTTCTGTGATCCCCTCCGCTTCCGTGTAAAAAAAGTATAGTCGGTAAGTCTGGGTCAAAATCTTTACCGCCGGTTGCAACAAAAACTTTTAATTCATCTACTTGAACCAACATTATTTTATAGTCCTAAGTGCTGACTTAATACCATTTGAAAAATCAGCTTTTATATCTTCAATATTTTCTATACCCACTGACACTCTGATTAAATCTTCGCTGATACCTGCGGCTTCCATGTCTTCTTTAGTTAGTCGCGAATGAGTGGTGCTACCCGGATGAAGAACCAATGTACGGCTATCCCCAACATTTGCTAGGTGCGTTGCCAAGGACAGTGAGTTTATAAATGCGGCACCGCCTTTTCGTCCGCCTACAACTCCGAAACAAAGCATGGAGCCCGCCCCTAAGGGAAACATTTCTCTTATATATGAATTATCTTGAATTTCTGGGTGCCTAACCCATGATACGCCAGTTTGAGATACAAGCCAATCTCTAAGTGCCACTGTGTTTTCCACATGTTTTCTCATTCTTAAATCTAAGGTTTCTAAACCTTGTAATATCAAAAAAGCATTATTCGGTGAAAGCGCTGCCCCTAAATCACGCATGGCCTCACTTCTAACTTTCATAACAAATGCAGTCGGTCCGAACTCTTCCCAAAATTTTATACCGTGAAAAGGTGCATAAGGGTCAGTTAATTCAGGAAATTTTTTTTCGCCCTTTTCATCCAAACAGCCCCAATCAAAGTTGCCACCGTCAATAATACATCCCCCGATCGAATTACCATGACCCCCAATCCATTTTGTGATCGAATGAACAACAATATTGGCTCCGTGCTCTATCGGTCGATTTAAAGTTGGTGTCGCAAAAGTCGCATCAACAACGACGGGGAGACCTAATGAATTGGCACATTTAGATATTTCAGGAATATTAGAAACTTCCATTCCAGGATTGGAAATTGACTCGCAAAATACTAGTTTAGTATTTGGCCTTACTGCTGATCTCAAAGCATCCATGTCATTTATAGGTATAAAATCGCATTCAATCCCTAACCTTTTTAAAGTATATCGCAATGTCGTTGCTGTTGAGCCATATATTTGCTCGGAAGAAACGATATGATCACCCGCAGAGCACAATGTGATAAAAGTGGAAAACAATGCAGACATACCAGAAGCTGTACAAATAGCCCCAGTACCGCCCTCAAGGGCCGCCATACGCTGTTCTAAAACAGATACAGTAGGATTTGATATCCTTGAATATATATGACCACCCTGCTCCACATTGAATAAAGATGAAGCCATTTGAACGCTATCAAAAGCGTAACTAGTAGTTTGATAAATTGGAACCGCACGAGAACCGTGATCTGACTCAGGGGTATATCCTGCATGTAATGCTATTGTTTCGGGTTTGTAATATGAAGAATTAGCCATTTAACTATATTAATCCTTTATAAATTAATTTATTATTCATCTCAAAATATACTAGAAAATAAACAATAGTAGTAAAATTATAATATTTTCAACGATAATATGTATTTATTTTACAATGTGTTTTTAATGATCATAATAAATTAAACCATTAGCATTAAACAAATGTAACATTTACTTAGTTTATAATTATTATTATGAGTTATTTGTATGTGAATTTCCATCTAAAAGACAATATTATGACGAAAAAAAAGACAGAAGAACTTTTTATTGAAGATGAAGATAACCCATGCAAACTGATATGCTCAATGGAGAAAGAAAGTGGCTTCTGTTTTGGCTGCGGTAGGACCCAAGATGAAATATCTTATTGGCATGAAATGTCATATGACAAAAAACAGAGCATATTAAGCATTCTACCCTCAAGGATGCCACCATTAATAAAATTGCGAGCTGAGAGACGAGCAAAAAGACGAGTAAACAAAAGAAAAAAACCATCCATCTAAGCAATATCTTTGTAACAATTAAGCATATGTAAATAAATTTTATGACTAGTAGAATAAAACTAATCTCGCATCGTTTTTTATCATTCAGTGAATATGAAAATACAGCCCAAGGACTAATTTCAGCCCTAGATAATAAAGTTTCTTATGTAGAGTTCGATGTTAGAATCGCTAAATGCGGCACTCCAGTTATTTATCATGACCCTGAGGCAATAGATGTTGACGGTGTAGTACATAAGATAAATACGGTAAAATATATTGATTTTAATAGCATGGGGGGGAGATTTAAAACAATCTCCAGTCTCAACGAGATTTTAGACATAGCAGCGAACCACAGTAATAAAAAAGTAAAGCTACTAATTGATATAAAAGATTATGGTTATGAAAAAGAAATACATAGAAGCGTTTTAAAAAAGAGGCTTTCAGATAGATCCATCTATGTTTCATGGTTGCCTGAGGTAATTTATGCATTACACAAATTAACTCCATTATCTGAATTTTGCTTTTCATATTGGTGCAAACCGCCGTCCGAAACTACAAAAGAAAGTCATATTGTTTTTAAATCCCAGAATGGGGAAATAAAAAATCAACCCAGTGCAAATAATATAGGCAGGAGCTCAGGATGGTATATTCAAGGGGCATTGAGGGGCAAGTTAAGAGATATCATATCCATGGTCTGTGTACCTAGGCATATGTTGGATGTCAGCCTTGTAAATGAATACCATCAATATGGCATTGAAGTTAGTAGTTTCAGCTATTTAAACACTAACGAGATAATTAATGACAAAAAATACTACAACATTGATTACTTCTTTGCAGACAACAAAAAGGTTTTTGATAACATAAAATAGAAATATTTTCGATTTAATATCAATCTGTAAAACAGTCTCATATCAATGCAAATTTAATCATCTTCAATATTTTCGAACTCATTAACATTATCCACACCTGTTTCATTGGTGGGAATACTATATACTCCATTAAGCCATTTACTTAAATCTACGTTCGCACATCTATTCGAGCAAAATGGTGCGAATTTAATTATTGTT
>JBELEM010000040.1:0-14570 GCA_042093735.1 Hellea sp. | reverse complement strand
AAAAAAATTTTGGCCTAACCCGTGCCACTAAAGTGTTCAAAAGAAAAAGTATATTTGTTCTTATATCTTTAACGTATTCTAATGGTGCGTCTCCGCTCATCATCTCGCCAATCATTTGTACAATCATGTACTGATAAGCCTCTACAACTGGGATACTTTCTCCCTCTATCCAGTCGCGTGTAATTGATTTATCCCCAATATCAGTGAGCATGTGGTATTTTCCAGCAGCCGCCTCCCTGGAAAATCCCTTTCGCATTATTGTTCTCATTTTACGATGCTCTTCGCCATCAATTTGAGTAAGTGTTTTAGAGGCTCCAAAATGGTCAACAAAGTCTTGCCAAAATTCCTTTGATCGCAGTCCATCTCTGCCTTTTTTCGTTGACATTAATTTAGCTGACTCAACTCCTGCTATTACATATTGTTTTCTTCCAAAAACATTAACTTGATAGACTGGACCATAATCTCGATATGCTCTTACAAAAAATGCGGCAGGGTCTTTAGCCATTTCGAAAGTGCTGCCGATAAAGGGTATACCTTTGACTAGTGGGATTTTTTTAGTTTTATTTTTTGTATTGGCTTTTTCTAACATACACTTATTTCGCTTTCGTCTTCTCCTCGTTCCCGAGCAATTGATTTAAATGTTGCAGTCAATAATACTTCTAACTTACTGTGCGGTTCTTGTGTGAATACACACAAAGCGTCAGCCATATGTGGAAATTCTTTTTTATTTAATTTGTTGAATTGGCGTTTAGCCACATCTTCCATAGTTTCATCATTATATTCAAATTCTCTTTGTCTTGTGACTTCTATTGCCCCTGCAAATGCCACCATCCCAATTATGTTAAATAATTCCATTCCTTTTTTTGGTGTAAAATCTCTTTTGGACATTGAAGATAAAAATTTTTCAATTAATTGAAATTGAACTTCAAAGCCGTAATCTGTATGCTGATAACTATGAATAAAACTTGGATTTTCGGCGAGTAAATTTTGTATCACATGCACATACTCTCTGGATAATCTTGACCAATGCTGGCCTGTATCGACTGGCAAAGGGACGTCCGATAAAGAATAAACTGCAGCAGCTCGCATCAAACTTTTACGACTATCAAAATACTGATATAATGTAGCCGTTCCAACATTCAGATGGTTGGAAAGCCTCTTCATAGTGAGGCCCTCAAGGCCTAGTTCTACAGCGCTTTCTAGTATTCCCTCATGAGAAAGCAAACGAGGACGACCATAAGTTGTTTCTTTTATCTCTTTTTTAGTTATAGATGAATTCATATATGACTTTCCGAACGTTGTTCGGATATTCACTTATGTAAACGGATGAGTCAATGAAAAAGCCACTAAGTTTTACAGAGTTTTTAGATTTAATTGCTAATAAACCTCAGTCATATAATTTTGGACCAAATTCGGAAAATCCTTATTTGGCATTTAACCTTAATGGTTCTGATGACTCCTTAAGTGATTGGATAAGCAATTCACCATGTCCCATTATTGGAATAGGTGAAGGGAAGTTAAAAACAAAATGTGATCTGGTAATTAAAAATACAAAAGAATTACCCTTGATATCAAAGAATATTACTGAGCACCCTTTCACCTCAATGGTATTAATTCAGCTTTTACGAGCAACAGAAAAACTATCTATGCCAAATGCACTGACTGTCGAAAGTTTTGCATTTAGTACCGTTCAGAAAGGAATAGAATTTAAAAAATGGCTACCAAAGAAAAACAAAGTAAAGCTACCACAGTCAAAATCACCAGACTTACATATAATTTCAGAGAGTAATAATCTGTCTATAATACTCAATCGTGCTGACACAAACAATGCAATAACTACAAAAATGCGTGACGAGCTTAATGAAATTCTTGATATGGCAATTATAGATAAAAATATCTCAAAAATTTCATTAAGCTCAAACGGAAAGATATTTTCAGCAGGAGGGGCAGTGGAAGAATTTGGTTTAGTCTCAGATCCTGCATCTGCACATTGGATTCGTAGTGTTGGACTTCCCGCAAAAAAGTTAATTCAACTGCAGGATAAATTGTGCGTTACTATAAGAGGCGGGGCAGTAGGGGCAGGAATAGAGATGGCGGCTTTTAGTAAAAAAATAGTTGCATCTCAAAATTCTTGGTTTCAATTACCTGAACTAAAATATGGACTAATTCCTGGTGCAGGCGGAACTGTTAGTATTCCTCGAAGAATTGGACGCCAGAATACCGCCTATATGGCAATTACAACAAGAAAAGTAAGTGCAAAAAAAGCTTTGGAATGGGGTTTAATTGATGCGATTAAAAACTAACTCGCCTCCTATCCAGGTAGCGCGTGGTTTTATATTGTTGAGGTTCAGTCGTGCTTCTGACCATGGCATATTAAGGAGACATAAATCAGCAATTGCTCCTTCTTTAATTTCCTTCGAGCTACCCCCAGCATTATAAGGAGGTTTTATGTAAAGTGACAAAGCCTCCTCTGGAGATAAAGCTTCATTTTCAAAGCCCACCGGACGATTTACGGCACTTTCCATAGCAAACCAAGGGTTGAGGTTACCAAAAGGGGAGTCGCTTCCTGCCGCAAGTCTTACTCCAGAATTTATGAATGATTTTAAGCGCCATAGGTTTTTTTGCTCAAAATCATCAACATCTTTTACATAAGATTCTACCCTTTCAGCCATAAAATTTGGCTGAGTAACCACAATAAGATTCAATTTTTTTATCCAGTTTATTAAAAAATCATCAGTTATAGCTGCATGTTCAATTCTATCCCCTTCAATTGAGCCAGCCTCTTCTAATGCTGCTAAAACTAACATCAATTCGGACCTAGTGACACAATGGGCAGCAATATTCTTGCCTTGCTGATGTGCTGATTTAATCTCTTGAGTTATTCTTCCTAAACTAGGAAGGTCAGGTTCATGATAATGAATCTTTAGATATCTGGACTGATTAGAAGCTAAATCAGACCTTCCCATTATATCTATTTTTAATAATTTAACCTTATTAATATAATTTAAATATTCTTTAACTCCATTACTTGGTGTAACTTCAGTAACACCTGTAATTCCGTAAGAATAAAGTATATTCATAAGATGTTTCAAATCTGGAAATTCAGACCTAAATCGTACTGAATTATCATCATCAAACAAGCGGCCATCAGATGTCTTATTATTTCCAATAAGTTTTAAGGCAGCACTATTTAAAATCCATAGCCTACCACTCCTGTGTTGAATTTTAACGGGGCGCTTTGGTCCATTTTTATCCAACCACCATCTATCTATTTCTCCCGCCACACTGTGATGATAACCTATTCCCCGCAACCATCCATGCCCCGGGTCATTTAACTTCTCTATTAGTTCTATTTCATTAGAAACATCAGGGGGACCACAATTGACAGAGTTAATGGCCACCGCAGTTGAATTCAAATGGATATGATGATCATGCAACCCAGGTATTAAAGCATCGCCCTGAGCGTCATAAAAATTACTTCCTGGTATATTATTATCGATTTTAGCAATTAGACACTTTTCTAATAGTATATCTTTAATTATTCCATTTACCTCAGCATTCTTGATTAACATAGCCAAACCGAATTATCGGCCCCCTGGCCTTTTGCTTGACCTGATGCTTCTCTCATTTCATAAAGAGGACTATCATCATCATCTGAGATACTTGACCACTCTTCTGATACCCCGCCGTTAACGCAATCAAAATCACCCATAGCATAACGCAAAACTTCGCACATATTTAAGTCAATTATTCCACCCATTCCTTTGTATAAACTTGCCTGCAATATTAAGGCTAAATGTAGCCCATTTATAGGGTCCGCAATGGCATCACCCACAAAACTGGGATAACCATAAACATTGCTCATAATTCCCGACAAGCCCGCAGAAACACCAATATCATCTCCATAACCTATACGATTTTGATCTCTCGAATAGGCAGTTAATCTCAACCAAACCTTACCGGGCTTTTTTTTAACGAACTCTTTAGCTGATATTCCGAGCTGCTTAAAAGCCCTAGGTCGTGAAGCTTCAATTATTACATCTGCTGAGTGCATCAATTTCTTCAATTTTTCTAATCCATCCTGATTATGAAAATCTAAAGAGACACAATCTTTATTTTCATTCAGTAAATTATAAAACTGGCTGTTACCATACCGCATTCCGTCAGGTCTGTTAGGGCTTTCTATTTTAATAATTCGTGCACCTGTCATTCCCAATAAACTTGACCCCAATGGACCCGCCCATAAAGATGAAAGGTCAAGTATAAGAGGTTTTTTCAAAGTTCCCTTACTATACTCTTTAAAAAAAAACCAACTTTTTGGCCTGTTTGGTATGCCAACTGCACCTACAGCTAAACCCATATCTATTGCCCGGGTTAATAGATAATCAGTACTCAATTTTTTTGTAATTTTTTGTAATTCAGTCCAGTTCGAAACATCATCTTCAAGCCATGCCGGGATAAGATCCCAATCACTTTCACGAACAAGGTTTAACGCCATACATCCATCATTGGTATTTATTAATCGCCCTTTACCTCCAGCAGTTTTTCTATTTTTACTCCTTAAGCCTCTTATTCTAGCACGCTCCCCCAAAAGCTGACTACCATATTTCGGTAATTTACTAGCATCTTCAGAGATTGCTTTTAAAGCCAATAGGGCTCCATCCGCATGGCTTGCTAGAGGTACAGGTAGCATTTGATCACTTATCTGCAAAAGGCCTGAGCGTCGATAAGCTAATGCTGGATGATCACATTGTTGCGATATAAATTTCTTAATCCCTAAATCGGAGAGTAATTGGTTTGCATAATTTTGTGCGTAATTAGTCAACAAAATTATCTCTTATTACCCGCCTCAATAATTTACCTGTCTCATTATATGGCAATTCATCCATGTACTTGATAATCGATGGAACACGCGATGATCTCAGTTTTGTCTTCACCAATCTAATTATTTCATTATCCTCTATTGGAGAGTTAGCTACAATTACCAAACCAACCGCTTCTCCCCATTCTGTATCTTTCACTGCAACTGCAGCAACATCCTCAACATTTGAGTGGGTTCGCACCACATCTTCAATCTCGCCGGGCGAGATATTTTCTCCGCCTCTTACAATTACATCATCAGCACGACCATCAATAAAGAGATACCCATCTTTATCCAAGAAGCCTCTGTCCTTAGTGGGAAACCAACCTTCGCTGTCCAACTTTGAGCCTATACCCTTATATTCACCACTAACCTGCTCTCCGCGAACCCAAACATTGCCTAGTTCTTCTGGCGAGCAAATGTTACCTTTATCGTTCTTAATAATTAGTTCAATTGAAGGAATAGGTCTGCCAACAGAAGACAATCGCCGTTTAATCAAAGCATCACTACTATTAAATGCAGACCTATGATCCTCTGGCCCCAACATACAAATTGTAGCACTAGTTTCGGTTAATCCATAAGCATTAGTAAAGTTCACATGAGGCAATAACTGCATGGCACGCTCTATAACTGATCTGGGCATTTTACCTCCACCATAGGCTACATTTTTTAAGGATGGCAACGTCAGACCATCATTGGATTTTTCAACAATTCTTTTAAGCATAGTTGGCACTAAAAAAGCGTTAGATATTTTCTCTTCTATTACTAATCGTATCCAAATTTCTGCAGAAAAATTTGGAAGTTGAACAATTTTTCTACCCGAATAGCTTGATGATAGAACAGCTGCTATACCAGCAATATGATATGGAGGAACACTTAACAATACGGACTCTTCTGGGTCAGCACTCATAAATTCAACTGTACCCAAAATATATGCCATTAGGTTTTTATGCTTTAAAATTGCTGATTTAGGCTCGCCCGTTGTACCGCTAGTAAATAACTCTACAGCCACTGCTTCATCATCAATGTGACTATTAAGTTCGGCTTCATTATCGAATGTAAGTGAGTTAATACCGATCGTTTTAATACCTTCAACTTTAATATCTTGGTCAGTAAAAAGAATTGCAGGTGATATTCGTTTTAACTGCATATTTAATTGCTCTTTGGACAAACGGTAGTTTAAAGGTACAAACTCAACCCCAGCTATTGCAGCACCAAATAAGGCAGCCGGCATTAATAGGTTGTTTTCTGAAAGAAAACCTATTTTTTCTTTATTTTTTACAAGTGAAGCAACGCATTTACTCATATGGTTTAATTCTGAAAATGTAATAGAATCATTATTTAGTTTTACTGCTTCTCTATCCCCCATAGATTCAGCAGCCATCTGAAGTATTAAGTATATATTCATCTAATCAGAACTTGGTAATTTTTTAGCAGATTTGATGTCTATTTTATGACCACTTACAGCTATGGTGCCTTCACCCCCGCGCGTACAAAGAAATTCCATTGTTTCTGTTTCATCAGTATACCTTTTGCCTACTAAGGTACCATTATTTTCTCCTTGAAGATCTTCAAATTCAGTTGGATCACCAATCACCATGGGCAGCCCGCCACAAAATATTTCCATTTCAACAGCAGGAATTCTTAAAATCATTATTTGAGTCTTACAAACTCTGCTTGATAGTTTAATACCTGGTTTATAAATTTGCGTCATATTAAACTCCAATTATTGCACCTGCTACGCCTGAAGCTAGCATAGCTGTTTTTGCATGTTTTATCTGATTAGCTGCAGTTCCGCGCATTTGCCGAACACCTTCAGTAATATTATTCATTCCATGAATATAGCCTTCACCCATAAGGCCGCCATTAGGCGATAAGGGAGTTTTACCATCAAGCTCTAAATTTCCGTCTTTTATGTAATCATTAGCTTCACCAATGCCACAATATTTAAATCCCTCAAGTTGGCGTAGCACTTGTGGGGTAAAGTTATCATAAATCATTGCAACGTCTGTATCCTTCGGAGCGATTCCAGCAGCTGCAGCTAAGCGGTCAGCAACAATTTCACTATTTTCCGTCCGAATAAGATCCCCCTGATAAAAATCAGAAATTATTTCATGATTAAATAACATAGAGTACTCGGCACCTAAAATTTGAACCGGTGTCTGCTTACAATCTTTCGCTTTATCAGCACGAGTGATGATAATAGCAACTCCACCATCGCTCTCTTGGCAACAATCTAAGAGCCTCAATGTTGGCTCAACTATCCAACGGGAATTTTGATGATCCTCTAATGTTATAGGTTTTTCAAAAAACCATGCGTTTGGGTTTGTCGAGGCAGCTTTTCTAAATGTTACAGCTATCCTTCCTAAATCCTCTGAAGTTATGCCATATTTATGCAAATAAGGACCGCAAGATAATGCCTCCCAAGATGCTGGTGTTTGCGCTCCAAATGGAAAACACCATTCCATAAAAGTGGAACTATGCGCGTCAGGACTCATACTGTGATGCGGCTGGCCAAATCTATATTGGCTTCGTTCGTTCATAGCGCGAAAAATTAAAAAAGTATCACATATACCACTCTCTACAGCATTTTTAGCATGGACGATTGTTGATACTGAAGCAGCACCACCTTGAGGCAAACGTGTAGTATATTTTATTTCTGTACAACCGAGAGATCGCATCACGTCCACTTCGTCGGAATGATCTAAGCTAAATGTTGTCATGCCATCAATGGAGGCAGGGTCGATACCTGCATCATTGCATGCTGCTAGTATAGCCTCAGCAGCTAATTGTTGCTCACTACGCCCAGATGCTTTTGAAAACTCGGTTTGCCCAATACCAACAATACAGGCTTTTTGAAAACTAGAAACCATTACAGAACAACTCTCTTGAAAATAGGTACAGATTTTCCACCTACTGTTTTTTCAAAATCAACCTCTACAATATCACCAATAACTGGAACGGAGTCTGAAATTAAATTTGAAACGATTCTTAATCCTTCATCAAGCTCAACAAGTATAACAAAAGGACTATTCTCAAATCCATAACTTGCTGGTCTCACTTGCCTAACCCAAGATATTACAACTCCTTTTCCTGTTAATCTTTGATAGGTTTTTTCAACAGAATGACATTTTGGGCACATAGGACGCGGTGGGTGCCAAAGCGTATCACAGGGATCACACTTTTGAACTACAAATTTTCTTTGTTCACAAGCATCCCAAAAAAATGCCGTATCAATTCGTTTTATTGGATCAGGCCGCATTTATAATCCCCATGGGTTTTTCATTTCTTTTTGCCCAGGTACTGGTGGATCACATAATATTGCTGTTTCATTAGCCATACCCAATATGTCCGCTTCCGTGTACCCAAGTTCTTCTAGAATTTCTTTTGTACAGTCACCAACTATCAGGGGAGGACGGCTTATTACACCAGGGGTATCAGAAAGATTATATGTTAATCCTATTTGCTCGAGCTTACCCACATGGCGATCTTTGTACTCAACAGTCCACTTTTTTGTTTTAAAATCTTTATTATCAAATAATCTTCTCGAAGCATTTTCATCAGATATTGCCGCTGGTATTCCAGCTGCCTTCAAATCTATCATTAACTCCTTTGAGTTTCGGGCAAGGAATGAACCATGCTTATTATCACCTGCTAGGTTATCAAAAGCTGATTTATGCTCTGGCCTAATGGCTGCAATTTGGATCCATTTATTATCTGCAGTTTGGTAGAGTTTATAATAATCTCCATAACCCGTTTGATCAAAATTAAGACGTGGTCTTTCAACAGGGGTTCCATCGGGTTTAGAGACTGCATAACTTGTATTTAGTAAACAAGCATTCACAATGGAAGTATCAACAAATTGACCTTTGCCAGTTCTTTCTCTCTCCATCAAAGCATTGCAAATACCTACTGCAGTTAGAAAACCATTCCCAGTATCTCCAAGAGACGTTAAAGACCAGATTGGAAATGTATCCTCCCGATCGGTATACAAAGCGCCATCCTCATGTTGAATTCCTGATAAACAAGCTCCAGTTTGGTCATTTCCTGGTAGGTTTTTTCTAGGGCCTTCTTCAAAACCCCTTGAATGGCAATAAATTAAACGAGGAAACTCTTTTTTTAAAGTTTCATAATCAAGACCTAACCGTTGTGTCGCTGGATAGCGCATATTATGTTGAACAACATCACAAGTAGCAATTAGTTTTTTAAGAGCTTCCATGCCTTTCGGGTGCTTAAGCATGACAGCAAAACTACGTTTATTACGATTAGCCATCGCTGCTATATGACATTTATGCCAATAACTGTCCCATAGGGTATTCATTTTTATAACCTCGGCTCCCATATCACCTAACAACTGACAGCCAAATGGGCCAGCAATTGCAAGCCCCAAGTCTAAGACACGAATTCCATCCAAAGGCCCCTTGCCTGTTGGTAAAGCAGGGAGTTTGTGCATAGTTGGTTCTGGTAATGATTCTGCATATTTTTTTACAGTATTTGTATCAGCACCTGATTTGTGTGTAGGCCCTTTTACTTCACCAGGACTGTTAGATAGTCGATAAGTTATTCCTACCTGATTAATCTCCCCTAGCTCAGGGTCGTCTATAGTAGTAACGCAGTTATCTGATATCAAGTATGGGTCAGTCAAACTTTCTTCTATTGAACGACAAGGTTGCATTGTCATATTGCCATTAGCTGCAGCCTCTACCCATTCATCACAATTAAACTTTTTTACTGCATCAGCCAAAATAGGTTGGTAATGTGCCATAACTAAAATTTCTTCAGGACCTATACCAAATCTATCTGGATCATTTTGTACCGATAAGTCTGGGGAAGCCTCTAAACTTTCTCCCTTGGATGCTTCCAAAATAAATCTTGGGTTAGGCACCCAATTATGAAGCCATTTACCGTCAGCACACTTAAAGTGGCCTTTTGGAGACGCAGAACCCATAATCCAAGTATTAAAACCTTGCGCATCTATATCTTCGGCTCTCTGCCACACCCCAGAGCCACAAGCCATTGCACCTTGAAGCAAACTTGTAGTTACTCTTTGCCCCTTACCAGTTTTTTCACGCGCAAATAAAGCCGCTGAAATACCCGTTAGAGCCGAGAAAAAAGCACCCATACTTGGCCATTTCGAAGCCGTGTGTAATGGCCCCTCCCTGTTAGCACCTTGTAATAAATTAGGGTTAATATCAATTGCACCCGCGAATGGATCTTCACGCCCCGTTATGTGGTTTAAAGCACCCTCTGGCCATCCACGTTGTTCCCATTGAAGACCTGACTCAGCAGCTACTTCAGCATCATAGGCAGATCTTGGGTCGTCATCACCAAATGCAGAAATAGAACAATAAATCAAACGTGGGTTGAGTACAGATAATTCATCATAGCTCAAACCAAGGTTTTCCATTTTACCTGGCGTCATGCTTTCGATTAGTACATCGGCATCTGCGACCAACTTTTTAAACAGCCCAAGATCTTCTTCATTTTTAAAATCAAATATGGCATTTTTTTTACCTCTATGCCAAACTTTGTAGCCTAACATGCCATTAAAGGGGTCGCCCTGTGGGCGCTCTATGCGCGTTACATCAGCTCCATGATCACCAAGAAGCATGCCAACCATCGGACCCGATATACCCCAAGATAAATCGAGGACTTTAATATCATTCAATACACCCGCCATAGCACCCTTGCCTTATTGTAATTGTCACGCTAGGGAGTTTCCGAACGCTGTTCGAAAATAGCTTTTGTTAAGCTACAGTCAAGATATAAAGAGAAGAAAGATGCCGAAATTACATATTACCACCCCCACTGGGGAAAAACATACACTAGAAGCTGAAATAGGATGCTCAATGATGGAAGCTTTAAATTCACTAAGCCTAGTTGAAGGAACCTGTGGAGGCGCAGCAAGTTGTGGCACATGTCATGTTTACTTCAAAGACTCGGTAGCCGCGGGTGAACAGACAGAAGATGAGGGTTATATGCTTGAAGGATTGGCTGATTTCGTTGAAGTAAAAGAAAGTTCAAGGTTATCATGTCAGATAATACTATCAGATATGCACGATGGAGCGGAAATTGAGATTGCACCGGAAGCTTAATGTTTGAACAACTTTCAACAACCATAGAAGGAATTAATTTATCTGCTAATTTTTACAGAGCTTTCGGAGATAAAAAACCTTTTACTTTATTCTGTTTACCAGGGGGTGGATCATCCGCCGAGTTTTTTGATCTACATCCAGATTATAGCTTTGTAAAAAGAATGAACTCCAAAGGTTACAACGTAATTACGATGGATCACCCCGGAACAGCATCAAACAAAATTCCATTTAATCAGCCATTTTTAAAGCCACGGATTGCCGCGGAATATATAGCCCTAGCCTTAGCTGAGTGGAACAAAGGAGTGCTCATAGGTGTTGGACACTCGATGGGAGGGATGACAACAACTTTAATACAAGCAAAAAGTAAGAGCTTCAAAGCAATCGCTCTACTCGGCTCAAATGCAGGTGGCCTAGATTGGGGGCTTAATGATCATGAAAAAACATATATTAATAAACCTGATAAATTTTCAGAGGATATAGAAAAGTTAGTTTATGCAAAGTTTGGCTGTGAATTTACAAAAATACCGTCTGGGCCTAGCGGAAAATCAATAACATTCGGGGGACAAACAGAAATATTAACTGCGCGGTTAAGAGAAATTTCTTGCGAGCTATATGCAGCAGGCGGGTTAATGAGCATGGTCAAAGGAAGCTTCTCTGAAGAAGTCAAAGCAATTGATACATCTATATTTTTTGCACGCGGCGATCATGATATTGGAATTCCGCCAGCAGAAATTGAAAAATACTATTCAAACGCATTGAATACAAAATTGGTTATACTTAAAAATACAGGTCACAATCACTTTGCTTTTGATTCAATTAGTTTTCTATGTGAAAGTTTAGATTATTGGGCTTCTAATTTAGCTTGATTATTTTTTAACTTATAATTTAACCAATATATTTCATAACTATTTTTAGTTGTATCATTGGCCTGCTTTAGTAACTCTTTCAAAACAACATTCTCAGAATTCAGTATAGGACCTCGATAGTCACTATCAAAAAGTACAATTTCTATCAGGTGTAAGGCTTTTAAAAATTCACCTGCGTCAATATAATTTTGAATTAATTTCTGCATTTTTAGCTCGTCAACTATACCTAAAAGGTCGTTGTATATATCGCTTTGCGGAACAGCATATAATTCAGTCGTTTTATCAAAATGAAACCAAGTAGAATAATACTCCCAAATGGACTTTACAGCCCATGAAACTTTACCATGCTCTTGTGTTATGCTAAATTCTGGTGGTAATTTTATCTCTCTCATTAACGCTTCAACTGTTTTCCCACTATTCATTCCTTTTATAGTTTCATCGTGCACATGTTTAGTGGCACCAAGAATTTTTCTAATCCCTTCGTCTATTAAAATTTTATTATCCAGAGGCCCTTTGTGACTTGGGATGATTATTACAGGATCTAGATCGATTATTTTTTGAAGCGATTTTATGTACTCAAAAGGTTTTCTTATTTTCTCACCTCGCATTGTGAATATGTTAGGAAACTGCGGAAAAAGAGGACCAAAAAAATCTCCTGAAAATAAAACTCTTTTTTGCGGAAGCCATAGAACAAGGTTATCTGAACCCTCTGCACCAGGTAAGGCATATACTTCAAAGTCCACGCCGCCTTTTGTAAATTTATAGGGCATATCATTTTCTACTAGTAATGTGGGCTTTATTCCTCCAGTGGATAGGAGGCCTAGCTTAGGAGGAGTTTCAGGCATCCAAGGAAATAATGTTCTGTTTCTATTCCAGAAATAAGTTTCTAATTCTTTTAAATATCTTTGTTCTTCCTCAAATTCAACATGAGTGATAATGTTCATTCCATCTTCAAACCAAAACTTCAAACCACCCGTGTGGTCAGCATGTGAATGCGATAATATTATGTGAGATATATTTACTTCGGGATACACCTTACTTAATGCCGACATTTGCTTAGCAGCCTGTATAGAAAGACCCGTATCAAACATGACATCTCCCTCAGGAGTTTTTATTACATGCGTGTTTCCTACACCTGTTATTTGCATAATATCTGGAGCAATTTTTCTGACTTCAATAGGAATATTTATGAATTCAGCCGCAACTGAACCTTTAGCATTCGGATTACTAGAAATTCTATTCGATGCAATATCATCTATCTGATTTACAAGTTTTAATTGAACAGTTTTTTTAAAGTTAGGAGAAAAATTGAATATTAGAACAAAAACCATTAAAAAAATTAATATCAAAAAAAAAGTATATTTAAACGCTTTACTCATATTCGATTAGCCCTTTATCCGTATGACGTTTTTGTAAAATTTTTGCGCGCATACCAGAAACATATGTATTATAGCCATCACTCTGAAGCTTTTCTGTTGGCACCACATTTTCAGCATAATCCTTGGGTGCTCTCCATCCCGGGTGCGGTGACAAAGCCACGCGTACTCCATTTATCGGATGAATACTTCTCCATTTACGAATTTTTTCACTCATATTTTTTACTCGAGATGGATAATCTTTTACTAAGTTTTCTTTTTCCTCAGGGTCAGAAATAATATCAAAAAGAAAGTTTTTAATCTCAGTTGATTGAGACTTATGGTCGATAATTTGAACGAGTTTCCATTTTTCTTCTAAAACCGCCAAATGGTACTTATTAAATATTGGGGAATTTGATGCAAAGTAAAGATCTCCATTCCTTAGGTCCTCACCTGAATTAACTATGGTGCCTAATCGGCTTTGTCCGTCCAAAGGTTTTTTATTTAGCATAGGAATATTAACTAAATCAGATAAAGTTGGATAGACATCTAAAACAGAAACAACGTTGTTTGTAATCGATCCACCAACAATATGGCCCGGCCATTTCATCAATGCATTAACACGAATACCGCCTTCAAAGGTTTCTAATTTTCCCCCTCTGAAAGGACTATTGTCAGCACCAAATGCCTTTAAACCACCATTATCACTGAAGAAAAAAACTAGAGTATTATTTTCTAAACCTTCTTCCTCCAATGATTGCAGTATATTTCCAATAGCTTGGTCAAGGCTATCGACCATTGCAGCATAGGTGCGTTTAGGGAACGGCCGATTGGACCTAGATTTATACTTATTTTCTAACACTTTTGGGGCTTGCATTGGAGCGTGTGGTGACAGAAAAGGAACATACATAAAAAAAGGTCTGTCGGCATCACGGATTTCTTTAATAAATTTAACTGCTTCTTCTGCATGAAGTTCTGTCGCGTATTGATTGGAGCCTTTAAATGATAAACCATTTTTTTGTAAATCATATCCTCCCGCTACTGTATAATCATAATAGTCTATTTGGGTATTTAAGTGACCAAAAAAATAATCAAAGCCCCTTGAGTTAGGAAGTAATGGTTCGGTTGTATGGCCTAAATGCCATTTTCCAATCATAGCTGTTTGATAGCCTGCTGCTTGGAACGTTTCTGGCATAAAATGTTCTTCAGGAGATACACCTCCATTTTGCCAAGGCTGAAAACCCGCATAAACCGAGCCTAATTTCATAGGGTCCCGTCCAGTCATCAATGCGCTCCTTGTAGGAGTACAAATTGGCATCGAATAAAACCTATTGAGTGTAAGCCCGTCCTTTGCAAGACTATCAATATTGGGTGTCTGAATATCACTCCCTCG
>JBELEM010000039.1:0-3920 GCA_042093735.1 Hellea sp. | reverse complement strand
AAGATTTTGTTCTTGCCTTTTGCCCACTATTCGCTACTGCGACGCAAAGAAGATAGGGTTTATAGAATATGACTAATAGTATTCAAACATTACGAAATGTTGCGATTGTTGCTCACGTTGACCATGGTAAAACCACCTTGGTCGATAAATTGCTAAGACAATCAGGTACACTTGACGAGCGTGGCGAACGTGAAGAGAGAGTCATGGACAGCAATGACATTGAAAAAGAACGGGGAATTACAATACTTGCTAAAAATACTGCTATTAAGTGGCATAATAAAAAAGATAAGTCCGATTGGCGCATTAATATAGTAGATACTCCGGGTCATGCTGATTTTGGCGGGGAGGTAGAGCGAGTACTTTCGATGGTCGACTCTGTTGTATTATTGGTTGATGCTGTTGAGGGTCCTATGCCGCAAACGACGTTTGTTACAAAAAAAGCTCTTGCACAGGGTTTAAAGCCAATAGTTGTTGTAAATAAGATTGATAGAAATGGATCTCGCCCCGATTGGGCAGTCGATCAAACATTTGATTTGTTTGATAGATTGGGAGCCTCTGATGATCAGTTGGATTTCCCAGTTGTTTATGCTTCTGCATTAAATGGTTGGGCTTCCAATACTACTGACAATGTTGATGGGGATATGACGGCTTTGTTTGAAGCTATTATAAATCACGCGCCGGTACCAGATGTTGATCCAGATGGTGACTTACAGCTTCAAGTATCTGCTCTTGATTATAATAGCTACACTGGCGTTATAGGTATAGGTAGAGTGGTACGAGGTACATTGAAAAAAAATCAAACTGTTGTGGTTTCTAAGCCTGACAGCTCTGTACGAAAGGCTAAGGTTGCATCACTTTTTGGCTTTATGGGACTTGAGAGAGTTGAGGCTGATTATGTTTCTGCAGGTGACATTTGTTGTTTCACTGGCATTGATAAACTCGAGATATCAGATACGATTTGTGACCCAGAAAATATTGAAAATCTACCCCCATTGAGTGTTGATGAACCAACTATTTCAATGACTTTTCAAGTTAATGACTCCCCTTTTGCTGGGAGAGATGGCAAATATGTTACATCTAGGAATATAAATGATCGTTTGCAAAAAGAGTTAATTCATAACGTGGCACTGCGGGTTACTCAATTAGAAGAAGCTGATAAATTTCGTGTTTCTGGTAGAGGAGAGCTTCACCTGTCTATTCTTATCGAAAATATGCGTAGGGAAGGGTACGAGTTAGCGATATCGAGGCCACAAGTTATAAATAAAGAAGTTGAAGGTATTTTGTGTGAACCATGGGAAATACTTACTGTTGATGTTGATTCTGATCATCAAGGTTCGATTATGGAAAAGCTTGGAGAGAGAAAAGGCTTGCTTAAAGATATGGTGCCTGATGGTAAGGGACGGGTGCGCCTAGATTATGAGATTCCAACGAGGGGACTGATTGGTTTTAGATCTGAGTTTTTGACATTAACATCCGGTACAGGTTTACTCTATCACAATTTTGATGCTTATAAACCCAGAACTAATGCTGGTATAGGGAGAAGGCAAAAAGGTGTCTTAGTCTCTAAAGATTCCGGAAAAGCTGCTGGATTTGCTTTGTGGAACTTACAAGATCGTGGAAAAATGTTTATTGGTCACGCAGAAGAAGTTTATGAAGGAATGATTGTAGGTATAAATTCTCGTGATAACGATTTAGTTGTAAATCCCCTGAAGGGAAAGCAGCTCACCAATGTAAGAGCTTCTGGTACAGATGAGGCAGTAGTATTAACAACTCCAATCAATGTTACTTTAGAATATGCCCTGGAGTTCATTAATGATGATGAATTAGTCGAGGTTACTCCTAACAACATAAGAATACGTAAGCGCTATTTGTTGGAGCATGAGCGCAAAAAAGAGTCTCGCCGAATTGAAGCTATAATCTAGGGGTAATTTCTTCTGCTTTTTTTTATTTAATATTTGCAAACTAAGTTAATCTTTAATTCGTACAAACACATGAATAAATCTTTTTTATTGTGGATTCTAGATGACTTTTGGAAATGAAGCTGTAACTATTGGCAATATGTCATACAATGAATCGAAATCATATTCAGATACAAGACGCGCCTCCCCAAAGAGCCTAAGTGCTGCAAAAAGAGATGCTCAATGGCTGCACTTAATATCCGAAAATCAGGATGCACGAGCTCTATCTGACTTATTTGAGATTTACGGTCCGAAACTTAAAGGTTGGTTAATGGCAAGAGGCGTAGGTAGTGGCACCGCCGAGGACATAGTTCAAGACGTCATGATCAAAGTTTGGACAAAAGCAGGAAGCTTTGACCCTGTAAAAGCAAGTTTTGCTACTTGGGTTTACCGCATGACTAGAAACCGTTGGATTGATCATAAAAGAAAGCACGGACGAATGGATGTTAGAGACCCTGATTTGATGAAGATTATTGCCGATGACGAGGTTCAATCTGCTGAAGTCAACTTCATGGCCCAACAAAATTCGGATATTCTTAGAGAGCAGATCTCGCGCTTAACAAAAGCACAGCAAATGGCTATTCGTATGTCTTTTATGGAATTCAAAACTCACAAAGAAATATCTGAAGAAACCGGATTGCCTTTAGGCACGGTGAAAACGCGTATTAGGAGCGCCATACAGGCTTTAAAAGCTAATATGGCTAAACACATAGGTCAAATGCAATGATGCTCTCAATGGATAAAAAAATGAACACTGCAGAATATGCAATAACTGAATATGCTGCAGGTAATCTTAGCCCTGCTAAACATGCTGTTGTAGCTTGTCAGAGCGAGATCTGTGAAGAAGTTTCAAGTCGTGTTGCGTTTCAGGAGCAAATTGCGGCATCTATGATTGAACAAGTGCCGACGAAAGCATTATCCCCATTGTTTATGGGTAATGTTTTAGCAAATTTACCTCTTCAAGATCCACCATCTAGTGATACAAATTATAAAAACAATGCGCCAAAAACTCTTAAACAACTACTAGGGTGTGGTTTGGAAAAAATTAAGTGGAAGTCCCTCATACCTGGTGTTGCCGTTCACGACGTTCTAGGCGACAGGCACAACAAGACAGGTGATAGATTATATCTTTTGAAGGCTAAGGGTGGTATGCAGATGCCTAACCACGGCCACAATGGTGAAGAATGGACACTTATTCTAAAAGGTAGTTATAATGTTGGCGATAAGACTTTCGCTCGTGGGGATCTACACATCGAATGTGATGACGAAATTCATAGTCCGCATATTAATGAAGGTGAGGATTGCATCTGCTTGGTTATGACGCAAGGCCCACTTAAAATGCAAGGCTTGGTTCCGAGGTTACTTCAGCCTTTAATTGTTATCTAACTTAACCATATGCATCATAATGATGCGTTATGGCTACAGTTATTTGTCTGACAAGATCCCCAGCTCTCTCTAAAGGCTTTATTATTGACTCTGATATATGAGGAAAACCACCTGTCGGAGCGACTGGCTCACTAGTTTTCTCTTGTAGCTGTTCGGTCCATTTTAATGCAGATCTTGTTTCAGGGTACCGATCTTTCAATTCTTTAATAATGCTATCTATTTGGAATGTTTGTAATTTTTGCAAAACATTTATTGGTGAGCTACTTTCTTCGCCGGCAGCAGGTAATTCAGTTACTATTATCATCATTTTCATAATAATAGATAACCTAAGTGCATGTAAAATCTCCAAATCCTCATTATTGCGCTTATCATGAGTATTCATTTTATCCTCAAAAAACTTGATAGAATTATAGGAATCTATTCGTAATAGATTGGCTAGATCCATTATTTGTGAGCGCCAAGAAAGTGACCTTAGGGTTGAAGCTACTGCCAAGCTCTTTTTTTCCAATCTAGGTTCATTACCTGAAAGACCTCTGCTAACCCAAAACCCAGGGTCAAATAGACGGCCGTAAGCAC
>JBELEM010000038.1:0-15506 GCA_042093735.1 Hellea sp. | reverse complement strand
TGGAAAACTCATGGGGGTAGTCGAAAGGTATTACGACGACGGGCAACTCCAAGAACAGGAAAGTTATGAGAATGGGGACCTCAGTGCATCAGAGAAATATTACCCCAACGGACAACTCATAGAAAAAATAAACTATGAAGATGGAAAACTCATGGGGGTAGTCGAAAGGTATTACGACGACGGGCAACTCCAAGAAAAATTATATTACAAAAATGGAAAACTCGAAGGGACTTTAGAGAGGTATTATCCAAAAAGTTATACTTTGTGTTCTAACAAAGAGAAGAAGTATATACCTTGTGCGTTTCAGGTATTAAAAGAAAAATTAAATTATAAAGATGGAACTCTTGACGGGTTATCCAAATATTATGGAAGGTATGGTGATAAGGAGGACGATTGTTATTGGTCAGAAAGAAAAAATTATAAGGAAGGTAGTCTTAATGGCATTTCCGAAACAATAGAACTCCCAACAAAGATCTGCGCGGGAATGCAAAATATAATCACTAATTATGTAAATGGTGATAGATTTGGTTATTCATTTAAGTACGAAAATGGGGTTTTAATTGATATTACCCATTATCATAATGATAAAAGGCATGGGATTTATACTTATTTCAATTTTGATGGAACTGCATTAACAAAATATTTTTATAATGGAACAGAATATCCTTTAGAAAAAATATCTATGTACCACTCCGTACCGGAAATTTATTATAACAACTATATATATCGATAGAGCGAAAGTTGACCATGAGTAACTTTAAGGATACTGCTAAATTATTCCGTTACGGTGGAGTAGATTTGATATAATTTCAAATTGAGTAATTAGCTTATGGAATTTTTGGAGTACTTATTACTATCTTTATTGTTACTCTTTCCAGTAGCTGATTTAGTCTTGGAAAAATATAAATTCAAAACTAAAAGTTCAGAATATATAAAAACATCTTTAATGTTGTGGGCTGTGACAGGTTTTTTACTATTTTGTTTTTTTCAAGGCGCATTAACTGTTAAGCCTCCCCCCATTTTGCCAGCAACTGATTGGAAAACTTACTTATCAGTATCTATATTTGTTGCATGTTTTGCGTATACCAAATACGTGATTTTCTCTATCAAAAAAAATGAAAATATTAGACTTAGTGTTTTAAATACTTTAGAAAAAGATAATTCGCTAATTGATATATTGCCCCAGTCTTATAAAGAATATTTATTATTCACATTACTTGTATCCGTTTCGGCTGGAATATGCGAAGAGTTAATTTTTCGCTGGTTTCTTTATAGCTATATAGAAATTCAGTCTGATTGGGTGATAGCAGTTATTTTTAGTAGTTTTGTTTTTGGCGTTTGGCACCTTTATCTAGGTTGGAAACATGTTATTAAAACTACCCTAGTAGGCGTTTTGCTGTGTGGAATATATTTATATTTTGAAAGTATAGTAGTGGCTATAATTGCTCATATATTTATGGATGTATATTCTGGAACAGTTTCCTACTACACAAGAAAAACATGATAAATTCATTAATGTTGCAACGGACACTCTGTTACCGTGGAGTAATTTTATATAGTGATTTGTATCAAGACTGAAATCCCAAAAGAAATCTGCGAAATAGATGATGAACTAAAAGCAATCTATCACTCAGAAGACACTGTTTGCATTTGGGTATTCAAATCCAGAGAAGATAGAAATAATTTCATGAACGATACTGTTGGCATGAAAAAAGAAGAGAGAGAAAAATATTTTTCAGATAATTATGGATAAAAAAGGGAGTACGCGGCATGAATAAAAAATTCAAAAACTTTAGTAATGCAGGAACTTGGGTCGGTGTTGGGACAGCAATAGGGGCGGCAGTTTTTGCAGCTACAAATGAACCAGTATGGATCGCGGTAGGTGTTGCAATTGGTGCAGCACTTAGTTCGAAAAAACAAAAAAATAAAAATAAAAATTTTATTAAGGACGAAAAATGAATGATGTGAAGAAAATTGAAAATGTAGTTCAACTTTATATTGATAGCATGGATGAATCTAATTCAGATAAAGTAAAACAAGCATTTCATAGTAATGCAAAAGTAGTTGGCTACTTACATGATGATTTTATGGAAATGTCTACAGATGATTTTGCTAGTTTCGTAGGGGCTCAGCAGCCTTCGCCAAAAGAAAAGGGTGAAAATGTAGTTTTCGAAATTCTTTCTTGCGAGGTACAAGGTGCGACCGCATCAGTAAAAGTCAGAGACAAATATTTAGGTATAACCTTCTTTGATACTTTATCCTTCATATCGATTGATAACGAATGGAAAATTTACAATAAATTATTTCATGTTGAGAGTGATAAATGAAAAATATATTAATTCATATTGGGCGAGTATTGTTAGCATTATACTTTCTTGCGCCCGGAATAGCAAAATTTACATCTTGGGATTATCATGTGGCACTTATGGAAACCCATAATATGATTATGGTTCCAATTTTATTAGCAATCGCAGGTATGGCCCAAATTATTGGAAGCTTAAGTCTTCTTATAAATAAACAAGTTGTTTTTTGTGCTCTAGGTTTTGCTGTGATGACTCTATTAATTAACATAAATTTACACGACTTTTGGAACGCTTATGAGGGTGTTGATGCAAAGCATGAGACTCAAAATTTCGTTAAAAATTTAGGGATATTCGCAGGTCTAATACTCCTCGCAGCAGTTAATATAGACGAAAGGGAAAAAAGTTAACGTATTTAAAATAAAATTTGAGTCTGTTAATGAAACAGTTTAGAATTTAATTATGCGTTATTTGCTCTTAACCATTGTGAGTATTATTTTATCTTCTGATATTTATGCACAAACAAAATGCACCACCGATTATTTCGGGGATAAACACTGCACTAGTGAAGATGGCAACACATTACACGGGACCACCGATTATTTCGGTGACGAAATGTGGACCGATAACGAAGGAAAAGTAACAAAATGCACCACCGATTATTTCGGGGATAAACACTGCACTAGTGAAGATGGCAACACATTACACGGGACCACCGATTATTTCGGTGATGAAATATGGACCGATAACGAAGGGAAAGTAACAAAATGCACCATCGATTATTTCGGGGATAAACACTGCAGCTGACACAAAGGTATAAAAAATGGATGATAGCGAACAAATTAGAAATGTGATTCAACTTTATATTGATAGCATGAATGAGTCTAACCCCGATAAAGTAAAACAAGTATTTCATAGCAATGCAAAGGTGGTTGGGTATCTTCATGGGGATTTTATGGAAATGTCAGTAGATGATTTTGCTGGTTTTGTAGAATCTCAACAGCCCTCACCAAAAGAAAAAGGTGAGGATGTAGTTTTTGAAATACTCGCATTAGAAAAAGAGGGTACAACAGCATTAGTAAAAATTAGAGATAAATATTTAGGTATAACCTTTTTAGATACCTTATCTTTTATTAAGTTTGAGGGCGAATGGAGGCTTTATAATAAATTATTTAATGTTGAAAATTAACAAACTTTATTCATAAAAGAATTCAGGCTTATGATAATTAGAGAAAGAAAATAAATGAATGATAAATATATACAAGCAATAATTATAGGGGCCTTAATTGGTGGTTCAATTATCGTTGCAGAGCTTATTTCACAACCAAAAAGAAATAATATGGAATTGCATACTATTGAACTTCAAAAAGATATAAAAGACATAGAAACTTTTGATGTAAAAGATGAAAAGATTATCGTAAAAGTTAATGCCAAAAATAAGAATTCAAATAAAGAATTAGAGATAAATGTTGAAGAAATTGTAGACGAAGTTCTGTCTGAGTTATCTGAGAATAAAAATATTCCTACGGATGATATTGAAAAGATTATCGCAAAAGCCCTTGAGGGTACTGATGGAAAGGTACGAATTGAAGTGTCAAGGAAGTTTGAAGATTAGAGTTAGCTATTATTTGATTAGAAAGGATACCAAATGGCAGAATTAGTCATTTTAAATTTCAAAGCTGCGAAAGGTAAGTTTGAAGATCTAGGTAATATCTTTAAAGCAGTGTTAGATGATACACGGGCGTTTGAGGGTTGCCTGAAAGTAGAGGTATTCGCAGATAGATCTACCTCTACATACACTCTTATTGAAGAGTGGGAATCTTTATCTCACCAGCAAAAATATCTTCAATGGAGAATTGAAACTGGCATTCGTGAGGCAACAAAAGATATAATTGAGGGTGGTTTTGACAAGGGGGTCACGGTCCATACTTGGGGTAAAAAAACAGATATTTAATATCTTTTACTTTTTAAAACGTCTTGCAGAAAGAAAAAATGAAATTTCTATATTGTGTATTATTAGTTTTTGTCTCGTTTAAATCGCATGCAGCAAATTTAGAAATCGAACTCCATGGTATTTCAAAGCCAGGAATACTTAATTTAGCAATTTTTGACTCTAAAAAAGTCTTCGAAACATACAATGTTGATAAATCAGATCCACAGCCCGGTGTTATAAAGAAAGTAAGAGTGCAAGTCTCTAGTGGTTCATATGAAGATACCTACGAAATACCGAATGGAGCATATGCAATTAGCTTGTTTATAGATGTTAATGGAAATCAAGAATTTGATACTAATTTCCTAGGACTTCCCAAAGAGCAATATGGATTCTCGAATAATGCAATGGGTACATTTGGCCCTCCCAAGTTTGAGCCTGCTTCATTCATTTTAAATGGATATAAAAAAATAAAAATAAACCTATAAGGCAAGGGTTCAATAGATATGCTTTGTATCAAAACCAAAGTTCCAAAAAATATTTGTGAAATTGATGACGAACTTAAAGCAATCTACCATTCAACTAACTCGTTCTGCATATGGGTTTTTAAATGTAGAGAAGATAGAAATAGTTTTATGGACCAAACTATTGGAATGAAAAAACAACAAAGAGACAATTTTTACAATGCAAATTATCAGCTTTAGGGGCTGGCTGTAGCTATCCATTTTTTCTTAAACTAATCCAGTAAAGTAATCTATTGCCTGTTTTTCATTTATTACCTCAGCATATTTAGCCTGCATGTCAAATAGGTTGGCTTTGTGTGGGTCAGAGTGACGGTCACCGCACGCATCCGAGACTACAAATGTAGTAAATCCATTAGAGCAAGAGTCTACACAGCTCGCCCTAACACATCCACTCGTTGTTAATCCCGTTAAAAATACACTGTCCACACCTAACGTACGCAGGGTAGATGCTAGGCTAGTTCCAAAAAAAGCGCTGGGGTATTGTTTAGTAATGATCAATTCATTTGCCTCTGGTGAAAGGCATTTCATCCACTTCCCTAAATTAGAGCCTTCCTTGAAAACCTCCAATGCTTGAATTTTTTCATAAAATTTACCAGCATCAGCCATGCTTGATTGGTAAACAACACGCGTATATATTACAGGCACCAAAGCTTTACGCGCAGCTTCTCTGACTTTAACAGCGCTCTTCAGAGTATTATCAACATTTGCATATAGTGGGCTCTTTTCATTGAAATAAGCCTCGACAAAATCAATAAGTATAAGGGCAGGTGATTTACCAAACTTGAGATTAGTATTAAATACCTTTTTATAGTTTTCTATTGCCGATTCTTCCATAAGATCACTTTATTTTTCATAAATATGTATACAAAAATACATTTTTTGGACTAATATGCAAACATTGCTTTTAAAAAGGGTAGCCTATGTCTGGTGCATCGGAGCGCGCATACGAAAAAATTCGTACTCTACTTATACAGGAACAGTATGCTCCTGGTTCACGTCTTAGCGAAAGTGAATTATCTCAAAAATGTGGCGTTAGTAGGACTCCTGTTCGTGAGGCATTGCGTCGACTGGCATTAGAATATTTTGTTCGTATTGAACCAAATAGAGGGGCTTTCGTAATAGACTGGAGCCGCGAGGATATCATTGATATGTTTGAAATGCGTTCTATGATGGAAGGTTTAGCTGCCCGCAAAGCTGCGGAGCGCGCAACACCTAAACAAATACTAGGTTTATCTAAAATTGTAATAGATATTGAAGAAATTGCCAATAAAGCAGGCAATGATATGATGAGTTCATTTCTATCTTTAAACCGTGAGTTTCATGAAATAATATTTGCAGCCTCAGGCAGCCCCCGTTTAAAGGAGACTATCTCTCGTTTTGTTGAGCAAGCCGTAGTAGTTAGAACTGCAGCTCAATTTACACCTGAGGATGTGATGCGAAGTAATCAGCATCATAAAGAATTAGTAAACGCAATTAAAATAAAAAATGGTGTCTTAGCTGAAAGCATAATGCGCGTTCACATATTAGCAGCTAGCAGTCGATACTATGATGGTTATATGCCGGGAGGTTTAAAAGGTGAAATCAAAACTGGGTAATAATGAACTAGACTTTTACTCATAAATTGTATACAATAGTATAATTAAATCACTACTAGAAAACATGGATACTTCTTAATCTATCCAAATTATTTAAAAATTCATCCGCAGAGAGATGAAATTGGGAGAAAAATATGGCTGGACATAAATTAGCTAACAAACAAACAAAATCATTCAAAATTATAGCGATGTCTACTGCCGCCTTGTCGATGGTCTTATCTACAGCCCCCGCGAATGCACAATCGAACGAAGCAAGCTTTGAGGATGAAATAATAGTTACGGCTCGCCGTAAAGCTGAAAATATTCTTGACGTACCGGGATCTGTGACCGCTTTAACAGGGGCAACCCTTGAAAAAGCTGGCGTAGAAAGAGTTGAAGATTTTATCGGCCTAACTCCAGGAGTCACTTTAGTAAACGCGGCAGAAGCAGGAGATACTCAGGTAAATATACGTGGAATTAATGGAGCAAGAGATGCTGAAAACAGCTTCGCTTTCATTATTGATGGCGTTTTATATACCAACCCTGCAGCATTCAATCGTGAATATACAGATCTACAACAAATTGAAGTTTTTAAAGGCCCTCAGGGTGCTATTTATGGAAGAAATGCTGCTGCTGGCGCAATCATTGTAACAACAGAAACACCGGGAAATGAAAATTCTGGAAGTTTTACTGCAAGTTATGCAGAAGATGATACAACGCTAATCAAAGGAAGCATTTCAGGTCCTTTATCGGATAACATGTCCTACAGAATCTCAGGTGATTATCGTACATCGGACGGATATTACCGCAATAGCTATTTAGGAGACTCTTCTACTATAGATGCATCTGAAAGTTATAATCTCAATGGTCGACTTGTATACAGTCCTAACGATCAGCTTACTGTAGACGTTAAGGGAAGATACGGTGAAATAGACGCTAACTCAATCGTTTTTAATGCGAATTTTCATCTACCGACCTTTGCAGACATTACGACCGTCACAGCCGCAAACCTTGACGTAAACGAGCATCCTTTTGTTTTCCAACCTAACGTCACATCTGATAACGATCAAACTGCAGTAGAGCTTTCGGCAAAGTTTGATTATGAAATGGATGGCTCCACGCTTACAGGTTGGGCACTGTATAGTGATATAGAAAATAACCTTGTCGCAGACGGAACATCAGCCGCATTCGGTTTTTTCAATGCAGACTCGGTATGCCAACAAAGTGTAACTGATCTGGCGGGTTTCCCACTTCCATCACCAACTTTTTTTGGTGAGATACCAGTTGGTGTAATTTTTGCGCCAAACGGTTCTTTTCTAGGGGCATACACTCCTTCCACATGTGATGGAATACAAGAGCAGCTTCGCAATCAATCTGACATTAGTGCTGAATTGCGCCTAGCATCAAATACTAACGGTCCATTAAGTTGGATGGTTGGTGGCTATTTGTTAGATATTGATAGACAGGTGGGCGTTTCAACAAATCGAGATGGCGGCGGTGCTGTAAATAGAGGTCTTTACCAATTAAATGGTGATAACCGAACTGTTGCACTCGCATACGATGACTTTGATAGTTCTGTCTATGCAGTGTTTGGTTCAGCTGATTACGCAATGTCAGATACACTTGAGGCATCTGTAGCCTTAAGATATGATGTTGAGAAACGCGAGGTTTCCAGTCTTGTGCCTACAGGGGCGCGGCAGAGTTTTATTGATCTTGACTTTAACCCCGCAACAGATGATCCACTCAATGCTGGACTTTCTCCATTGGTGAACCCCGCTGGTATTATTCCAGACAAAGAGGAAACCTTTAAACAATTACAGCCGAAATTTTCACTTACATGGGATGCTGCTGACAATACTACAGTTTATAGTAGTTGGGGGGTTGGCTTTAAAGCAGGAGGTTTTAATAACTCTGGGAGTGCCGCGACTGTTAATATATTTAATAACGGTTTGATTTCTTCCGTATCTGGCACTAACTTCGCTGCCCAAGTAGGAAGTGCACTACCTGTTATTTCAGACAACTATAAAAAAGAAAAATCAAGCTCTTTCGAAGCAGGGTTTAAGACCTCGGCTATAGATGGTCGACTTAAAATGACAGCTGCAGGTTATTATACTGATGTCACAGACATGCAATTCTTTGAATTCTTTGTGGGTGGATTTGGGCTTTTACGAGTAGTGTCTAATATAGACGAAGTTGAGATTATGGGTGCTGAGTTTGGAGCGGAGTTATCTGCAACAGATAATTTAAACCTATATTTTGGAGCTAATGTAACCGATAGTGAAATAAAAGCTAATAGCTCTCGTACAGACACAATAGGAAATAAGTCACCCTACACACCCGACTACACGCTCAATTTCGGTGGAGACTTTAGTTACCCGATTACGGATGGAATAAATTTCTTAGTGAGAGCTGATGCACAAATCATCGGACCGACTTGGTTTCATACTGTACAAGGTGGTGACAGAGCAACTATATTTAATCCGTTATTTGAAATAGGAAATCCAGCAGCAGGTTTTGGTCCTGGTGCAGGTTTTCTGGGTACAGGTAACTTCGTTAATTCTCAGAGAGATAGTTATCTGACACTTGACATGCGAGCAGGTTTGAAAACCGATACTTGGTCAATAACAGCTTTCGCACAAAATTTAACAAATGAAAATATTCTTGAAGAAGTTATTCCTGCTCCAGAGTTTGGGGGGTCTTTTCTAGCACCAGGAGCACAACAACGCTTTGGTGTCGAAGTAGCATATAATTTTTAAATTGAATTATTGTATTGGGTGTTGAGAGCTATCGCTCTCAACAAACTTCTTTGATGATTAAAACACATAATATTGAAATTGTTGACGTAACCGCCCGAGATGGCCTGCAAAATGAATCTGTAATTTTTACGACTGAGGACAAAATAGATCTCATTAATAGATCGATAGAAACAGGCGTAAAACGCTTAGAGGTTGCAAGTTTTGTACACCCAAAATATGTTCCCCAGATGGCAGACGCTGAAGCTGTTATCAATAATCTTCCAGAAAAAGATAATTTGACATATATAGGTCTTGCAATGAATGAACGGGGCGTAGATCGGGCGCTCAAGACAAAAATAGATGAAATAGGCTTAGTGGTTGTTGCAACAGATACATTCGCAAAAAAAAATCAAAACCAAACTCGGGATAGTTCTATTAAGATGGCCTCCTCAATGGTAAAGAAAATTAAGTCTGAAGGACGTAAGGTAAATGTAACGATAGCCGCTTCTTTTGGCTGCCCATTTGAAGGAGAGGTTGAGATAGGTACTGTTGTTGAGATGGCTCAACAAATTGCTTTTTCTAACCCTGATGAAATTTCAATTGCTGATACTATAGGTGTTGGAGATCCTTGGAAAGTTAAAGAACTTTTTTCACAGCTAAAAAGTGAATTGCCAACTATGCCGCTTCGTGCACACTTTCATAATACTAGAAATACTGGGTTAGCTAATGTATATACTGCAATTGAATGCGGGGTTAACAGTATAGATGTTTCCATTGGTGGCATTGGAGGATGTCCTTTTGCTCCATCTGCAACAGGCAATGTACCTTCAGAGGATGTTGTATATATGCTCGGCCGTAATGGAATTGACACTGGTTTGTCTTTAAACAAGTTAATTAGCACCTCTCAATGGTTGAGTAAAAAAATGGGTAAAACATTACCAGGCATGGTAAGCCGTGCAGGCAGTTTTCCTGAAAATTTAAGTCGAGCAATATAATAATATAGGATAGGTTTATGAGTTACAGATTAGGTGTTGATGTTGGAGGAACATTCACGGACCTCCTATTGTTTGATGATAAAACAGGAGCCTCTCATAAAACTAAAGTGCCTTCTACTCCTGACGACCCTTCGCGCGCAGTTGTTGGTGGCACAAAAGATATTTGTAACATCGCTGGAATAGAGCCCAATAAAATTGATTATTTTTTACATGGAACAACTGTCGCAACCAATGCCATGCTTGAAGGTAAAGGAGCCCGTGTTGGATTGATTGTAACCAAAGGGTATCGTCAAATAATGCAAATTGCGAGATCTCTTGTTCCTGGCGGTCTTGCAGCATGGATTATCTGGCCTAAGCCAGAGCCACTAGCAGCATTAGAGGATACAATTGAAGTTTCAGGTCGAATGAGTGCTCACGGAAAAGAAATCCGCAAGGTTGATAAAGATCAAGTTGAAAAAGCACTTAAAAAATTAAAAAAACAAAACCCAGAAGCCATAACAATATGTCTTATGAATTCTTACACAAATGGAAAACACGAAAAACAGGTTGCCCGAATTGCAAAAAAAATATTCCCTGATTTATCAATTTCTATAAGTCATGAAATACTACCCGAAATGTTTGAATACGAGAGAACGCTAACCACCGTTGCAAACTCCGCAGTAAGACCAGTTGTTGGAAATTATGTTAGGAATCTTGAAACTGAACTACGTAAAATGGGCATGAGTGGTCAATTGAGCCTTTTGCGTTCAGATGGGGGTTTAATGAGTGCCGCAAAGTCGCAGGTCTCTCCTGTTAATTTACTTATGTCTGGACCGGCCGGTGGAGTTACAGGGGCTTTATGGGTAGCAAAGTCAGCTGGGTACAAAAACATATTAACTCTTGATGTTGGAGGAACTTCAACTGATGTTGCACTAATTGAAAATTTTGAGCCACGTCTAGTGCGTAATACTTCTGTTGGCGATCTGGCTGTTAGAGCTTCCTCTTTGGATGTTAAGACAGTAGGTGCTGGTGGAGGCTCAATTGCTCATGTTCCAGAACTAACAGGGGCTCTCAGGGTAGGACCTGAAAGTGCGGGTGCAGTGCCTGGTCCAGCTTGTTATTCAAAAGGAGGGGATTTACCAACAGTAACTGATGCTAATGTTGTCTTGGGTTACCTTCCAGAAGAACTTCTAGGCGGAGCATTTGAACTAGACCGTAAAGCAGCAAAAAAAGCAGTTCAAAAGGTAGCAGATGCGTTAGGGTTAGATGTATACACTGCTGCTGCGGGGATCATAGATATTGTTAACGAAAACATGTTTGGCGCTTTAAGAATGATATCTGTGCAACAAGGCTACGACCCCAGAGATTTTGCCTTAATGGGCTTCGGAGGGGCTGGATCACTGCACTCAAACGCAGTTGCTAAGCTTATGGGGTCTTGGCCGGTCATAGTACCACGGTCGCCAGGCGTATTATGCGCCGTTGGCGACGCCACCACGCGTTCAAGAGCCGAGCTTTCTCGATCTCACTCTAAAAAAAGGTCTCAGACTAACTCAGATGAGATAAACAATATACTTAAAGAAATGGGCGAACAGGTATCAGCTGAGCTTTTAGCTGAAGGTACAAAAAAGAAAGATATTAGCATCTCATTCCAAGCAGATGTTCGTTATCATGGACAGGCATTTGAAATACCTATGACAGTAAATATAAAAGGTTTTTCAAATTTAGGGCTTGGAAAACTTTGTGATGCTTTTGATGCTGAACATAAAAGAATGTTTACATTTAATATGGACGCAGAACATGAAATTGTAAATCTTCGAGCCGTGGCACTTGGTAAGTCATTGGAATTACCCGCTCAAAAAGTTAAACGGGGGGACGGAAATCCAAAAGCAGCCAAGATGCGCACAACAGAGATATATATAAATGGTAAAATGAAAAAAGCAGGTGTTTATGACCGCGATAAATTACGTGCAGGTGACAAAATAAAAGGCCCCGCAATAATTATCGAGATGGACTCAACGGCCTTAGTTCACGCTGATTGTTCAGCAAAAATTGACAAATTCGGTAATATTATCATCAACCCAAGCAAGAAATAGGAGAGTAAAATGGCGGCTAATCTCATTGAAACCAATAAAAAGAAACTTCGCTCAGCTAACGTTGATCCTATTACTTTAGACCTAATAGAGAATGCAATTCGAAACGCTCGCGTTGAAATGGATGCTACCCTTTTTCGTACAGCCTTGTCCCCAGGGATTCGTGAACAAGGAGATGCATTTCCTTTAATTGCAAACCGAGATGGAAAAATGGTTGTTGGGCAATTTGGATCATTTATTGACGGGTTTTTGAAAACGCATGAAGGAGATATAGAGGAAGGTGATGTAATATTACTTAACGACCCTTACTCATGCGAAGGAGCTATAAGCCACAACAATGATCAGCTCGTTATTATGCCAATATACCGAAAGGGAAGAATTATCTCATGGGCTGCCATGTTTGGTCATATGACTGACATCGGAGGAAAAGTTCCCGGATCTCTCCCCAATGATGCACAATCAATATTTGAGGAAGGCTTAAGAATGCCTCCTGTTAAATTATATCGAAAAGGGGAGTTTCAAGAAGATATCCTTAAAATTGCTATGCACCAAAGTCGCATGCCAGAATGGTATAAAGCTGATCTCCATGCAATTGTAGCCGCTTGCAAAGTAGCAGCCTTAAGGGTTGAAGAAATTTGCGAGCGCTTCGGTGATGATATTTACAATTCGGCACTTGATGAATTATTAGCTCGCAATCATCGTGCGATGAAACATCTTATAATGACGTCAATAGGAGAGAAGCCGGTTAGCTTTGAGGATTACATTTGTGATGATGGTAATGGCAATGGGCCATTCAAAATCAAATGCACTATGCACAGAAAAGGTGAAAAGGTCTACCTGGATTTTGATGGTACAGACCCCCAATCAGAATACTCTATTAATTTCTTTCTAAATGAAAATATGTTTAAAATGTTCTTTGGTATTTACATGATCATGGTTTTTGACCCACAAGTACTTTTTAATGACGGTTTTTATGATCTTGTAGAAGTTAAAATTCCTCAGGGTTCATTATTAAAACCTAACTACCCAGCTGCATTATCCTGTAGAACTCATGCCTTGGGTCGTATTTTTGATATTCTCGGTGCTCTTTTAGGCCAAAAAACTCCTGATTTCATGTGTGCAGCGGGATTTTCTTCTAGTCCGCATTTAATGTTCTCTGGTTTTGATGAAAACGATGATTGGTTTCAACTTTTTCAAATCGGATTTGGGGGAATACCAGGTAAACCTTTTGGAGATGGTCCTGATGGTCACTCTTTATGGCCTGGTTTTACCAATGTTCCGAATGAGTTCTTAGAGCGTTATTTTCCAATGGTAATTGAAACATATGAGTCTCAAATAGACTCTGGAGGAGCAGGTCATTTCCGAGGGGGTAATGGCATTAATATGGTTTATAGATTTACCCAAGATGGTCAGATTTCTATTCACGATGACCGTTGGTTCATTCCTCCATGGGGAGTTAATGGGGGCTTACCAGCAGAAAGGTCATTCAAGAAACTTGAAAAAGCTAATGGGAAAAAAGTGGTATTAGGCGCAAAGGTAGATCGTATTGATGTGGAAGCAGGAGATCTCTTGCATTATGTAACATGGGGCGGAGGAGGTTGGGGCGACCCCTTAACCCGCGATCCTGTTCTATTGTCAAAAGAGCTTAAACAAGGCTTAATTTCCAGGAAAGGGGCTAGAGACTATGGCGTAGTTCTGTCTAGTAGTGGAAAGGTCAATGTCAAAGAGACCAAATCGCTTCGTAAAGAAATGTCAAAAGCACGAGGGAAGATTAAAATCTTCGATTATGGTCCAGATATAGAAACATTACGTAAAAATTGTCTCAAAGAAACTGGCCTCCCAGCACCTTTACAACCCGTATGGAAAAAGAAAGGTCACAAAAAGGGCTCTAGTAGAACTAGAGGTGCAGTGACCTAATATGTCTAGACAAACATCTGAACGACAAGGTCCATTAACCGACATTAGGGTAATTGAAATGGGGCAACTTATAGCTGGTCCATTTTGCGGTCAGTTATTTGCAGATATGGGCGCAGACGTTATTAAAGTTGAACCCCCCGGAAAGGGAGACCCCATGAGAACCTGGGGACGAGAAGGGTATCCTCTTTGGTGGAAAGTATGCGCACGTAATAAACGCTGTATAACTGCAAATTTACGTGAAAAAGACGGTCAAGATATTATCAAGAAACTTGTAAAAGAAGCTGATTTTATATTAGAAAACTTTAGACCCGGCACCATGGAAAAATGGGGCTTAAGTTATGAAGACCTTAAAGTTATAAACCCCAGAATCATAATGATCCGGGTTTCGGGCTATGGTCAAACGGGTCCATATTCAAAACGTCCCGGCTATGCCTCAGTCGGAGAGGCAATGGGTGGTGTACGCTATCTTATGGGTGACCCTGATCGTAAACCTAGTCGTGCGGGTATATCCTTAGGTGATACGCTTGCTGCTACTTACGCCACAGTTGGTGCTTTGGCTGCTTTGCACCATAGAGAGAAAACCGGAGAAGGACAGGTTATTGACGCGAGCATATACGAATCCGTGCTTACAGTTATGGAAAGTCTAGTGCCAGAGCATACTATTGAGGGGTTCACGCGTGAACGGTCAGGCTCGTATCTGCCTGCAATTGCGCCTTCAAATATTTATGATGGCAAAGATGGCATGGTCATTATAGCGGCAAACCAGGACACTATCTTTGCTCGTTTGTCAAAAGCCATGGATATGCCATCTCTTGCAGACAATCCCCGATACGCCACTCACACCGCGCGTGGTACCCATCAATTAGAGTTGGACGATATTATTCAAAAATGGGCTAATGATAAAACAATAAGCGAAATAGAAGAAATAATGATTAGAAATGCAGTTCCTGTTGGTAAAGTTTATAGAGCTAAAGAGATGATTGAAGACCCTCATTTTAAAGCACGCCAATCCTTAATCGATTTACCAAGTGAAAGATTTGGGTCCATAAAGATGCAAAATGTTTTCCCAAAAATGTCAAAAACTCAAGGAGAAGTCCGTTGGACTGGCCCAGAAAAACTTGGTTCTCACACAGAAGAGGTTTTAACGGAACTTCTTGACCTGACCTCCGAACAAATAGAAAAACTTAGAAAGAGTAATATAGTTTAAATTATTTACTCCAGACTATAACTTACTAATTAAACGCAAAAATAATGGTTCAGCTAAGTTACTTGACAAAGTATTTTTATAGGCCAAATTTATTATCAGAGTTTTAACTCTTATATCTAAAAGAATGCTAAGTTAGATCTGAAAGGAACTTCCAGTCAAATCTCGTTGAACCCTTAGTATACCACGATATGTTGTAAACATGGAGAATTAAGCATGTATGAACTACTTGAGGATATGATTGGAAATGCAATCAAT
>JBELEM010000037.1:0-15639 GCA_042093735.1 Hellea sp. | reverse complement strand
TGACAACATGTGCATGAGTAACTTCCCCAAGCCTATCATTATGCACGCCAACAACAGCAGCCTCAAAAATATTGTTGTGTTTTTGAAGCGCTTTCTCAACTTCAGCCGGGTAAACATTGAACCCTCCTACAATCACCATATCTTTTTTTCGGTCTGTTATTCGTAAATATCCATTCTTATCCAGAGTACCTATATCACCCGTTTTCAACCAACCATTATCATCTATTACCTCAGCAGTAGCTTGCGGCATATCAAGATAGCCCTTCATAACATTAAAGCCCCTCACCCAGATTTCACCAGAGTCTCCAGATTGAACAATATCGCCTCTATCATTTACTAATTTAACTTCAGTACCAGGCAATGGCCTGCCGCATGTTGTTGCTATTGTCTCAAAGTCATCCCCCTTTCGGCATAATGACACAACACCTGTGGATTCCGTCAAGCCATATGCAGAAAAAACATCATTAATACCTAATTTATGATGCATATCGGCTATAAGATCCACAGGTATAGTTGTTGCCCCTGTCGTGGCAACTCTAAGGCTAGAAATATCATATTTTGACAGATTGGGGCAGTCCAAGATACTTTGGAATATTGTAGGCGCACCAGGCATTACCGTTATTTTTGATTTTTGAATAATTTGAATGACCTCTTCTGCATTAAAAACGGCCACAGGGAAAATTGCAGCACCTCTTATGAGGCATGATAACCACCCAGCTTTATAGCCAAAACTATGAAAAAAAGGATTAACAATTAAATACCTATCGCTACTGTTAAGTCCAATTGCCTCTGTAAAACTTTCAAAAACTTTTATATTTTGCGCGTGAGTTGTCATAGCACCCTTAGGAGTGCCTGTAGTGCCAGAAGTAAAGATAATATCTGATATATCGTCTTCATTGTTCTCTTCATTTTCAAGAAGCTTTACATCACTACTCAAAAGATCATCAAATTTTCTATGACCGCTACCATCGCGAATTACTATTATGTGTTCCAAATTGGGCAAATTATCTTTATTAATCAGACTTGGGTAATCATAACCTAAAAAATCTCTCACTGTTAATAAAATTTTACAATTTGAGCGTTTCAGTATTTCCTCAGCCTCGGCACCCTTATAGCGAGTATTGAGGGTTACCAAAACTGCACCTATAGCTTGGCCAGCAAGAGCGCTAATAATCCATTCGGCACAATTTGGTGCCCAAACTGCAAACTTATCTCCCCGTGAAAGCCCCATTTGACTTAAAACGGCGGCTGCCTTTCTAACTTTTTCTGCCAGCTCTGCATAAGAAAGACGCCAACTTAAATCTTCTATTGCTAATGCATTTGGTTGTTTGATAGCTTGTGCAAATAAAACACCAGGTATAGTACTCATATAATACTCTTTTCTACGCAATTACAGAGTTTTACTATACAAACCAATGATTTTGCGCAACATAAGACACAAAATATTACGCAGGTATAACATGAACTTCAAAAATAAAACTATTATCATTACAGGTGGCTCAAGAGGTATAGGAAAAGGAATTTCACAAAGTTTTTCTGATTTAGGTGCTAACATTATAATTTGTGGAAGGAAGACCCCTGAAAAAATGGCTAAAAATATTAACTTTATTGAACTAGACATTAGAAATAGTGGTGCGGCACAGAAACTCGTAAATTTTGCACTCGATAAAACTGGAAAAATAGATTGTCTGATCAATAATGCGGGCGGAGGACCTCCTGTTGAAAGTCACAAAGCCAGCCCAAACTTGACAGAAAAAGTAGTCTCTTTAAATTTACTAGCACCCATAAATATTTCGCAGGCGGCATACGAATCATTAAAAAAAACTAATGGTTCAATTATCAATATCTCATCGGTTTCTGCTACTAGAAGCTCTCCAGGGTCTGTTGCGTACGGTGCATCTAAAGCAGGGCTCATAAATGTTACTACATCATTGGCGATGGAGTGGGCTCCTTTGATAAGGGTAAATGCTATTATAGCCGGTTTAATAAAAACAGAGGCTAGTTCTGATCATTATGGCGGTGAAGCAGGAATGAAATATCTTGCAGATAATCTTCCCATGAAGAGGATGGGTACTCCTAACGACATTGCTAAAGCCTGTATTTTCCTTGCAGACTCCGATAATAACTATGTTTCAGGCGCGTGTCTTGAAGTCTTTGGCGGTGGTGAACCACCAAGTTTTTTGAAAATAGCTGAAGAGGCTAACAATATAAAATGAAACCAACCAATAGCATTACTAATATAGGAGCAGAACTTTCCATACGAAACGTAATAGCAAGATATGGCTTAGCTGTAGATTGCGGAGATATAGAAACAGCGGTAAATTGCCATACAAAAGATGCCATCTACAAAGTAGCCAATCCTAATGCGGGTCGTGGATCAGAAACTCAAGACTTAGAACTTCGTGGCCACGAAGCAATTACAAAAATGCTAAATTCAGAAATACATCAGTCTTTGTTGCCTAGCTGTGCCCATACAGTTGGTCCTCTTGTTGTTAAAGTAAAAGGAAAGACAGCAGTCGCGTTGGGCTACTCTCGTGTCTATCATGATAATCAATTAATGCGGCTTGCAGTAAACAAATGGACAATGAAGGTTGTTAATGGGAAATGGAGAATTGACAGTAGAGAAAGTCGTATTGTTGGAGATGAAAAAGCTCAATTACTAATTAAAAGTGGTTTACATGATACAGAACTTTAAAGGCTGGCACGTACTAGGTGCGAGCTTTACTACAGCGATGCTAATGGCTGGAGCAACCTTTTACTCCTTTCAACACTTTGTTACTCCCATTGAAACAGAATTCAGCTTATCAAGAGATCAAGTCAATCTAGGAATGATAGCTTTTTTATTAAGTTCAGCGATGTGGGCCGCAATTGTTGGAAAATCAATAACAAGGATAAACCCTAGATTATTAGCATTGCTAGGAATAGCATCGTTTGCACTCGGTTTCTTAAGTTTATCAGTTTCACAAAGTCCAAAACAAATGATGTTTATTATATCGCTTCCTGTAGGATTTGGCTTCACTGCGTGCGGGCCATTCATTGCCAATACCCTAACCACTAATTGGTTTTATAAAAAACGCGGTCGTGCACTAGGCATTGCAGCCGTTGCAACATCAGCCGGTGGGTTTGTCATACAACCCATATTTAGTTATTTAATCTATAGTTTTGGCTGGAGGTTAGCCTTGGTTTATATGGGCTTAAGCATAACATTAATTTCAGTTATTTTAATTTCGCGATACTTTATTTCAACGCCCGAGATAATTGGACAATTTCCTGACGGTGTAAATCAAGTAGTTAAGCAAAAAGTAGTAGCTAAAGAGCCATCAATGATACTCAAAAACAGAGATTTTTGGATCATTTCACTAGCTTGCGGCTTACTATTAGCTAGCGATCAAGCATTACTTGTATCTCTCAAGCCATTTGGTGAGAGCTTGGGTTTTGATAATACTCAGGCCACATTAATTCCAACCGTAGTAGCTGGTTCTGCAATAGCTGGAAAACTTTTAATAGGATGGTTAATTGAACGCTTTGATAAACGTTTAATTTTTGCGCTAGTTTGTCTCTCAAATGTTTCCTTTCTGGTTGCCGCAATATTTGTTACAAATTTCTCTACTCTCATCACTGTTTCGGCTATTGTTGGTATGGCTATAGGTGGCATATATCCGGTTTGGACAGGCATTACTGCCGATACTTTTGGAAGAGCTTATTTCGCCCCCGCCATAGGAATGATGAATATTTTTACTGTTTTACTAGCAGTCATAGCTGTTGGGTTTGTTGGGAGTTCATTTGCTAAAAACCAAAACTATGATCAAGCTTTTACTATACTTATACCCGTCGCAATTCTTGCTGGGGTTGTAATGTCATTCGTGAGAATTAATAAAGGAACATAATGGAAAATAGTATACTAACTGAATATTCAGATAAAATTCTTACAATTACACTCAACCGTCCTGAAAAGTTGAATGCATTATCACCTAAATTGCTTAAAGAACTAAAAGCTGAATTAGACGAGGCCTCTACAAATGATGCAATATCAGTAGTTATAATAAAATCATCTGGAAGAGCTTTTTGTGTTGGCTATGACCTCAATGAAGAAAACTGGATTACTTCACAATATCCAGCTAATTTTCCGAAAGGAATAGACCTTGAGCTCGATAAAAAAGATATAATGGAATTACTTGATTATTGGATAGAAGTTTGGAAATTCCCAAAACCAATCATTTGTCAAGTTCAAGGTGCTTGTTTGTCAGGAGCGGGTGAATTATTGGCAGTCTCGGACATTGTAATAGCAAGCAAAACAGCGACTTTTGGACATCCAGCAGGTCGTGACTTAGGAATTCCTCCAACTGTATTCTTTTGGCCTTTAACAATAGGCATGCGAAAAACTAAAGAAATGTTATATACTGCAAAAAGTATGGACGCGGATGAAGCTGAGAAACTTGGTCTTATAAATCACGCCGTTCAACCAGATGATCTTGAAAGCGCAACTAGAAATCTTGCTTTAAATATCGCTAAAACCCCCGTTAATCATTTAATTATACTAAAGAAAGCAACTAATAATTTTTATGACAATATGAATATAGAAAAGTCAGTGCGTCAGGCATCAGACCTAGATGCTGAATTTCATCAAAGCCCCACATTTTTATCATTTTTTAAACTTGTTAGCACAAAAGGAATGAAAGCCGCTCTGAAGGAAAGGGCAAGGCTTTTTAATTAAATTGTTGCTGATAAAATAGAAGTAGCCATATCCGGCATATCAAAAAAAGTTTTATTTCCATCTAAGTAGTTATCAACAAGCCATTTTGCAGATAAGAAATTTACATTTGAAAATCCTGATTCCTGTAAAATATTTTTCAGATCATGTTCATAGTATTTGCTCTTTACTGGTTCGCCCATATCAGTCACAACCTTTTGTAGATAATCGACAGATTTTTCAGATATACCACCTTCAAGTACGTAGCTCGGACTTATAAAGTCCATTATCAATTCACTACCAATTGGATAGCGGCCAAGTACTTTTAGTGTAGCTCTTACAGCCTGGTCGGTTAAGTACATTTGCACTCCAAGCCAAGTAAAAAAAGTAACTCGGTCAGTCCTAATATGACCAGCATTAAAAGCCTCTGACAAAGTCTGTTTTTCAAAATCGAATGCTACAAATTTTAAATTCTCAGGGATTTTAATGTTAGCCTGCTCGAGCTTTTGGCGCTTCCAAATTTGCGTTGAAGGATGATCAACTTCAAAAATCTGAAGCCCCTCTGTTAAATCAAACCTTCTGTAAGCTGTGCTATCAAGTCCTGCGCCCAAAATAACTAATTGCTTTGTATTTCTTTTTTGAGCAAGGAGCAGTTTTTCTTCTACAACTCTACTTCTCATGCAAACAGCGCAATTAATTCTATGCATAAAAATATTTGCGGTTTCAAAGTCACTTAAGCCCTCAAATGTCTTGATTAAGTTATCAATAAAGACCTTTGCCTCAGCAGAAGAGACTCCCGCTAAATCAAGAGCTAAATTATCATTAAGGATTTTAGGTTCGGCCGCACAAGCATCATGGTATCCTCTCTGCAGAGCAGTCATAAATGCGGTTCGGCTTGGTCTTCCCTCAATCATGTATAATCAATGTATCCTTTTGGCCCAGGGGTATAAAGGGTTTTAAAGTCAGGTAAGGATAACTCCATATTACTTTTAAAACTATCAACAAGCTTGGGGTTTGCAATGAATGCTCTGCCAAAAGATATAGCATCTGCCTCTTTATTTTTTAAAGCACGATTACCGCGTTCCAGATTGTAGCTATCATTAAGAATAATATCACCCTGAAATTCAGATGCTAATTTAACGTTATCAACTCCAGCCTTCATTCGTATGACATGCAAATAGCCTACTTTTAATAAGTTAGCTTTAGCAATAAGTTCCCTAAAAGTCTCTTCAGGGTTGCAATCTTTAAGGTCGTTAAAAGGGTTACCCGGACAAATCCGCAGCCCTACGCGACCAGCACCGAATATTTTAATTAAACCCTCTAAAACCTCAGTAGTAAATCGCAATCTATTCGAAAGGCTCCCGCCATAGATGTCTCGACGATGGTTAGTTCCTGTAGAGAGAAATTGTGCAGGCAGATAACCACTTGTACAATGCAATTCAACACCATCAAAACCAGCAGCAAGCGCATTTTTAGCAGATTTAACATAATCTTTTATGGTTTGCTTGATCTCTACTATTGTCATTTCTTCAGGAAGATCCATGGGAACCATACCTGATATGTCAGAATATATTTCTCCATTTGCACGTATAGCCGATGGAGCTAAAGTACGGGCATTTTTTGCCTTGTTATGATAACTTGCAATACGTCCACAATGCATAATTTGCATCACAATTTTACCGCCTTTGTCATGAACAGCATCAACAACATACTTCCAGCCTGATATTTGCTTATCTGTTACAATGCCTGGGGTTCGGACATAACCCTTGCCGTCAACATTTGGATAAACACCTTCTGTTATTATTAAGCCAGCTCCTGCACGCTGACCATAATAAAGCGCTGTAATTTCCGATGGTGCATCATCTTTGTCTGCACGTGAACGAGTCATAGGTGCCATAAAAATCCGATTCTTACAAAAGATATCGCCAATCGTAACCTCATCAAATAATGTAGGCATCATCTTACCCTAATTTTAGGGTCGGGAGAATTACCTCTCATCGTTTTTAAAAACTCTCCGCGGGGAGCTGGTAAGGCAACTTCAGGTGTGCCTTTGTCACTGGGCGGGTTTTTCCAAAATAAATTCCAAGACGGGAAGAGCTCATGATATGCTCCTTTATAATTTTCACGATCAGGCCATCGCATTTTATTCTCACCAACTGGCGGAGCATTCAAATCTGTAGCGTACCAATAGCAAGGCAATCGACGCCTAAAATACCAAATACCGTCTATCCTCTGGTAATTGTCCCAATACATCATTTGCATTATTACCCAATCAATGCTGCCATCATTCCTAGGTGTTTCATGCTCGTTTTTTGAATAAACAATACCATGTGCTCTATCAGGGTCATCAAATTCTATAATGTGATTACCAATATGATGGGATGTCCCGGTAAACTGAGAACGCAAAGTATCATCAAGCCAACTTTTTAATGCTTCCCGTCCAGAAGTATTTTTACTTACCCTTATGTCCTCAGCAAACAAATTCACATGTGCGTCCAAATCTCTCATATCTAGAGATAAGGAATATTTAGAAACTAGTTGTCTAATAGCCTCAAGAGACTCTAACCTATCTATTCTTGCTTCTAAATCGTTCATCGGTACTCCAATACTAATATTTAAATATTATAAACTACGCAATTTACTCTATTCTTTTGACTTGTAACTTATTTTGCGTATTTTATCAGCATGTTTACTACGCAAATGCATAATGTCCAAGATTAATCCAAATAATTTTCGTAATGCACTCGGTCAATTTGCGACTGGTGTTACCATAGTTACCACGGTTGACGATGCTAACCTTCCCGTTGGCGTGACTGCAAGCAGCTTTAATTCTGTTTCTCTAGACCCTCCTTTAGTTCTATGGTCATTATCAAAGAATGCAAAGTCTATGCCTGCTTATCAGAATTCTGGTGGCTTTAATGTACATGTACTCGCTAGTCATCAAATGGATTTATCCAATAAATTCGCGCGTTCTACAGAGGACAAATTTGAAAATGTGGAGTGGAATATCTGCGAAGAGGGTATGCCCATTTTAGCAGAATACGCTGCTTTATTTAGGTGTAAAACTAATTTTCAATATGAAGGTGGAGATCATATCATCTTTGTAGGAGAAGTAATAAGCTACGAAACCAATAATTTACCAGTTCTAGTTTTTCACGCTGGAAAATACGCAGATGCGAAACAAAAATCGGTTAAAGATGAACCAAGCTTAGCGAGTATTGATCTTGGGTTAGGGCAGTTTTCAAACGATTTCTTGTTATATTTATTATCTAGAGCACATTTTCAGACAAGTTACCCCGTTAGAAAAGAATGTCTAAGAATGGGGGTTAGTGAACCAGAATATTTTTGCTTGTCATTGCTTTCTATGAGCGGGCCAATATCTAGAAAAGATATAATCAGTCGTTTAGAGCACACGGGTCACCACCCTGACTCTGAAATATTTGCGAGACTTAGAAGAAAACAATATATTGACTCAATCAATAATGATATAACTATTTCAAAACAAGGCCGTGAAGTTTTTATAAGTATTCTAGCGCAATCTAAAGCCCTAGAAGAGCAACTTCTTAAACATTTTTCAAATGATGAGCTGTTAGAAGCTAACAACTTTCTTAAAAAATTAATTAAAATTACTGGATCAGACATTCCAGAACTATGGTAGGTATAAATATGCTTAAAAATAAAGTTGCCTTAATTACTGGCGGAGGCCAAGGCGTAGGCCAAGGAATAGCTAAATCATTAGCCAAACAAGGCGCGCACATAGTTGTAACAGGAAGGACATTAGAAAAGTGTGATAAAACTGTTGAGCTACTAAGGCCATTAAATGTTAATACATTGTCCATTCGGTGCGATGTGAAATCCACAAAAGATTTAGAGAATTGTATTGATTTGACAATTAAAAAATTTGGTCGTTTAGATATTCTTGTTAATAACGCTCAAGAGGTAGCACGTGGCCCTCTCCTGAACATTTCAGATACACAGTTTAATGATAATTGGAATTCTGGTCCATTGGCAACCTTTCGCCTTATGAAAATGGCATATCCTTATCTCGTGGAGAGCAAAGGCAACGTAATTAATTTATGTAGCTCTGTTATGAAAAGATGGGATGTCGGTACTTATGGTGTTTATGCTGCCGTGAAGGCAGCAACCCAACAACTTACTCGGGCGGCAGCTAACGAATGGGGTAAAGATGGTATTAGGGTCAATGCAATAATGCCTCACGCAAAATCACCGGCATTAGCTGGATGGATGGATGCAAATCCAGTTGAAGCGAAACACTTTCAAAATAGCATACCGCTTGGTTATGTGGGTGACTGCGAGCAAGATATAGGTGAATTTGTTGCAATGATGTGTAGTGATGGGGCCCGCTATCTATCAGGACAAACTATAGCACTTGACGGCGGACAGGTTTTTATAGGTTAGTTATGTTTGATTTAAATGGACGTAAAGCATTAATAACCGGAGCTGGGCAGGGTATGGGGCTTGGAATCGCGAAAGCTTTAAAAGGTGCTGGTGCTAAGGTTTATATTAATGATTTGTATAAGGAACGTGCGGAATTTGCGGCTAATAAAATAGGCGCAATAGCGGTCTCGGGAGATATCACTGATGCTAATGTTAGAGAAAGCTTTTTAGAAATAACTAATGGTGTTGATATTTTAATCAACAATGCCGGTGTACCTGTAGGAATGCCTACCAGTTTAAATCAGGCAGAAATGCTTAAGGAAAATGACTACCAGAGACAGCTTGACCTTAATTTTAATTCAATACGAGGATTATGTATGCTGTTTTTACCAACTATGAAAAATCAAAAACACGGAAGGATTGTTATAATTACATCAGAGTCTCATAGATTAGGTTTTTCAATGGGTCTTTCTCATTATGCCGCTGCAAAATCTGCAGCTCTGGGTTATATGCGCCAACTAGCAGCTGAAGTTGGACATTGCGGTGTTACTATTAATGCATTATCTCTTGGATCAATGAATAATTTTGAGGGGCATGAGCGAGCGGCGCAAACTACAATCGTTGGTAGAGCCGGTACACCAGAAGATGTGGGAGCAGCCTCCTTGTATCTTTGTTCAGATGAAGCAAGCTGGATAACTGGACAAACTATTCCCCTTAATGGTGGAGCATGTACTGCATGATCCATGTAAACTTATCATTACTAAATCTATTCGGTTTTATCGGAATGTTTGGACTACTAAACTTAAAGACACCTATTAAAAAAAATCAAAGTGGTAAAAATATAAGGCTAATAGGTATATTAGGGTTGTTAGGCTTAAGTGGATTTTGGGTAAATGGGGCGGGCGCTCTGGGGGCCTTTGGAGCATATAGCTTATGGAATCATCAAAACTTAACTTATAAAAGGCTATCTAATCTAGGGATCTTTGGAATTCTAGGTTTACCTCTTATATTATCATATTTGATTTGAATTTTCAAAGTCACATTGTGGTAAATAACAACATTAGAATTAAATTATTTTATCTTGAAGATACGTTTTAGAAATTCAATCTGAATTCCTTTACTTATATTATCAGCTTCAGGGTTATTTCCAACAATATAACCTTCACCAAGACAAGATCCCGCTAATTTTCCTAATCCAGCCCTAACCTTTGCACGTTGACCCCTACTCATTTCAGAAGTTGACTGAAATTGTCCAGATTTTCCATTAACTAAAAAAGTTCCATCTTTATCAAATGAAAATGTACAGTCTTTTACGTAACTTCCTTGAAAAACTTTTAATGGCTCAGAGTTTTCCCATGCATGTCCCGCACCTGGAATTACATGGCTTTCAACACTGCTACCTCCCTTTGTAATATCTTTATAAACTTCCTGACATAACTCAGGGTCAACTGAATTATCGTTATCGCCATGCACAGCTAAATAAGGTGCACCTGTAGTAATTTTATGACCCAATGTTTGATGACATGGACCATAGATATCCATGTGCAAAGCAAAACGTGGGGTATTTGGAGCCATTATTTTTTTTAAACGTTCATCCAAGACGTATCTGGTTCCCATTCCTCCATAACTGTAACCAGTTATTCCAATACGCAAAGAGTCAATCGCTGGGTGGGTGGAGAGAATTTTCAAAGCTGAATATGCATCAGACATAATGTCTACTTCAGTTGCGATCATTGTTTTCATTACATAGGGCGTATCTTTTGTAACACCCCTTGGCTCATAATAATCAATAATTAATGCTGCCATACCGTTTTCAGAAAAAAGTTTAGCATAACCATTTTCTCTACCATTTTTTATTCCCCCAGAACCATGCATAATAATTACTGCAGGAACAGGATTGTCTACATTTGCACCATGGGGTAAAAATAGCTCTGACTTGCCTGTGTGAGTTTGCAATTGGTCGTACCCATTCAATACTCTGGAAAAATCATAAGGGCTCTTGATGGGGTAATAGATATAACCAGAGTCGTTCTCATCAAGTTTTATTTTCGGTGCAGGGTAATTAGGAAATTTTGGTAACTCTAGAACATCTAAAGATGGTGGAACGCTTGATATTTGTATTTGTGAATTTTGTAGTTCAGGACCTCTTGGGCTACAAGATACAATGATAATAAAAACTCCTATAAAAAAATACTTATAAAAAATCATATCCTAAAAACTTTCCTCAGCAGGCTTGGGTTTATTCATAAAGATAAAAACTGAAGGTAAAAGTGAGCAAAGAACAACTAACACATATAGACTATTTGCACTACCTCCCTCTAAAAGACGACCCGCTATCTGTCCTCCAAATATCATTGAAATACCAAAAGACATTGGCACCAATACTACCAGTTTATTTGATATATCAAATCTTACGATAGCAGCAGTTTGGTATAGACAGCCTAATGTAAAACCAAACTCCCAAACCCAACTAGAGATCATAAAAAAAGTGAAGTTTTTAGCTATTACTAGTCCCGTCACGCCCAGAAGTAGAATTATGAAAGCATATAGATGAGGCATTCGTAAACCAGCTCTAGAACCTATAACAGCGCCCAAAACACCCGCGCCGCCACCAAGCCATTTTAGAACGCCGAACATCATACCATTTTGAGCATCACTTGGTGAAAATTTTTGGGCAATAATATAAAGAAAAAAGAACAACCCTACATTTGCGAGGAGGTATATTGTAAATATCATAAGAACTGACCAACTTGACCCCGATTGACGAAAACTTGGAAAACCTTTGAGTTTTGCTGCTGTCCTAGATGAACTATGCTTTGGAAATACAAACACACCTATTCCCAAAAGCATTGTAAATAAAGCCATGCCGAACATTGCTCCTGTAAAACCTGCTTTCGAAACAAAGAATACAGGTAGGAAAACAAGAAAGAGTCCTATTGATAGTAGCTCCACTGACAATCGAGTACCATAAGCACGCTCAGGGTCAGGCATATCAGCCAATGCCCTCATTGCTAAAGCAATTGCAAGAGCACAGAAAAAACCAAAAATTAAAAATCCATAATAAATATACTCACCTGGAATTCTCATTGATACCAAAAAAGAAAAAGCAACTGCTAAAATTATTAATAATGCAGTTTTCTGCCACTGAAAACTATCAACCCAAAGTGGGCCCGTTAAAGTTCCCGCAAGATAACCTACACCTGCCATAAGTGATAAATTACCTAATTCAGCATTATTAAAGCCAAAGGCTTCCCCAGCTGTCCCTAATAAAATAGGCATAGTATTAAAAATCAATCCGCCTATCGCAGACACCATAGATACAGCAATGATAATTGTGAAATTGGCCTTCAATAATTTCACTCTAATATACTCTTGCCAGATTTGGTAAGTTTGGTGAACCTAACATCTCTCGATGGCTTGGTGGCTGCTTACCGTTGCGGTCTTTCATTCCATAGCGGTTTTTTGCAACTTCAGCGCCAATAAGTGTATGACCACTAATTTCTTGGGCTTTTGGGTCATTAGCAATCGCATGCAGAATATGCCCTGTGAACTGAGGGGTTTCGGCCATTGCTATAAAGTCTTTATATTGCTCAGGATGAACTTCAGCAGCAATGAGAGCTCTTTCTGTCAAAAGAGGACCCATCCATATAGATATGGCTTGAACAGTAAACGGCTCTAAATCTACCGCCATGTCATGAGCAAGTTTATCTAAGCCAGCTTTTTGGGCACCATAAGCAGGACCATGCATGTAACAACTCGCCCCAAAAGATGAGCCCATAGCAATTAAGCCACTTTTTTGTTTAGCCATAATCTTAGCTGCATGCCAGCTCGCCACATAAGCCGAACGTAATCCAACATTTAGAATATTCTGAGCATTTAATTCTTTATCCCAAAAAGGCTTTTGCTCTATAAGTTGATGATGGATATAAGCTGCATTATTCATTAAAATATCCAGCCTCCCTTGTTCGTCCATGACCTTTTTAAAAAGATCATCAACCTGATTATCATCAGCACTGTCGCAAATAACAGCAATACCTTTGCCGCCAACACTATCACACTCCTTCGCAGTTTGTTCGACTGTGCCTGGTAACTCAGTACCGTCCCACCCCTTCGCCTTTCCTACTTTTTTTGTCCTTCCTGTAACGTAAACTGTCATCCCCTTTTCTGCCAGACCCAATGCAATTCCCTTGCCGGCCCCTCTGCTAGCACCTGTTACGATTGCAACTTTTGGATTTGTCATAACTGTCCCCATAAATTATAAAAAGCTCGGATAACCAATAACAGAGATGTTAGAATGCGCAATAATTTTGTCATAATTTTACGTATTCTAAGAAAAATAGGTCATTTTCCTTGATTTTGCGTAGTTTTTAAAAGAAAATAACATATAAATTGAGCTGAGGGTAGAATATGACACCAAATGATAAGAATTGGTACTCAGATATAGAACCAAAACTAGTATTAGAAACAGAGAGTGATATAATTTGGTCAGCAGTAGCAGATGTTATTATTGTGGGTTTAGGTGGTGCCGGAGTAGCAGCTGCTTTAGAGTCAATTGAGGCTGGTAATAGTGTATTGGCGATCGATAAATATGAGACAGGAGGCGCAACAAAAGCGAGCGGCGGCGTAATCTATGCAGGAGGTGGAACAAGCCTACAAACAGAGGCGGGGGTAAAAGATTCTGTAAAAAATATGTTCAACTACTTAAAGTTAGAAACGCGTGATATAGTTTCAGATCAAACTCTTAAAGATTTTTGCAATAAAAGCGCACCAACTATTGATTGGCTTATAGATCATGGTGTTGATTTAAGAAGCACCTTATGGAAATATAAGACGTCATACCCAGCACCAAAATATTTTCTATATCACAGTGACAATAGTCTTGTTGAAAACTACAAACAAAACGCTTCTCCTGCTGCACGTGGCCATCGTGGTTATGTACCTGAAAAACAGGGAGCCAAAGCAACAAACCTTGGTGGATCGCTCTTTGACCCACTTAAAGCAAGTGCCATAAAAAAAGGATTATTAATTCATGATTTCACAGAAGTCAGGCAGCTCATAACAAACAAAAAAAATGAAGTTATAGGACTTAAAGCATATCAATTTAATAACAAGGTAGACCTCCAAGAGTATAAAAAACTCAGGAAAAAAGCATCAAAATTATTAGAGCTATTCCCTCCCATAGTACCCGGATCTAAATATTTCTTTAAAAAAGCCATGGCATTAATGGCAAAGGCAAATGAATTATTAAACAAGAGAAAAGAAGTTTATATAAGGAGCAACAAAGGAATTATATTATCTGCTGGCGGTTTTGTTTTTAACAGAAAAATGGTGGAATATTATGCACCAAAATACAAAGAGGGGTATCCCCTAGGTACTGAGGGTGACAATGGTTCGGGTATTAGACTCGGTCAATCAGTTGGAGGTGTTGCCAAAAATATGGACCGCATGACAGCATGGCGGTTTATAAATCCACCAATTTCTTTTGCAAAAGGCATGATAGTAAATACTGATGGAAACCGTTTCATAAATGAAATGGTCTACGGGGCAACTCTTGGTGTTGAAATGACAGAATATCATAATGGATCAGCATGGATGATACTTGATAAAAAATTAGTCAAAAAATCTTTAAAAGATGTCAGCAAAAAAAAAGTATTAGCATTCCAGCAAGCACTCGCAAAATTAAATATCTACTTTGGATCCAAAAAAGCAAATTCTATTACTGAACTTGCCAAATTAATAGGAGTTAATGCTGATAACCTCCATAATGAAATAATAGAATACAATAAAATAGCAAAAGGTGAAACTTTAGATCCATTCGGCAAGACAATAGATGAAACAGCAGAATTAAATCTAAATAATATCGTTGCCATAGACATTAGTTTAAATGCAAAACTGTTTCCATGCCCCACCCTTTCTTTAGGTGGCCTTTCTGTAAACGAAAAAACAGGTTCAGTGTTAAACGAAGAGTGTTTGCCCATTAAGGGACTATATGCAGCAGGAAGAAACGCTGTAGGTGTTGCATCGTGGTCCTATGTCAGCGGATTATCCATAGCAGATTGTATTTATTCTGGTCGCCGCGCTGCAACCTCAATAAATTGCAAAAGTGGAATTTAATTACTACGTACAACCCTAAAACCAGTATGAGAAGTGCTCAGCATTAGGTCTTGAGCTTGTCTTGCAGCTGGTCGGTATCGATAACAATATGACTTAGCACATAGATATGAGCCTCCTTTGATTACTCCTACTGGTATATGTTTCTGGGCTGGGTCATAACCATCAGGATAAGTTTCTTTAAGATTCCCAGGCATATGGCCAGGATAATAAACAGAAGATGTCCACTCCCAAACATTCCCAATCATATCATACAGTCCAAAACCATTAGGCGGATAGCTTCCAACAGGCGCAACTCCGATGAAGCCGTCGTCTTTTGTATTAATTACAGGAAAAATTCCATCCCAAGTATTGGCTTTATTTTTTAAAGCGCTTCGTTCTGCATCAGGCCAGCTCATAAGAGTACCATCTAAACCACCGCGGGCTGCATATTCCCATTC
>JBELEM010000036.1:0-15664 GCA_042093735.1 Hellea sp. | reverse complement strand
CCTACGACCTTCAGGTTATGAGCCTGACGAGCTACCGGGCTGCTCCACCCCGCGTGTGGGGATATATGTGGATAGACCGAAGAGATCAAGCGGTAAGTAAAAAAAATTAATAATTTATATTAATTTACTTTTGTGATGGCCATTATAGCTTGTCAGTATTGTAAACGCCTTTCATAAGGTAAACCTAATGGCTCAACAACTTATAGATAGCTTTGGTCGGGAAATTACTTATTTGCGTTTATCTGTAACGGATAGATGTGACTTAAGGTGTACATATTGTATGGCTGAAAATATGACATTTTTGCCACGTAAAGACCTACTTTCGCTTGAGGAGCTCGGCACTCTATGTGAATCTTTCATCAAGCGCGGCATAAAAAAAATTCGGATAACGGGCGGTGAGCCGCTTGTTAGGCGAGATTTAATGAGTTTAATACATAAATTATCTAAACACCGCATTAGTGGAAAACTCGACGAGATTACTTTAACAACAAATGGAACTCTTCTGTCACGTTATGCTAAAGAGCTTAAATTATGTGGAGTTGAGCGCATTAATATTTCCTTGGATACGCTTGACCCAATAGTTTTCACTAAATTAACTCGCCGTAATGCTCTGGAAGCTGTCTTGAGGGGTATTGACACAGCACTAGAATCGGGAATCAAAGTTAAAATAAACACAGTTGCCTTAAAGGGTGTCAACGATAGTGAGATACCTAGATTGATAGAGTGGGCGCACAATAAAAGTATGGATATCACGTTAATAGAGGTGATGCCTCTAGGAGATATCGATGAAGACCGCGTAGATCAATATATTCCTCTTAATGCCATAAGAGATAATCTAGAACAACGCTTTACCCTTAATAATGTGCCACTGAGAACCGGAGGTCCAGCGCGTTACGCAAAAGTTAAAGAAACAGGCGGTATTTTGGGTATGATAACACCCTTAACAAATAACTTTTGTGCTGGCTGTAATCGCGTAAGAGTTACATGCACAGGACAAATTTATACATGCCTTGGCCATGGTCACAAACTTGATTTGAGAGCTGCAATTAGAGGTGATAACTCTGACGCTGAGCTAGAACGACTTTTGGGTATTGCAATGCGTGAGAAGCCTGAAAAACATTTTTTTAATATATCAGAGCGCGGCGCCAAACCCACTGTTGCACGTCATATGTCAGTCACTGGCGGGTAATAAGAGTGGTTGGCTGCAAAAAAAAGCGAATAGTCATAGTCGGTTCTGGTTTTGCGGGTTTAGGAATGGCGTCTAGACTCTTGGAAAAGGGAATAGATGACTTCGTAATTTTAGAAAAATCTGAAGGTGTTGGCGGTACGTGGCGTTATAATACATATCCAGGTGCAGAGTGCGATATTGCATCAATGCTTTATTCATTTAGTTTTGCCCCCAACCCTGCGTGGGACTTTAAATGGGCCAAGCAACCCCAAATTTTAAATTATCTTGAGAAATTTACGAATGACCGTGATTTGTATAAATATATTAAATTTGAAGAAGTAGTTACTGATGCGATATATAGTCATGGAAGGTGGGACATAAAAACAAAAAAAGGAACGACTTATAATTGCCAATTTTTTATAAGTGCAATTGGTCAGTTGCATCACCCCTCAGTGCCAAACTTTGAAGGAAAAGATAATTTTTTAGGTAGTAGCTTTCATTCATCTGAGTGGGATCATAGTGTAAAATATGAAGGTAAAAAAATTGGTGTTATTGGTGTTGGTGCGAGCGCCGCCCAATTAATACCAGAGTTAGCTGTGAGTGCTAAAAAACTTGTTGTATATCAACGAAGTCCCAATTGGATAATCAATAAACATGATAGACCTTATTCCTCATTTGAAAAATGGCTTGCAAAGAAACTACCATTTTTATCAAAAATATATAGGCTGTCATTGTGGTGCCAAGGTGAATTTTTAATTTGGCCCGTTATAAAAGGTGCTAAACTGCGCGGCTCATTAGTTCGTAAGTTAAACAACCTAGAGATTAAAAAGCATGTAAAAAATAGAGAGAAAGCTTCGAAGCTAATACCTGATTATGCTGTAGGGGCAAAAAGAATATTGCTATCAGATAAGTACTACAGGGCAATAGGTCAGAACAATGTGACTTTAGAGACTTCTACTATTTCTAAAATTGGAAAGAGATCAGTCGAAACAATAAATGGTAATAAACATGATCATGATATAATAGTTTATGCTACTGGCTTCCACACAAACCCTTTTCTGAAAGAAATTAATGTAGTTGGAAAGTCTGGGTTTACATTAAAAGAAAACTGGAAAGACGGAGCCTTTGCTTATCTAGGGGTGACTACTCATAAGTTTCCTAACATGTTCATGTTGTATGGGCCAAATACCAATACGGGGCATACATCAATAATTTATAAATTAGAGGCTCAATTTGAACATATTTTAAAACTTTTATCTATTACGGATGATGGCATTATCGAGGTAAGGGGCTCGGTAGAAAAGCAATATAACGTTCAAGCACAGAAAAAATTATCAAGATTAGCATGGTCTAAAATTGAAGCAAGTTGGTACAAGGATGGTGGGAGAGTAACTAATAATTGGTACGGAAGTTCACATGAATATAATAGGCGTTTGCGAGCACCAATTATTAAGAATTTTATTGTGACTACCTCTCAAATAAAACAATAAACCTAGGCTGAAGGACAGCTAGATAGATCCAAATTATATCTTATTAGTATAAAAAACAAAGGTAGATAGCATGAAACAAATTGGGCATTTTATAGACGGGGAATTGGTTCCAGGTAATTCAGGCCGAAAGAAAGATATATACAATCCAAATACAGGCGATATTCAAGCCCAAGTAAATTTAGCAACACCAAAAGAGTTAGACGCTGCGGTTGCTTCCGCAGCTAAAGCGCAAGTTTTATGGCATAATACAAACCCGCAACGCCGTTCAAGAATTATGTTTGCTTACAAACAATTAGTGGAGTCCCACATTGATGAATTGGCAGCTTTATTATCCTCTGAGCACGGAAAAGTTTTGGCAGATTCGCGCGGTGATGTTATAAGAGGTGTTGATGTTATTGAATTTGCTTGCGGAGTTCCTCATGCACAAAAGGGCGAGCATACATATGGTGCCGGACCAGAAATTGATGTTTATTCCATGCGTAAACCACTTGGTGTTGTGGCTGGAATAACACCTTTTAATTTCCCTGCTATGATACCTATGTGGATGTTTGGTATGGCAATAGCTACCGGAAATGCATGTATTCTTAAGCCCTCAGAAAAGGACCCGTCAGTTCCAATGCGGCTTGCAGAATTGTTTGTTCAGGCAGGCGGCCCCCGTGGTCTTTTGCAGTGCATAAATGGTGATAAAGAAATTGTAGATGCTATATGTGACCACCCAACTATAAAGGCTGTGAGTTTTGTAGGGTCTTCAGACATTGCACAATATGTTTATTCCCGCGCAACTTCTAATGGGAAGCGTGCGCAGTGTATGGGCGGGGCCAAGAACCACGGAATAATTATGCCCGATGCAAATATGGATCAGGCTGTTAAAGATATTTTGGGAGCTGCATATGGCTCTGCAGGTGAACGCTGCATGGCTTTGCCAGTTGTTGTTCCTGTGGGCGAAGGTACAGCTGAGCGGTTTTTAGAAAAAATGTTGCCAGCCATAGACTCTATGCGTGTAGGTGTTTCAGAGGATAAAGAAGCTGACTATGGGCCTGTTGTTACACGCGAACATAGGGATAGCATAAAAGCCCAAGTTACTAAAGCTGTAGGTGAGGGCGCTAAATTACTGGTCGACGGAAGAGATTTTTCTTTGCAAGGTTATGAGAATGGGTTTTTTATAGGGCCGAGCCTTTTGGATAATGTAACGCCTGATATGGAAACGTATCAAGATGAAATCTTTGGACCTGTGCTCCAAATAGTCAGGGCTGAAACATTTGAAGAGGCAATTAAATTACCCTCTGAGCATCAGTATGGAAATGGTGTAGCTATATTTACTCAAAATGGCCGAGTAGCACGCGAGTTTGCCGACCGGGTCGAGGTTGGTATGGTAGGAATTAATGTGCCTATTCCAGTTCCTGTAGCCTATCATAGTTTTGGTGGGTGGAAGCGAAGTGCGTTTGGTGATGCTAACCAATATGGAATGGAAGGTTTGCGTTTTTATACTAAAGTTAAAACGGTAACTCAAAGATGGCCTGAAGGTGAAACAGAGGACAGTGCTTTTATCATTCCTACATTTTAGCTAACTTTTCTTTGTCGACATTCTATTTAAGTAAGTGTTTTTAATTTATAAAACTGAATATTTAAGGTAATTAATAATATATGGATTTTCAATTAACAGAAGAACAAATTTTAATTCAAGATATGGCTAGAAGTTTTTCAGAATCTGAGCTTGCTCCATTTTCTGCAAAATGGGACGAAGAAAAATTCCTCGACCGCAATGTGTTTTTAAAAGCTGCAGAGCTTGGTTTTATGGGGATTTACACTTCTGAGGACTATGGGGGAACAGCACTATCCCGCCTAGACTGTGCCCTTGTTTTTGAACAACTTGCAGCTGGTGATGTTTCGCATACAGCTATGATTACAATTCATAATATGGCGACGTGGATGATAGACCGTTATAGTACAGATGAAATAAGAAAAAAATATGTGCCGGGTCTTACCGCAGGTGATTTGATAGCAAGCTACTGTTTGACCGAGCCTGGTTCTGGTTCTGACGCTGCATCACTTTCAACTAAAGCAAAAAAAGTGGGGAATGAATATATTCTTAATGGAACTAAAACTTTTATATCAGGAGCTGGCTGGTCGGATATTTACCTTGTAATGGCACGAACTTCTAACCAAGGGGCTAATGGGGTTTCAGCTTTCATAGTTGAAAAAGACGCACCAGGCTTAAGTTTTGGGGCTACTGAAAAGAAGATGGGCTGGAATGCCCAACCAACCGCGCAAGTCATAATGGAAGACTGTAAAGTATCGGAAAAAAATCGTGTGGGAGCAGAGGGTGAAGGATTTAAGTTTGCAATGAGCGGTCTTGATGGTGGGCGAATTAATATAGGCGCATGTTCATTAGGAGGAGCGCAAAAAGCTTTAAGTGCTTCTATTAAATATACATCTGAACGAAAGCAATTTGGGAAGTTTATATCTGACTTTCAAAATACAGAATTTATGCTCGCTGATATGGCTACTGAATTAGAAGCATCTCGTATGATGATATATAGGGGTGCAGATATGATTGATAAAGGCATTGCAAGTGCGAGCGCTGCTTGTGCTATGGCCAAGCGCTATTCTACAGATATGTGCAGTAAAATAGCTGACAATGCTCTTCAGTTGCATGGGGGCTATGGTTACTTGTCAGAATATGAGATTGAACAAATAGTCAGAGACCTTCGGGTTCATCAAATACTGGAAGGTACTAATCAGATAATGAGAGTGATTATTTCGCGATCTCTTTTAAGGCAATAGGAATATATGACTGACGAAATACAATATCGGGTAATTGGTAATTTAGGTCACATAACATTGAATAGACCAAAAGCATTAAACGCTTTGACATATGCTATGTGCGAGAAAATAACTGAACTTTTACTAGAATGGGAGGACAATTCTGAAATAGGTGCTGTATTAATTGATGGAGCTGGTGATAGAGCATTTTGTGCGGGAGGCGATGTTATTTTACTCCACGATAGCGGGAAAGCCGGCGATAGTCGCGCGGAAGAGTTTTGGCGAATTGAATATGCTCTAAATGAGCTCATTCATTGTTATTCTAAACCTTATATTTCATTAATAGATGGTTTTGTTATGGGAGGCGGCGTAGGGCTTTCTGTACATGGAAGATATCGTGTCGCAGGCGATGCTACTGTTTTTGCTATGCCTGAAACTGGCATAGGTTATTTCCCTGATGTGGGCGGAACTTTTTTTCTACCTCGACTTGGCATGAGTGTTGGGCAGTGGTTAGGTCTCACCGGTGCTAGATTAAACGTAGGCCAAACATGTGACATAGGCATTGCAAATCTTTATGTTCCAACAGATAAACATTCGGATCTAATTGAAGCACTTGGAATGGCAGATTTAGACGGTACCGACAGCAGAGTTAATAAAGTGCTAGAGGCTTTTTCACAGATTCCGCCCGCTCATGATGCAATACCGAAAGCAATTAAGGCATTCAATTGTGGCTCTGTACCTGAGATATTATTATCGCTCGATAGAGATAACAGTGAATGGGCTGCTAAGCAGGCAAAGAATATAAGACGTAAATCCCCTATAGCTATGTGCGTAACCTTTGAGGCCTTAAAGCGCGGAATAAATATGACTTTCCGTCAGGTCATGACGCAAGAATTAGATATATCACTAAACTTTTTGAGAACTCAGGATTTTTATGAAGGAATTCGTTCTCAATTAATCGATAAAGACCGTAACCCAAAGTGGTCACACTCAAGTGTTGATGAAGTTTCCCCCGCACAAGTTGAACAATTATTTCGTAAAACAGCAAATCCTCCTCAGGAGTTTATTACATGAGCAAAGTAGCATTTATAGGCCTAGGCAACATGGGAATTGGTATGGCAACAAATCTTGTAAAGGGGGGTCATGAAGTTATAGCTTTCGATGTTTCAGACAAAGCTAAAGATGCTGCTTCTGCTGCTGGCTGTGCTGTAGTCTCTGATATAAAGGAGGCAGTTAAAACAGTCGAAGTTGTAATAATGATGTTACCTAATGGAAAAATAGTAAGAGGTGTATGTGATGAAATAATGCCAGTAATTTCATCAAAAACTTTGGTTATCGATTGCTCTACTATTGACGTTGCAACTGCGCGAGAAATGGTAGCAGCTGCCGCTTTAAAAAATATTGATATGATTGATGCCCCAGTTTCTGGAGGTGTAGGGGGTGCTGCTGCTGGAACTCTAACCTTTATGTGCGGTGGCTCAGAGGAAGCGTATTCCCGAGCTGAGGTTTATCTTAAGGTAATGGGCAAGAATATTTTCCATGCAGGTGATGCAGGAAATGGCCAGGTGGCTAAGATTTGCAACAATATGCTTCTTGGTATTCATATGATTGGTACATGTGAAGCATTTAACCTTGCTGAAAAATTAGGATTAGATGCTCAGAAATTTTATGATATATCCTCGACAGCAAGTGGCCAAAACTGGTCTATGACTAGTTACTGCCCTGCCCCAGGACCTGTAGAGAGTGCACCTTCAAATAAAAATTATGAACCAGGATTTACTGCCGCAATGATGCTTAAGGACTTAAGACTTGCGCAAGATGCAGCCACCTCAGCACGTGCTTCTACACCTTTAGGAAGTCAGTCAGAAGCATTGTATTCCTTGATGGAATCAGCAAAAAAGGACTCATTAGATTTTTCAGGTATTATGAAACTTATTAACGGTTCTCTTTAATTATACTTATCATAATAAAATAGATAAGCTTTTTTTGATAAATTAACTAATCAACTATTGATTGCTGTGTATTTCACTATTGCATTCGAAGTCAAAAAATTATTTGGCTTCAAGTTTTTTTATAGTTAATTTATATGTTATCAGTATTAGATATATTTCGAATAGGTATCGGGCCTTCATCAAGTCATACTGTCGGTCCAATGCGCATCGGAAAGCGTTTTGTAAAGAGACTATCCAAGAAGGGTATATTGGAAAGCACTACGCGGGTTGAAGTTATACTGAGGGGTTCTTTGGCTTTTACTGGAGAGGGCCACGCAACCCCTAAGGCGACTATTTATGGTCTGTTGGGCTATAGCCCCGAAGCATTTGACCCGGAACTAGCATTTAAAAACCTATCGGAGATTTATAGTAAAAACCAGATTATATTAAATGGGAGTACCAGCATAAGCTTTAACCCAATCTCAGATTTACTATTTGATTATGAGACGCCGACAAAGTTACACCCTAACGAAATGCAAATGACTGCCTTTGACTTTGAGGGCAATACACTTTTAAAGCGCATATACTATTCGACTGGAGGCGGATTCATAGCTTCTTACGATCAGTTATCCTCTCCGCTAAAAGATGATATTATTTCCAATGGTTTTAGAGTGCCATATGATTTTGGTTCCGCAGAGGGTTTATTGCGTTTATGTGCCGATCATAAAACGTCTATAGATGAAATTATCATTACGAATGAAGATGCAATTCGGAAACGATCAAAGACAAACGAAGCTTTAGATAAGGTTAGTGCAGTAATGTTTGATTGTATTGATCGAGGTCTTAATTGCGAGGGTGTTTTACCAGGAGGCCTTGAGGTGCGCCGCCGCAGCCCAGAGTTGTGGAAAAAACTAACACAAACGGAAATGTCTAATGAACGAGAACAATTATTTGATTGGCTTAATGTTTATGCTTTGGCAGTTAATGAAGAAAATGCTGCGGGTGGACAGGTTGTAACTGCACCTACAAATGGTGCAGCTGGAATCATTCCTGCCATAATTAGGCATTATTGTTATGAAGATTCTAATGCAGTAAAGAATATTCGAAAATTTTTATTAACAGCCGGTGGTATTGGATTGCTTTACAAGCAAAGAGCATCCATCTCAGGGGCAGAGATGGGGTGTCAGGGTGAAGTCGGCGTTGCATGTTCCATGGCTGCTGCAGGATTAGCGGCAATATGGGGTGGCAGTCCATCACAGATTGCACAGGCTGCTGAAATTGGTATGGAGCACAACCTTGGCCTAACTTGTGACCCAGTTGGAGGCCTTGTGCAGATACCTTGTATAGAAAGAAATGCAATTGGAGCTGTAAAGGCAGTGAATGCGGCAAGACTCTCCTTGCATTCAGAGGGCAAAATGAAAGTTTCCTTAGACCAAGTTATAGAAACGATGCGTCAAACGGGTTTGGATATGTCAACGAAGTATAAAGAAACAAGCCAAGGTGGATTAGCTGTAAATGTAGTAGAATGTTAATTAGCTAATTGAAGAGGTTTAAAGCCTCCCTTCGGAAGTTTTACTTGGAAAGTATTTTTTAAATTTTCAGCGTTTAAGACTTTTTTAGGGATACCTTTGGCGACAATTTTTCCATTTTTTAGCATCCAAATTTTACTAGAAAATTGAGATGCAAGAGATAAGTCATGAAGTGCAGTTATTACAATTTTTCCTTTTTTAGCCTCTCTCTGGAGGGCTTGCATCATGGAAATTTGGAATGCAGGATCTAACGCAGATATTGGTTCATCTGCTAAAATAATTGGCGCGTCTACTGCTAGCGCTCTTGCAAGGAGAACTCTAGCTTGCTCCCCTCCCGATAGGTTATTGAATTTTCTATCCTTAAGCGCTTGAGTTTTTGTGTGCACCATCGCACCCTCAATAATATCTTTACCCGTTGAACTTATTTGTCCTAGAGATCCCCTGTAGGGGGCGCGACCAAGTTCAACAATTTCATAAACAGGCATGCTGGGATATGCCTCACGATTTTGTGCTAGATAAGAAATTATTTTGGCTCGTTTTCGCGATGAAAACCCTGCAAGATCTTTTCCTAAATATTTAATTGTTCCTGAGGTGGGCGTTATAATGCCAGCCAAGGTTTTTAGTAATGTTGATTTACCTGACCCATTTGCCCCTACAAGAGCAATTAATTCTCCTTTTTTCCCTTCTGCTGAAATATTTTGAATTACATCGCAGGGACCATAGCCGGATAGCAGGTTGTTAATATGTATCATACTTTGGTCTCTTTAATCGCTAGATATAAGAAAAAGGGAACCCCGATAAGTGAAGTTAGTATACCAAGATAAAGTTGAGTACCCGGGCCTGTGAGAAAACGCGAAATTATATCAGCAAAAACTAAAAATCCAGCCCCAGAAATTGCTGATAATGGTATTAGTTTAATAGGGTCTGAACCAAATATAAGTCTAATAATATGAGGAATGAAAAGACCTATGAAGCCGATTGCTCCTGCTATTGCTACGCCACTTCCAACACATAGAGCTGTTCCAATAATGAGTATGGCGCGTAACCTGCCAAGCGAAACCCCTAAAGAAACAGCAGTTTCTTCACCAAGACTTAAAGTTTTTAAATCAGGGCCGATTAGAGTTAGCATTAGTATACCGATAATTGTAAGAGGAGCACATATTAATAAGTCTACAAATTGAGAGTCACTGAGGGAACCCATTAGCCAATAAACCATTTCTGATAGAGCCCATGGGTTTGGAGAGAAATTCATGGTAAGCCCAGTGAGTGCTGTAGCTAAGGCACTTATACCCACTCCAGCTAAAATTAGAGTTGAGGCACTTTTGCGATTACCTGAAATTTTTAAAATTAGAAATGCACCTATCGCTGTCCCAGATAAGGCTGCTAATGGAATCCACTTATAAAAGCCAAAATATAATGCTATAACTGCCCCTAGAGCAGCGCAGGCTGTAAACCCAAGAATTCCTGGAGCAGCTAAGGGATTACGAGTATAACCCTGTAAGGCTGCTCCCGAGGCACCAAGGCCAGCTCCAATAACTGCTCCAGTAAGTGATCTCGGTAGCCTTAACTCTCTCACTATAATAGCATTAGTGTCAGTCCCACGTCCGAGAAGTGCTTTTAATACGTCTATAAAAGATAAGTCTACCGTGCCTATGAATAATGAAAAAATAACACAGCTAAGTGTGCATATGATTAAGATAGTAAGCTTCATGGTAGACTATCCAATGCTATCGATATTTTCTCAGCAGCCTTAATAAGGCCAGGGCCAGCGCAGGGCCATAATCCACCCTCTATTTCGACAATAGGGTGGGAATAAATAAAACGTTTTATAACTTTATTTCTAATTGCAACTGCCTCAACCGATTCATAACCATTATCGAAATAGCTTGTTATAATAAGGTCGGGTGTATATTTTATCAGCTGTTCAGCATCTGGTTTGTACCAACCAGTTTGTTTGACAACATTCAGACCACCTGCTGACTTTATAGCTTCATCTACAAAGGTATTTGAACCAGCAGAGCTACCTGAACGAGATAAATATAAAACCTTTGGTTTAATTTCACGGGTTTCTGCTTTTTTTTGAAGGCTCTTTATTCGTTCCTCCCAATTATCTAATATATTTCCCTCTAACCCTAAGGATTTAATTATAAGTTCAGCATTAGACCTTATGGTCTCTAAGCCTTCTCCCCATTTTAATTCTATTTTTTGGATATTAGGTAAAACATTATCATTAGTTTCGCCGGGGCCAAATAAAATATGAGAAGCACCGGAATTTATGAGAGTCTCAGTATCATTCCAAACTTGAGGAAGCTTTTTTTGTTTTTCATTAGCAATAGATAAAAGGCTTCTAGATTGCCATGAAAGGTGACTGATATGCTTAGGTGCAAGTTCGAGAATAAATGTATCACCACAGAGCGATGTACTAGCTACAGACTTAATTTCCATCGCTTTTGTCTCGATGGTTAGAGAAAGCACAATTGTAAGATAGATAAAAAAAATAGAATAGAAAGTCTTGGTTATGTTTATAATGTGAAAGACCATAACCTTGATTCTATGGTTTAAATCGCAAAGGTGCAACGAGATACTTGATGCATTTAAGTTCATTTATACAAAGTATAAATAGAAATTAACTTTAAATAAAAAACGCCGTATTATACGGCGTTTTAGAATTGTTATTTATGCTTTTTTAGGCATCCAAATTTGTAGTAAGATCATTGCTATAATAACTAAATCAAAAATAGCTACCGGTATTGGAAGTGATACTGCATCTGTTGCAAAATTAGCTAAAAATTGTTCGCTACCAGGAGTTAGCTGCATTCCGCCTTCACTCATAGCTTTCAGGCCGTTAGCTGTATTAGCCCGAATTGTTATATAAGCCATTTGCCAATATAATACTCCATACATAACTAAGATGCCAAAAGCAGAACCTAATAGTTTGCTAATTACATTGCTATCGTTTGACATGCGAATATTGTTTGCCACACGAAGTGCAAGCCAGATAGCCAATATGCTTCCAATTGCCCTGAGCGCAAAAGCTATACTGTATGTACCGAACATACTTAATGTTTGATATTCGAGTAAATTTTCCATAATTTTCCCCTAAATTTAAAGATATAATGAGTAAATTCTCATACTTAATTTAAGTACAGTCAAAATAAATTGTCAATTACTTTGAGAGCGGTTCTCATTTAAGGTTTTGCAATAAGAGTTTTTTAATGTATTGAGGTAAGGTCTAGTTCGATTTTTGGAGGAAATAATGATTAATAGTTTAGTTAAGTTTACTGCTTTAACATTTGCGGGAATGGTTCTTATGGGATGCTCCGTTAATTCTAACCAGACAGCACAAGATGCTGTGATTACACCTGATGTCGTAAGTAGTGAAAATTTAATTGCTTACGCAAAGTTAGGGTATGATGCTTTTAAAGTAAATGATATGGAGGCGTGGGCGCTCACACAAGCTGATGATGCAGTATGGACTATGCCTAAAGGCTTCCCTTATGGCGGTACATATGTAGGCCCAGAAGATGTTATAAAAAATGTATTTTCTCCAATAGCAGAATATTGGCCAGATTTTAAGGTTGAGCCTATCTCGTATCATGCTTCTGGTAATACCGTTTTTATCAGAACTAAAATGACAACAGGTGGTCAAGTAAGCGACTCTCTACATATGGCTGTTATTGAAAATGGTAAGTATGTAAAGTTTCAGGTTTTTGATGACACACATTTTATGATGAAAAGTGCAAAAAAAGTTTCTACAGAATAGTCTCTACCTAACCTTTGAATATAGGCCGTATATATATTTCAGAACTTAAAATGCGAATGCAGCTTTTTATAACCTATGTGATTATGATAGCTGCATCTTCTAGCCTTTCTTATGCTGAAGATATTAATTCACATCACTTAGAAGCATCTTTTAAATCCCAAAAATCTTCTCCAGTTGCCCACCATGGGCAGCTATCCGTCGATGGTACATTTATTCGTGATGTTAAAAAAGAAGTCATATCTTTGGCAGGAGTAAGTTTATTTTGGTCCAACACGGGGTGGGGGCAAGAACGATTTTATAATTCAGAAGCTATTGCTTCATTTGCAAAAGATTGGAGGGCTGGCATAATTCGTATTGCAATGGGAGCGCAGGGTACTGGTAGCTATTTAGAGAAAAAAAAAGCTAATCTTGACCGAGTAACAAGCGTAATCGATGCGGCAATAGCTAATGAAATTTATGTCATAGTTGATTGGCATTCGCACCAAGCAGAACAAAATTTAGACGCAGCTATAGAGTTTTTTACTTTCATAGCAGAAAAATATGGGAACACACCTAATCTAATATATGAGATTTATAATGAGCCTCTGAGTGATGTCTCATGGGAATTAACAGTTAAACCCTATTCTGAAAATGTTATCAATGCCATCCGCAAAATAGACCCTGATAATCTGATAATTGTTGGCACTCCAAGTTGGAGCCAAGATGTTGACCTTGCTGCTGATAACCCCATACTTGACCAGCATAATTTACTATACGCTTTGCACTTTTATGCAGCTTCTCATAAAAACGAACTTCGTGAAAAAGCTGAATACGCGATAAGTAAAGGACTGCCTCTTATTATATCAGAGTGGGGTACAGTATCCTATGATGGAGATGGTTTTATGGATGAGGAGTCAACGCTTGAGTGGATGCGATTTATTAGGAAATATAATCTAACTCATTTGAACTGGGCAGTAAGTGATAAAAATGAGGCAGCCTCTATCTTGACAAAAGGAGCTGACCCTGGTGGACCATGGAGATCACAAGATTTAACTTCTTCTGGAAAACTTGTACAAAAGATAATACGCGAGTGGTAGATTAATCACTCGAAGGATTGTTTTTTTAGTCCTCGTGACACGAGCAGTTTAATTGCTTACAATTCTGATAATTTTTATAGTGGGCTAAAGCTATTAAAATTGATCCTGTTAAAGTTAAGCCTCTCTCAATAGTCTCACCTAAAATTTCCTCCCCTAAAACTACAGCAAAAATAATTGCCAATAATCCCAAGATTCCAGCGGGAAGATATGAAGCTGTCTTGTGATTTTTATACCCCAATATTAAAGCGTACGAACTTACAGGAACTGCAATTATAACGATTAGTTTGTGTATGAACTCGTTCCCTAAAGTAAATGACATAAAACTTGGAGTTAAAATAATAAAAGAAGGTACAAAAAAGCAGTGCAGTACGCAAACCAATGATAGACTAATGGCTACTTTGTCGGATGTTAATTGTGTCTTAATCATGATAGCCTCTACAGCCTACTATTTTTATTATCCCCGTGCAAATATCCATTTTACACGGGGATAAAATTAATTTCTTAAAATGCCGCTTTAATGGAGAAGCGGAAATTTCTTCCTGGTAACGGCACTACATCCTTAAGATAGGATGAATGCTGTCTGGCTTCTTCATCAAATAAATTTAAAGCTGAAAGCTTAAATTTAATATTTTGATTAACTTCAGGAGTCCAAGTTAAAAATGCATTTACTTGAGCAAAGCTCTCTGTCGGTAGCTCATAAGAAGATAACTTATTTTGTTTATCTGAATAATCTAATTCAGTACGTAATTTAAAGTTTTCCCATTTAGCATCTGCTCCAACCAAGAATGATAACGGCGCAACACGTGGTAGGTTTCCTGCCGTTGTCTTAGCGCGTACATACTCAACGAGCCCATCAATTGAGACGGAAACATTGTTAATATCCTCAAATGTGTATGCGCCCTGTATCTCTCCACCTTTGAACACTGCATCGGAACTTAATATATTATACACATCAAGACCATCGATCATTTGATCTGTAAGCATATCTTTATAGATATAATCCTGATAGTCTGTGATAAATGCATTCGCGGTTAAGAAGTAATTATCAGCCTTAAAACGATATGCTAATTCAACACCCAATGCTACTTCTTTGTCAAGATTGGCATTGCCAACATCATAAGTATCAGTAGCTAGGTGGGGGCCGTTAGAATATAATTCTTCGCTTGTAGGCGCCCTTTCTGTTCTAAAGGCAGTTAACCCTAATCTATTTTGACTGTTAAAATGATAATCACTGCCTGCGGAAACACTAAATAAGCCATAAGATTTTTTCTGGTTTAATGCTTCTGACACAATTCGATTATTTTCATAACGCATCGCGCCTCTGAGATGTAAATTATCATAGGATTGCTCTTGGAATGTGTAGATAGCAATTTCACGTGTATCAGTTTGAGGTACGAATGCTTCTGCTCCTATTGCGCTGAAATCGCTTTTTCGAATATGGACTCCAGTTGCGCCTTTACGACCATTTTCTTCTGTTTGAACTAACTCAAGACGTGCTTCCAGTCCCTCATTAGCAAAAACGGTACCGATCTCATCGCCTTCAAGCTCCGTGTGTTCATAATCTGCATATCCCGCAAACAACTGTACTCTTTCGAAGAATCCACCAAGCTCCTTTACTGCATTTAGATCAATGCGTGTTTGCTTAAGGTCAATAGAAACTAGTTCTTCCTCTTCATCATGGTCATCGTCATGATCTTCGTCATGATCCTCATCGTGATCCTCATCATGATCCTCATCGTGATCTTCATCTTCATGATGACCATGCTCATGGCCACCTGGTATACCATATTCACTATCAAGTTGGTGAACTGATATGCCTATAAAGCCTTTATCGGATATGTAAGATAAACCCCCTGTTAAAGAAGCAGTTTTTGTAAATGAGTTTTCAAGTCGGTCTCTCATTTCTCCTTCGCGTTCTTCACCATGATCTTCGTCATGATCTTC
>JBELEM010000035.1:0-17772 GCA_042093735.1 Hellea sp. | reverse complement strand
ATGAGGATGAAGGAAGAAGGCCTCATTGGCGTTTTAGACTGTCAGGAGCGATTGTGACTTGGAATGATATGGTCCGCGGAAATCAAAGTGTTGATACTTCATCTCTCTCCGATCCTGTTTTAATTCGCGAAGATGGTACTTTTTTGTATACCTTACCAAGCGTTGTTGATGATATAGATAAAAACATTACACATGTTATTCGAGGGGAAGACCATGTTACTAACTCTGGAGCTCAGATAGAGGTTTTTAAAGCATTATCTAAACATATTCCAACATTTGCTCATACCCCTTTGTTAGTTGGAAAAGATGGCAAGGGTTTATCGAAACGACTTGGTTCTCTTTCCATGGAGGAGCTAAAATCTCAAGGCCTTGAGCCTCTAGCTATTTGTTCATTATTAGGAAAGATAGGGACTTCAGACTCTATAGAGCCGCGCGCATCTATGAATATTTTAACAAGTGAATTTTCATTTAGTAAAATTGGCCGTGCCCCAGCCCGATTTGACGAGGCAGAATTAGAATTATTGAACGGTAAATTATTAAATGAGTTGTCTTACAAAGACGTAAGTACAAAATTATCTGAGATAGGTATTATAGCCCCAAAAGACTTTTGGGAGTTAATTCGCAGTAATATTCTTAAAATGAATGACGCCATATTGTGGAATGAAATTATATTTAAAGATATACAAGGCCAGATTAACGAGGAGGACAAAGACTTTTGCTTCGGGGCTGCTGAAATGCTTCCTTCCTCTATAACTCATAATACTTGGTCAGAATGGACAAATGCATTGAAAATAAAATACAACCGCAAAGGAAGAAATTTATTTATGCCATTGAGAAAAGCGCTTACGGGTCTTGATAAAGGTCCAGAAATGGCAAAGTTAATTGTTTTACTGGGTTCTGATAAGGCTAGAGAAAGATTGAGGAATATTTCTGCTTAATATTTACACTTGTTAATTAGTAAGAATTTTATTTTGTAACATCTATTTATTTAAATAAAAAAAATTTATATTTTTAAATCCATTTATGTGTCCAATTGCGTAACTATCTTGTTACTGATTGCGGTTGACCCGAGATGTAACAGTCCATCTTCTCCCCTTAAAGATTGGGCAATTTTTTGCGTCTTGGCTTCCCCTAGCCAAGACGCTATTTTTTTAGCATAATATAACTCATATGCCGCTTTACGGGGCGTTAGCATGAGTCTATAGCACTCAGAATCTAATCGAGATGAAAATGCATGATATAAAGTCTATAAGAGAAAATCCCAAAAAATATGATGAGCTTTGGGCTAATAGAGGATTAGAGCCAATTGCGCAGAAAATCTTAAATCAAGACGCTTTGATACGCAAAGCTATGCAAGTTCTCCAAGAAGCTGAAGCTGCTCGTAATAAAAGCTCTAAATTGATAGGACGTGCAGTAGCAAACGGTGATCATGATGAACTTAGTAGGTTGAAGTCAGAAGTATCAGGTGCAAAAAACGTTATAGCAGCAATGAGTATACAAGTTGAGAGTGAAAAAAAACAACTTCATTCACTTCTGTCTGAGCTTCCTAATATTCCATTTCCTGATGTTCCCATAGGCGACAATGAAGATAGTAATGTTGAGTTGTATCGATACTTAGAACCCCCAGTATTTGACTTTTCTCCAAAAGGACATGATCAATTAGGTGAAGAATTAGGAATGATGGATTTCGAAACTGCTGCTAAAATGAGCGGTAGTCGGTTCGTTGTCTTGCAGGGTTCATTGAGCCGACTAGATAGAGCTCTTTCAGCTTTTATGCTAGATATTCATACAACTGAATTTGAATACACTGAATATTCACCACCTGTTTTGGTAAGGGAACATGCTCTTTTTGGAACTGGACAGCTACCAAAGTTTGAAGAAGATTTATATAAAACTACAGTTGACCAATATTTAATACCAACTGCTGAAGTCTCTCTTACTAATATAGTAAGAGAGAGTATTATTGATGTTAATACTTTACCTCGTAGATTGACTGCTCAAACTCCCTGTTTCCGCAGTGAAGCAGGAAGTGCCGGAAAAGATACACGTGGAATGATAAGACAGCATCAATTTAATAAAGTTGAACTTGTTTCAGTTGTCAAACCCGGAGAAAGTTTAAAAGAGCATAAGAGAATGCTCAGATGCGCTGAAGAAATATTAAAACGTTTAAATTTACCATATAGAGTTGTAGAGTTGTGTACTGGAGATCTTGGTTTTAGTGCCAGGCGTACATTCGATATTGAGGTTTGGTTACCTAGCCAAAATACTTACAGAGAAATTTCTAGTTGTTCTGATTGCGGTGACTTTCAAGCTAGACGCATGAACGCGCGTTATAAGCATGCCGAAAAAGATAACCGTTTTGTACATACTTTAAATGGATCAGGACTTGCAGTTGGTAGAACATTAGTTGCCATTTTAGAAAACTATCAAAATTCAGATGGTTCAATACGAATACCTGAAGCTTTAATACCATATATGGGTGGTATTGAGGTCATAAGTCGTTGAGAATTTTAATTACCAATGATGATGGTGTTCACGCTAAAGGTATATCTGTACTCAAAAGAATCGCCTCAGTGTTGTCGAATGATATATGGATTTGCGCTCCTGAAACTGAACAATCAGCATCTTCTAGAAGTGTTTCATTACATAATCCGGTAAGAATAAAGCAATATGGTGAAAAAACTTTCTCAGTTTCTGGAACCCCTACCGACTCTGTCATAATTGCTTTGAGTGAATTACTTAATAAGCATAAGCCTGATTTATTATTATCTGGTGTTAACCGTGGACAAAATCTAGCCGAAGATGTTACTTTTTCTGGAACTATTGCAGCTGCATTACAAGGCATGCAAATGGGTATTCCCTCGATTGCTCTTTCATTGGCCAGAGGTTTTCAGGGGGAAAAAAGCCTTCCTTGGGATACAGCCGAAATGCATGGATCAAAATTAATATCAGACCTGTATAAACACGGTTGGTGTTCTAGTACTATATTATCGATAAATTTTCCTGATGTTCCTGCACAAGATGTGAAAGGTATTAAAATAACAAAGCAAGGGAGCAGAGACTTTCAAATGAGCGGGGTAGAAAAAAGAAGCTACCCTCGTGGAGGTAATTATTATTGGCTTACTTATGGTGCTGGTAAGTCAAATCCACCTGAGGGCACTGATCTAAGGGCAATTTATGATGGATACATTTCTATAACGCCTATCCATACTAATTTAACAAATACTTCAGAGATAAAAGTTCTTGAAAAGGAATTTTTAAACTCTCAATGATTGATCCAGGTCTGATAGACTTAATAATGCGATTAAGGGGATCTGGCATATCAGATAATAACTTACTCGGCGCTATGGAGACAATTTCAAGGAAACACTTTTTGCCATCAGATTTATGGGATCTCGCTTATAATGAGCAATCACTTCCAATAGGCTGTGGGCAAGATATATCTTCTCCACTCACAATAGCACTTTTAACTCAATCACTAGATCTTGTTTCCACCCATAAGGTTCTAGAAATTGGTACTGGCAGTGGATATCATACAGCAATATTATCTAAAATGGCAAAACATGTCTATTCAATAGAGCGATATGATACTTTGGTTAGATCTGCTGAAGAAAAATTAAGTTTCCTAGACATTCAGAATTATACTATTACGTATGATGATGGGGCATACGGATTAGAAAAAGAGGCCCCATTTGATAGGATAATTTCTACTTGTGCATTCAATAATACCCCAGCAAACCTTATTGCACAACTTGCGCCTAAAGGTAGACTAGTGGCAGTAGTAAATAATATTTTAACTATTTTCACTCAACACTGTACTGGTTCAGAAGCAAAAGTACTTTTTCCAATGAGACTTCCATTAATTGAGGTAGGAAAATCAAAATTTTTATGAAGGTGTAATCTTGTGTTTAAAGCTACAACCAAACTAAGTTTATTCTTTTTTTTGAGTTTAGTTCTAACAAGCTGTAATACTGTCAGTACAGGATCAAAGGTAGTCAAAAATACTGGTAAGGCAGCAATAAGTTCAAGTAAGATTGTTTATAAAACTGGAAAAGCAACTGGAAAAGTTGCTCTGGTAGTAGGTAAAACTTCATCTGCTACGTTTAATAAGGCCACTAGTTCTGATATTTTACAGAATGTTACTGGTGCGCCAACTGCAAAAAATATTGATAGGGTTGGTGATAAAGATAGTTTCGGTGAAGTTATTTTAAGCCCTCTGGGTGATATAAATCTAAGAAAACAGCGTATACCAGAGATTTTATTAACATTGGAAACTCCGTATGATGTAGTTCGTAATAGGAGTTGTCGCTCTTTAAGAAATGATATCTTCAAATGGAATGCTGTTTTAGGTCCTGATTTTGATGCAGAAAAAAATGATAATAACAAAACACGTGAAACTTCACTCGATGTAGCAGAGGCTGGTGTGGGAACACTTATACCTTTCCGCGGTTTAGTTAGGGCGGCAACAGGTGCGACTAAACATGAAAATATGATAAGAAGAGAGTATAGAAAGGGTGTAGCAAGACGCGCTTATCTAAGGGGCATTGCTGCTACTAGGCGATGCACGATTTATTAGTTTATATTCGCTCCTTAGAAGTTAAAAAACGAATTTCGGGGTGCTTTTCTTCTGCATAATTCACATCCCAATAAGACTTTGCTAAGAATACGGGGTCGTCATCTAAATCCACCCCCGAATTTGATATCGACTTTGAAATAAACTGTTCTAAAGCTTTTTTATCTTCGCTAACTATCCATCTAGCTATTTGGTATGGAGGAACTTCAAAAGTAACCTCCAGGCCGTATTCAGTTTTAATACGCTCTCTCATAACATCGATTTGTAATGCACCTACTGCTCCAACAATCATATCAGCTCCAAGTGATGGTTTAAAAAGTTGTGTTACACCTTCCTCGGCTAATGATTCCAAAGCTTTTCTTAAGTGCTTTGCCTTCAACGGATCTTTTAAGCGTGCACGTCTAAGAATTTCTGGTGCAAAATTAGGTATTCCTGCGAATTTTATTTTACCACTCACTGATAAACTGTCACCAACACGTAATGATCCATGATTTGGAATTCCAATGACATCACCCGCATATGCAGTTTCCGCAATTTCTCTATCTTGAGCAAAAAACATAACTGGATTATGAATTGTGAGGGATTTTCCCTCAGCTGTTTTCATTTTCATTCCTCGTTTAAACTCACCCGAACACAAACGTAAAAATGCAACGCGGTCACGATGATTTAAGTCCATATTTGCCTGTACTTTAAATACAAAACCAGCAGTTTCTGCTGAGCTTGGTAGCATTTCAGCGGATATACCAGATTTCATACACTTTTCAGATTGAGGTCCGGGGGCAAATTTTACAAGCGCGTTTATAAGTTCCAGTACACCAAATTTCCTTAATGCTGACCCAAAATATACAGGTGTCATGTGGCCTTCATGGAAGCTTTGTAAGTTAAATTCGGGATATTCTTTTGCTAGCTCATGCTCTTCAGTAAATTGTTCGAGCAACGATTCACCATCAAAATGCTCATAAAACTCCATATTATTCATTTGAATCCATTTGTGCTTTTTACCTGATTCAATTTTTTCAAACTTTAAAAATGCTCCTGTAGATAAATCAGATACACCTTTAAATCGTTTTCCTGATGCTGCCGGCCATTGCATTGGCACTACGTCTAGGGCAAGCTTTTCTTCTATTTCTGATATTATTTCAAATGTATCCCGTGCTTCACGATCTAATTTATTAATAAATGTTATTATGGGTATATCCCGTAAACGACAAACTTCAAAAAGCTTCAGAGTTTGAGGTTCTATTCCTTTTGCTGCATCTATAACCATCACAGCACAATCTGCAGCAGTTAGTGTGCGGTATGTATCTTCTGAAAAGTCCTCATGTCCCGGAGTATCAAGTAGATTAAAGATAAGTTTCTCATGTTCGAACGTCATCACCGATGATGATACAGAAATACCACGTTCTTGTTCTATCTTCATCCAATCAGATTGTGTCCTTCTTGCTTCACCTCTTGCGGCCACTTGTCCAGCCTGATGAATAGCCCCTGATGCAAGGAGCATATTTTCTGTAAGCGTTGTTTTACCGGCATCTGGATGAGATATTATAGCAAAAACACGTCGTTTCTGTGGTTCAGTTTCAAGATCTTTTGACATAATTGTGAATATGAATTCTTTTCTAATAATGGTATATATCAAGGCATTCTATGAAGTGATACCTTGGTAATGAAATTACGTGTTATTATCCCTTCTGGTCAAAAATGCGAGTCTCTCAAATAAATGCACATCCTGCTCATTTTTTAATAATGCACCATGCAATGGAGGTATTAGTTTTTTTGGGTCAGACTCTTTTAAGGTGTCAGGGTCTATATCTTCTATCAGTAGTAACTTTAACCAATCTAATAATTCACTCGTACTCGGTTTTTTCTTGAGTCCAGGCATTGCCCTTACTTCATAAAAACGTTTCATCGCAGCTGTTAACAATTTAGGCTTTATACCTGGAAAGTGGACTTCAACAATTTCACTCATAGTGTGATCATCAGGAAATTGAATGTAATGGAAGAAACATCGACGAAGGAATGCGTCTGGCAGGTCTTTCTCATTATTTGAGGTAATAATAATAATTGGCCTCTGCTTCGCTGTTATAGTTTCCCCAGTCTCATATACATGGAATGCCATCTTATCTAATTCGTGTAATAGGTCATTTGGAAACTCGATATCTGCTTTGTCTATTTCATCGATAAGAAGTATGGGCCTTTTTTTTGCTGTGAACGATTCCCATAGTTTTCCTTTTTTGATATAATTAGAAATATCATGAACTCGATCTTCACCTAATTGAGAGTCACGTAACCGAGCTACTGCGTCATATTCATATAATCCTTGTTGAGCTTTTGTTGTCGATTTTATATTCCATTCTAATAAGGGTGTATCCAGGCTTTTTGCTATTTCGTGGGCAAGAACTGTTTTCCCTGTTCCTGGCTCACCTTTTATAAGTAATGGTCTTTCCAAGGTAATGGCAGCATTTACTGCCATCTTAAGATCTTGGGTGGCCACGTAATTTTTTGTACCTTTAAATTTCATTTTTGTGTCCTTATTTTCTTGCTTTGTATACAGGGTACACAGAGTTGCAAGCTTCTTTCATCAACAATTTTTATGATATATTGTGTTGCCCAAGAGGCTTTCACGCGATATCAAGCGCTCGTTCTTGGTTTGATATGAGTCTTTTCAGTTCAGAGTAAACATTAATACGGAGGCTGTTATGGCGGCAACAAAAAAAGTAAAAAAAAGTGTTAAGTTGCCAAAAGGATATATTCCTTCAGAAGATGAAAAATTCATGAATAATAAACAAAAAGAATATTTCCGCAGAAAGCTAATAGCCTGGAAAGATGAGATTGCACAGCAGACTAAAGAGACGGTTGCCTTCCTACAGCAAGAAAATGTATCTTACCCTGATCCTGCTGACACAGCTGCTGCTAATGCTGACAGACAGCTGGAACTTCGAACACGTGATAGATTGCGCAAACTCGTAAGTCAGATTGATAAAGCCTTAGATCGAATAGAGCAGGGTACATATGGATATTGCCAAGAAACAGGTGATCCAATTCGATTAAAGAGGCTTGATGTAAGACCTACAGCAAAGCTGAGTTTAGAGGCTCAAGAAATGCACGAGCGTGGAGAGAGGGTAAGAGCGAACTAACTTTTTAGCTCTTCATTAATCCAATTATTCACACGCTCCTCTAATATATTCAAGGGTACGGGGCCTGAATTTATTATTGTATCGTGAAAGCTTCGAATGTCGAATTTTTCTTGAAGTCTATCTTTTGCATTTTCTCTTAGCTCTAGTATTTTCATCATACCTATTTTGTAGGCGGTAGCCTGACCTGGCATAACGATGTATCGTTCAATTGCTTTCTCGCAATCATTTTTTGGGTTAGGTGTGTTTGCAAGTAGATAATCTATTGCTTCTGTTCTTGTCCATTTTTTATCATGGATTCCTGTATCCACAACCAAGCGGGCAGCTCTCCAGAGTTCCATAGCTAGACGACCAAAATCTGAGTATGGGTCGTCATAGAAACCCATTTCCTTTGGAAAAAACTCTGAATATAGTCCCCAACCTTCTGTGTAAGCTGTAACACTATTATGTTTTCTAAATTCTGGAACTCCTGAAAGCTCTTGGGATATTGAGAGTTGCATGTGATGCCCTGGGTTGCCTTCGTGATAAGCAAGCGCCTCCATTTGATATTTCGGCATGTCATTTATATCATTCAGGTTTGCATAATAATAACCCGGGCGTGATCCATCAGGAGTGCCTCTGGAATAAAAGGCTTTTCCTGCTGTTTTCTCTCTAAAAGCTTCAACCCTTCTTACCTCTAACTTTGCTTTCGGTAGCTTTAAAAATACTTCATCAAGCCTTTTTGATATTGTTTCTATTATACGTGTTGCTTCTTTTATATAATCCTCTCTACCTGCCTCGGTATCAGGGTACGTAAATCGTGGTTCGTCTTTAAGGTACTTGAAGAAATCTTGAAGATTGCCTTCAAAACCAACTCTAGACATTATTGCACGCATCTCCTCATGAATTCGATCCACTTCATCAAGACCTATTTGATGAATTTCTTTTGCACTTAATTCGGTTGTAGTCATAGTTTTTAGGCGACTGGCATAATATTCATTACCTTTAGGTAACTTCCATACGCCATCGTCTTCAGTAGTTTGTTTTTGTTGAGTTAGCATCTCATTTATCAATGATATGTATGCTGGTTTGAATGAACCTTGTAAGGCATCTTGCGCTTGTTTCCTGAGGTTTTCTGAAACTTCATTTGGTAAACTTAGTTCGAATATTTTTTTGTTGAAGTCGTCATAAACAAGGTTTAATTCATCACTTTTTTCGAATGGGAAGCCCTTAATAATATTTCTTGAAGTGCTTATTACGTGACTATAGACAAATTTAGGGGGCCTGATGCCTCTACGTGCACTTTCACGTGTATTCTCTAGTACTTTTTCTAAATAGTTACCACTTAATTCGATGCGTTTTATATATGCATTTGCATCAGCAATATTATCAATTGGATGCTGATTAATAAGGAATGTGGGTACGCCTGAATGTGCTCCATACATTTGTGTTAAAGCGTAGTCATGATACCACCACTCCATTTGATCTAAGCTGTTTTGGCTGTTTTCTAGGAATAGTCGGTATGATAATTTTTCTTCATCAGCTAGGCTATCGAGATTAAACTTTACTTTTATCTCGTTCATTTCATTAGATATTATCTCAAGCTCTTTAAGTGCAAATTCATAGCTTGGATCATTCCATTCGGTCATTCTTTCCTTAATTCCAAGTCCAGCTAAGTATTGTGGATAACGTCTTACTCGCTCGTAAAACTTACTATTAAGCCATTCGTTGAGTTGTAGTTTTTCATTTGGCACTGAGACTTGTGTAGAAATCTCATTAGTTATTTCTTTAGTTTTGTTATCAGCCTGACAAGCCATTAGAGCAATTGTAGAGAAGCCAATTAGTAAGAATTTACGCATTTAGTCACCTTAAGTTAATATACTTTAGTTGTTCTTTAATGTAATAGACGTTTAGAGATAAAGTCTAATAGTAAATAGGTATTTATCAATATTATATGAACAAAAAAACTTCTTTGCCTTAGTGTGATTATATGTTTTCTGTGATTCGAAAAAAATTTACTCAAAATTATAAAATTAATTTTATGATTATTGTTTCTATTGTCCTTGTTTTGATTGCTTTTTTATCTCTAGCTTTTGGCTATGTTTTTTTATTTGATATGGATAAAATTAATTTTCTTGGTTTTACCATGTTGTTCATCAATATATTGGTTGTTATTTTAGGTATTTTTACTTTTTTAACTTATTTTAAAAAAAGTAAAAACCTTAAAAAAGTTTATGTAGACCGTGACCGGGTTTTTTCAGGTGCTTTTGTCAATAACCCAATAAGCTCTATATTTACCGAGAACGGAAAGGTACTTGTAGCTAACAAATCCTATATGAATTTAGCAAGTAAGTTACAGGTAGTGACCTCTGGAGATGTTCCGCCTTCTGTGGAGAGATTGTTTGTACCTTGCAGTAAAGAAACTTCAGCTGCAATTTTTAGATTGCATAATCTGGATAACGATATCCCATTTTCAAGTGAAATAGTAGATGCTTTTGATTTTGCTGATAGACATAGGCGATACAAGATACAGGTAATCAACCTTTACCCACAGAAATTATGGCAAATTATAGATATAACTTTCGATGCATTGGGTAGTAAGAATAAACTTATTGATGCACCTGTTGGTTTGTTTTCTATTACCAGAACGGGAGAGATTATTGAAATTAATTCAACACTGAAACGCTGGTTGAGTGGTCCCAAGAAGACAAAACCAAAACATATCGATGAATTTATAGAGAATTCAAGAGAATTGCTAGAGAGGTCGGATTCTGTTGGGGAGATTATACGAATACATTCAAGATTAATTACTCATAAAGAGGTTTCGATGCCAAGTATTATGGTTGGTGTATGGGCTTCTTCTGAGGATGGTGAGAGTATTTGTAATGTATCTATACATGGATATTATAGCATAGGTTTCCAAAAATCACCGAGTTCTAAATCCATTAAGGAAAATCTGTTAAGTTCTGATAGTGCTGAGGATTTTTCGGCAGCGCCTGTTGCTATATTGCACCTAGTAGGCACTCAGCTAGGCAAGTCTGTTATTAAAAGTGAAAACTTTTCCTTTAATCGAATGAGCGCGGGAGTGTCAGGTGTTGGCAAGACCTTTGACAAGATTTTTGACTTAGAAAAGACAGATAGGAGTTTTCTTGATTTTGTAGCTTATGAATGTGAAACTGATAAACCATTTGATGCAGTTTTGGCTAGTCCCTCTAACTTAAATGTTTCTGTGTATATCGTATCGGAGTCGGAGATTGAAAAATCTTTCCGAGTTTATATGGTGGATACAAGCGCTAGAAAATTATTGGAAGACCAATTAGTTCAGTCACAAAAGATGCAGGCTATTGGGCAACTAGCAGCTGGGGTTGCTCATGATTTCAATAACCTGTTGACAGCAATTCGTTTAAATACTGATGAACTATTGCAACGTCATCCAATAGGTGATCCATCTTACCCTGAGTTGCAGAATATTAATACTACAGGAATAAGGGCGGCAGCACTAGTAAAGAAATTGTTGGCTTTTTCAAGAAAGCAAACTCGCCGAACTGAGTCGATTTCAGTAACAGACATACTAACTGAAATGGTAGTTACTTTAAAACAGACTTTAGGGGAGCGAGTTAAACTCAAGATAGTTCATGGTCGAGATTTACCCCTTGTTAGAGCTGATAGGTCTCAAATAGATACCGTTTTGATGAATTTATGTGTTAATGCGCGAGATGCCATGGAAAAAAGTAATGGAGGAATAATCTCTATATCAAGTTACTTTTTAAAACGAGAAGTTATCGATAACCCAAGCGTTCAGCTAGCCTTAAAGTCTATCATGGGTGATGATTTTGTTGTTATTGAAGTGGCTGATACAGGCGAGGGCATGACTGAGGATGTAAAGTCAAAAATATTTGAGCCTTTCTTCACGACTAAAGAAATCGGCAAAGGTACAGGTCTAGGCTTAGCTACTGTTTACGGAATTATAAAGCAGTCGGGAGGGCATTTAACAGTGGATAGTTCTATCGGTAAAGGAACAACATTTCGAATATATCTACCCTCATCTGATCAGAAAGTGAATATAGATTTAATTAAACCGCCTACAACTACTAAACGATCTGCTGACTTAACAGGGCAGGGGAGTATTCTTTTTGTAGAAGATGAAATTTCTGTTCGTGATATCGCTTCAAAATCATTGAGAAGAAAAGGCTATAAAGTTGTAGAGGCTGATGACGGTGAGGAAGCTTTAGACATATTAAAGAATTCGAAGGAATCATTTGATTTGATGATTTCTGATGTTGTAATGCCATCAATGGACGGACCTACTCTTTTAAGAAAAGGTCGTGACTTGCTTGGTACTGCTAGAATCGTTTTTGTATCCGGATATGCTGAAGATGACTTCTCTGAGCTTTTGTCTGATGAAGCAGATGTTTCTTTTCTACCCAAACCGTTTACCCTAGCGCAATTAGCTGAAAAAGTTAAAGATGAGATTGGTGAAAGTGATGCAAAACCATGACTAAAAATTTTTTGTTCTCTAAATGTTCTTTTTTCTTGATTAATAAGAACAGATGTGGAACAAGTCAAACACGGCAGTCCAATAAAAGCCGCAATTTCAATATAATGACCGAAGGACTCCGGTTATTTTTACTGGAGTTATATAATGGCCAGAAAATCAACAACACCGTTAACAGTAGTGGGTAAAGCAGAAGATAAAAATAAGTCTGTAGCTCTGGAAGCCGCAATGAGTCAAATTGACCGTGCTTTTGGTAAGGGCGCAGTCATGAAACTAGGCCAGAAAAGCGCCATGGACATTGAAGCTGTTTCAACAGGATCTATTGGACTGGATATTGCCTTAGGAATAGGAGGATTACCAAAGGGTAGAATAATTGAGATTTATGGACCTGAAAGTTCGGGTAAAACTACTTTATCTCTCCATGTAGTAGCTGAGATGCAAAAACAAGGCGGAGTAGCGGCTTTTATAGATGCCGAGCATGCATTAGATCCAGTTTATGCTGGAAAGTTAGGTGTGGATGTAAATGAATTATTAATAGCTCAACCTGATACGGGTGAGCAAGGACTGGAAATTGCCGATACTTTGGTGAGATCTGGGGCTGTAGATATTTTAGTTATAGACTCTGTGGCAGCATTAACTCCTCGGGCAGAACTTGAAGGAGATATGGGTGATAGCTTACCTGGATTGCAGGCGCGACTCATGAGTCAGGCACTTCGAAAGTTAACCGGGTCCATATCAAAATCGGGATGTATGGTTATTTTTATAAATCAAATCAGGATGAAGATTGGAGTAATGTATGGTTCCCCTGAAACTACTACAGGCGGAAATGCTCTTAAATTTTATAGTTCGGTTCGATTAGATATAAGACGAATTGGCGCCTTGAAACATAGAGACGAAATAGTTGGAAATCAAACGCGTGTCAAAGTTGTAAAAAATAAAGTTGCCCCACCATTTAGGCAAGTTGAATTTGATATAATGTACGGAGAAGGAATTTCAAAAACAGGGGAACTTATTGATTTAGGAGTGAAGGCTGAGGTCGTTGAAAAATCGGGTTCTTGGTATTCATATGGTAATGAACGTATCGGACAGGGTAGAGAAAATGTTAGATTATTTCTTAAAGATAATCCTGATATTGCTGCCGAATTAGAACACAAAATTAGAGTGAACGAGGGTTTGTTGGAAGATGAACTTTTAATGCCTAAAGATGAACGTGATTCAGAAAATGACATAATAGAAAATATTTCTACTTTAAGTTAATAAGCTAACCTTAAAAATAAAGTAAAATATTGTATACTTAGTCATATCGATATTTTAATAAACAGCGCTTGGCATAGTCAGGCGTTTTTTATATATGATATTGTAGTTAGGTAGTTATTTATGGTTAGTTTGAGAGATATCAGAAAGTGTTATTTGGAATTTTTCCAAGGACATGGACATGAAGTCCTTACATCTAGCTCGCTTGTTCCAAATAATGATCCCACTTTGTTATTTACTAATGCCGGTATGGTTCAGTTCAAAGATTATTTTACTGGTGTTCAAAAGCCTAGTTATAATCGAGCTGTAACAACTCAAAAATGTGTTAGGGCAGGAGGCAAGCATAATGACCTTGATAACGTAGGCTACACAGCTAGACACCATACTTTTTTTGAGATGTTGGGCAACTTTAGTTTCGGGGATTACTTCAAGGCTGAAGCAATCGAACTTTCGTGGGACTTAGTTACCAATGTGTTAGGTCTAGATAAGGATAAACTTTTAGTGACTATTTATCACACAGATGATGAGGCATATAAACTTTGGAAAAAAATTGCGGGCCTTACTGATAATAGAATAATTAAAATCAAATCATCAGATAATTTTTGGGCAATGGGTGACACCGGACCTTGCGGTCCTTGTTCTGAAATATTTTATGACCATGGACCTCATATAGCAGGAGGACCTCCTGGGTCTCCTAATGAGGATGGTGATAGATTTATAGAAATTTGGAATTTAGTGTTTATGCAATTTCAAAGACATTCAGATGGAAGTCAGGTCGTATTGCCAAGGCCTTCTATTGATACCGGAATGGGATTAGAACGTACTGCTGCTATCTTGCAAGGAAAGCATGACAACTATGAAATTGACTTATTTAGTAACCTAATAAAAACCTCTGTTGAGTTAACTGGAGTAAAGGCCGAGGATGAAGCAAAATTTTCACATAGAGTTATCGCTGACCATTTGAGGAGTTCTTCTTTTTTAATGGCGGATGGAGTTAGCCCTTCTAATGAAGGACGTGGTTATGTTCTTAGACGAATTATGCGTCGAGCAATGAGACATGCACATATTTTAGGTTCAAAGGAACCATTAATGCATCGTTTAGTGCCAACCTTAATAAATGAAATGGGAGATGCTTTTAATGAACTTAATAGAGCAAAATTAAGCATAGAGTCTACATTTTTACAAGAAGAAGAAAGGTTTTTGAAAACTCTTGGGCGCGGAACAACACTTTTGAATAGTGCTATTGAAGGCCTCTCTCGTGGCGATATTCTTAATGGTGAAATGGCCTTTAAGTTGTATGATACCTATGGTTTTCCAGTTGATTTAACAGAGGATGCATTGCGTACAAAAGGTATATCAGTTGACTTAGAGGGATTTGATAAAGCTATGTTACGCCAAAAAGAAAACTCCAAAGTATCAGGATTTAAGTCGGGCGATGTTGATATGGATAATATTTGGTTTGAGATTAAGGATAAATGCGGTCCCACTGAGTTTGTTGGATATGAAACACTAGAAATTGAGTCGGTTGTTGATTGTATCCTAGTTAATGGTGCCGTAGCTAATAGTGCTAGAGATTGTGATATAATGTTCATTACCAAAAAAAGCCCTTTTTATGCTGAAAGTGGCGGTCAGGCTGGTGATATAGGTGTGGCCACACTCAAAAATGGTAATATTAAGGTGTCCAATGTCATTAAAAAAGCTGGCGATCTACATGTAGTTATTGGCTATTTAGATGGTTCGATGAAATGTGGTGATAAAATTAACCTCAGCGTGGATGCTGTTAATAGAAAACAAACAACGATAAATCATTCTGCTGCGCATCTTATGCACGAAGCCTTAAGACGCACGCTAGGTGAGCATGTAACTCAAAAAGGTCAAATGGTTGACGGTGATAAGATAAGGTTTGATATTTCGCACGGTAAGGCAATCTCAAACGAAGAACTACTTGCTGTAGAAAAAGAAGTGAATGACATTATACTTCAAAACTCTGCCTCAACTATAGAAACAATGAAACCTGATGAAGCTATAGCCCAGGGAGCTATGGCTCTATTTGGTGAAAAATATGGGGATAGTGTTCGTGTTCTGTCAATCGGAGACAACAGTGGTGAAGAAACAGGTAAATATTCTGTTGAGCTTTGCGGGGGAACTCATGTTGAATTCACAGGTGATATAGCATTATTTAAGATTCTTTCTGAAAGTGCTATAGCAGCAGGTGTTAGACGCCTAGAAGCCGTGACAGGCCATGCTGCAAGAGAATACTTAGAAAATCAGGCAGGCTATGCAGTATCAGTTGCTAAAAAGCTTAAGTCTAAGCCTGAGTTGATTGAGGACCGTGTCACCACACTCATTAATGAACGTAATTCTCTTGAAAAAGAGCTTATTAAAGTTAAGAAAGCTTTGGCTCTTGGTGGTGGTGGCAAAGAAGCTATTCATACTGAAAATATTAATGGGGTAAATTTTTTAAGTGCCATTCTAAATGGAATATCGGGAAAAGATCTTCGTTCCCTGGTCAATGAGAAGCTGTCATCTATAGACACAGGTCTTATTTGTTTTATCGGTACGGATAATGAAAAAGTTGCACTAATAGTGGCAATAACAAATGATCTTTTAGAAACCTATAATGCAGTTGAATTAGTAAATGTGGGTGCTGAAATTATAGGGGGACGCGGTGGAGGGAAGCCAAATATGGCACAGGCTGGAGGCAGTCAAGCATCCAAAGCAGCAGATGCTTTGAATGCTATAAAAAATAAAATTAAATAAAAGACTGTGAAGTATCTCACCCTTTAATATTAAGCCATTCTTCTTTCAAAATTCTCTGCAATAGCCTCCAAGTATCCTGTTGTTGTAAGCCAGCCCTGTTGATCGCCGACTAATAAAGCAAGGTCTTTTGTCATCTGCCCTGCTTCTACTGTTTCTATAACTGTTTTTTCAAGATTTTTTGCAAAGTTTATAAGCTCTTCATTTGAGTCAATTTTACCGCGGTGCGCTAACCCTCTTGTCCAAGCAAAAATAGATGCTGTTGAGTTAGTCGAAGTGGCTTCACCTTTTTGGTGGTTTCTATAGTGCCTCGTTACTGTTCCATGTGCGGCTTCAGCTTCCATGGTTTTTCCGTCGGGGGTTAGTAAAAATGAAGTCATTAATCCCAAAGAACCAAACCCTTGTGCCACAGTATCAGACTGCACGTCTCCATCATAGTTTTTGCATGCCCAGATGTATCCACCAGACCACTTCATTGCCGCTGCAACCATATCATCAATTAATCTGTGTTGATATTCACCACCAAAATCATTAAATTTACTTTCAAACTCGGTTTCGTAAACCTCTTGGAATATATCTTTGAAGCGTCCATCATATTTTTTTAGAATTGTATTTTTAGTAGATAAGTAAACAGGCCACCTACGTTGAATTCCATAATTGAAACATGCTCTGGCAAAGTCTTTGATGGACTCATCTAAATTGTACATTCCCATCGCTACCCCTGCATCAGGAAAATCGAAAACGTCTTTTTCAATTTTTTGGCCATTTTCTCCTTCCCATGTCATTTTTAATTTTCCTTTTCCGGGACCCAAAAAGTCTGTTGCCTTATATTGATCCCCATAAGCATGACGACCGATGACTATTGGTTGTGTCCATCCTGGGACTAATCTCGGTACATTTGAACATATTATGGGTTCACGAAAAACGACTCCTCCTAAAATATTACGAATAGTACCGTTAGGTGATCGCCACATTTCTTTTAAATCAAATTCTTCTACACGTTGTTCGTCGGGCGTGATAGTTGCGCACTTTATTCCTACATTGCATTTCTTGATAGCATTTGCAGCATCAATGGTGATTTGATCATTAGTAGCATCTCGGCTTTGTATGGACAAATCATAGTCAAGAAGTTCGATATCTATATATGGGTTAATGAGTCTTTCTATTATTAAATCCCAAATGATGCGTGTCATTTCATCACCATTCATATTGACTACTGGATTATTTACCTTGATTTTACTCATAATGTCCTCTGTAAGCGGAGTTGTTTACTTGTTTCGCCGCGGTGTAACAGAGGCGCAATAATATTAAAAGGGTGAAGATGGGAAAAACTAATAAAGATCAGCTAGGAAATAAAATTAATTTTGATTTTACTAGCAATTTACCTGCTGTAATCCTTGTGAAGCCTCAATTAGGAGAAAATATAGGGGCAGTGTGTCGCTGTATGCTAAATTTCGGTCTCTACGAATTACGGTTAGTGGCCCCTAGAGATGGCTGGCCTAACCCTTCCGCTGCTCCTATGGCAGCGGGTGCAAAAATAGTTATGGATAATGCACAAGTTTTTGAAACATTGGACGAGGCAA
>JBELEM010000034.1:0-18550 GCA_042093735.1 Hellea sp. | reverse complement strand
GGTAAAGCTAAGACGCGTTTTATAAAGTTTTTATTATCACCCTCAGGAATAAAAACTATAACATCTCCGCGGTTTATTTTTTTTTCAAACAATCTTCCGTTTTTCATAGGAAATGGAATTGGTGATGCAGCATATTTACCATATCCTACAGATAATTTTGATGTAATGATATAATCTCCCTTCATGAGACCTGGCATCATGGAACTTGATGGAATATGGAAAGGTTGAAAAATAAAAGTTCTTATAATAACAGCAATTATTAATGCCCATATAATAGTACTAAAAAAGTCCTTTATAGAATTTCTATTCTTTATGTTTTTTTTATCCACTAAATTGTCTTTCTTGACTCTATAATGGCGTATGCAATTGCGTATGGATAGTCATCAGACAATGTTAAATGAACAAATGATTTACTATCCAAAGGAGTTTTAGCTTTGAGTCGTTCTAATGCTCCGCGATGAAGTATGGCTTGTGGCCTTCCGGATGGGTCATTATTAACTTCAACATCCAGCCATGATAAAGAACCCGATGATGAAGTAGCTAATGCCTTAGCAACTGCCTCTTTAGCAGCAAAACGCTTAGCATAGAAAGGTGCACTATCAGATTTATTGCTACAATAACTCTGTTCATTAGCAGTAAAAGTCTTATCAATAAACTTTTGACCAAATTTATTGATAAGACTCTTAATACGGGTTATGTCGCAAATATCAGTTCCAATTCCAATTATCACAAACCTATCCTTGCATTCTCAACCAAAGTTCGCATTTCGGTAATCGCTGTCCCTAACCCACTAAAAATGGCTTCTCCAATTATAAAATGTCCAATGTTAAGTTCGGTGCACTGAGGAATAGCAGCAATCATTTCAACATTATCATAGTTTAAACCATGACCAAAGTGAACTTCCAAACCTAATTGATTTGCAAGTAATGCAGCTTTTTTAAACTCAGTAATACTATTATCTATAAGTTCAGCGTCTCCAACTTCAACTGCTTTTGCATAAGACCCTGTGTGAAACTCAACAACTTTCGCGTCAGTTTGGCTAGCAGCAGTTATTTGCTCATCTTTTGCTTCAATAAACAGTGAGACCCTTGATCCGTTTTTATTTAGCTCATAAACTATAGGAGATAAAACATCAAACTTACTTTGAACATTCAAGCCTCCCTCAGTTGTACGTTCCTGCCTACGCTCTGGCACTATACAGATACTTTTTGGTTTCAAAGTTAATGCAATATCTAACATTTCTTTGGTTGCAGCCATTTCCATATTTAAAGGGATATTTTCTGATGAACACAACATTTGCAAACGATTTAAGTCATCATCATTTATATGGCGCCTATCTTCACGTAAGTGAGCAGTAATGCCGTCTGCTCCTGATTTGATTGCCTCCCAAGCCCCTAGAATAGGGTCGGGCTGTGTACCCCCACGAGCATTTCGTATGGTGGCAATATGGTCAATATTAACACCTAAGCGAACAGAATTATGTGCCATTATTGAAGTCCTCTACTTCCAGGTTTTATAGCTGGAATTTTGGAAAGTTCTTCTGGTAATTCATTAGGATCATAATCAGGGAATTTTCGAGCAGCCAGACTGATTAAAGGGACTCCTATATCTGCATCGCCATTAGACCGGTCAAATAAACATGCCCCAGCAATAACGGTAGCTCCTGTTTTATTCATTGAGTTAATGCATTCACGTGATGATAATCCAGTGGTTACAATATCTTCGACCATCAATACTTTCTGTTCTTTTTGTAGAGTAAATCCACGACGTAATTTAAACTCTCCTCCTTCGCGCTCAACAAAGATTGACTCTAAACCCATGTGCCTAGCTGTTTCGTAACCGGGTATTACACCACCCATGGCGGGAGCGACAATAATATCAGGTTTAGTTTCGAGTGAATTCATAACTTTATTAGCTAAGGCATTACATAATCTAGAGGTCAAGACTGGGTTTTTAAAAATAAGAGCCTTTTGTAGAAATACTGAACTCCTACGTCCTGATGATAAAATGAAATGCCCCTCTAATAAGGCACCAGCTTCACGAAAAATATCTAGCACTTCATCTGTATACATAATTTTTTTCATTCTCATTCATAGTTTCCGATCTTGTACGCTCTGCCGCTACAACATAAGTACTTGCACGCATAGCTGCAACTATCTGTAAAAGATGTCTATTATCCGATACTTCGATATCAATTTCCATATCAAAAAACGACTGACTTCTTACTAAAGTTTTAATATTAGTTACATTGCCGCCAGCCTCACCAACTATTTTAGTTACATCAGCTAATGAACCAGGAACATGCTCAAGTGTAGCTGTAATTCGCCCGGTTGATGCTGTCTGCAAAGCAGCTCTTCGCCAACCTAAATCTAACCATTTTTCTTGTTGAATTTCAAATTTTTCTAGTACATCACAATCAATAGTGTGAACATCAACTCCCCGCCCTTCAGATTGGTAACCGACTATTCTATCACCTGGCACTGGATAACAACAGCTTGAGAGGTGAATTGAGACTCCAGAACGCAAACCTTCACCCTTTACGTATAGTTTTGCAGTATTATCATTTATAAGGTCTCTACTTATAATCGTTTCTAAAGAGCCTGATGACTTACGAGCAGGAAATACTGAATTCATAAAATCCTGAATAGACAGTTTACCACGGCCTAACATTTCATAAAGATCTAATATTGATGAATAATTAAGACGCTTCATAGCATCAATCAATGAGCTTTCACTAAAATCCTTGTCCTCTCTGGAGAAAGCGTGGTCAGCTAACATCTGACCTATCCGTCTAAACTCAGCTAATTCCCCAGTCCTAGTTAAGCGACGTAAGGCAGATCTTGCCTTACCAGTAACTACCATATTTTCCCAATCTTGTTGAGCTTCAGCTTGACCGCCTCGAATAATTTTAACGGCATCACCATTTTTTAATCTACTCCGCAATGGTACTTCCCTACCATTTATAACAGCGCCTATGCAGGTATCTCCTACCTTAGTGTGAACGGCATAAGCAAAATCTAAAGGAGTTGCACCACGCGGCAAAGAGATTAAGTCTCCCTTGGGAGTAAAAGTAAAAACCTGATCAGAAAACATTTCCAGTTTAGCGTGCTCAAGAAACTCATCTGCATCACCACTCTGCTCCATCATTTCAACCAAAGGCCTAATCCTTTTTAAAGGGTCACCACCACTAGCTTCTGCGCTATCTGGATCATAAGAGTAACTATTGTTCTTGTAAGCCCAGTGTGCAGCAACACCGCGTTCAGCTACATCTTCCATACGTTCTGTTCTTATTTGGATTTCAACTCTTCTATTATTTTCAGACAGTATTGTGGTTTGTATAGATTGATAACCGTTAGGTTTTGGTACCGATATATAATCTCTAAACCTTGCAGGCACACATCTGTATTTTTGATGTAACAATCCTAATACACGATAACATTCCGTAATATCTTTTACAATAATTCGGAAAGCAAATATATCAGCGACATCATCAAAACTTATATTTTGTTTCTCTAATTTTCTCCATATTGCGTAGGCTCTCTTCTCTCTTCCATATAACCTACCCGCAACTTTATTAACCTGCATAAAACCTCGAAGACCAATCGACATTTGAGAGATTGCCTCTTTTTGTTCAGATCGCCATGAATTTAATCTATTAGTTATACTTTCATATGCGGAAGCATTAATGTGCTTGAAAGATAAGTCTTCCAGTTCTGAACATATTCTATCGACACCTACCCTCCTCGCTAAAGGTGCATATATCTCAAGAGTTTCTCTAGAAATACGTTCTCTCGACTCTGGCTTTGGGTGGTGATCAAGTGTACGCATATTATGCAAACGATCACACATTTTAACAAGTAAAACCCTAACATCACGACTTATCGCTAATACAAATTTTTGAAAGTTTTCAGCCTGTTCCCTTTCTTTTGTTGCATTAGCTGACAACTCAACACTACCGAGTTTAGTAACACCTTTTACCAACTCAGCTATTTCTGGAGTAAACTCATTGGATAGCTCTTCAAAAGTAACTTCCGTATCCTCTAAGACATCATGCAATAGTGCAGTGCAAATACTAGCAACATCTAGATGTAAACCAGCAAGAATACCAGCGACTTCTATTGGGTGAGCATAATAAGGGTCACCAGAGTGCCTCATCTGAGTACCATGGGCTTTCACAGAAAATATATATGCTTTATTTAGTAATGTTTCATCTACAGATGGATCATAAGCTCTTACGATATCGACCAGTTCATATTGCCTAAGATATGTCTGGCCTTTTTTCGGCATAGCAGCCTTAGTTTTGGAAGTCCTACCCATGACTCATTTATAGCCCTTTAATTTACAACGGCCACATAAAACTTATTATTTATTCTCAAAAAATTTTCAGAATCTACTAGAATTATCGTTATCTTTATCACTTTGCAAAGCTTTCAATAACTCGTTTTCGTCCATTTCAGCTTGGGGGTTAGTTTCGCCATGCTCTAAAGCTAATAGAGGCTCATTTTCATCTTCTGGCATATCATCATCAGTTATTACTCTTTGCAGATTTGAAACAAGGCTTTCACGCAAATCATCAAGATTGAGTGTTTCCTCTGCAAGCTCCCTTAACGAAACTACAGGAGTTTTATCATTGTCTCTGTCAACTGTGAGCTCTGCACCAGCTGAGATATTTCTTGAACGATGGGCTGCTAATAATACTAAATCAAATCTATTGGGAACTTTTTCTACGCAATCTTCAACTGTAACACGTGCCATGAAATTCTCCAGAAAGACTATTTGTTAACAAATTTGTTGGTCCTATAATTTATAGAAATGAATCATGCAAGTAAACAATTGCAAGGTGGTATTAAAATTTGGCTTAACTTTTATTTAGGGCCATAGTTTATTTTATATAAGTGGACCTAAAGGGACAGTATTAAGTACATCACTTATTGGCAATCTACCTATGAGCTCATCTATCGAAAGTCCTGAAACGGGATCCTCCCACGACGGAGCTACCTCTTTCAAGGGTAAAAGTACAAATGCACGATTTTTCATACGCGGATGTGGTAAAATTAATCCATGTTCATGAACAATATGTTTTGAACGAAAATCTAAAATATCTAAGTCAATAGAACGAGACTCGTTTTTTGTGTTACGTTTACGGCCAAAACGGTCTTCAATGGTGTGAAGAAACTGGAGAAGAGATATATCAGAACCATGATAAAGAATCTCAGCGCATGCATTGGTATAATCTGGTTGACATGAACCCTCTGGCCATGCAGGGCTGGCCCATAAATTTGAAAACTTAATAATTTCAATATTGTATTTCTTTAACTCTGAAATAACAGATGTAAATGTTACTTTCGGATTGTGTAAGTTAGCTCCAAAAGCTATATAAATTTTTTTACTTTTTAACATATAATCATTTCTGGTGTAACAATGGCCTTTTATCCAAATGAACGCATAGCAATATTTATCGATGGGTCAAATCTTTACAATACTGTTAAATATTTAGACTTTGACATAGATTATTCAAAATTATTGGATTTTTTTTCTGAAAAAGGAAATCTGATAACTGCAAACTACTACACTGCAATCATTGATGATGACGATTATTCTCCAATAAAAACTCTTGTTGACTGGCTGTCTTATAATGGATGGCAACTTATCACAAAACCAGCCAAGCATTTAATAGACAGAAATGGTCGTCGACTCGTTAAGGGAGATATGGATGCAGAAATAATAGTTGATATGCTCGAATTATGCGCAAGAATTGATCATATGATATTATTCTCAGGTGATGGTGACTTTCGTGTAGCCTTAAAGGCTGTTCAGAGAAAAGGGGTAAGAGTAACAGTTGTATCAACATTAAAGTCTAACCCTCCAATGCTTGCAGATGAATTAAGAAGACAGGCAAATGACTTTATAGAAATTTCAAGTATGGATAAAATCATTAGCAGACATAATAGCATTACTGATAACTAATGACTTTTGATGAACCAAATAAAAATTGCAATCTATGCCCAAGGTTACATAAGTTTCTTTTGAAAAAACGGATAGAATTTCCAGATTACCATAATTCCCCTGTTCCTAGCTTTGGAGATAAGACTCCTAAATTATTAATTATTGGACTTGCCCCTGGAATGCACGGAGCAAATAAAACTGGTCGTCCTTTCACTGGAGATTGGGCGGGTGATTTACTTTTTTCTGCCTTAAAAAAATATGGATTTACTCGAGGTAACTATGGCGGAACTATCGATGATGGACTTGAACTAATCGGTGCACGGATAACAAATGCTGTGCGCTGCGTACCTCCACAAAACAAACCAATTGGAATTGAATCAAAAACTTGTAGAAAATTTTTAAAAAATGAGATTGATCATTTAAGCTCTGTGAAAGCGATACTTTGCTTGGGTAAAATAAGTCATGACAATACAGTTAGAGCACTTAACCTAAAATTAAGCGCGCACAAATTTAGTCACCATGCCATAAATAAACTTGATAACAATAAAAAACTCTTTTCAAGCTATCATTGCTCTCGCTACAACACGAATACAAAGAGATTAACGGAAGAAATGTTTTTTTCAGTATTTGAGAGCATTAGAGGTCATATAAATATTTAGTTGCATTTAACCTCTATCCCTCATTAAACGGGCCTTATCACGCTGCCAATCCCGCTTTTTAACAGTTTCTCTTTTATCTTTGTTATCTTTACCCGTTGCTGTACCTATTTGAATTTTTACACGCCCATTACCGTTGAAATACATTTTTAGTGGTATTAGGGTTCTGCCTTTTCTTTGAGTTAAGCTCCATAACTTATTGATTTCATTTTGTTTTAACAATAACTTTCGCGGTCGTGTTGGTAAGTGATTAAACTGACTAGCAGGTGCATATATCGGTATTGTAGCATTAATTAAGAATAATTCCTGATTTTCTATTGCTGCATAGCTCTCAGTAATATTAGCTTGCCCCCCCCGCAATGACTTAACCTCAGTACCTACAAGCATTATTCCAGCTTCAACGACCTCATCAATGATATAATCAAAACGGGCTCGACGATTTTCCGCGATTAATTTTTTAATCTCTGAGGGCATACTTAAATATTAATACCAGCCCTTCTCATAGCGGATAGTATTAATTCCTTACTGGAATCTTTTACAGCGGTTATTGGCAAACGCACATCTGGATTCATCCTGCCAAGTAAGCTCAAGGCGTACTTAGCAGGTGCTGGACTAGGATCAACAAAAAGATCCTGGTGAAGCCGATGCAATGTTCTATTCAGAGCCTTCGCTTCGTCAAACTTATTATTCCACATTAAATCATGAAACCGCCCATAAGCTTTAGGGGCAACGTTTGAGCCAACAGATATACAGCCTTGTCCACCATGGGCTGTATGCCCCAATGAGGAAGGATCATCTCCAGATAACTGTATAAAATCTTTTCCGCACCTTTCATATATCGCCGCCACCCTAGAAATTTCACCAGTGGCATCTTTGCAACCAACAACATTATCAAGAGTTGCTAAACGACCCATGGTATCATTAGTGATATCAACAACAGAACGTGCTGGTATATTATATACAATAATTGGTATATCGACAGAATTAGAAATTGCTTTGAAATGTTGGAAAATACCTTCCTGACTCGGCCTGTTATAATATGGAGTAACAACTAATACAGCATCGGCCCCGACAGACTTCGCCTTCTTTGTATATTCAATGGAAACTGATGTTTCATTTGATCCTGCACCAGCTATTACTGGCACCCGTCCATTTGCAGCTTCTACACATAACTCGATTACTCTTTTATGCTCCATATCAGATAAAGTAGCAGATTCACCTGTTGTTCCGCACGGTACAAGTCCGTGAGTTCCAGATTCTATTTGCCATTCAATAAAATCCTGAAATGATTTTTCATCTACCGCCCCATCTTTGAAGGGGGTAACTAAGGCTGTTATAGATCCTCTTATCATAAGATTCTTTCAAATACTCAATTACGTTAATGCAAAATTAAATAACAACTTTATATAAATTAGTCTATGCATGATCTTACAATGAAACTTACTTAATTTGAGGGAATATGAATATTATTTATACAAATAAATTACATTTAAAAAAAACTCTCAAAACATGTAAAACCATAATTTATTTATATTTTTTTATATCACTTTGCAATGAAGCATATGCAAATATTCCATTGCCAAATTTAAAAGCCCTACCTAAAAATACATCTTTTATAATCGATGATTCTCAATCCACTTACCTAAGAAAAGGACTAAGGGCCTCAAAAAAAGGTCACTGGAGTGATTTAAATAATTCAATTAAAAATCTAGATAACGATACATCAAGGGATTTATTATATTGGGCTCGAGCTATTAAGAGCCCTAACATATCATTTAAAGAAATTAACTATGTAGTTGAAAAACTTCATAACTGGCCTCGGGCTATTGCTATTCAAGCAAAAGCTGAAAGCATTTTGTTTGATGACCCTATCAGCCACAAAGAAGTATTAACTTGGTTTGAAAGTAAAGTTCCAGTTTCGGGTGAAGGCCGCGCCGTGTTAGCTAGAGCTTATTATAAAATTGGCGATACGACAAATGGAGATTATTGGCTACGAAAAGCTTGGAATGAGTCCAAGCTTACAGGTTACAGACAAAGAGAGCTCTACCTCGAATTTAAAGATAAACTTACAGAAAAAGATCATTACTTAAGAGCCGATCACTTGCTATGGCAGGGTAAACTTCATTACAAAAAAATAAACCAACTACTTAATTATATAGATGAAGATAAACGATCTTTGATTCGAGCAAGAATGAAAATAGCCACAAACAGGTCTGGAATAGACGAAGCTATTAACGCAATTCCAAAAGATTTAGTCAACGACGCCTCACTAAATTATGAAAGATCAAAATGGCGTCGTATAAAAAAATCTAAAAACTATGCTTTACCAGTCATAAAAGAAATTGACATGCCAGTTGAGAACCCCAGGGGAAGACAACTCATGTGGCTTGAAAAACGCATATATGTCCGCTGGTTAATAGAGGAAAAAAGGTATCAAGAGGCCTATAATCTCAGCATTAATCACGGCATTAGCAGCGGCGCAAGGTTTGCTGAAGCAGAGTTTACAGCAGGCTGGTTAGCCTTAACCAAGCTTAAAAATCCACTTGCAGCAAAAAAACATTTTAAAACTCTTAATGATGGAGTTTCAACATCAGTTTCATCAAGTAGAGCGCTTTATTGGTTAGGCCGTACAAGCGAAGAGCTTAAAGATGAAGATGCTAGTAAATATTTTATGGAGTCATCGAATTTTACTAATACATTCTATGGCCAGCTATCTTTAAGTAAAATTAATAAAGCGGGGGTAAAATTAATTTTGCCACCTGAAAAAGATACAAAAGACCTTGAAAAAAGCTTTTCTGAGGACTCAAGAATAAAAGCAATGAATTTATTAGGTGAGCTCGGTGAAGAAGAGTTTTATACTAGCTTCTCATTTCATATGGATGATCAATACAATGATGAGCGTCTACTCTCTTTACTATCACAGTTAAGTGTAAAATATGACTATATGAGACCATCCATTAGAGCTGCAAAGCAAGCATCCCGTTTCAAGAAAATGCTCACGGTATCAGGTTACCCACTGATAAATGAAATAGAAATGCTTCCAAAAAAATTTGATATACCATTTGTTTACGCCATAGCGAGACAAGAAAGCGAGTTTGAATACAATGTAGTAAGTACTGCAAAAGCATACGGAATGATGCAAATGATCGACAGCACAGCAAGAGAAACAGCGAAAAAACATAATATAAATTATTCAAAGTCAAAATTAATAGCTGATAGAGATTATAGCGCCAAATTAGGAGCTTTACACCTAAACGATTTGCTCGAAAGATTTGATGGTTCATATATATTAGCAGCTTCGGCCTATAATGCTGGAGCACATAGGGCCAGCCAATGGATTCAGAAATATGGAGATCCTCGTTTAAACGAAGTTGATACAATTGATTGGATTGAATCGATACCTTTTTCCGAGACACGAAATTATGTTCAAAGGGTTATGGAAAATCTTCAGATATATCGAGCCAGAAGAAATAACAACGAATTCATAAATGAAATAAAAAAAGATATAAATACAAATAACAATATATTAGCAAACTAGGACTTGCATATATATCTTCACATATAAGCTTTATTTCCTAAAATTTGTATAATTTGAATACCAATGTAATGAACAAAACTTATAAAAAGCTTACAAACCCAAAGCCTCATCTGCACTACGTGCAATAGAATTATCCACATTACCGCCCGACAAAATCACACATATTGCATTGATATTTGGATATTTACTAAAATCACCTCTTAATAAGGAAGCTAAAGCAACTGCCCCACCAGGTTCAAGCTGTATGCCTGTCTCTTTTTTGAAAATTGCCATTGAATAACGGCATTCATCGTCCGTAACAGTAAATACATTTGATAAAGATTTTTTATTAATCGGCCATGTAACCTTACCAGGCATTGGTGTCATGAGTGCATCACAAATTGTTTCATTCGTAATTGGAACAGACTTTCTTTTTTTTGATAAAAGGGAGAGTTGATGATCATTATACAAGAATGGCTCAACACCAAAAATTTTGGTTTTAGGTGATAATTTTTTCATTGCCAAACTAATACCAGCACACAACCCGCCACCCCCTAAGCAAGTTATTAGTCCATCAAAAGGAATACCACTGTTTGCAATCTCTAATCCAATCGTACCTTGACCAGCTATGATATAGGGATCATCAAAGCTGGGTACATATATATATCCATACTTTTTTGATAAGTGCTCCGCAATTTCCTCCCGACTTTCAGTATATCTATCATAAAAATGTATTATCCCATTATCACCTTTTACCCCGTTGATTTTTACAACTGGAGCGTCAGTTGGCATAACAATGTGTGCTTCAATATTTAATTCTTTTGCCGCTTTTGCGATACCTTGTGCATGATTACCTGAACTTGTCGCTACAACTCCTCTTGCTTTGTAGGCGGTTGATAGGTTGGCTAAACGATTAAATGCACCTCTATATTTGAATGAGCCACTCTTTTGATTGCATTCTGGCTTAAACCAGACTTTTTTTTGAACAATAATATCAATCACATCGGAGCGAATTAATGGAGTTGGGTATATGTTACCATTCAATAGCTCAGCTGCGCTTTCAATATCTTTAAAAATTGGCCCGCATGATCTGCGTTTTTCATAATGATTTTTCATAAGCTTGTTGACACTAACTGAATGTACATAAATAAAACAAACAAATAAAAAATTTATTAAGGAGAAGTCGATGCAAGGCTTAATGATGAAGCAAGAGCTAATGATTAGTGACCTAATAGATCATGCATCAAAGGTTCATTCTACGCGTGAAATTTTTACACTTAACTCTGATATGACCGAACATCGTTATACTTGGTCAGATTGTGCTGTTAGAGTTAAAAAACTTGCTAATGCTTTGTTAAAAGCTGGTGTAAAAAAGGGTGATCGTATTGCTACTATTGCTTGGAATAATTACCAACATATTGAAATATACTATGCGGTTTCGTCAATCGGGGCTGTTGTTCATACAATAAACCCGCGATTGAAGCCTGACCAGATATCTTGGATGGTCAATCATGCAGAAGATAGTTTCGTATTTTTCGATAAAACATTTTCACCCATAATCAATTCAATATCAGATAGCTGTAAAAGTGTTGATCATTGGATCTGCCTTACAAACGAACAAAATTTACCAGAGATTGATACTCCTATAATTGACTTTGAATCTTTCATAGTAAATGCATCAGTAGATATTGTATGGGAAAGGTTTGATGAGAATACTGCCTGTACGCTATGTTATACCTCGGGAACCACCGGTAACCCTAAAGGTGTGCTCTACTCCCATAGATCAACTGTATTACATGCAATGGCAGGATCATTTCACGATGTTATCGGTGCTGGCTCACGTAGTGTAATACTTGCAGTTGTACCAATGTTTCACGTTTCAGCTTGGGGATTAATTTATTCAGCAGCAATGATAGGAGCAAAACTTGTGATGCCAGGACCGGGACTTGACGGTGAAAGTATGTGCAAAATGATTAACCAAGAAAAAGTTTCCTTAATGGCTGGAGTACCTACTGTATGGCTGGGTGTTTACAATTACGCTAAAGCTAACAACATAGAGCTTAAAAGCGTTAAAAAAGCTTTAGTTGGAGGATCAGCGCTACCAGAGTCACTCCTGAGATCATATGAACAAGACTTAGGAATCCCAATGCAACAAGGCTGGGGAATGACAGAAACATCTCCGATTGGTTGCACCTATACCGCACATCCCGATACTGATTTAAATGATTATGACTCAACTGTTAGTGATAAATTACTTGCAGGTCGAAGAATGTTTGGTATCGATATGCGTATCGTCGATGATGAAAATAATATATTGCCTGAAGATGGAGTTTCTGAAGGTCACCTACAAGTTAAAGGTCCTTGGGTTGCAAGTGGTTATTTCAAAGGGGATGGAGCAGAGAGCTTCACAAGTGATGGATGGTTTGCAACTGGTGATGTTAGCAAATTACACCCCACAGGCTTTATGGAAATAACAGATAGATCTAAGGATGTTATAAAGTCAGGCGGTGAATGGGTGAGCTCAATTGATGTAGAAAATGCAGCATCTGATCATCCAGATGTAGCAATGGCCGCCTGCATTGGAATTAGGCATGATAAATGGCAAGAAAGACCTTTCTTGATTTTACAACCTGTTCCAGGAAAAACTCCTGATAAAGAAGAGGTAAAATCTTTTATACTGGCTAAATGCGCTAAATGGTGGATGCCTGACGAAATGGTCTATCAAAACGAACTACCATTGGGTGCAACTGGAAAAATCCTTAAACGCGAACTCAAGGAAATATATAAAGATTACTATACAAAGGGATAATGGCTCAATAAATAATTACTATCCAAACAACAATCCATTTTCTGTAATAATCACAGTGATCAATGAAAATACCCCAAGGAATATAAATCCTATCAAAATTGGGGTCACAGAACCATTAAATTGGCTCGATACAAAATATCCGAATACACTTGACACTGCTGTAGTAAAAAAACCGTATAGAGCACTGGCTGTACCAGCTCTATCGCCTTGAGACTCCATAGCAATGGCAGAAAAATTAGCTCCTAACATTCCAAAACAACCAAATGTAAGTGCAAATAGAGGTAAAAAAATCGATAATATCTCACCAAAAAAATAAGAAGCTAATAGATTTATTAAAGAGATTAATATAAATAGCAGGAGTGTTATGTGGCTTATTCTTCGCATACCAATAATATCTACTATATGAAAGTTTATAAAATTAGCTAATGCAAGAGTACCTGCTATTAAAGCAAACCATAATGAAAATAAATTACCTGTATTGAATACATCATTAAATATTTGCTCAGCAGAAGCAATAAAAGCGAAAAGAGCCGCATAGATAAAACTGCTTGAGATCATATAGCCAGTTGTCACACGGTCCTTTAAAACCTCAGAAAAAATATTAATTAATGATTTGAAACCGATATTTCTATTTGACGGGTTTTGGAGAGTTTCTGGCAGTCTATAATGCGACCATAAAAATACAACTAACCCCGCAAGGCCAAGAACACCAAAGGTCCATTTCCAACCTGCAATAATCATTACGCCTTGACCAATAACTGGCGCAAAAATAGGTACTATCATAAATACAGTCATAACAAGTGACATAATACGCGCCATAGTTCGTCCAGCTGTTAAATCCCTCACTACAGATATTGCTATAACTCTAATTCCTGAAGAAAAAACTCCTTGAAAAAACCTTGCGATGCATAGGAAATAAAAACTTGATGTTAACATACATAGAAATGCAAAAGCCACATAAGCAACCATGCATATCTTTAAAAGGTTTCTTCTTCCATATTTATCAGTTATTGGCCCAAAGAATAACTGAGGGACACCAAACCCAAGGATAAACGAATAAATCAACCATTGTTGCCCGTTACCTACAATTTTGTAATGATCAGCAATAACACCCATTGCCGGCAACATAATGTCTATAGCGAATGCATTCATCGCCATCAAAGCAGCGACCAAGGATATGAATTCCCATGTATGCATAGAAAAATTTGGGTGTTTTTTTGTATTTAACATGCTTGAAAAAAACTAAATTAGCCCTGCCAATGGTGAGCTAGGATCAGCATATTTTTTTGTAGGCATTCGACCGGCTAGATATGCTTCTCTTCCTGCAATTACAGCATGTTTCATAGCTAAAGCCATTTTTATTGGATCCTTGGCATTTGCTATTGCGGTATTCATTAACACTCCATCACAACCAAGCTCCATTGCGATAGCCGCATCGGACGCCGTTCCAACTCCTGCGTCAACAATCACAGGCACATTCGATTGCTCAACAATTAGTCTAATATTCACTTTATTTTGAATGCCAAGGCCTGAACCAATAGGTGCTCCAAGAGGCATTATTGCTACGCAACCCATATCTTCTAATTTCTTAGCAAATACAGGGTCATCTGAGCAATAAACCATAACTTCAAAGCCGTCCTTAATGAGTAATTCAGCTGATCTTAGAGTTTCCTCCATATCCGGATAAAGATGTTTGGGATCGGATAGTACTTCAAGCTTAACTAAATTCCAGCCTCCAGCTTCTTTAGCTAACCTCAGGGTTCTAACAGCATCTTCACCTGTGAAACAACCGGCTGTATTGGGCAAGTAGACTGTTTTCTTAGGATCTATATAGTCAACGAGCATAGGCTTATTAGGGTCAGACACATTTACTCTTCTGACAGCAACAGTTACCATTTCAGCTCCAGAAGCGTTAAGGGCATCAGAATTTTGCTTATAATTGGTATATTTTCCCGTACCGATTATTAGTCGTGAATTAAATTCATGACTTCCTACTTTCAGAGTATCATTGGATTTAATGCTATTTTTCATTAACCACCACCTATGAAATGAATAATTTCTATTATATCGCCATCATTTAAGCTTACACTATCGTAAGTTGACTTAGATACGATTTCACGATTTCGTTCAATGGCTATTTTTTTAGCTGGTAATTTCAAATGATCCAATAATTCACGCATTGTTATATCATCTTCTAGATTATCATATCTTTTACCGTTCACAATTAAATACATACTTTATTCCAATGGATATAGAGGCTTGTAGACAAAGCGTAGTAAGGTTAACATAATAAAAACGAGGTATTCAATGACAAAAATCATTTACATAATAAATGGACCAAACTTGAATTTATTGGGTAATAGAGAGCCAGGAATATATGGCCAGTCAACATTAAATGACATAGAAAATAAATGTAAAGAATATAGTAAAAACTTATGTTTAGATATAGTATTTAAACAAAGCAATATAGAAGGTGAAATTGTTAACTTTATACAAGAAGCTGGGAATGAAGCATCTGGTGTAATTATTAACCCCGCTGCCTACACTCACACATCAGTAGCTATTCATGACGCACTAAAGTCATTAATAATTCCTTCAATAGAAATTCATTTATCTCAGCCAGCTAAACGGGAAAGCTTTAGACATAAGTCATTCGTTGCAGAAGTTGTAAATGGAACAATAAGTGGCTTTGGCCCAAATTCTTATTTGCTAGCTATAAAGGCTATAGATGATTTGTTAAAACCTAATACGGAGAGTTAGATAAAATGACAAAATCCAATTTTAAACCTTCATTACAATCTATTAAAATGACTAAAGAACTAACTAAAATTCTCACCGAAAATAACCTTTCTGAAATACAAATCGAAGAAGGTGATATAAAGATTAAATTATCTCGAAGAAACCAAGCAATTACAGATAGTTACCAAGAAATCGAAAATAAAGTAAATGAGAGAGCGGTAACTTTAAATACAAAAAACAATAAACTAACTACCGAGAGTAATAGTGATCACGCTTCTCATTTAAATGCCATTAAATCCCCAATGGTTGGTACAGTATACACTAGACCCTCACCTGATGCCGATCCCTTTGTGAAAATTAATGATAAAGTAAAAGAGGGTGATACAATTGTACTAATAGAAGCGATGAAAACCTTCAACTCTATCACTGCTACCAAGTCAGGTACAATTACGAAAATTCTAATAGAAAACGCTCAACCAGTTGAGTTTGGCGATCCACTATTTACTATAGAATAAATTATGCCTGGTTCGACTAAATTTAAAAAAATACTAATTGCTAACAGGGGTGAAATAGCGCTTAGGATTCATAGGGCCTGCAAGGAAATGGGTATAAATACCGTGGCTGTATACTCTGAGGCAGATCGTGAAGCAATGCATGTAAGATTAGCAGATGAAAGCGTGTGCATAGGACCAAATAGTGCAACAGATAGTTATCTGAACATACCTGCAATTATAGCAGCTTGTGAAATCACTAATGCTGATGCTGTACACCCAGGATATGGGTTTTTATCAGAAAACGCGAGGTTTGCAGAAATAGTTGAAGCACATGGAATGGAGTTCATAGGACCAACTGCTCAACATATACAAATTATGGGAGATAAAATTACCGCCAAAGATACTGTTAAAAAAGCGGGTATCCCCGTGGTTCCTGGTTCTGATGGCGGGGTCTCGACATATACGGAAGCAAAAAAAGTTAGCGAGAAACTAGGCTTCCCATTATTAGTTAAAGCTGCTTCTGGAGGGGGAGGTAGAGGCATGCGTTTAGCCAATAAAAAAGAAGATTTAGAAGAAGCGATTAATTCAGCTCAACAAGAAGCCATTGCCGCTTTTGGGGATGGTACTGTTTATTTAGAAAAATATCTGACAAACCCGAGGCACATAGAAATACAAGTTCTAGCAGATAAGCATGGAAATGTTGTGCACCTTGGTGAAAGAGACTGCAGCTTACAAAGACGGAATCAAAAAATACTAGAGGAAGCGCCCTCACCCTGTATATCTAGTAAAGAAAGAAATAAAATTGGCAGCATAGTAACAAAAGCAATAAAGAAAATAGGGTACCGCGGTGTTGGTACAGTTGAGTTTTTATATGAAAATGGAGAGTTTTACTTCATAGAAATGAATACGCGATTACAAGTTGAACATCCTATTACAGAGGAAATAACTGGAATAGACTTAGTTAGAGAGCAAATTAGAGTAGCATCCGATTTACATCTTAATTATACGCAAAAAGACATAAATTTTAATGGCCATAGTATCGAATGTAGAATAAATGCTGAACATCCAACAACATTCGTACCTTGTCCAGGTAAAGTTATAGATTTTCATGCTGCAGGGGGAATGAATACTCGATTTGATAGTGGTTTGTATAGCGGTTACATTATTCCACCGCATTATGATAGTTTAGTTGGCAAATTGATAGTCTGGGGGAATACGCGTGAAGGTGCGCTTTTTAGATTAAAAAGAGCTTTAGGGGAAACTGTTATAACTGGTATTGAAACCACAAAAAAGCTACATGAAGACCTTTTGGAGGACCCAGACTTTAAAAAAGGTAAATATGATATTCATTGGCTTGAAACATGGCTTGATAAAAAAAATAAAGTCTGATCAGTCCAAATGCCTTATTTCGGGCGTTGATATAAATTTTCTCTAGGAATGTCGGATACTAACTTATTCAAAAATATTGAAAATAAAGCAATAAATGACAAATATAACTTTCTTAAATGGCTTGAGCTTACTCGGTTAGACCATGCTCCTGGTCCTTGTTTTTTTATTTTAGAGCCAATGTCACTATAAACGTTAAGTGCTGCATACATTGCCCACGCACAACGAAAAGGAAGTGCTTTTATGCCAACTTTAGAACTTCTGTAATATCTATCTGCTAAGCTTAATTGCGCCAGTACTGCCTCGTGTATTATGGGTAAATTTCTTTGATCAAGTAATTCTTTTACGGAGCCACTAATCCCTTTATTATGAAATAAAGACTGAGGTATAAAAACCCTATCAGCTTTTGCATCATCCATTATATCTCTGGCTATATTGGTTAATTGAAAGGCTATACCTAAATCACATGCTCGGTCCAATACATGCTCATCAGTGATACCCATAATTCTTGCTATCATTATACCAACAACTCCAGCAACATAATAACTATAATCAAGAACATCATCAATAGTTCGGTAAACACGGCAATTAGCATCCATTGAAAAGCCCCTCAAAAGTTCATTAGGGTATTTATGATCTATGCAATTATTATTTATGACTTTTGCTAAACCATCAAATATTGGGTCATTCATGAACTTTCCAGATAACGCCTCAGCAGTTCTTTCATTCAAAAAACTTAAACGGTCTAATTGCCCATTTTTATAATCAGATATTTGTCCATGACCCATTTCCTGACCATCAATTACGTCGTCACAATACCTACACCATGCATAAAGCATTGCTATGTCATTTCTATACCGCTTGGGTAAAAACTTTAACGCCAAAGAAAATGATTTGGACCCCTGCTGAATACTTTGATGAGCATGTTCAGTAATTATATCCATATTTTCAATAAGCTTTCATTCAAAAGTTAGTTAATCGAAAAATCATCACAAATCACCCC
>JBELEM010000033.1:0-19710 GCA_042093735.1 Hellea sp. | reverse complement strand
TTTCACTGGATCTATAATTACGGAGTACGCGATTGGGCGGAAATGACTAATATCGCAAAACAACTCAGAAATGATTTAGAAGAAAAATTTTCACTCGAACGCCCAAAAATTATTGAAAAACAAGTTAGTAATGATGGAACACGAAAATATCTAATACAAATGAGCCCGGGCGTAGAGGTTGAGACGGTATTCATACCTGACGTATCAAAGACTGGTGCTCTCTGTGTTTCTTCCCAAGTTGGCTGCACTTTAACTTGTAAATTCTGTCATACAGGTACTCAAAAATTGGTCAGAAACCTTACATCTCAAGAAATAGTTTTACAGGTCATTGCAGCTCGTGATGATCTAAATGAATGGCCCACAACACAGGAAAATAGAAAACTTACTAATATTGTATTTATGGGCATGGGTGAACCCCTATACAATTCAGAACAGGTAGGAAAAAGTTTAGATATAATTTGCGATCCAGAGGGCATCGGCATTGGTAGGCGAAGAATTACTATTTCAACATCAGGTGTTGTTCCGGAAATTGGTCCTATAGGATCGAGAACATCAGCTATGTTAGCCATCTCTCTTCACGCTGCAAACGATGAGCTTCGTGAAAAAATAATGCCCATCAATCGTAAATACCCCCTTAAAGAGCTCATGCAAGCATGCCGTGATTACCCTGGCTTATCCAACTCTAAAAGAATTACTTTTGAATATGTAATGCTTAAAGGAATAAATGATAAACCTAAACATGCCAAACAGCTGATAAACCTACTAAAGGGTATACCATCAAAAGTTAATCTAATTCCTTTCAATCCATGGCCTGGTAGTGATTTCGAATGCTCTGACTGGGCCACAATAGAAAGCTTTGCCGATATTGTGAACAAAGCAGGGTATGCTTCGCCTATTAGAACTCCAAGAGGTCGAGATATTCTTGCTGCATGCGGACAGCTAAAGTCAGAATCTGAAAGATTAAGAGCTAGCGAAGTAAGAAAGTTGAATAAATCTAGTAATAATAACTAAGTTTATTCAGTTTCGAGTTCTATTTGAGGCTTTTTAAATGTAACCTGTGCAATAAAACTATTGATTTCCAGAACCACACAACTAATGCTAATTATATTAGTAAGGAGTAAGAGATGGCACTTTTAGGAAATATCATTTGGTTCATACTAGGCGGCTGGTTACTTTTTTTACTATACTCAATTTCAGCTATAATATTTTTCCCTGTATTTTTACCTTTATTTAGAATTGCAGTCTACGCGGCTTTTCCATTTGGTAAAAGTGTAATTAGTAAAAGGAAACTAGATAAATATCGCGAATTAAATGGTAGTGATACAGAAAATTCTGCAATGACAACCGTGGCTGGATTTCTCAATGTCCTTTGGATTATAACATTTGGTTGGATTTTGGCTTTATCGCACTTATTAGCCTCCATAGCGAACCTCTTCTTATTTTTTCTGATCATAACAATACCAAATATTACAGGCCATTGGAAAATGATACGAATAGCATTTATGCCTTTCAATACTGTTATTATACCCAAAAATCTTGCAAATGAGATTGATACAGCCTTAGCTAAAGGCAAATTTAATTTATAATTTTGAATTTAGACTATCTGTCTAGTTGACACCCACGTCTAAAGTTACTTGATAGAAACTATGGATTATCCAGAAAATGTAAAAGATATGATTAACGACTTCCAGTTTTTAACTGATTGGGAGGATCGTTACATGCACGTTATTGATATGGGTAAATTACTACCAAGTCTAAATGCGACTGAAAAGACTGATGCTAACAAAGTTAAAGGCTGCGTTAGTCAAGTATGGCTCATTTCTAATATGTCAAACGGTCCAGACCCCATAATAAGTTTTCGTGGTGATAGCGATGCGTATATAGTCAAAGGATTAGTGGCAATAACACTAGAAATATTTTCAAATAGAAAAGCTTCAGAAATACTCAGTTTGAATGCGATTGAGGTACTTAAAGAACTTGAACTTGACGAGCACCTCTCATTACAGCGAGCTAATGGTTTGAAAGCTATGATCGCAAAAATTAAAGATTATGCTCAAAATGCATTAAACTAGGTAGAAAAAATTTATATTACAATTAGTATTATTACTTTCCGTAGACCACTATCTTACTAAATATTGAATTTCCTTTTCTTTCTAAGATATACAAACGGTTATACTCCGTAGCCTCTTTAATAGGCTCTCCAGCGATACCGCCCATTAACTCAGAAAGGTTCGGAGTAGTGTTTGAGTGACCAACAACCAAAAATATCCCGTCTTTTGATAGAAGTTCTTTCGATAAACCTTCCAGATTTTTTTGATCATAAAGTATAATTTCAAGATTTTTATTTTCGGACACTGGTTTGGCTGTATTTACAGTTCTCCTAAAATCAGATGAATAAACATGTGTCAAAGCCACATCCTCTAGCCTATCTGCGAGATCCATAGCTCTTTGTATTCCCAATTCTGTAAGGTCTGGATCAAATTTTTCTGTAGTTTTTTCCGCATGCCTCACTAGATAATACTGAGCATCAAAATGGGTAGTATTAGTACCACAACTCACCAATATAATTAACGAAAGAATTATTATAAAATTTCTGACTATCATTTCATTAATGCTCTTTTATTACCCACAGGCTTACAGGAAATTTTACTCTTTTTGATTCTTATTTGGCTTGAACTTTTGAAGTTTTATTTTTTCTTCTTGTCGTTTTTTTTATTTTCTATATTTTTCGCCCTAGATTTAAACCCTAAATCAAAGCCCAATAAACTTATTATGGTTGTTAAAAGTGAAAAAACGGGATGACGCAGAGTCAAAAAGACAAATACTCCAAGAGACAAACCCAAAATAACTGCGTACGGATGTAATTTCATTTTTCTAATTCCACGTCCCAATATAAATAATCCGCCCAAGTTGTATGTAAATAATTAGGTGGAAACTTTCTTCCTTTTGCTTGTAGCTGATGAATGGAAGGCTGAAAAGGTTTTAATTTTGGAACCATACCAACTTCCCTTGGTAAGCGTCCCCCTTTTTTAAAATTGCATCTAGTACAAGCCGCAACTATATTTTCCCAAGTAGTTTTACCCCCTAGTCGTCTTGGAATGAGATGATCAAAAGTTAACTCTTCAGTATTGGAGCAATAAACGCACTTAAACCCGTCGCGTAGAAATAAATTGAATTTAGTAAATGCAGGAGCTCTATCTTGAGAAACATAATCTTTTAAAGATACAACTGAGGGCGCCATCATTTTGTAATTTGCAGATCTTATAACTTTATTATAGTTATCAACAACATTAACTCTATCAAGAAAAACTGCTTTAACTGCCTCCTGCCAGGGCCAGAGAGATAATGGCAAGTAACTTAATGGCTGATAATCGGCATTTAAAACAAGACAAGGGTAATTGTTGCAATCAATAGATGACATGACGCCATCTTTATCAACGTAACCCATCTAATCAAACTCGATGTAGGAAAAGCAAGTAAATTGGAAATATCTGAAAGCTCTACTCCATATCTATTTATAAAGTATACTATTCTGATTTTATGAATTTTATCAAGTCGCAGTTTGAAAAATTTTAAACCTATTGGGTGTTGGTAGTGAGAGTGAGACTTGAACTCACGACCTCAGGATTATGAGTCCTGCGCTCTAACCAGCTGAGCTACCCCACCACACAATTAGCAAGCCGCCGTTTAAGGGAAATTAACACTCATTACAAGCCTCTTTGTTTACATAAAGACAATAAATAAAATAAAAAAGAGATGTATTATACGGTCCATTTAACATTTAAGTTACACACAGCTTTTCAATCAAGTATTCAAATATTTTAACTACAGTCTTTAAATGCACACCTCTGGATCTTTGATCTTTAAAAGTGAAGTATCGGCTTTGATTATATTAAAATGAGCCTCAAGTTACTAATATCATTTATTATTTGACTGGCAACAACACTAGCGTGACGATAACCTGCTTTCAATAGCTCTAGTCTCATAACATAAATTTATACAGAGACTAAAATTATGTCTTGAATTAATAAGAATTGCGCATATTTTTCTATTATCCTTATAATAGAGAGATTATTATGCCCATACAAATTGACGGTATCGATGCCAAAATACTAAATATAATTCAAAAAGATGCAGCTATTTCTGTTGCTGATATAGCGGATGAAGTTGGCTTATCCTCATCTCCTTGCTGGAGAAGAATTAAACGAATGGAAGAATTAGGTATTATAAAAAATAGAGTTACTATTCTTGATAGAACCAAGCTTGGTCTTGATTTTGAAGTCTTCGTAGCTGTTAAGTTAGCTCTTCCGAATCGAGCAAACATGGAGAAACTTGAAAAAGCAGTGGCTAATATGCCAGAGGTCGTTCAGTGCGCTTCAGTCACTGGAGCAGTTGATTTTATGCTCCGAGTTGTAACTAAAGATATGCATTCTTATGAAGATTTTCTGCGTGAAGTTCTTCTTTCAATCGACCTAATTTCAGATGTTCAATCCCGAATAGTGCTAAGACAAACTAAAGAAAGTAACTCCATACCTTTAAACTTGATAAGCAATGCAGTACCAAGGGTTTCATAATCTAAAATCACAATGTTAAGTATTTTCTATATACTCATCGAGATCACTTTGTTTGTTTACATTAATAAAATACCCACTTTTGGACCAACTAACTAGTTTAGCATCTACTAATACAGCTAATCTATTTAATGAAATAGAACCATCAAATGATAAGTTATTAAAAACTGGGTCGAGATCTTCCATCCTCCACCATCCATGTGCCGGATGCTTCTGCGTTCCAACTACGGATATATTAGATGTTGAGTAAGAGTACATTTTTTCTAAGAAATCTACCGGAGGGTTAGGGACATCAATTGCTAGAGTATAAAAACCTATTAAATCCCGGCTATTTTTATTTCTTAAATGCTTCCACGCAGAATATATCCCCCCTACGGGGCCCTTAGGCCCATTTATTTCATCGTATATAATTAATGCGTTTAACCCATAATCGTGACGGCCCGAGATTATGAGTTGATCAGTCTTACATTGAACTCTCTCAAGAATAATATCAATCATCCTCTTACCGCCAATTAATAATTCACCCTTATCCTTTCCATTAAACCGACTTGCTGATCCCCCTGCTAAAATCACTATGGGTGTGGGGTGAATGAAATTGCTCATAGTGCCTTACAGTAAATAATAGACTTTTATAATATAATAACTGATTATATTAAATCAGTGAGTAACCTTTTCACTGTAACCAATCTTCTGTGCCATATACTAAATAAGTGGAAGGCTATGCCTGACCCAACAAGGACTTATATTCGGCTGCTTCGTTCCCGACCTGACCGGGTTAACAAGAATGTTGTCCAAGATAACCTTCCGGAAGCCTAGTTACGTAAATTATCACTCGCACGCAAGAGGCTAAAAAATAAACTATTTAGTTTAATTAAAACATGCATAGCTTTAATAACTACTGGAATTAATCAATTAGTTAAAAATTAGAAGTAAACTTAAGAAAAAACTATGAAACCTTATACTAAACGCAAAAAATTCATTATGCCGTTTTCTGGAGATGAATTGGATCATGCAGAAACACAGCGCGCAACTGAACAATTAGACATTTTTATAAAGCAAGGTAATGCTAAATGCTTATGCCTTTATAAAGGATCTATTGCTATTAATGGTAATAGGAACTTAAGTCTTGTACATCCATCAAAGCTCATAGGTAAAAAAATAAATGACCCAGGGCCAATTTTTCTTGGTCTTAGTAACAACATACCTTTATTTTCAGCATCTTTAGTAGAACCCGATGAAATAAAAGAAGATTTAATCTTTGAAGACTTAAGAAAGGCATCCAGGTTTTTAACTCCTCAGGAAATGTCAATTGCAGGCCGAGCAAAATCTCTTTTGGACTGGCACTTAAATAATAGATTTTGTTCGAAATGCGGACAGATAACACAACCCAGCAGTGGGGGTATCAAACGTGAATGCAATTCATGTAATTCAGAGCACTTCCCTCGAGTTAATCCAGTGGTAATTATGCTTATAATATCAAACAATAAAGTTTTACTTGGAAGAGGCAAGGGTTGGCCAGAAGGCGCGATGTCAGCTCTAGCAGGTTTTATATCACCGGGTGAAACAATTGAGGAAGCTGTAAAAAGGGAAACTTATGAGGAAGTAGGAATCAAAATAAAAAACGCACAGTATGTATTTAGTCAACCTTGGCCGTGGCCTTCACAGCTCATGATTGGCATGGTTTGTGAAGCGGACAATGAAGACCTAAATATTAATACAGATGAAATTGAAGAAGCCAAATGGTTTACAAAAGATCAAGTTAAAGCTGTTTACAACAACTCAGGCGATCATTTTCTTAAACTACCCAAATTTACTATAGCTCATCACTTATTAAGGAATTGGATTGAAAGTTAAGATGAGATTTCTGAGCAATTAAAATATAAACAGTGATGTGACATAATCGCAAAACAAGATTATCATGATTTCATGCGTGTTTCATGCGCAATATAAGTACCCAATATTTTAATCGACTCAGTATAAAAACTAAGTTCCTCAAGAGCATGAGCCATTCCTTTTTCTTCAGGGTGACCCTCAACATCAACATAAAATTGAGCAGCTTGAAAAGAGCCTCCAACCATATAGCTTTCAAGCTTTGTTATATTAACATTATTAGTAGCAAAACCACCCAAAGCCTTATAGAGCGCTGAAGGAACGGAACGAACCTTGAAAACAAAACTTGTTACCCAAGGTCCACCAGCTACATCTGTCTTTAAAGGCTCGCTAGCTAATATTAAGAACCGTGTTGTATTATGGCTCTCATCCTGAATATCTTTTTCTATGATGTCTAAACCATAGATACTTGCGGCAAGCGATGACGCAATGGCGGATATAGATTTATCTTTCAATTGAGCAACAGCACGCGCCGCTCCTGCTGTATCAATATCTGCTAATGGTAAAATATTCATTTTAGCTAAATTTTTTCGAACTTGCCCTAATGCCATAGGATGTGACCGCGCCGTCTTAATAGTTTCAATTGTTGCTCCAGAAATACCCAATAATTGATGATGCACAGGTAAGTATAGCTCTCCAATAATGTATAAGCCGCCCTCAGGTAGTAAGTGATATATGTCCGAGACTCTTCCTGCCACTGTATTTTCCACAGGTATCATGGCAAGCTTCGCGTCTCCGGATCTAACAGAATCGAAAGCTGAGGCAAAGCTTGCGCACGGGCTTGGAGTAAGGTCTGGGTAACCCACCTGGCAAGCTAAGTGTGAAAAAGCTCCGGGCTCTCCTTGATAAACTATGATATCTGACATTATTGTGAAACTCTCCTAGATCGTTAATCTCTTAAAGCCTTTGCGACGCTTGGCCGCAAGCTATTTTCGGTTTGCTTTTGAAGTTAATACTTATAATAGACTTCTAATATTTGCACGTAATTGTTTCATCTTTGAAACTAACCAAGGACTAAGTCATGGATGAACTCGGATTTAATAAGTTAGCCGGTGCTGTATTAGCTACAGCACTTGGAGTAATGGTTCTAAGAACAGCACCACACATATTTATTCATTCAGAGATGCCAAGTACACCGGCGTACAGAGTAGGACCTCTTGAAGTAGCTTCAAAAGATGATGCTGAACCACTTCCCTTCCCACAGTTAGCATGGGTAGACGCTATGGACTCAACACGTGGGTTGAAGGTTTTCAAAAAATGTACTTCATGTCACAATGCCGATATTGATGGCGCTCATGGGACAGGACCTAACCTTTGGAACGTAGTAGGTTCAACTGCAGGTGTAAAAGATGGATTTAAGTATTCAAATGCACTAGTCACCTCAGGAAAAACTTGGACATATGAAGAATTGGACGGTTTTTTAGCAAAGCCTACAAAATATATTTCAGGAACTAATATGAATTTCGTTGGATTAAAGAAAGAAACAGATAGAGCAGCTGTAATTGAATTACTGCGTCAAGCTTCTGCATCTCCGCTTTCAAAACCAGCACCTAAACTTGCTGAAAGTGAAACTTCTTCTGAGGCAGATACAGTTTCACAAGGCCTAAGCCTAGAAATAAAAGAAAAAAATTCACAGTTATGAGGCATTTTAAAGCCTTTTTACTGAGGTAATTTCTCCTCCTCCCTGCTCCAAGCTTCTATCAATTACCACAGATAGTGGCTCGACTGTAACAGACATATGATATGCGTTAGCATGAATGATATCAGTTTTTGAGACCATGATACCTACATGACCTTTCCAAAAAACTAGGTCACCCCTAGAATAATTATTTTTTTGTATTGACAAAAATGACCCCAATTTTTCTTCCATCATATCAGTATCTCTTGGACTATCAGACCCAGTTGCTCGCAAAGAGGACAAAACTAGTCCTGAACAATCAAGACCAACTGTACTAATACCCCCCCAAATATAAGGTAGTCCCAAATGCTTCTCAGCAACAGTTGTAAAGTCTGAAACCTTTGGGGCATCAGATATTTTCATTACATGTGCACGATGAATATAATCATCGTTTTCAGTTTTGATAAAATCATCTAAAGTGTATTTAGAATGAATAAGGGATCCCATAGAAAGAGTCTTATTAATTGGACTTTTTATATCAGCAAAATCGAAAACAGGGGCCCTCAAAGCGGTAACAATGTAATTTGCCTGTGTGGTAAATGTAGCTAAATCATTTTTCGGAATAAAGCCTACATATCCCGGGTATAGAGAGTTTTCATTTAATGGTGCAGCCTGACCATATGCAAAGCCTTTTTTTATTTCATAGACTTTAAAATTATGACCAAAAAGTAGTTCAGTATCTTTTGAGACACATGCTTTAGGCTCGCTATATAAAGATGCGATCGGCGATACAACTGAACTTAAGGTAAAAGATTGATTATCAGTAAATGTTAAATTAACGCGCGAATCTGGAGTATTTTTTTTTCTAAGCGGCACTAAGCAGCCGCTGAAGAGAAATTATTCGATTTTATTTCGGATTGTATTATATCAGCAAAATGCTGAAGATATAATATACCGCCAGATGTTCGCATCACAATTATAGAGCGTCGATCTCTAGGGTCTGGCGCCCTTTTAACAAATCCATATTTAGTTAAAGTATCTAATGCACGTGATATAACTGCCTTAGTAACATTTAATTTTTCAGATAGAGATTTCACTGTTTGGTTTGAATTATCTAAGTAAATTGTCATTAACACAGAAAGCTGACGAGATGATAAGTCTGGTCCATTCGACAAAACTGTTTCCAAAGTAACCCTATGCCAAATAGCTAAAGCATCACTTCGTTTTGCTTTAGATATAGGTACCGAACTTTGCATTTGTTGATGTTCTCTTCCTCAAAACAAATCACTCACACATTAATGAATCGCACAACAATGATTCTTTGGTCAAGAAAGAATTGTCATAACAGACTCAAGATTTTGATAAGCAACAGAAATACTTATATATTTTGTCAGGTAAATGATAAATAAATTACAGAATTAGCGATAATTTATATTTAATATAGCATCATGAGTATTGAATAATCTTTATTTAAATTGATAAATTACTATTTAAGCCACCAGATTTTATCCAATGATACAAACTTCTAACTGCAAACATATCGCCGCCTTTTGGGTGACCAGGGTATGATGTCGGACACCAGCCATAGACATCAAAATGCATCCAAGGTTGTGCATTAACAAACTTTTCAAGAAATAAAGCAGCAGTAATTGAACCAGCGAAACCTCCACCTGCATTTTTCATATCGGCAATTGGAGAGTCCAACATTTGATTGTACTGTTGCCAGAGTGGCATATGCCACATCGGATCCTTTTGTTTTTTTGAATGCTCTAGAACCGATGAAACTGGGGCCTCTCGATTACAATAAAATGGCGGAAGAGTTGGTCCTAATGCTACGCGAGCAGCTCCTGTTAAAGTAGCAAAGTCCATAATTAAACTAGGTTCCAATTCCGATGCTTTTGTCAATGCATCAGCTAAAACTAATCTTCCCTCAGCATCAGTGTTATCGATTTCGATTGTTAGCCCTGAGCGGGAAGTCAATATATCCCCCGGCCTATAAGCCCCAGCTGAAATTGAATTTTCTGCGATCGCAATTAGGCAATGCAACCTTACAGGAAGGTTATTGGCCATAATCATTTTTGAAAGAGCTAGCGCATGAGCAGCTCCCCCCATATCTTTTTTCATTATTTTTGCACCTGCAGCACTTTTGATATTTAAGCCCCCTGTATCAAATGTGATACCTTTACCAACTATGGCAAGGCGGGGGTGGGAAGTTTCACCCCATTCAAACTCTATTAACCTAGGTTCTTCATGTGCAGCTCTTCCAACAGCATGAATCATTGGGTATTTATCTGTAATTAAATCTTGACCTTTGGTTATTTGAATAGCTGCTCCATAAAACTCAGCAATTTTCAGAACAGTTGCACCAAGAGCGTCAGGACCCATATCATTAGCGGGGGTATTGATTAAATTTCTACACAAATGGATGGCTTCTACGGTAGATTTTATTTCTTCAAATTTATCGTATTGGTTTATTACCAGAGTTGGAAAAATTGTTTCGGTAGGTAAATATTCTTCAAACTTATAAGCACCAGCTCCCCAACCAACAATTGCTAAATCTTGTTTCCAGTCCTTAGGTAGCAATGAAAATTTATAAAAACCGGATGGAAGAGAAGCTGACAGCCCTCCTGTACGCATAGCCCCAAGATCATCGGTAACTACTGAACCTGCTCCAAATATTACAGATAAAATCTCACCATCAGAATTAGTTAAGCAAAGCTTTTGATTTTTTTTTGCCGAAAATTTTTGAAACTCAGAAAACTTAATATGAGATTCTGACAAAGATAATTTAAATTGAGGCCATTCGTTATCCCTTACCACATATATTGGGATTACATTTTCACTAGCTGTAATTTCTTCCTGTTTAACTAATATCGCCGACATTATATCTCCATCCGGTTTATTTAGGTTTTTTTGATGGCTCGAGTAAGCTTTCAAGTCTCTGCGCCAATCCATCAGGAATTAATATTTCAAATTTTTCTTCTTGATGGTGACCCCGCCCTTTATGAGTACTAGGCTTTTCGTTTATTACTCGCTTCTTATCTACTACTATCTCTGAATTTACTACCTTAATCGGCAGTAATGTTTTTTTACTTTTTTCATACCTTGCATGCATAAGTTCTGCTTTTTTTCCGAATAGGTTTATAAGACGCACCCATTCTTCTTTTGTATAATCAAAAGCAACTCCTTCAGAGTTAATGTCAGACCAATTAAGATCCTTCGGAGCAGTAATTGCTTTTTGCAACCACTCTAGAGCCCCTAAATTATTTTGTTTTAATGCTTCAGCATTTGCTGCTAGTAAACACACCCTTTCATTATCACCACCATTTGATAAATAGGGGGATAATAATTTGAGTGCATTATTACCACTTCCTGAATGCAAAAGTTGTTCGACCTTGAACATCTGAGTTTCATAGTGCTTAGGGTTAGTTCTTATTAAGTCATCAAAATACTTTTCTTTGTTTTTTATTTTCCCAGCTTCTAGAAGGTTACGATAAATAATTGCATAAACTGGGTGCGGGTCTTTTCTCCAAGATTTTTTAATAACATTAATAGCCTTTTTAAATTCTTCGCTTGCAATTAACAAATAAGAATAATTAACCACTGCGGGTGGAAAATTTGGTGCAAATTTGAAGCTCTCAGCTGCAGTATTAAGAGCCTTCCCCGCTTGATTTAACTTACTTAACCTTACTGTTTCAGCTGAAAGCAAAGCTGCTCGATATCGATAAATTGCTTTATGGTCAAAATGTTTACTTAACTCTACCTCAGTCAATGTTTCCAGTGCTTTAGACCAGTCTGCCTCGAGTACATGTGATTGGAATATTATGTGATATGCCCAGTAGGATTTCTTATTTTTATTAATTGCATCTTTAGCGTGCTTAATTGCCTTTGGATAATCAGAGATAGAAAAAAATTGCTCTGCCAAACCTCGTTGTGCGATCGCTAAATAATCACGGTCCAAAAGCATAGCTTTATAGTGACCGATAGCTTCCTCAGCGTCACCACACGCCTCTGCCGATTTAGCATTTATAAAGTAAGTTAAGCCCTTAGATGCTGAAGCACTTCCTACCTTTTTTGTATACTTTCTTACAGTTTTTATATTTCCCTCAGCCACCGCAACTAACAATGCTCTAAAAGATTGAATTTGAGTTTCTTTATCCAAACCCTCCAATCGTTGGCTGTTTAATAATAATTTTCGAATATTCAGAATAATTGAAAATATTAATGCTATAAAGGAAAAACCGGCAAAAAACATGCCCGCCGAGGCCTCCGGTGAAATCGATATATGCTGAAATACTGGCGGCCCCTCATTAACGGGTATTTGAAAAATAAGTTTTGGAAACCCACCTAAAATCAAAAATGTAGCTGACAAAACTGATAAGAGGATAGTAACAATATTCAAATATCTAATCATTCATCACCTCTAAACCCTTAACCAAGTCTATTATTGCCATCTCATTAGGTTCTTTTGAAACTTTGTGCCTCACACCTTTCAGACTTCCCATAGCATCTTTTGTAGCCTTGCTAATAGAGATAACTGAAAGCCCTGAAAGATTAAATTGATATTTAACAAGCGTTCTTGCAGCCAAGGGGGAATATAGAATTAAATAATCTATCTCGTTAATATTAATAGAGGGCTTAGCATTAATTGGAGTAGAGTTATAGTAAACTAGTCTCTCAGCATGATACCCCTTTTGTAGTAAATCTTTGACAAGAGAACCTCGTAAATTATTACCTCCACAATGATATATATTATTATCCTTACTGAAGTTATTTAAAATTAAATTAGCAACATCTCCAGAGTCACCGTTTGCAGTTAACGGGGACTCAAATCCAAATTTTCTTGCCAAACGTTGTGTTTCTTTACCAACAGTAACAACACTCCAGTCTCTCTCTGTTGTCCTTTCAGAAAAAGCTCTGACCCCATTACCCGAGGTAAAGACTAGTATCCCCTTTTTTAGTGGTAAATTTGGCTCTTCAAAAGGTCTCGATATCTCTAATAGTGGAAAGATAAGCGGATTAAATCCTGCATACGACCAGTTTTTTGAACTTCTATTCGCAGCAGGAAGCGATCGAGTCACCCAAACTGTTGGCTTTGGTCTATTTAACATTTCTTTTCTAATCCCAAAGAATTTTTTTTCCAATTTCTTTACGCAGATCAATTCCTAGCTTGTACCCTAGAGAGATAGCTTCATCTATGCTTAATATTTTTTGTTTTACTTCACGTGAAAACACCAAAGTCCCATCTTTAGAGATAACTTCTCCGCGGAAATTAAGAGTTTTATCTTTATAATTTGCGAGAGCAGCAATTGGGGTTTTACATGAGCCATCAAGTGCCCGTAAGAAGGACCTCTCAGCTGCAACGGAAATCTCTGTTTCGTAGTGATTAAGTGATGCAATTATTTTCTTTGTTTTGGTGTCCGATTTGCGGATTTCTATACCTATTGCCCCCTGAGCTGGCGCAGATAACATAATATTAGCTTCTATAGCCTCTGTTATTAATCCTTGCTCCCCAAGACGGTTTAAACCTGCCACAGCTAGGAAAGTTGCATCACAGTCTCCATTCTTAAGTTTATCTATACGTGTACCCACATTACCTCGAAGCAATGAAAATTGAATGTCGGGCCGGATGGCACTTAACTGAGCACGACGACGTATTGATGCTGTCCCAACGACAGCTTTATGTGGCAAATCCATGAGCCTGGATACTTTATAGGATATGAATGCATCTCGAGGATCTTCTCTTTTCAAGACGGCCTCTATACTCAAGCCCTCTTGGCTAATTGTTGGTACATCTTTCATTGAGTGTACAGCTAAGTCAATATCTCTATTAATTAACGCCGCTTCTAACTCTTTTGTAAATAACCCTTTACCTCCAAAATCTTTTAGATCTCCAGTTATTCTATCGCCAGATGTTTTGAAAATTTTAATCTTAGACTCATGCCCCAGGAGGGTTTTGACTAAATTAGCCTGATAAAGAGCCAATGGAGAACCCCTTGTTCCTATAATAAGCTTACGTTGCATCCCTGCCAAATACTCCCTATGTGATATTTGTGACTCTAACGCCTTTAAAATACCCTGTCCAAGAGAAAGCGCTGATTCTGGGCATAGAAAGTAGCTGTGATGAAACAGCTGCTTCCGTGGTGCTGTGGGAAAAAGGTAAACCAATAAAAATTCTATCTTCTATAATAGCAAGCCAAAACTCTGAGCACGCTCCCTATGGCGGTGTTGTTCCAGAAATAGCAGCAAGAGCACATCTTTTAAAAATTGAAGGTATAATAGAAAATGCAGTGCAAGAAGCCGGTATAAGCTACTTGGATTTGAATGCAATAGCAGCAACTGCTGGCCCCGGACTTATCGGCGGGGTAATTACTGGACTCATGGCTGCCAAAGGTATTTCCATGTCTTTAAATATTCCTTTGATAGCCGTAAATCATCTTGAGGGGCATGCGCTTTCTCCAAGTCTTTCTGAAGACTGTCCTTTTCCATATTTATTATTACTTGTTTCTGGAGGGCATACCCAGCTGTTATCCGTTAAAGGACTTGGTAACTACAGAAGAATTGGAAGTACATTAGATGATGCTGCGGGTGAAGCATTCGATAAAACAGCGAAAGTTATGGGGCTAGGCTTTCCAGGCGGCCCAAAAGTCGAGCGTCTTGCAAAAAGTGGAGACGCAAAAGCTGTGGACTTACCTAGGCCGTTAATAGGCAAGAGCCATGCGGATTTTTCATTTGCAGGATTAAAAACAGCAGTGTCTCGTGCATACAACGCCTCCAACAAGACCGAAACTGATAAAGCGAATATCGCAGCAAGCTTCCAAGAGGCAGTTTGTGATGTGCTAAATGATCGTTCCCGAAAGGCGATGAAATTTTTCATTGATGACCTAGATGTTAACTCTGATAAAAAACACCACTTTGTGGTAGCGGGCGGGGTTGCAGCTAATACTAAGATAAGGGAGTCACTTAAAGCGTTATGCAATAGTGAGAATTTTAAATTTGTTGCACCTCCCCTTAAGTATTGTACTGATAATGCTGCTATGATTGCTTTAGCTGGGGCACAGCACTATGCTATAGGTAATTTTGATAGCATATCAGTAAAAGCTAGGCCTCGGTGGCCACTCGATATGATTGCAGCTACCCAAAAGCCCAAAAGTGGGTACGGTAAAAAGGGGCCAAAGTCATGAAAAAAAGAAGTCAAAACTATCAAAAAATAGGCGTTATTGGTGGGGGTGCATGGGGAACTGCACTTGCGCAAAGACTTGCCTTAGCAGGTCGCGATACCTTGCTTTGGGCTTATGAAGACCAATGCGTGTCTGATATAAATAAAAAAAGACAAAATAGCCTATATTTGCCAGACATAAATTTGCATAACAACATAACTGCAACATCCGATATTAAAGATTTAGCAGATATGGATGCCATTTTGTCTGTGGCTCCAGCCCAACATACGAGAAATATTTTAGAAGAATTTTCACCCTTTATTAGAGAAGGATTACCTATAGTGCTCTGCTCTAAAGGCATCGAAATTTCTTCACATAGTTTTATGTCTCAAGTTCTTGATCAAGTATCACCAAAGTCAGTAGCAGCAGTTTTATCGGGCCCAAGCTTCGCTATTGATGTCGCTAGAGGATTACCTACAGCGGTAACATTGGCATGTGAGAATAAAACCATTGGTCAGAAACTAGTTGGAGCAATAGGCGCTCCCACATTCCGGCCATACTTTTCTAGTGATGTGATAGGTGCTGAAGTAGGTGGAGCAGTTAAAAACGTTCTTGCTATTGCTTGTGGTATAGTTGTCGGAAAAGGCTTTGGAAAGTCAGCCCATGCAGCCGTTATTGCTCGCGGTTATGCTGAAATGACTCGTTTCGGCATTGCCCTTGGCTGCAAGCCGGAAACTTTAGGCGGTTTATGTGGTTTAGGAGATCTAGTCTTAACCTGCTCATCCGCACAGTCACGAAATATGTCATGCGGCTTATCCCTAGGTAAAGGCATAACTTTAAATGAAATAATTTCATCACGAAATTCTGTAACAGAGGGCGTTGCAAGCGCTCCCGTTTTGGAGGCTATGGCAAAAAAACTTAATGTAGATATGCCAATATGCACGGCTATATCTCAAATTATTTCTGGGAAAGTAAATGTTGATGAAGCCATAAAACAACTATTATCTCGTGAAATAACAACGGAGATTTAAATTGGAATTTATCATTTATAGCGAGGACAAGCCCGATAGCTTGCACATCAGGCAGTTTGCACGCAATGACCACTTGGCTTGGCTAAAAACAAAGAGTGAAGTGGAAATACTTATAGCAGGACCATGGATGGATGAAAATGAAATTATGAGAGGTAGTTTGTTAATCGTAAAGGCTAAAAGCAAAAATATAGTTACTCAGTGGTTAAAAGATGACCCATATGTATCGGCAGGGCTTACAAATAAAGTTATAATAAAGCACTTTAATTGGGTTATCGGTAAATGACCACTCTCAATTTATCTTTCAGTATTGCGATTATTGTACGCAGAGTTTTATTAAAAGATGTACAGGTTAGTCGCATAGCTCTTGATAGATAACTAATCTTCCTTACATATAAACCAAATATTCGATAGCCTTAAGAGGACAGCAACTATGCCTAAAAAAATATTGGTAACTACATTGTTAATAGGATGCCTAATTTCACAAGAGGGACATTCACAAGCACTTCTCAATTCAAGTTCAGCAATGAGTTTAGATAGTGAAAGAGGAGTGTTAAGCATGGCGCCACTTCTCGATAGAATTACTCCTGCAGTCGTATCAATCAATGTTAGAAGCACAGCTAAAGCTCCCAAACTATCCAATAGAAATGAAGAGCTTCTTGAACGTTTTTTTGGTGGCCGCATGCCGAATGAGCCAAGAGAAAAAAGAGGCCTGGGCTCTGGTGTAATAGTAAATGCTGATGAAGGGCTCATCATCACTAACGCGCATGTGATTGAGGATGCAGACGAAATAATCGTAACACTTAAAGACAAAAGGCAGTTGGAAGCTGAAATAGTCGGAACGGATAAAAAGACAGACATAGCTCTAATTAAGGTATCAGCCAAAAAACTAGCTGAGTTACAAATAGCTAAAGCAAGTGAAGTAAGGGTAGGTGATTATGTAATCGCAGTGGGTAACCCATTTGGCTTATCGCATTCTGTAACATCTGGTATTGTATCTGCACTTGGCCGTGATAACGGCAGTGGTGATGGGTATCAGGATTTTATTCAGACTGATGCATCAATAAATCCAGGAAATTCAGGTGGAGCATTAGTAAACTCAAAAGGTGAACTAATAGGAATAAACTCCGCTATAATATCAAGATCAGGTGGCAATCAAGGTATTGGGTTCGCTGTACCCACAAATATAGTTCAGGCTGTTATGCGCCAGTTGATTTCTTATGGAGAGGTACGCCGGGGTAGAATTGGTGTGCTAATAGGAGATATAACTCCTACGCTCAAAGAAGCCTTAGACCTTACAACGCTCGATGGCGCCTTAGTAAGCCAAGTAGTAGAAGACAGCCCTGCAGAAAAAGCAGGTCTAAAACGCGATGATGTAATTATTTCTTTTAATGGAGGAGCAATAAAAGATGCGTCAGACATTCGAAATGCAGTTGGTCTCGTTGAGCCTGGAGAAAGGTATACCATTACCTATTTACGAGAAGGAAGAAAAATAAAACGTAGAATAGAAGTCGAGGCCGTTGACGAAAATGATGAACAATCAGATAGCCTAGCCATGAATAATGGTCCTGAAAAGAAAACTTTCTCAGGAGCAACTCTTACAAATATTCCAGTGGATTTAAACCTCAGAGGTGGTAGCAAAGGAGTCTATGTTTCAGCAGTAGAATTAGGCTCAAAAGCCCAAAGAGCTGGACTTGTCAAAGGTGACATTATTCGTTCGATAAACCGGAGAGACGTTCAAAACCTCGAAAGCTTTAATAAACTTACAAAAGGTGAAGATGGCCCTTTCGCACTATCAGTAGAACGTAATGGTAATACATTTTATGTGGCTATTAAATAGTAAGTGCGCATGATAATTTGAGTATAAAAGCTCATATGGTATTTTATTAAGGTTTTATTAAATGATGCTAATGTGAGCATTTTTTAGTAATTCTTCCCAAAATCTTGTGTTAAAGTACAAGAGTGAGATACAGTATGGAAAATTATTTTAAAATTACGTTCCTGTGCGGAAGTTTATTATTCGCAAACACCAGCGCCTCTATAGCTGTCGCAAATGAAATCGAAAATAATAAAGTTATTACCTCTGAACAGTTTTATTTAAATGCCCATAAAATATTTTCTTCAGCTGACACAGACCTCGACCTCAAGCTATCAAAAGTAGAAATAATGAATTTCCGGCGAAAAAAAGATATCGAGCGTGCAGAAAGGGATTTCAATAAAATAGATCAAGATAAGAATGGGGTATTAAGTATTGATGAATGGAAATCACAAGCAATTGACTTTAATCTCAAGCGAAATTCTTTTCAAAGATCAAATTTTAAGGCCTCAGAAAACCGTCCAGCGGCACTTGGACGTGACTTAAACTCTGATGGTTTTATATCCCTCGAAGAACATAATATATCCATAAAATCTAATTTTTTAAGAATGGATACTAATAGTGATGGGGTGTTAACAAATCATGATCGTTTTAGACATCACCCTCATAATAGACTTAAATAAACCCTTTTATTAGTCAGACTCAGTAACTCACGCTCCATTAAAGCTAGCACTAGCAATAACAAATAAAAAAACTGGATTCCCAAAACCATTAATTTCCGTTAACTATATTACTAGCTTGGGGTTTTTGATTCGCAAGAAAGGGAATATATTATGCGTGTTCTGCTAATTGAGGATGATAGTGCTACAGCACAAGTTATAGAATTAATGCTAAAGTCGGAAGGGTTTAACGTATATACTACGGACTTGGGAGAAGAGGGCGTGGACCTTGGTAAGCTCTATGATTATGATATAATATTATTAGACTTAAACTTGCCCGATATGCCAGGTTTTGACGTCCTTAAAACCTTAAGATTGGCAAAAATTAATACCCCTATCTTTATATTGTCTGGAACCAGCGATATTGAATCTAAAGTGAGGGGTCTCGGTACAGGGGCAGATGATTTCATGACAAAACCGTTTCACAAAGATGAATTGGTTGCACGTATTCACGCAGTAGTAAGAAGATCTAAAGGACACAGTCAATCAACTATTACAACAGGTAAAATTAAAGTTAATCTTGATGCTAAAACAGTAGAAGTAGGGGAACAAAGAGTTCATCTCACAGGTAAAGAATATCAGATGCTAGAGCTTTTATCTTTACGTAAAGGAACAACTCTCACGAAGGAAATGTTTCTCAATCACCTTTATGGCGGGATGGATGAACCAGAATTAAAAATAATTGACGTATTCATATGCAAATTAAGAAAGAAAATTGTTGCAGTTTCAAAGGGAGAGCATCATATAGAAACTGTATGGGGAAGAGGTTATGTTCTTAGAGATCCCGCCAAAGATAAAGTGTCAGTTTAGAGTGTTTTACGGTTTTTCATAGCTATCAGTTGCTCTTCCGTAGCAGGTTTTTGGTACATCTCTTTCCAGTCTTCATAAGGAATCCCGTAAATTCTTTT
>JBELEM010000032.1:0-19754 GCA_042093735.1 Hellea sp. | reverse complement strand
GGCAAAAGTGCAATTGCACACCTAGAGCCCTTTGGTAAGAAAGCAGAAATACTTTCTAAAACAGTCGACTTTATTTTAAATCGCGCATATTAACGACAAGAATTAGAAAGATTATATGCCCATAACGCCACTTTTAGATAAAATTAAATACCCCGCTGACTTGCGTAAACTACCTGTTGCCCAAATCAAAGATTTAGCTGCAGAAGTGCGCGAAGAGGTTATTGATGCCGTATCAATGACAGGAGGACACTTAGGAGCTGGGCTAGGTGTTGTTGAATTAACGGTTGCGATTCATTACGTTTTCAACACGCCCGATGATAAATTAATTTGGGATGTTGGGCATCAATGCTACCCGCATAAGGTATTAACTGGTAGAAGAGACCAAATGCGAACAATTCGTAAAGGCGGCGGGTTATCTGGCTTTACGAAACGTAGCGAAAGTATTTACGATCCTTTTGGGGCTGCTCACAGTTCAACATCTATATCAGCAGGTATGGGTTTCGCCACTGCAAGAGACTTATCCAAGAAAGATGGGCATGTAATCTCAGTAATAGGTGATGGGTCAATTACCGCAGGTATGGCTTATGAGGCTATGAACAATGCAGGTGCAACAGACTCAAAACAGATAGTCATACTCAATGATAACGATATGTCTATTGCTCCTCCAGTTGGCGCAATGAGTCATATGCTAGCGAAAATGGTGAGCTCGGGTGGTTATCAAAAACTACGCGGCGCAGGAAAAGCTATAGTAAAGGATGCACCCAGACCTATAAAATCAACAGCGCGTAAGGCCGAAGAATATACTCGTGGAATGTTCATGGGCGGAACTTGGTTTGAAGAACTTGGGTTTTATTATGTTGGTCCAGTTGATGGCCATGACCTCGACACACTAATACCTGTTTTGGAAAATGTAAAAAAAATGAAAAATGGACCAGTCCTTATCCATGTGGTTACACAAAAGGGGAAAGGTTATGAGCCTGCAGAAAATTCAGCCGATAAATATCATGGTGTTTCAAAATTCAACGTAGTTACAGGTGAACAAAGTAAATCCATACCTAACGCCCCGACCTATACTAACATTTTTGGTAACCAATTGGTAAAGCATGCCAATAATGATGATAAAATAGTAGGTATTACAGCTGCCATGCCTGGCGGTACCGGAATGAATATTTTTGCAAAATCTTTTCCAGAACGAATGTTCGACGTAGGAATAGCTGAACAGCATGCCGTTACTTTTGCAGCAGGCCTAGCTGCTGAAGGTTATAAACCATTTTGTGCAATATACTCTACTTTTCTTCAACGGGGTTATGATCAAGTTGTACATGATGTTGCTATACAAAACTTACCTGTACGTTTTGCCCTAGATAGAGCAGGTTTAGTTGGCGCTGATGGGCCTACGCATGCAGGTTCATTTGATATAGCTTATCTTGGTTGTTTACCTAATATGGTTCTAATGGCTGCCTCTGATGAGGTAGAACTTGCTAACATGGTTGCAACTGCTGTCGAATATAATGACGGACCTATTGCATTTAGGTATCCACGAGGAGAAGCAACAGGAATTGATGTCACACCAAAACCAGAAATCCTAGAAATTGGCAAAGGCCGAGTATTACGTGAAGGAAGTCAAATAGCCCTTCTCTCCTATGGAACCCGTCTTAACGAGGCATTAGCAGCCGCAAAAGAACTGGAAGCCTTGGGGCTATCAACAACAGTAGCAGACGCTAGATTTGCTAAACCCCTTGATAAGAAGCTTATACTCCAATTAGCTGACGAGCATGAGGTTCTGATTACGATAGAGGAAGGCTCAATAGGTGGGTTTGGATCTTTTGTGCTTCATGAACTTGCAAAAGAAGGACGTCTTGACGAAGGTTTAAAAATACGTTCTATGCACTTACCTGATGAATTTATAGATCATGACACTCCCGATAAAATGTATGAAAAAGCAAAGCTAGACTCTAAAGCCATAGTAAGAACCGTCTTTGAGACTCTTGGTCAAGACATAGCATTGAACTATAACACTGCATAGTGAAACGTGCCGACCTTCTACTAACAAAAATGGGTCTTTACGAATCTCGCACTCGTGCTCAATCGGCCATTAAATTAGGGTTAGTTATTGTTGATGGTAGGGTATTAAAAAAAGCTTCGGAAAAAATATCGGAAAACAGTCTTATAGAGGCAAAGAAAGAATTTACTTGGGTTTCTCGAGGGGGTGTTAAATTAAAACACGCACTCATAAAGTTTAATATTTCTGTAAAAAATAAAGTATGTTTAGACGTTGGTGCGTCTACTGGTGGCTTTACCGAAGTACTTTACAGTAATGGAGCAAAAAAAATTTATTCGGTTGATGTAGGCTGCGATCAATTACATCACCGTTTAAAAAATATCGAAAAAATTGTGTCCATGGAAAACTTCGATGCCAGAAATTTAACAGAAAAACATTTCACTGAGCCACCCCAAATTATTGTTTGTGATGCTAGTTTTATATCGGTTACAAAAGTACTTGATCAAGTTTTGACACTATCTGCCTCAGAAGCAGACCTCGTAATACTTGTTAAGCCGCAATTTGAAGTCGGAAAAAAGGGCATTTCAAGAGGCGGTATAGTAAAGTCAGAATCTTTAGCCTTAACTTCATTATCTGAAGTTTCCGATTGGATACACACAAAAGGTTGGAGTATTTCTGCAACTTGTGTGTCCCCCATAAAAGGTACTTCTGGCAATACTGAATATTTACTACATGGTAAATTCAGAAACTAGGTTGTAATAAAGAAATATATTTAATCATGATAATGACTATGACCATGGTAATGATAATGACTGTGATGATGCTCATGATCATGTTGATGTTCATACCCATGATCATTACGACTCCGATAGTTACTATTACCACGCACTCTACCATTATTACTTCTACTTCTTGTATTTACTCTGCTTCTTGCTGAGTAATAATCTTGTTGATTAGAAAAGTTATCTAAATTATTATTACGTGGATAATGATTGTAACGATAATTACGGCTTCTTGTTTGACGTCTTATTTTTTCACAATTTGGATTGTATCCGTTTGAGCGGCCACTATCACTAATCGCAGCAGCCGTAGTGCCTCCAAGTATTGCGCCTATAACTGATCCCTCTGTCCTATCCCCTCTTCCAGCAATACGAGAACCGACCACTCCGCCAATAACAGCCCCAAATAATCCTGCTGCTAGTTGATCATTACTGTTCTGATAGCAATCGTTACTGTAATATCTATTTGAATAGTCTGTAGCATAAGATGTAACAGGCAATAAGCATGCGCCTGAAAAAGCAATTATTGATGTAAATGTTTTTTTAAAAAGAACCGTTTTCATAGTTTTCTCCAAGCTTAATAAGAGGCCATAAATTACAATTAGAAATTAGCTGTAATTTTGAATTGGCTTTACTTTAGAATATATTACACACGTCAGGTTTCGAGAATATTTCTAAAAGATTAAATGAATTTAATGAATCTTATCATTGAAGCCATTATTATCAAGAAATCTACTAATTTGGTCTAATGCTTTGTGCGACTCATCAATAAAGTTATCAAAAATTTGCCATACATGAGGCAAATTATTCCAAATTTGGAGTTTCACCTCAGATCCATGCTTTCTAGCTTTTGCAACATATCTTATGCTATCATCGAACAACATTTCAGAGCTACTTACTTGAATTAATGTTGGCGGTAAATTTGATAATTCATTAAAAATTGGAGATACCAAAGGATCGGACGGCTTATGACCTAACTGCCAATATAAAAGCCAGAGAAGAATAAACCTAGGCATTTTTAATAACCTACTCAAAAGAGGCTTGAGCATTGGGTCAGTAATTTGATTTCTCTGCATAGATGGACTTTGAAAAGTACAATCTGTTTGCGGTGAAAGAACTACAACAGCATTGGGTGATTTTATTTCTACTTTTCTTGACCAGTGGCTTAACACAAGTGCTAAATTTCCTCCTGCGGAGTCTCCTGAAATCGCAATATTCTTGACGGGATCAGGGCCATCTGGTCCGTTATTTAGAATCCAATCATATCCAGACTGGCAATCGAAAATAGAATCTTTTCTGTCACTCTCAGGCATTAAACGGTAATTAAGTGCGAAAACTGCACATTTAGTTCTTTTCGCGATTTGATAAGTTATCGGGCGATGCGATACATCACTACCTACAGTATATGCACCGCCATGAAGGTAAAGTATTCGATTTTCGGAACTAAAGCCTTCGACTAATGTCCATGCCCCATCTAATACATGATCTCCTACTACAAACTCATCCTTACGAAACTCACAATCAAATTCTCTTGCTAGCGCTGCAGCATCAAATGCTTCGCGCTTACTTGACCAACCTGACCGCGATAACACCGGTTGTTTTTCAATATTAAAAGTGGCCTGTAAATAATCATACAAACGCATGAGACCATCAGAGTGCTGAGTTTCATATTTAGTAAAACTATTTATCTTATACTTACTTAAACTCTCACCCCTCAATGATCTGTAAAAATAAATTAAAATAATCAGAATAAAGGCGGTAATTATAATAAAATTCAACATAGGGTCCTGTAGTAACATAAAAAGACATGGACTAAAATATGAAACAGTATTATTAATTCGAAGTATTTGAATTTCCAGATTAAAAATATTCGTTCAACAATAAAACTATATATAGATACTCTTATGTTTGAAAATGTTACTCCGCGTCCAGATGATCCAATAATGGCAATAATGGAACAATGTAAATCTGATCCACGTGCATACAAAATAGATTTAGGAGTTGGCGTTTATAAAGATGATAACGGGCACACAACAATCTTAAATTCAGTTAAGTTAGCTGAAAAAATATGTAATGAAGAAGAAACTACAAAATCTTATATAGGTACCATAGGTAATCAGGATTTTTGTAAGAATATTCTCCAATATATATTTGGAAAATATAACCCTATTTTTGAAGAAAAACGTGTTTGTAGCGCTCAAACAGCGGGAGGATCTGGTGCACTAAGAATAGGTGCTGAGCTTCTAAAAATTGCTAGTCCAGAGGCTACTGTTTGGTCGTCAACACCTACTTGGGCCAATCACATTCCTGTGATTAGCTCTGTTGGTTTAGAAATGAAGCAATACCCATATTATAACAGAGTAACTTTAAAAGTTGATTTTGAAGAAATGCTTTCGCATTTATCTCAAGAAGCTAAACCAGGTGATATAATACTACTGCATGGATGTTGCCATAACCCCACTGGAGCTGACCTTACTGAAAACCAATGGGACCGTTTGGCAGTATTTTTGAATGAAAATGAATTATACCCATTTATTGATCTTGCTTATTTTGGCCTCGGTAAAGGTATGAAAGAAGATAGTTATGGACTCAGGAAAGTTACGCAAATATGCCCAGAAGTTCTACTGGCAGCAAGTTGCTCGAAAAATTTTGCCCTCTACCGAGAAAGAACTGGATTTGTTGCAGCGATTTGTAAGGACCAGGAAAAAACAGAGATGATCAAAGGGTTATTTGGTGCAATCCAACGTAAATTAATTTCAATGCCACCCGACCATGGCGCTGCGATAGTAAATAAAATTTTTAGAGATCAAAAGTTATTTAATATGTGGGAAATAGAATTAAGTGAGATGCGCAATAGAATTAAGAGCTTGAGACTTAAATTGTCTGAAGCCTTTAATTCACTCGGTGCTGTCAATATTTCTGATGCTATTGTTAATCAAAATGGGATGTTCTCTATGCTACCCTTAAATGCCCAACAAGCAGAAAGCCTGCGAACTGACCATGCTGTTTATCTAATGAATTCTGGAAGAATTAACATAGCAGGAGCAAATACTAAAAATATAAGCCGTGTAGCAGAAGCAGTTCTAAAAGTTATTTAAAATTTTAAATTCTTTTCATCAAACGAAAGGGGGGGCAAACTAAATTTTCTTCCTTCTTGCACCTTTTGAAAGAGAACATAATAACTTCCGCCCTACCAATTAAGTGGTCTAGGGGAACATAACCGGGCCCCCTGTAAGCCCTGCTATCTAATGAATTGTCTCTATTATCTCCCATGAAAAAAATCTTTCCATCAGGAACTATAAATTCATTCGTTATATCAAGTGGCCCCTCATCACTTCGTTCATATATTGAGTAAGATTTATCTGAATTTAATAATGTCTCATCATACTTCTTCACATTAACAACAGAACCCTTGTGCTCTCTGTAAAGAAATTCATCAGTATTTTCTCTTTTAACAAGCTTTTCATTTATATAAAGGCGCCCTTCTTTCAAAAAAATTTTATCACCAGGCAAACCTATAATACGTTTGATCATTATAATATCAGATTTAGGGTTACGAAATACCGCTACATCTCCGCGCTCTGGTAGCTTACTAAAAAGCTTCCCTTTTTTTAAGAATGGTAGCTTATGAAGGTTAAATACCATTGAATGTCTCGAATAACCATAAGCAAATTTAGATACATAAAGATGGTCACCAACTTCAAGTGTAGGCTGCATAGACTCAGAGGGTATTTTATAGTGACCCCAAACTGTAGTTAAAAAAACTAACATTAGGCATGTCATGCCTATAAAAAATTTAATCTCTCGCAAAAGCCACTTAAAGGTTGTATGAGATTTAAATTTTTTATCAGATTCTACTCCAGATTTTTTCATGGAATTTCCCTATAAATGGGTTCAAAAGTTACTTTTTTTCCCTGTAATTTATTTCAGGCCTTTGGTTAAGTAAATATTTCTGAGCGATTAATATAAATTTAATTTAGAGCTTTGATTTTTTTAACAAGTGTTTCTTTCTTTCAATTACAGTACTATACTCCAGGTTATGTATAATGAATATAAAAATATTCTAGATAAGTCCGGTGGCGTTTGCATTCTTCCCACGGAAACCGTTTACGGAATTGCAAGCCTTGCTGATGATAAAAAAGCAATCGATCGTATATACGCAATCAAAGGCAGGGACTTTAATAAATCTTTAGCAGTTTGTGTAAAAGATCTTGGGCAAGCTAAAAAATACGGGGTTTTCAATAAATATGCAATAAAACTTGCTGAAATATATTGGCCAGGACCTGTTACCATTATAGTTGCCACAAAAAATAATACATTTGATGAGCGATGTTACCTAAACAATACTATTGCTTTTAGATGCCCAGATGTTTCTTGGAGACAGTTTCTTATTAATAAACCTTTAGTTCTGACAAGTGCAAACCGTTCCGGTGAAGCAAACCCTAAAGATGCTAATACTACTATTAATGCACTTGTTGATGGGGTTCTAGATGAGGGGCAGTCCCATGGAAATGTCCCTTCTACAATAATTCTTGCTGAAAAAAATGGTATAAAAGTAATCCGCGAGGGAAAAGTATCTTTGAAGGAATTGGAAAATATCGAATTGGATTGGATTCAATGAATAAAGCAGTCACAGGCCTTAAGTTAGATCTACCAAAAGAAATTTGGACACAGGACATAGATATAATAGCACCACATTTGAAAGAGTGGCGCGATATATATAAAGGTAACACTCCAATTATGTTGACACCACGAACAACAGCTGAAGTAAGTAATTGCATAAATTCCTGTCGTCAAAATAATTGTAAAATTGTACCACAAGGAGGAAACACTGGCTTAGTTGGTGGCCAAATTCCAATGGGTGAAGTATTGATTTCGTTAACAAAAATGAAAAAAATCAGAAAGGTTAGTAAAGTAAATAACTCAATGATTGTGGAAGCAGGTGCCACGCTACAAGAAGTTCATAATGCGGCAAATGATTATGATAAACGATTTCCACTATTCCTCTCATCACAGGGGTCATGCACTATAGGAGGAAACCTATCCACTAACGCCGGCGGAAATCATGTTTTAAAATACGGTACCACCAGAGATTTAGTATTTGGGGTTGAGGCCGTTCTAGCCAATGGCGATATTTATAATGGTTTAACAAACTTAAGGAAAGATAATACAGGTTATGATTTATCAAATTTATTCATCGGGGCGGAAGGCACACTTGGAATAATTACTGCTGCAAGTTTGAAGCTTTTTAACATACCTAAATACACTCAGCGCGCATTAATAGCTGTTCAAAGCCCCAAAATGGCGATCGAATTATTGGAGCATAGTAGATGTGATGGTAAGATGAGTATGTTTGAAGTAATGTCACACATAAGCTTTAACGCAGTTGTTAAAAATTTCTCTATGGTCAGAGACCCCTTTAAAAAAGCATACCCTTGGTATGTTTTAATAGATTGGGACACTGAGTCTAAAGCCACAGGTTTGAAGTTAGCTGAAAACTTATTATCTGCCGCATATGAAAAAAAAATAATTAGTGATGCTGTTATTGCACAAAATGAAACTCAATCTAATGAGATTATTACTATCAGGGAAAATATATCAGCTGGACAAAAATACCTAGGGGGTTCCATTAAGTTTGATATAACAGTACCTATTGAATATATTCCAAGCTTTTTAATGAAAACAGATAAATTAATAACAAAACTTATACCCGGGTGCAGGCCTGTTGCTTTTGGTCATTTTGGAGATGGAAATATTCACTATAATATATCTCAGCCGCCAAATGTTGAAAAACATATCTTTTTAGGAAAATGGGACGATGCATCAGAATTAGTTTTTGACATAGTTACTGAATTTAACGGCTCTATTTCAGCAGAGCATGGCATCGGTGTCATGAAAAAAAAGGAATTGGCCAAAAGAGCTGATCCTATAAAATATAATATGCTTCGATTAGTTAAGAATGCATTGGATCCAAGCAATATAATGAATCCACGGGTTTTATTATAGGGAAACTAGTGATCTTCAAAGTTAGAAATAAGGATATATTTATTTGTACTAAAAAATACCTACTTCTAGATATATTGATTATCTTCCCAGGGACACCTCACCAGCTCTAAATCTTATGAGAACTCTACAGTTTTTCATTTCCCCATTTTGCGGTGGATCGAATTTCCACTGATTAATCGCTTTATTTACAGGTACATCGAATAATCCACCTGGAAGGGACCTTTCAATTATAATATCTTTTGTCTCGCCATACTCATCCACGTTGAGCTTTACCAAAACCCATCCTTGTCGACCTGATTTAAAGGCTCTTCTTGGGTAAGTAGGAAGAACGAACTTACTCACAGCAAGAGTCTCTCCTCCTATGCAATCGTCAGAGTTAGCATATCCTTTAACCCATGGGTCTGGAGGATATTGGCTCACAGGTTTAAAGGCTTTTGTGTTGGAACAACCTATCAAAATAAAAAGAGACAGTAGAAGTTGAAAAAACTTCACTCAGCTTCACCAAACTTTGATTTTACCAGACCAACCAAAGCCTTAATAGCAACTTCTGCTTCTTCGCCGAATGCAGAAACTGTTATACTTTCACCGCAAGCGGCACCCAGTAGCAGTAGCTCCATTACTGAATCAGCTTCAACTGTTTCAGCGCAAACAGCGTTATGACTACGAACAGTAATTTTAGCATTATACCTCAACACGCACTCCATAAATTTATTGGATGCACGGGCGTGAAGCCCCCTCTTATTCGTGAGTGTGACTGTTGCAGTTTTTTCTAAACTCAAATTCAAGTTTTGCCCGCTAATATTTGTGAAGCAATAGCGATGTAACGCTGACCAGCTTCTTTTGCCTTTTGAGCTGCATTAGACAACGATGATTCTCTGCGGGCCTCTGCAAGTTTAATAAGCATAGGAAGGTTTACTCCAGCCAAAACTTCAACCTCACCTTCGCGTAGCATTGATATTGCTAAATTAGAAGGTGTGCCGCCAAACATGTCCGTAAGTAAAATAACACCATTTTTAGAATCAACTTTCTTAACTGCTGAGCGAATATCCTCCCTTCGCAATTCCATATCATCGTCTGGACCAATGCAAACAGTTTCAAGATTATCTTGTTGCCCTACAACATGCTCTGCCGCATGTTTTAACTCTACAGCAAGAAGCCCATGTGTAACTATGACCAAACCTATCATATTACTACCCTATTAAAATTACACAATTCATTCTAATCACTTAATCAATATTTTAAGTTATTGGGAAGAGTTTATTTTATCTTTTATGTATATATTTATAATGCAAGATATGATTTTATAGGGTATCAGGGGTTTTTAAATTAAATTATAGAGAAACATATGTCATTTATACAATCACTTATAATTTACTTTTTAAGCCCTCTTTTATCAGTATTATTCTGGGTTTTTGTGGCATATATGATTTTTTCATGGTTAATTGCGTTTAACGTTATTAATATGCGCAATCACTCTGCTGTAAGAATTTACAACCTAATAAGAAAAATTTGCGACCCAATTCTAGACCCTATTCGCAAGATAGTTCCCCCTTTAGGTGGCTTGGATATGGCATTTTTAGTTATTATTTTAGGATTGAGCTGGGTACGAGGCTATTTAGTACCACAATTATATATAATTTTTGCTTAATTAAGAATTACAGACTTTCATTAAATAATTTCCATAACCACTTTTCTCTAAGTCTCTTGCCAAAACCATAACATCACTTTTTGTAATCCAGTTATTTTTATAAGCTATTACCTCTGGACAACATATCCTTATGCCTTGACGGGATTGTAATACACTAACAAACTGAGCAGCCTCAAAAAGTGACTTATGAGTCCCCGTATCAAGCCAAGTAACCCCGCCTCGCAGAATTTTTGCTCTCAACAATCCATTGGAAAGATATATTTGGTTTAAAGAAGTAATCTCTAACTCGTGACGACCGGACGGTTTAATAGTATGTGCATATTTTGAGGCATTGCCATCATAAAAGTACAATCCAGTGATCGCATAACTAGACTTAGGTGCAACAGGCTTTTCTTCTATTGATAAAACTCGTCCTGATTTATCAAAATCCACCACCCCATATCGACTGGGATCATTAACGCGATACCCAAATATAGTGGCGCCCTCTCCAGTTGACATAACTTCCTCTAGGCCACTAGAAAAAGGGTCTCCATAAAAAAGATTATCACCCAAAATTAAAACGCAATGCTCACCATTTAAAAAATCTTCAGCTATAATCAAAGCCTCCGCAATTCCACGCGGGGCATTTTGAATTCCATAAGTGAAATTTACACCCCATTTAGAGCCATCACCTAACAATCTTTTAAAATTTATCTGTTCGTGAGGCGTCGTAATAATCATTACTTCTCTAATACCCGCTTCCATAAGCACGGATAAAGGATAATAAATCATCGGCTTATCGTAAATAGGCATCAATTGCTTTGAGGTAGCTATGGTGGAGGGATGCAAACGTGTGCCTGTACCTCCTGCAATTATAATTCCTTTTCTCGAAATTTTACTCATATAAACTTCTTATCCCATTTACTTTAATGCGCAAGTGCGACACCCCTACATTTGCTCACTTAGGTTTTACAGGCTAAAAATAATAATGATCGAAGAAATAGCACATTTCATGTTAATATTAGCCCTTTACGGATCATTGGCCCAAGGGTATTTTTCACTATCAGGTGCACACAAAGATTCTGCAAGTATGATGCGAGCAGGCCGCTATGCATCTATAACTGTTTTTGCTTTAATATTTTTTTCTTTTTTGATTTTAATATCAGCTTTTGTTAAGTCTAACTTTAGTCTTTCGTTAGTATCAAGTCATTCGCACACACTCAAACCGTTATTATATAAGGTTTCAGGTGTTTGGGCTAATCATGAAGGGTCTATGTTGCTTTGGACGCTAATACTTACAATGTATGGAGCCCTTATTTCACCATTTGGAAAAAACATTCCTTTGGTTTTAAAGTCTCGAGCAATAGGCATCCAAGGTTTGCTTGCAGTGGGGTTTCTTGCATTTATACTATTCACTTCAAACCCATTTCATAGAATTAATCCCGTTCCTGTTGAGGGCTCGGGGTTAAACCCACTTTTACAGGATCCTGGTCTAGCAATTCATCCACCAATTTTGTACTTGGGTTATGTGGGTTTTTCAGTGGCATTTTCATTTTCTGTGGCGGCTTTAATAGAAGGAAAAGTTGATGCAATGTGGGCAAAACTGTTAAGGCCTTGGGTGTTAGCTTCATGGAGTTTTTTAACTCTAGGTATTACGCTAGGCTCAATTTGGGCATATTATGAGCTTGGTTGGGGTGGCTGGTGGATGTGGGATCCGGTAGAAAACGTTAGCTTTATGCCCTGGTTAGCAGGAACAGCCTTACTGCATTCTATAATGGCCCTAGGAATAAGACATAAACTTGCTGACTGGACAGTTTTATTAGGAATTAGTACATTTTCACTCTGCCTAATTGGTACTTTTGTTGTTCGCTCTGGAGTTTTAGTCTCGGTTCATTCTTTTGCTACTGATCCAACTCGCGGAATTTTTCTATTAATGTTACTTATTATTATATCTGGAAGTTCACTTTCTCTGTACGCTTTTCGCTCAAAAAAAATAAGAAATCATCTAATATTTGAACCTTTTTCTCGCGAAGGTGGACTTATAATTAACAACTTACTACTCGTTATATCATGCATCACTGTTTTTATTGGAACCTTCTACCCTCTTCTTATCGATGCTTTATCGGGAGACAAAATAAGTGTCGGAAAGCCATACTTTGACCTAACCTTCACGCCGATTATGATTTTATTAATTTTATTTATGGGGGCCGCTCCCTTGCTAAAATGGGATAAAAACTCTGAAGGCCAGATAATTTCTTTATTAAAAAAGTTAATCCTGCCTATTGCAACTATAATTATACTAACTTTCTTAGTGGGAAAATCTATCTTGGGTGCTCTTGGGCTAGCTTTAGCTGCATATTTAGCCGTAGCTACATTAATAGCTATTAGAGTCAAAACAAAGAATTTTAAATCTTGGAAAAGTTTGAAACCCAAAACAGTCGGTTTTGCGATTGCACATTTAGGCGTCGCAGTTTTCGCTGCCGGGGTAGTTTTTATGTCAGTTTGGTCTGAAGATAACATAGGCCGCATTAAAGTAGGTGAAAAACTTAATGTGGCAAATTATAGCTTTACATTATCATCAATTAATACAGGACAACGAAAAAATTATGAATACCTCAATGCGGCTATTGATGTCACAAAGAAAGGATCTCCCATAAAAACTCTATCAACAGAACAAAGATTTTATCCATCTCGAAATATAGTTACAACCGAAGCAGGTTTTAATTTTACGATGGGGCCAACTATTTTTACAGCTATCAGCGAAGGGAATAGCCAAGACGGATGGGTTTTAAGAGCAAACTATCACCCCTTCGTAACGTGGATATGGTTAGGTGCACTTTTTATGTCCCTAGCGGGCTTTATTTCACTTTTTGATAAAAGTTATTATAGGTCGTAAGAAATATTATGATAAGATCCCTCATCCCTTTATTTACATTATTGATTGTTTCCATAATTTTTGCTGTTGGATTGACAAAAGACCCTCGTTCAATTCCATCACAATTAATAAATCAAAAATTCCCTAGTTTTTCATTATCTGAACTAAATGATGCAGAAAATATTATTACCGAAAAAGACCTATTAAATAAGATTTCTTTAGTAAACGTCTTTGGTTCTTGGTGTGCCGCCTGCATCACCGAGCATCCATTTTTGATGGAAATATCAGACAAAGAAAGTATAAATCTTATTGGGATGAATTGGAGGGATGATAGAGCTAAAGCAATAAATTGGCTAAATTATTATGGTGATCCCTATGATAAAATAATTTATGATGACGAGAGTACTTTAGCAATTCAATTAGGCGTAACCGGAGCGCCAGAAAGCTTCATAATTGATTTTCAAGGTCAAATTAGATACAAGCACATTGGAATAATTAATAAAAAAATTTGGGAAAAAGATATTCTGCCCGTAATAAATAGCATAAATAAGATATGAAGAAATGTTTTATTATACCTCTCCTTGCAATAGCTCTGTCTTTCAATGCAATATCGAAAGTTCCGCAAAATGACATAGACTTAAGAAGCAAAGAAATAGGCAAATCTCTGCGCTGCGTTGTCTGCCAAAATCAGTCCATAGAGGACTCTGATGCACCCCTAGCAGCAGATATGCGTCAGATTGTTAAAAAAAGAATCTTAGAAGGGGACACGAATGATGAAATAATTAATTACATGAGGCGTCAATATGGGGATTTTGTTCTTCTCAAACCTCCCTTTCAAATAAATACGCTGGCCCTTTGGATATTACCATTCATGTTGATTGTGGCATCTGGCGCATGGTTTTTTAAAGCTAAAAAGTAATTTTATGGTTTGGGTAATAATATCGATACTTTCAGTATCTGTTGTTTTGATAATTTCAGCACCACTAACTAATTCATCAAAGAACTCTCGATTATTGATAGTAAGTTTTTTTCTTGGGTTTTCAGGCCTATCTATATTTACATATAATCTTATTAGTTACCCCAGTTACAAAGAATTTGAATCGAATACAAGCAAGCGGATAAATCCTAAAAGTTTATCTACTTCATCAACTGCACCCGCTGAAGAACAAATAGAAGAAATACTTCTTATGGTAGACAAATTAGCAAAAAACCTAGAATCAAACCCGGAAAATATTGATGGCTGGAGAGCACTTTTACTAGCTAGAGGGTTTTTAAATCAATCAAGTCAGATAGAAAAAGATAAAACTAGAATACGTGAAATATTTAGTGAAAACCCTTCTGTATTGAAAGATATTTTAGATGAATTCTGAAATGGTTTCCTGTTGCTCAATTTTTAGACTTAGTGCAAAAGCTAAGATATGAATTGGCTTACCAGACTTACACCTCCGGGTATTAAAGATATATTCTCTAAAAGAGATACACCAGATAACCTTTGGATAAAATGCCCTAAATCAAATGAAATGGTTTTTTCTGCCGATCTTCCCGGCCTACTACACGTTACGCCAGCAGGCCACCATTTACGCATAGGCCCTCAAATGAGAATGGAATATACTTTCGATAATCAAACTTACAATGAAATAAACATTCCGGAAGTTGCTAAAGATCCTTTAAAATTCAAGGACGATCAAAAATATTCAGACCGTCTTAAAAAAGCTCGAGCTAAAACTGGAGATCAAGATGCAATGACCATTGGCGTTGGGCAAATACATGGAATAGATACCGTAGTATTAGTTCAAAATTTTGCTTTTATGGGTGGTTCCTTAGGTATGGCAGCTGGGGAAGGCTTCATAACAGCAGCAGAGCATGCAATTTCGAATAATTTACCATTAGTTGTTTTTACAGCCGCAGGGGGTGCACGAATGCAAGAAGGTGCACTTAGTCTGATGCAAATGCCTAGAACAACAATTGCTGTTCAGAAATTACGTGAAGCAAGTTTGCCGTACATTACAGTTCTATGTGACCCAACTACAGGAGGAGTAACAGCAAGTTACGCAATGCTTGGAGACATACAACTTGCTGAACCTGATGCGCTAATTTGCTTTGCAGGCCCTAGGGTTATTGAGGAAACAATAAGAGAAAAACTTCCTGATGGATTTCAAAGAGCCGAATTTCTTGAAGAGAAAGGAATGATAGACCGCGTAGTTAACAGAAATGATATGCGTGATACATTAGCAAATATCCTATCCGTACTTCTAAAAATAGATAATATAAAAATGACAGAAAATGAATAAATTTGAGGCTAATCATAAGCTTCTCAAAGCATTATCAGAACTAGAGAAGCTACATCCCAAAAAAATAGATTTAGGCCTAGGCCGAATTGAACGTGTTCTAAAAAAACTAGGTAACCCGCACAACAAACTTCCTGCTACTATACATGTTGCGGGAACAAATGGAAAAGGATCAACAGTAGCATACCTCAGGGCATTTTCAGAAGCTCAGGGTAAAAAAGTTCACGTATATACATCACCACATCTTGTTAATTTTAATGAACGGATAGTAATCGCATCTGAAGAAATTTCTGATGAATATTTATTAAATATATTAAACCGTATAACCATTATTAATGATAATCAGCCATTATCTTTCTTTGAAGCCACAACAGCAGCTGCACTTTTAGCCTTTTCCGAAATAAAAGCAGATTTATGTATTATAGAAGTAGGTCTGGGGGGACGATATGATGCTACAAATGTTATTACTCCGGATTACTGCGCTATAACCCCCATAGATCTTGATCATTCAGAATTTCTTGGAAATAACATCGCTAAAATAGCTAAAGAAAAAGGTGGTATCATCAAGGGGGGTGCACCAGTTGTAGTAGGCCCCCAGTCAGAAATTACGCGTTCGGTCTTAGAGAACGAAGCTTATAAAAATAAATCACAGATAAAATTTTGGGGAACAGATTTTAAAACACAACGAGAACGAGGCAGACTTATTTTTGAAAATAATAGTCAACTAATGGACTTGCCATTGCCCGCATTACATGGTGATCACCAAGTTATTAACGCAGGGACAGCAATAGCTGTTGCGCTTCAATTAGGTATAACCCAAAAGTCTATAGAAAAGGGATTAAACTCTGTATCATGGCCAGCTCGCATGCAATACCTTCAAAATGGCGCGCTCGCTGACATGGCAATTGATAGTGGTGCAGAACTATGGCTTGATGGAGGGCACAATCCACATGCAGCAATTGCAATAGGGAATACTTTAGCTGAACTTGAGGCAAAACAATCAAGACCGTTAATACTTATCATAGGAATACTCAAAAATAAAGATATCAACGGATATCTGGAAGCCTTCAAGGGTCTCGCTTGCTATGTAATAGCTGTGGACATTCCGGGCCATGCGTCATTACCTCTAGAAAAAGTTGTACAAGCGGCAAAAGCACAGGATATAAATGCTCAGAAAGCTAGCAATTTGATTGATGCGGTGCAAAGAGCAATTAATACTGGTGAGGCAATGTCAAGGCAATCAGCAGATGAGCCTATTATCCCTCCAAGAATATTAATTTGTGGTTCTCTTTATTTAGCTGGAGAGGTTCTAAAGCTATAGAACTATAATATTTAATGAACTCAATGCACCAGTTGTTGTTTATTAATCTGTGTGCTCACTTACCCATTCAGAAAGTTTTGTTTTAGTCATTGCGCCTACTTTAGTAGCTACAACTTGGCCAGATTTAAATATCATTAGTGTTGGAATGCCTCTTACATGAAATTTGGCTGGGGTATCAGGGTCATCATCAATATTAACCTTAGCAATTTTAATCTTTTCGCCCATCTCCTTTGAGATTTCTTCTAAAGCAGGACCAATTTGTTTGCATGGTCCACACCATTCAGCCCAAAAATCTACTAAGACTGGTGCATCCGACTCAATTACATCGGTTTTAAAACTTGCATCTGTAACTTTTATGGTGGCCATATATTTTTCCTCGGGATACTCTGTACTAAAACTCTAACTAAGAACTGAGTTTAATTGCGTCAAGGTCGTATCTAATATATCTCCATCTATTATCATCATTTTTGGAGTGTTTGTCCAAAGTAATGAACAAACTATCTCATGTTTAGGGTATATGCTACGGACTAAATCGCGATAACTAGCTAACTGTGCGAGATATATATCAGGAACATCATTTACAACCTCGGGAACATTTACATTAGTTTTATAGTCTATAATAAAGACTTTATCATCAGTGACGCAAACACGGTCGATTTGTGCATTCAAAAAAATGTTTTCACCAAAGTTTTTAGCAGCACCTATTATTGAGACTTCTGCTTTACTACTCGGAGAAAATATTCCAGAAAATTTAGGATTATCTAATATTTCAAAAACTTCTGAAATAATATTATTTTTATAATCCATATCATTTATATTATGGTTTTGTAAAATTTTATCTGCTACATCTAGCCGTTTTTCTAATTCCACATCTGGCAAAATTTCAAGTAATTTATGAATAATATTTCCATGACTAAACTGGGAATCATTATTTTTTCTTAATGGTGAATAAACAGGTAATTTATATTTTTTATCAGTTAAAAGCTTTGATGGGTTTATATAAACTTTAGCTTCGTCCATCTTTGTTACCATCTCATTACACCAATTTGGTATAGAGAAACCTGTGGTTTGTTTTTTCAATATGTCCACAGAGAGGTTTTCAGGGCCTTTTCCATAAGCTTGAACCATACCAAAGGCTGCTTCTGTTTCAAAAGTGCTCATACCCTCAAAGGCTTTTGAGGCAATTCTATACCAACAGTTTTCATTCACCTTACTACTATTACCTGACATGTAACCACATATTATTAGTCGTGATTCCGCTCGGGTTAAAGCTACATAGAGCTGTCTTAAATACTCTTGATGAATTTTACTTTCTGCGGCTTCCTTACAATAGTTAAGTTTTTTTAAAGAATTTATTTTTGAGGTATTTTTATAATATCCTGAAAAAGTTTTATTTTTTTCATTTTCAAATATTGGAAGTAAGGCATTATTTTGTACTTTCGGCTTCCCAGTAGTATCTGGTAAGATAACAACTGGTGCCTCAAGGCCTTTGGCACCGTGAATTGTCATAACTCGTACCTGCCCCCTATTTTCACTCATTTCACGTTTGAGCTCTAGATCCTCCTTAATAAATTCATGAACAAAGTATTGTAGGGATGGAGCTCTTTTTCTTTGATGCTCAAGAGTTTGAGCAAGAAATGCCTCTAATGCGTCTTTGGCCTCTAGGCCCAAACGTAAATAAATTTTTCGCAAAAAACTTGAACTTGGTTCCGGTTTAAAATTGAGAACAAAGTTAAAAAATTCATAGGGCGGGTATATTTTTGAAGCATGAATAATTTTTTTGAGCACTTTAGCTATTTTTGGTTTTTTCTCTTTTAATGATTTCCAAAGTGTCCCTTTTTTTTCACGGCCAAACGAAACTTCAAATAGCATCTCTTCTGAAAAACAAAATAAAGGTCCTTTTAAAACTTCCGCTAGGGATAGGTCATCAGATTGTAATAAAGTAAATTTTGCCAAAGAAATCATATCTTTTACAACAATTGCACTTTGAAGTCTTAATCTATCAGCACCTGAAACAGGAATACCTAATGTTTTTAAATTTCTAATAATTGCGTGAAAAAATGAATCCCTTTTGCGAACAAGAATCATGATATCGCTTGCCTGAATCGGCCTATATATAGGTTTTTTTTCTTTTTCAGATTTTGACCTATCGTAAATCAAATCATTAGAATCTACCCATTTTTTTAATTGTAATGCAATATTTTTTGCTAAACTTTCTCTTGATGATACTTTCGACAAAGCGTCAACAGGCCTTGTATCCCATGGGTCAGATTCTTCCATCGTTTTTGGAGTTTCAGTCAATGGCCATATTTCTACGCGGCCTTGGTCAGTTCGATGAGCCAAGTGACGATTGATATTTGATACTGATGTAGTAATTTTATCATCAAATATTTTTGCGAGATAACAATTATCAACAAAAATTTGATCAACGAACTTTAATATTTCAGGGGCAGACCTGAATGACATCTGCATTCGTGTTTCATCTTCATTGGTTCCTAAGAATTTATTAATCTTTTTGAGAAAAATTTCTGGCTCTGCTCCTTGAAAAGAATAAATGGATTGCTTCTCATCCCCCACAGCAAACAAAGTTCTCGGAAATTTACGTTCTTGACCGTAACTTTCATTAATAAATGACTCATTAAGGGAATCAATAATCTCCCATTGTGTCTCTGATGTATCTTGTGCCTCATCCAATAGTATATGTTCAATACCCCCATCAAGCTTATACTTAATCCAATCTGAAACATGTTTGTTTTTTAAAAGGTCTCGGACCATAGAAATTTGATCTTGGAAATCTAATTTATAACTTAACAATTTATTATATTTATATTTTTCTAAGTACACTTTAGAAACAGT
>JBELEM010000031.1:0-20133 GCA_042093735.1 Hellea sp. | reverse complement strand
CTTAAAACGCAATATCTTAAATCGAATTAAACATAACCACCTCATTTAATTGCTTATCAGTAGACACGCAATATTGAATGTGTAACAAATAATTTAAATTTCATCTAAATGTGTATTTATAATTCACAAGAAATAAAAAGGATAAATTAGTTTATGCAAATTAAAGGCCGTCCTGAATATAAAAGCAAGCCAAGTCCGTTAACGTGTACTCCTGATACAACAGTATTAGCTGCAGCTAAACTCATGGCTAATAAAAACTATGGTTCCATAGTTATAGTCAACGATAAAAACGAAGTTCTTGGGTTAATGACTGAGCGAGATATATTTCGCCGAGTGGTTGCAGAAGAACTTGACCCATCCATTACTGTTGTCAGTGAGATTATGACAAGTGAGATACGGACAGCTAAAGAAACAGATAAACTCTCAGACTGGCTTAGAATAATGTCTAATGAGCGTTTCCGTAGATTACCTGTAGTCGACTCTGATAACCGTTTAGTTTCCGTGATGAGTCAAGGTGACTTTGTATCTTATACTTGGCCACAACTTGTTGCCCAAACTAAAGAAAAAATAAGCAGTAACTTCCAAATATTTTTAATTGTGAGCTCTATATTGGTTTATACTTTAATACTATTAGTGATTGTACCCGTTTTTATCAGGTAATTTTCACCTCTAAAACAAAAAATCAATATTTGTTTAAACGAAAAAATAAATACACCTAAAGATAGAATGAGATATGTTATTGAAGTCGTTCAGCTAATGCTAAAAAGACATCAGAAAGATCTGCATATTTTGTTGCATTAGCATGAATTTTCAATGAATTTGACAGCTTTTCATCTAGCTTGTTCTCATCCAACAGCTTTTCTGCTCTATCCAAGTCTTCGATGAATACAGCTGCCTTTTCAGCAGTAATTATATTGCTACGGCTTAGCTGATCTACGTAAGCCTTCGCTACTACAGGCTCAGCAGGCCATGACACAGAAAATTGCTGTTGAGGATTAAATGTATCCCCCTGTTCAGCAAGTTCAGCGGCAGCAATCTCATTCGCACTTAAATATTCACTTGGAAGCAACGAAAATACGTCTAACCCCCGAGTTATTTCAGTACCATAAACTTTACCTTTATACCAATAAGTAGACCAGTAACCACCCGTAACAAGCTTATCCTTATTTATAGGACCTCTATCATAATATGCAATCTCGACTGGGTTAGATGAATCCGTAAAATCAATTACGGACAATCCACCTTGATACCAAGCCTGCGCAAAAATATCTCTTCCTGGAACCGGAACAATTGCGCCATTGTGTGCTACGCAGTTTTCGGTATCAGACTGCGGTGCAGGTATTTTGTAGTAGCTTTTAAAAGCTAACTTACCATTTTCAATATCAAAGATCGCATCAGCTCCCCAATCTTTTGGGTCATACACACGACACCTTGGGCGGCCGCCGCCTCCCCACTCATCAGTGAAAAGAACTTTTGTACCATCATTATTGAAAGTGGCAGAATGCCAGTAAGCAAAACCAGGGTCAACAACCTCGTCTATACGCTTTGGCTCTAGCGGATTTGAAATATCAAATATAATGCCATTTCCTGAACACGCTCCCGCTGCAATCTTAGCTTCAGGAAAAACAGTAATGTCATGACAGTGGTCAGTTTGTCGGGTGTCTTGTGTAGAGTCTCCGTGATCGCCTCCTTGCCACAAGCCCGCTAATCTGCCTGTCTTTTCATCAGCAAACACAGCCGGGCTATCTATAATACGCGATTTTGAGGGATCAGCTAATGGAATTTCAATGACATCTATACGGAAAAGGGCTGTTCGGTTATCTCCAGGAATTCTACCAACACAGCCTGCAAGCTCTTCTTCTTCTCGTATAGATGATGTTCCTGAGTTATAAACTATCAATCGGGTATCATCTTGTTCAACAACAGAATGCGTGTGCGATCCTCTGCATGTCTGAACTTGTCCCACTTGTACAGGAACTGAGAGATTGCTAATATCAAAAATTCTAAGTCCCCTAAAGCGGTCTTTACTTACATCCTCACTTATTCCCTGCAAACCGCAATCAACACGCCCACGTGTCTGTTCTACAGACATAAGCAATAAGTCGCCTATTATGGAAACATCACCTTGTCCGCCGGGACAAACTACAGAGCTGTGGAGCTTAGGAATTCCGTCATCTTGGAGTTTATAGATGTTAAATCCATGATAATTACCTGCTACCAATATATCCTTATGAAATGCCATATCTGTGTTAGAAAAACTTAATAATGGCGAACGATCACTCCATTCAGTACCGTCTAAACTCTGCCCATCATCAACGCGGTTTTCAAACTCTTCGTTATCATCTGTTATAACAGGAGGCATCCCTGAAGGATTATTGGGATCAAAAAAACCTGCGGGCTTTGGTGTAAAACTTATGAGCTTTAAATTCATTGACGCCTCTTCAGCATCTAGAAAACCAGCCGAAAGTGTGGCTCTTGGGTCTGAGGAGAATGAGCTAAGTATAGCGCTCATAAGCTCAATTTCACTTGTCTGATCATTAAGAATATCACTAGTGAAATCATAAAGAATTGGATCATATGCTGATCCAGGCTGATCTGTGAGGTCTTTAACCATAGTCAATGCACCTTCATGATGCGAGATCATAAGGCTTAAAAATAATTTATCGAAATCAGTACCTGAGGAGTCCCTTAATTGTTGCATCTGCTCAGGGCTTGCCATGCCTTCCATTTTTTGGTGGTCAGAATGATGATGGCTGTGATCGTCCATTTTAAGATGTTCATTTCTTTCTGATAGCCAATCTTGCATAAACTTAATTTCATCACCCTGAGATGCCTTTATTCGGCCCGCAAGCGCAATTATTTCTTCTTTGTTTGTACGAGCCGCCACCAAATCAGACATTTCAACAGCTTGGTTGTGATGTGGTATCATATTCCGCATGAAAGAAGCATCATCGAATGAATAGCTATTATTTGCTACTTTTATAGCATCTCCAGCATTCAATGTCTGTGAAGACTGGCCTGGTGCCCCTGGCAGAATAATTTGTGGGGCTTCACTTAGTAATGCATTATTAGTTTTACCAAAATCTACTTGAGAGTTCTGTGTCCCTGCAACATCACTAGATTGCTGACAGGAAGAAATAAAAAAGACGGATGTAAGAAGAATTTTTTTCATACTATCCCATAAACATTTAATCCAGCTTTGCCAACTTTAATGATAAGAATATGTGCTAATTTATTATTTTATTCATATACATTAATATGCATTGTTTATTTTCCGGAGATCCCTCAGGCAATCCGGCACGATCACAAATGGAAGGGACATATTTTCCATTGTAAAATAAGCCTTCCAACTGAGTGCCATTTGAAAAAAGATAGATGCCTTGGCCAGTCAGGGCCCCATTAATAAAATTACCAGAGTATTTATCCCCACTTGCATAAATTATCGTGCCCTGCCCGTTAAATCTACCATTGCTCCAATCACCCTTATATCGAGTACCATCCGTATAGCTATATGTACCCAGCCCGTTCAACTTACCATCGATCCACTGACCAATGTATTGTGTTCCATCACTAAAGGTGTAAGTGCCCTGACCATTCATATTATCATCTTTGAAGTTTCCCACATATTGAGAACCATTAGGAAAGGTTAAACTACCCATACCATTCATTTTGCCATTTTTACGTTCACCTTTGTAAAGGGCACTTTCTGAAGATAAATACTCAATACAATTTGAGAGATTAGACCTAACACTATTCAAGCTTTCCGATGCCGCTAATGGATTGGGTAGTTTTATACCCTTTTTTATCACCTTTTCCCAATCTAAACAAACTCGGGTTTCTAATGCATTAACTGGATTGGAGGATAATAAAAAAACTAATAAAATAAATAATTTCATCTCTTATGCACATAAATAAATGTTTATTTGATTATTATAAATTACCCTTTAAAAATTTATTTTTTGTAAATTTTATGTATAAAAACCGTTTTTATTCTATGCTAATACAATGGAATAATAAATATAAACACACCAAAGATCACAGCAAAAAAACTCTAAACTATTTAATAAATAACATTAAAGTTTTAATTTTAAGCTTTTTAAAGCTCTTGAAGCCTCCCTAAAATTAAAAAATTGCCATTGGATTTAATGGAGATCCAGTTGCTCCTTCCACCCTTAAAGGTGAAGCAACTAACATGAAAGTTGATCGATTTAACCTATTCGCTGTAGCGCTAACTGCTCTTAGATCTAAATTATCGAAAATTGGCATTCCCAAACTAACAATAACCAGTTCATGAAGTGGATTAAATCTATTTTCAACACCCGATGGCATAACATCGGAAACACCATCACAACCAATAATTGCTACATCTCTTTCCTTTAAAAACTTTGCGACCGAGGCATGCATTCCTGCAGCATTTTCAACGAAATTCCATTGTCCTTTTTCTTGAACAGCTTTCCATCTTCCTGTTTTTATCAAAAGCGCATCTCCAGAACCTATTGTAATTCCATTCTTTTTTTCCCAATTTAAAATATCTTCGGTTGTGATAATTCTACCAGGCTCCAAATAATCAACACCAAAAAACTTCGGAAAATCAATCAACACCCCCCTAGTTATAATTCCTGATTCCGCAATATTTTCTATTCCTAGTTTTTCAAAACCACCTTCAGATAGCTCAAAAGAATACCCATTATACATTTTTCCTTTGTATCCAAAGTGAGAGATTGCATCGACATGGGAGTGTGCAAAACCATGATAAGCCACGGAAAAATTATCACCCGCTGCTTCTGGTAGGGCTTCTTTCGGAATACCAAAAGCTGCAGGAAAGATAAAAGGTTCGTGAACAAATGGAGACTCGTTAATAGCATCTTTAGTTTCATTCAAAGGTAGTGATAGAGATACAGTTTGTCCTGTTATAACTAATTTAGAGGCCTCTACTCTTTTCTTATCAGTTATTAAGTTCAGCGTTCCCAATTGGTCTGCATCTCCCCATCTTCCCCAGTTACTTATATCTGAAAAAATAGCCTCAAATGCAGTCTGACTCATAAAATCAGGCTTAACCACCCTATTAATCTCGTTAGATTTTGCTTCATAAATAAAAGAAAAAACTAATAAGGTGGTTAAAAAATACTTCATGTCAAATCTCCTAAATACAAGTTTACTATATGATCTTAAGGAAAAATTACAATTAATTTGAAATGATTATTCATCAAATAAATAGCTTATTCATTTAATTACTAAGAATTTCGTTTTTATCATCAATCGACTGAATCGAAATTAAAGCTGAGCAGTTTAACAATTATTTGAACTTGCTAATCATTTTTCTTGTAACCATTTAATTGAGTTCCTTAAAATTTTATCAAAAATAGGGAGCTCCCAAGCACCCAGTTCTTCTTTTTCATAATAATTGGTAAGGGGTTCCATATCCCAATGTCCCCTTCTATGCCCAAGAGTACAATAAAGTATTGCTCCATTTTCAATTGTTTTCTCATAAAGAACCGGGTGAGTCATTCCCGAGTTCCATACACGCTCTGCAAATCCACGGGCCTCACCTTGAGTAGTAGCCTCCATTAAAACACGGACGTCATCAAACATATGCATATAATACAGCTCATCTCCCCCTACTACTTCAAAGTCATCGCAACCTTCAGAAACGATATGATCATCATCAATCACATTGACTGCATAGGGTTCAATTGGGGGGTGGGCTACAAATTGCGAACCAATCAGTTTAAAGTACTCTTCATGACCAGCTGGGGTATACCACTCTTTATTTTCATTTAAGGCTAACCAAGAATTAGTTCCGTGTAGGGCCAGCCATCGTTTTCCGGATATCAGAAAATTTCGTAGATGAGGAACTTGTTCTGGCTTAGGGACGACATTGCAAGTGTATGTTATAAGAAAATCTGAGTTACAAATGCCATCAATATCATCAAAGTTCTCAAAACAACGTGTTCGTAAATTCGGTACCTCAAGAAGAAAGCCTAATAATCTGTGACGAACGTAATCTAAATCATGATAATCTCCACCAACTATCAGACTTACGCTAAGCTTTTTTTTACTCTCGGCCATAGACACACTCTGGTTTATTATAAAAAAATTTAATTACCTCAAATTCAAATTTATAAAAAAATCTGAAACTAATACAACATATGGTTAATGCTTGATTACGACAGTAAGTTCAATCCAATTAGAGCTATCTATACCTATAAGTCTTCAGGTCTCTCTAAGGCCTCACGAAATGCCTGAAGCCATTTAGCTCCTAAAACTCCATCAATAGCCCTATGGTCACATGATAATGTCACATTCATTAATTTAGTACTCTCTCCATTTGGAAGTACAGTTTCTTCTAATGATCCAACAGCTAATATAGCAGCCATAGGCGGATTAACAACGGCATCAAAACTTGATATCCCCATCATTCCTAAATTTGATAAACTAAAAGTACCGCCTTGATAGTCAGATGGCTGCAACGTTTCATTTTTAGCTCTTTGGCTTAATTCTTTCATTTCACTTGATATTTCTGATATTGTCTTACCATCTGCTGAACGTATTATAGGGGTAATTAAGCCTCTATCAGTGGCCACAGCCACACTTATGTCTGCATGCTTAAAACGATGAATGGCTTCACCCATAAAATTAACATTGACATCTGGCTCAGCTATCAATGCTACAGCGCATGCTTTCAATACGTAATCGTTTATTGAACCTTGTTTATTTGCCTCGCGGCTTTTAATCAAATTATCCATATTAATTTTACATCGTAAATAAAAGTGAGGTATATCTCTGTTTGCCTCTGTTAGTCGTTTTGCAATAGTCTTTCGCATTGATGTAAGTTTTATGACTTCGTGGGGGTTATTTTCATCATTGTTATCAATAGAGTAGAGGCCTTGCGCTTTTGCTGCTTGTTCTACATCTTGCAATGAAACACGACCTTTCCGGCCGCTGCCTTCAACTGAAGTTAAATCAACTCCTAAGTTTTCAGCAAGTTCTTTTGCCATGGGTGAAATAGAAAGGTTAAGAGGAACTTTGGTAATCTCTGTGGAAGTATCTATAGTCCCTTCACTCTCTTCGGAATTTGCAAAGCTAGCATCTACAGCTACAAAGTTATTTCGAAAAACTTCAACCTCTTCATCAGTAACGGACTCTTCTGCAAAAATAGAGATAAGAGCACCAACTGGATAGGCATCACCCTCACCATCAATCCTCCACCTGAGGGTGGATGAAAACTCAAGCTCAACATCATTCGCAATTTTATCAGTTTCAATAACTACAAATATATCGCCTTCATTTACTTTATCACCAACTTTAGCATGCCATTCACGAATAACACCCTCTTCCATTTCAATACCCCACTTTGGCATTGTAAAAGCTCTAATATTTTTAGTCATAATTCAGCCTATTTATAATTCATTACTCTTCTAACTGCAGTAGAGATATTGTCGGGACTAGGAACATACGCACGCTCCAACTCACGCGCAAAGGGTACAGGCGCATGAGGTGAAGTTACTTGTTGTATGGGGGCTTTTAATGACGAAAACCCATGACTCACTATAAATCCTGCTATATCTGATGCGAGAGAACATCTGGGTGTCGACTCATCAACTATTACAACACGACCCGTTTTTTCAACGCTATCAAGGATAGCATTTTCGTCTAAGGGACTTGTAGTTCTCAAATCTATTAAGTCGCAATTAATTCCTTCTGCTTTTAATTTTTTAATACTTTCCTTTGCAAATAACACCATTCTACCCATTGCAATGATAGAAACATCATCACCTTCATTAATAAGTGCTGCTTGACCGAAGGGTATTATGTATTCACCATCAGGCACTTCACCTTTACTTCCATAAATAGCTTTGTGTTCAAAAAATACAACGGGGTCGTCATCGCGAATAGCTGCGGTTAGTAAACCCTTTGCATCAGCCGGACTCGTTGGCATTACGCACTTCAAACCCGGTACAGATGTGACTATATTGTACATAGTCTGTGAATGTTGCGCACCCATATTCATACCTGCGCCGTAAGGAACTCTTATAACAATAGGGCACTTAGCTTTTCCCCCCGACATATAACGGAATTTAGCTGCTTGATTCATCATTTGGTCCAATGCCAGGGTTAAAAAGTCCGCAAACATTATTTCAGCTACGCCCCTTTTTCCAGCTAATGAAGCACCCACAGCCATACCAACTATAGTATTTTCTGATATTGGAGTATCAATAACTCTGTCCTCACCAAACCTAGGCAATAACCCAGCAGTTACACCAAAAATACCTCCACTAGCCTCTCTTTCACCTGAGGAACCACCTGCCCCGCCGGATACGTCTTCGCCACAAACGAATACGTTAGAATCACGCTCCATTTCAGAATGCATAACTTCATTTAAAGCTTCTCTGTAAGTCTTTATAGCCATCCTGAACTCCTATTCGTAAGAGATGTAAACGTCAGATTCCATCTCTTCCATTTGTGTTGGGAGTGCATTACGTGCCTCTGTTACTGCCTCATCAATTAGAACCATAACACTCTCATCAATTTCATTTAACTCTGATTGTGTAACAGTTCCGTTGGGTAAATTATCTTTACAGAATTTTTTCAAACAGTCTCTATTAGATCGATGATCTTTAACTTCATTTTTTTCCCTGTAGTTTTGGGGATCTCCTTCATAATGACCGAAAAAACGTGTTGTATTAAATACTGCAGCACTGGGTCCATTCCCTGATCGAGAGTAATCTAATAACTCTGCCATAGCATCGTAAACTGCGTGATAATCACACCCGTCAGCCTCGATAGTCTTTAATCCAAAACCTTCAGTTCGTTTTGCAATATCAACACCGCCAACGGAATAACTAGCACCCGTATGCTCAGAGTATCCATTTATTTCAATTATAAAAATTGCAGGTGCGTTTATAACCTTTGCCATGTTCATTGCCTCAAAGACTGCACCTTGGTTAATTGAGCCCTCCCCAGAAAAGCATACTCCAACCTTGCCCTTGCCATCAAGCTTGGCAGAAAGCGCAGCTCCAACAGCCAAAGGGCCGCCAGCGCCCACAATACCATTTGCGCCCAACATGCCTTTATCAAAATCAGCAATGTGCATTGATCCGCCTTTACCCTTTCCTAAACCGGTTGAACGGCCATAAATTTCAGCCATCATTGCTTTCACATTACAACCTTTTGCAATACAGTGACCATGACCGCGATGGGTAGAAACTATCAAGTCTTCTGTGTCCAAGTGCTGACAAACCCCGACAGCTACTGCCTCTTGACCGGAGTATAAATGAGTGAATCCAGCTATTTCCCCCGTCATTATCTCTTTGTGTAGGCGCTCCTCAAATTCACGTATAGTCTTCATCTGACGATAAGCACCCAACAACTGGTCTTTGCTTTGTTGCAAGCTCATAAATATCCTTGTACTTAAAATTTTGTTTTACAGCTTAATTTTATTAGATGTACCTATGTTTCAAGATAGTCTTTTAATACTTTATAGAGATGATTTTTCTCAACTCTTAATAATTTAGCGATATACTAGTAAAACTGTTAATAATTGCTATTTTTGCACTCAAATGGTTTTTATGAGAAACTTGATTTAAAATAATTATCAACGCTTTATATCTAATCTAATTATATAATTTTTAATGAAAAATTTTTACTTTTAACTTTAATTATTAAAATTGAACTCTCTTAGTATAACCACCATCAACAACCAAATTAACTCCCGTTATCCAGCTGGACACCGAGCTTGATAAAAATACAACAGCATTGGCAATCTCCTCAGGGGTACCCAGTCTTCCAAGTGCATGAGTTTTTTCTGTTTGCTCATAAAATATTTCATTTGAAGTTTTAATTTTATCCCAAGCCCCACCTTCGAAATAGATAGGTCCTGGAGAAACGCTATTAATTCGTATCCCTTTACCACCATGAGCTTGTGATAATTGCTTTGCATAAGTAATTAATGCAGCTTTCATAGCATTATAGGACTGCGGTGCTACAAATGTTTCAATTGCTGCTGTTGTACTTATCATGACAATTGAACCACCCTGACCCTGCTCCATAAGAGGCACAACGGCTTCGACACCACGTACAGTACCAAGAATATCGATTTCAAAATTTTCCCACCAGTTCTTTTCACTACCCGTACCGCCACCTGCTGATACGTTTGGGATAAAAATATCTACACCTCCTAATTCATTAGCCATATCATTTATCCAGGAAACATAGTCTTCTTTATTTTTTATATCACATGAAGAACCAATTATTTTTCCATCCCCAATGAGACTTATTTCGCTAACAGCTTTATTAACGCTCGCGGGTGAGCGAGAACAAATTGCTACATTAGCCCCCTCTTCAGCAAACAAGTTTGCAATTCGGCGCCCTATTCCTTGAGTCGACCCGGTAATTAAAACATTTTTTTTTCTTAAATCTAAGTCCATTAAAGTTCCTTAATATGCTGGACTAACTACAAGCCCATTATCAATCAGAAATTCAGCACCTGTAACAAATCGTGATTCATCAGAAGCCAAATATAAAATCATACTCGCTACATCTTTTGGTGTTCCAAGTGATCCCGCTGATAATACTCCTTTATTCGGAACATCAATAGGTGCTTCACCAACTCTTCCTTGAGCAAACTGAACCATTGGTGTTTCAATACCACCAGCATGAACAGAATTACAACGTACAGGTAAAGACTCGGCTTTGCAGTAAACGGCCATAGATTTTGTCATGGATCTCACAGCTCCTTTTGCAGCTGAATATGCGATCATAGGATATCCCAAATGAGACGCAGTTGATGACATATTAACAATAGAACCACCGCTATTTTTTTGCAGAAGAGGCATGGAATATTTCATACCAAGAAATACACCCTCAGACATAATACTGTTAGAAATACGAAATTCTTTTAGAGTACAATTAATAGGGTCTGACATAAAAACAATACCAGCATTGTTTATCAAAATATCAAGGTTGCCATGTAATTCATCAATTTTATTTATAACGTCGATCCAATCTTGCTCAGAACTAACATCATGTTTGATGAATGTAGCAGATGGCCCTATCTCTGATGCTGCTAATTTACCTTTTGCTACATCTACATCAGTAAGAATGACTTGCGCACCCTCTTCGACTAAAATTTTTGCATCTGCTAAACCAAGACCCGAGGCTCCTCCCGTGACTAAAGCAATTTTACCGGCCACTCTTCCCATTACGTCCCTCCAATATTTATGAATTAGATATTTAAATCCACATATTACTTTCTAATATCGTATTATCACATTTTTATATTCATAAAAACATATTTCACTCCTGTTTTTAAGGGCTAATTAATACGAAGCAAGACTATAACAGAAAAAGCTGTAGGAAGTTCTTGACTAAGGGACATAAAGAATAACAGTTGACCCTATTAGTGATGTCTCGCATTTATTAAGAGGCTGTAACATTTAAGAAAAATTTATTAAATTACGCATTTGAAAAAGAGTATTATCAGAATATATAACGGGAAACACAAAATATGTCATTTAAAAGTCTTCACTTAGTAGCCAGTGATCTAAAACCATTAGTCACCTCGATGCAAGAGTTGGATTTAAAGCTAGAAAACCAACTAACCTTAAACGCATACAGAGATGTAGTGAAAAGCCTTTCAATGCTTGAACCAGTAGTGCCAAATAATGTTATACGAAAAGAAATAGTAATTACATTGCGAGATGGAAGTCACTCAAAAGCAATTTTATATAAAAACAATGAATCTAATCATACTAACATATCAGCTGGTTTAGTACATATTCACGGGGGTGGTCTTGTGATGGGGTTGCCCGAGAGCAATGACTCGAGACACCTAAATTTATGTTCAAAATTAGGAATAACAATTCTCGCAATAAGTTACAGGAAAGCACCAGAACACCCTTACCCAACTCCTTTAAATGATTGTGAGGATGGATTCGACTGGTTTCATGCGAATGCAGAAAACCTCGGAATTAACGCTAATAGAATAGCCTTAAGCGGTGACAGTGCTGGGGGCTGCCTCGCAGCCGCGCTCTCGCAATTAAAGTTAAATGATAAAACAAATAAAATAGCACACTTGCTACTACTGTACCCAATGCTTGATGCCAGTACGGGAACTAAAACAAATGAAAAAGATCCGCTATTAGGTGAGTTCATTTGGACCGCAGAGATGAACCAGTTTAGTTGGTCAGCATATTTAAATGGTCAACCCCATATGTCACCAGCTGTACCTGCAGCATTAAAATCTTACACAGGACTGCCCTCCTGCTGGATAGGGGTAGGTGCCTTGGATTTATTTTTGGATGAAAATATTGAGTATGCTCGAAAATTGATAAAAGCTGGCGTAAAAACAGAATTTGATATTTATCCTGCGGCAATTCATGGTTTCCCTATGATGGAGGAAGCGCAGTCTACACTCGCTTTTATAAATGACTTTTCAAATAGCCTAACTAAAGCTTTGAAGTTAACACAATAAGGAATTATATCTTTTAAATTTAAAAATAAGGTTTTAAAACATCCTCTAGGGCATCCGTGATTGCCAACATATATTCATAAGTTGGATGGTAAGGTAGCGTAGTCATACCCCAATCAGCACTCTTATAATCTCTTATCCACGGCTCTTTAGAGCAGGCATTATGGTCCCTCGTGATTTCCGAAGCTTTGATCAATAGAGTCCTGTTTCTAGTGGATACGCGTTCTAGCATATCTTCTAATTGAACTTTAATATAATTTGACTCAATTGCATATTTCGTATCCATCGGCGTAAGAGCGCACAAAGGTGTTGATGGCAAGACAGTAGCATAGTCTATTAACACTATTACTGCTTCGGGAGCTTTATCTTTAATTGCAGTAGTAATAACATTTAAATGATATTCTGTATTTTCATAATCAGATTGTGCTGGGATTACAGGCATCTCCAGGCATGGTATTGATGCGTGAACTTTACCCTGTTTCACCAAGAAATCGCACGAAGCAGTCATTAATCTAGCTAAATAACCTAAATCATTTCCGCCAGCTAAAAGTGTAACTAACCCTACGTCTGATTGTATGTTTTCTATCTGGGAATAAATGCTTATTGGACTTGTTTTATCCGATAATTTAGCTCCGATACAGCTTGCATCAATAAGGTCCAGATTAAGTCTCTGGGATAATTGCCGTGCATAATTTTGATTTGATTGCCAACAATTATCTGGAGAATTATCTGCTAAATCTTTAATACCAGGGCCAGCTGCAAAAGAGCTTCCCAATGACACATACTTATCTCTTTTTCTTTCTTTTCCATCATTAGCTGAAATATTTAAAAGACAAGCAGATAAAATAAACAATGTTGAAATTAAAGATAATAAGTATTTATACATTAAATTTTTTCATAAAAAAAGCGCCCAAGAGTTGCTTGGGCGCCCAATAATTATTCAAAGACCCTTAGAAAGAGTAACCTAATGTAACTCCAACTTCACGTCCTGCGACTAACTCTTGCCAAGCAAATGCTCCGGCATCAAAAGCCCGTGAAACTCGACCATCGTTGTCTAATATATCAGTTCCATAAACAACAAGCTTAAGTTGATTACCTGTATCCATTTCTTTGATGTAAGTCATAGATAGGTCGAACTGTGTATGAGCTTCAATTGTAATATCTGGACCAGTTTGGAAACTATAAGCCTCAAATCCAGCATTACCAAATTGCTCGCCGCGATGGCTAAGTGTGCCACTAAAGGTTAAATCACCACCGAAACTTGCAGAATTGTGCTCTACAGTAAGACTTCCCATCTCGCTAGGAGCATAAATGATCTTAGCGTCATCAGCGATATCACGGCCATCGAAGAGGTATTCATCGAAATCAGCATCAAGTATAGAGAATGAACCTCTGAATGTTAATGCATCCGTTGGTGTCCAAACACTTTCAATCTCAATACCGTTATTGCTTGTTTTTGCAGCATTTCTCACAAACGTACAGGTAGCAGTGTTTGCTAATCCGCATTCTGTACCATTTGTAACAACGAATTGCTGTTTATCGTCATAGTTTGACATAAATGCAGTAACGTTGAGTTGTAGGTTATCTGATGGACGTGAACGTAAACCAAGTTCAAAGTTTTCAACTGTTTCCGAATCGTAAGGACCTGCAGTTAAAGGGTCGCTACCACGGTTGTTAAAACCACCACTACGGTAGCCCGTTGAATAAGATGCATAAACCATACCGCCCTCAAACTTTCGTTTAGCAGAAAGTCTATAAGACAAGTTATCATCGCTATATTCAGGAGTTAAGTTCAAAACACCAGCAGCATTAGCCACCCTATCAGAACTAGATCCGTAACGTGTCAAATCCAATTCTTTTGACTCATCTGTGTAACGCGCACCAGCTGATATTGACCAGTTTTCATCAATTTCATATGTTGCCTCACCAAATAAAGCCGTGGCTTCAGCTTCCTGAAGGGTTGTGAAATTTGAAACAGGGCCAGATGTTAAATAGGAGTCTGTTGACAAGTAATATAAACCTGCAACAAAATTAAACGGCCCATCTAAATCAGAAATGAACTGTAGTTCATGCGATGATTGCTTATATTCTTGCTCTCTTGTAACTTCAAACAATGGAGTAGGTGCTCCCCATGAATTGAAATAAGCATATTCTTCAAAATCCATATGCCCAAATATATACTTCAGAGCAAATTTATCTTCTGTATGATCAACATTTAATGTTATGTTATCTCCCTCAATTGTGCTTACTATTTGCTCACTTGCATTAGAAACACGGTTACCACCAGCTCTTGAAATAGCTCCAGAGTCGGCATCACAACCAATTGTGAAGAAAGCACAGAAAATACTGTCGCCCGTACCAGTTGCGATTACGTCAGCTGGCTGGGTGTTATGATCATACCAGTCATAAGATAAAGTAGCAGTAGTTTTGTCTGTAAAGTCATATTTTAAAGCTGCTGAAGCTGTCTGACTATCTCTCATTTTTGGACGCTCATTATTAGTCACGTTAAAGAGATGTGAGTCTTGCTGTAGATTACGATAGCTAACTTTTAAGCCTCCGTTTTCTCCTAAAGGCATGTTTACTAAACCTTTAAGGTCAACACGGTCATGGCTTGCATAAGTGCCTTCAACCTTACCTCCAAACTCACCCGTTGGAGCTGTTCGCTTTATGTTAATAACACCCGCAATTGTGTTACGGCCGTATAATGTACCTTGAGGTCCACGAAGAACTTCAACGCTTTCTATGTCAAAAAAGTCTACAACAGCGCCACTATTAGATGCCATAAATACACCATCTACTGAAACACCTACAGTAGGTTCAAATGTTTTTTCTAAATCATCAAAACCAATACCTCTGATAGAAGCTCCAAGTGCTGCACCTGATTGAGTAACTGAATGCAATTCAACATTTGGAATATGCTTAGCTACGTCAAGTATTGTTTGCACAGAACCCCGTTCCAGCTGTCCCTGGCTTAATGCTGAAACTGCAACTGGCACATCTTGTAATGATTCAGTACGTTTTCTTGCTGTAACGACTATTTCATCAAGTCTTCCAGCTGTTTCAGTTGTTTCTTGTGCATAAACTCCAGTACTCATACCTGCTAAAGGTAAAGCAGATGCAAGTAAAAGAGCTTTTGCGCTTTTGTTAATATTAAAATTCATTTTTATAGACTCCCCATATAATATTAACAAACGTAATCAACGCATGCGAGGATAGTAACAACTGACTTTTTAGCTAGTAATCAAAAATTAGATAATTCTATGACTAAAAAGTCACAGCAGATATTTACAATTTATTCCAATAATCAGTAAAAGTTAATCGGTCGAGAATACTAATAAAGCATTTCCAGGCATCATTGAACCAAATGAATAACCAGAATTTACGATAACGTGACCATCATAAATTATTGGGCCATCAGACTCAATCGCTCCACCATTAGCGATTTCACCATTAACAGAGACAAATTCCTTATTTGTATTAAAGTCCCAAATAATATCACCATTTAGGGAATCATAAGCGCGCAAGTGTCCATCAAAAGCCCCAGCGAATACCATTTCTTTTGTTACTGTTACAGCTGCCGATAATCCAGGGTCACATGCAGGTTCATCTTTTTCTTCACACACATCCACAGCTTCAGTTGCCCACAGGGTCTCACCAGATACAGGGTCCAATGCATATAAACCCGCACGACTTAATGCTTTATCAGTTTCGCTGTAAGCTGTATCAGCAATTGGCGCAAAAATAGCCCTATTATTTGAAGCAATTCCCCAATGAACCCCGCCGCTAAAGCCTCCTCTGCCCATTTTCTCACGCCACAAAAGGGCTCCATTATTATCAGGGTCTAATGCAAAAACATCGCCAGACTTCTGCCCTACCGCAATAATCTCTTTTCCGCTTACAGTTTTGATTAAAATAGGAGGGGCACCAATATCTAAATCAGGTCCGTTTTCTTCAGGGCAATTTGGACCTCCACCTATAAAACAGGCCATGTTCCATGCATCGCCGCTCAGAGCTTGATAATGCCACTTAATTTCTCCATCATCTAAACCAATTGCAAGAACAGAGTCACTTGTTGATACTGCTGGCGAGGTATATGACTCCCCTGTACCAACATAAAGTACACCTCGCTTTTCATCAATAGTTGGACTATTCCATATGGGAACTCCGGCTGGATGAAAACGACGCGCTCCCATTTCATTAAAATCACCGGTAAATTTAGCTTTTTCCGCTATAGTATGAGTAGTCCATATGGTATTTCCGTTGTTTATATCCAGCTTAACAACTCCACCTTGAAATGTGCAACATTCATATCCCGGATCTGCCGCAGAAGCCCACTCCTTGGACGAGAGCGGCACATAAAGAAATTCTTTATATAATCTCGGCGAACCAGTCAAAGTAACGTCAGGATGTTCACTCACAGATTTACGCCAGATTAATTCACCAGTTAAAGCATTAATTGAATAAACATTTCCCTTTATATCACCAAAAAGAGCGACTGTTTTACCCATGCTCTCTGCTATATTGATTGCATTTCTTACTTCTGCATCAGCCTGAAAGGTCCATGTTGCGCAGCCAGTGTCAAAATCAAGAGCAAAAACACGGCCATCTTGCCCCCCCACTAGAATATGATTAGCAAAGATTACAGGCTGACTTCTTGCTCTTGAAGCATCCGGATATGCAAAAGCCCACTTCAATGATAAATTTTCAATATTTTCCTTCGGTAATTTAGCTACTTTATCATCAATATAACGCGTTCCATCTAACTTTAACCCCCAGCCTTCAAAAACAGATTTTTTTTCAGTCGTATTGATCACATTAGCGCTACACATTTTTACAGGTTTAGAGCTTTTGCGTGATCCTGCTAAATACATTGATAGACTGTCAATTTCATTTTCCGTAAGATGCGCAGCTTGCTGTTTCATAACGCCTGACATTAGTGCCTGCTTTATATAGTCTGTATTATATAATTGAAATTCAATTAAATGAGGCGCTTTTGGAACTCCTCCTAAATGACAACTAGAACAATTTTCGTTAAATAATGTTTCCCCATCAATAGTTACCGTCTCAGAGATCAAAGCCACATCTGTTTTAGATACAACATTTGGTTCACTAGGCTGACATCCAAATAAAATAGAAATTATTAAAATGAAAAAAATTTTATAAAAACTAGGATACATATTTACACTACTCAATTAAACTATATTTTACTTTTATAATTTGAAATTTTTCTGACTTCGGCAACAATTCTTTCAACAGAAGGAACATAAGCCGCTTCCAAATTAGGAGCAGCTGGCACGGGAGTGTGCGGGGCTGTAATTTTACAAATAGGAGCTCTCAAGGAAGAAAAAGCCTCCGATGCTGCGATGCTCGCTATTTCTGATGCATATGAGCATATAGGCGTTGATTCATCCACCACAGCAAGTCTGCCAGTTTTTTCTATACTATCCAATACTGTATCCATATCAAAAGGCGAGAGAGTTCTTGGGTCAATAACCTCAACAGAGATACCCTCTTTTGATAATATTACCGCTGCTTTCTCGGCCAGAAGCGCCATTCTTCCGATTCCTACTACAGTTACATCATTACCCTCACAAACAACTCTAGCTTTGCCAAATTCTATTGTATATGCCTCATCAGGAACTTCTCCTTCCTCAGCAAAAAGCATTTTATGCTCACAAAAAATTACTGGGTCATTATCCCGTATAGCCTGTATCAATAAACCTTTAGCATCATATGGCGTTGTAGGGACCACAACCTTCAAACCGGGAATGTGCGCAAATATAGGGTAAACTGCTTGTGAGTGCTGCGGCCCAGCACCAACTCCAGCGCCAATCATAGTTCTTATAACCATTGGAGCTCCTTTTTGGTTTCCGAACATATAACGAAACTTTGCAGCTTGATTATAAATTTGATCAAAACAAACTCCAAAAAAATCAGCGAACATGAGCTCAGCAATTGGCCGCAATCCAGTAAGTGAAGCACCAGCTGCAGCACCCATGATTGCAGACTCAGAAATTGGCGTATCAATTATTCGTTCTGCTCCAAATTCAGTGTATAGTCCGGCAGTGAGTCCCATAACACCCCCAGATTTCTCTCCCTCGCCTCCTGACCCCCCTCGGCCACCAGCTACATCTTCTCCCAATAAAATAACATTCGGGTCTAACCGCATTTCAACTCTCATGGCGTCCGTAATAGCTTCACGTAAAGTCATTTTTGTCATTTCAAATTACCTTAATAACTTTCGTAAACATTTTCTTCTAAGGATGATAAGGGTGGCACAGGAGAATTAAGTGCTAGTTTAATTGCATCATCAACCTCTTTTTCAATCAAAGAGTTAATTTCTTCGAATTCAACATTTTCAATTAATTCCTTTTCAAGTACTTTTTGTTTGAATATTTCTAATGGGTCCTTATTAGCTTTTATTTCCTTAACCTCAGTTTTGCTCCGATAAGCTTGAGGGTCACCTTCATAATGCCCATACCAACGTAATGCCTCACATTCTATGCTAGTAGGCCCATCACCTGACCTTGCGCGCTCAACTGCCTCTCTCATAACATCATGAACTGCAAAAAAATCTGTGCCATCAACCTTAACAGCAGGCATACCAAAGCCGCTAGATCTGGTTGTTATATCTATAGCGCCGCAATGATAATCTATACCTGTAAATTCCGCATATCCATTATTTTCATATATAAATATAACTGGAAGCTTTAATACAACTGCAAGGTTCATTGCTTCAAATACAGTGCCCTGATTTGAAGCACCGTCACCTATGAATGCCACTGCAACAGCTTTATTTTTTAAAGTTTTTGCTGCTAAGGCAGCACCCACTGCAAGTGGCGGCGAACCTCCAACTATAGCATTTGCCCCTAACATGCCTTTCGACAAATCAGCAATATGCATTGAGCCACCCTTACCCTTACAAAGGCCGTCTTCTCTGCAGTAGATTTCTAGAGCCATGTCTTTTACATCACAACCTTTAGCTATACAGTGACCATGACCCCGATGGGTACTTCCTATGTTGTCCGTATCACTTAAATGCATACAAACGCCAGTAGCTATTGCTTCTTGTCCGCAATATAAATGCACGAAACCAGGCATTTCTCCTTTTTGAAATTCTGTTCGCATTCGTTCTTCGAACACGCGTATTCTTTTCATAGTTGTATATGCTTCACGTAAATCATCTCTACTTAGCTGCATATTTTCCTCCCACATAACGATTAATGCTATCGCTCAGAGATTATAGCTCTCTAAATTATCAGGTTTATTTTGAGTTAATTATCCAGATGCAAATCATCAGGTAAAGCATAAGCAACAACATAATCACCGGGAGGCGTTTGAAACCATAGGTGCTGCCCAGAGGTGATAACTACATATTGCTTTCCGCCGGCCATGTAAGTCATCGGAGTAGTTTGTCCACCAGCAGGAAGCTTGTCCTTCCATAACTCCTTACCATTGGATGCATCGAATGCCCTTAAGTAATTGTCTTGCGCAGCGGCAATGAAAATAAGACCAGACCTCGTTGCAATTGGACCCCCAATATTAGGGGTTCCCAAGTTTGTATTTATTGGCAATGGTATTGGTAATTTATCTTTAATTGAACCTAGAGGCACATCCCAAGCAATCTCTCCACTATCTACATTGATTGCAGTTAACCCCCCCCA
>JBELEM010000030.1:0-20356 GCA_042093735.1 Hellea sp. | reverse complement strand
TGCAGGTGCTTTAGCTGCAGCTTATAAAAAAGGGATGCGTGTACCTGATTCTCTTAGTATTGTCGGTTTCGATGACTCTCCTATTGCTATGTCAGTGTACCCTCAGTTAACAACTGTACGTCAATCACTCTCTGATATGATAGAAAAAGCGGTGGAAATCTTAGCTAAACCTCAGACTGATAATAAAAATAAAATTGTTATTCTTGATCATGCTTTAGTATTAAGAGATTCGACTGGTCCTGCTCTAGACACATAGAAAACTTAAACTTACACCATAACAAATTAAACAGATAATAACTGCAATAATAAAAAATAGCGAAATATATTAGGGGATAGCTTTATGTCAGACATTAAAAAGCAAAATTTAGAAAGCACAAGATTCATCTTCCTGATCACAATTGTTGCTACTTTGGGTGGCTTCCTATTTGGTTATGATAGTGGAGTCATAAACGGCACCGTCGATGGATTACAAAAGGCTTTTAATTCAACAAGTGTTGGTACTGGACTGTCTGTATCATCAATGCTTTTAGGGTCTGCCGTTGGCGCTTTTTGTGCTGGTTGGCTTGCTGACAAATTTGGTCGGCGCAATATGTTAATCGTTGCAGCCGTACTCTTCATCATCAGCGCTTGGGGATCAGGCATTGCAAGTGCCCCGGTTGAGTTCATTGTATACCGTATTTTAGGCGGTCTTGCTGTAGGTGCAGCCTCTGTCATGGCTCCAGCCTATATTTCAGAAATTGCTCCAGCAAGTACACGTGGGCGTCTGACATCTATTCAACAAGTAGCCATTATCTCAGGTTTGTTTTTATCCTTTGTTTCAAATTATTTCTTGGTCAAAGCTGCAGGGGGGTCGACTGCAACATTTTGGGGTAGTTTTGAAACCTGGCGCTGGATGTTCTGGATGGAGCTTATTCCGGCAACACTCTTTTTAGTTCTCTTATTCTTTATACCCAAAAGCCCTCGGTTTTCTATGTTTCAGGACGATGAATCTGGTGCTAAGAAAACTTTACTCAAACTTTTTGGTGAGCCAAAAGCTTCACAAAAAATTGAAGAAATACGATCCTCTCTCGCTAGCGATCATAAGCCAGCACTAAGAGACACCCTAGCTAAAACTGGAGAGCAAGGGTTTGTTTTACGTTCAATTGTGTGGGTGGGTATAGGTCTTGCCATGTTCCAGCAACTCGTTGGAATTAATGTTGTTTTTTATTATGGGGCTGTCTTATGGCAAGCTGTTGGCTTTACCGAAAACGATGCACTTTTAATCAATGTTCTCTCTGGCGGCCTTTCGATAGCAGCAGTTTTAATCACATTAGCAACGATTGATAAGATTGGACGCAAACCTTTTCTAATTTGGGGGTCTACAGGCATGTTCATCACACTAGGTCTTGTAGCTCTTGCATTTTCACAAGGAGAACTTGTTGATGGCACACTCCAATTGCCAGGACAAATGGGTCTTGTCGCCTTAATCTCTGCAAATGCTTATGTGGTATGCTTTAATATGAGCTGGGGGCCAGTGATGTGGGTTATGCTTGGTGAAATGTTCCCTAACCAAATCCGCGGTTCTGGTTTGGCTATTGCCGGATTTGCGCAATGGATCACTAATTTCGTAATCACATGGTCATTTCCAATCTTCCTAGCAGGCATAGGTCTTGCAGCAGCTTATGGTATTTACGCCTTCTTTGCTTTGGTATCTGTATTCTTTGTATTTTGGATGGTTAAAGAAACTAAGGGTAAAGAACTGGAAGAGATGACGGGTTAAAAAATAAAAAGGAAAAGGCATTATTTAGTTGTACCTTTTTTGATTACCCATCCAGATTTGTTTATGCTTAATCGCACACCTAAGTATCCATGACTTAGCCCTGCCATCGTTTCTGATCTTAAACAATGATCTACCCCCATCAGACAAGTGACCATTAGCAGAGTGATTTTTAACCTGTGTATCAGATAATCCAAGTAAGCTGTTAGCCATACTTCAATATGTACTCCATATGTACCCCCTATAATTAAATATTATTAAAAAGCCTTTACAAAGAATTTATTTGAGCATATATACCCCATGGGGGTATAATACCCCCTAGGGGTATAGTATGAAAAAAGAAACGACTTTATCAATAAGCAACCGGCTTTCCCGAATAGAGGGCCAAGTAAAAGGTGTTGCTAAAATGATTGATGATGACCGTTATTGCATTGATATCGTTAGACAAATTCAAGCAATTAAATCAGCTCTCATAAGCGTGGAAGGTATCGTTTTAAATGATCATTTAGATACTTGCGTTGAAACTGCTCTAAAATCAGATAATATTGAGCAGCGCCGCGAAAAAGTTAAAGAACTTGTAGCCGTGTTAGGCGGACGCAAGAAGTAATGTTTATCCGGTTAATATTAATTTTAATGTTAAGCGTCTCAATAACTACAACAGCATATGCACGACCAGTTTCTTATCCTGATGGATGGACATTCATGCAAAAGAATAATGGTAGTTATTCATCTGTTCATGCTCATTATTCACCAACTGCATCTGATTCAATCGGGGCTTATATAGAAAGAAACTGGCAAGAGGACATCACCTTTACTGGCATTCAGTACAACCGGCTTGTAAAACGTTGGAATGGGCGAAAAACTCAAGCGAATTTCTATGCAAAAGTAGGAGTCGGGCAAGCTAATCCCTTTGGGAACATTGGAGCTAAGTTATCTGGGTTTACAGAGCTAGCCTTTGATTGGGAAACCCGACGATGGTTTACTGAATATCGAATTCGGGCAACTGATTTCGCAAATAATCAGAGTGTACACCATAGCGGGCGATTAGGTGTTGCACCCTATATCGGAGATTATGGTGATTTGCACACATGGCTTATGGTCCAAGTGGAGAATCATCCTGAAAGCAGTCAACCTACAACAACAACTCCCCTTATTCGTCTTTTCAAAGGCGTTCAAATGCTCGAGCTTGGTTACACAATTGAACATGAAGAATGGCTTGCCAACTGGATTGTCAGATTTTGAGTTTTATTAAAGAAGGAATTGAAAAATGAAATCACTAAAAATTATTGGTATTTGTGCCTCTATTATAATATTTTCGCAGTCCGTTTATGCTCAACAAAATGAAATGAACCATGACGATCATAATCACTCTGAAATGAAACACGATCAAATGAACCATGACGACCATGATCATCCGGAAATGGATAAGGAAAGCACGTCAAATGTTTCCATTACAACTGGTGGCCCAACAATTGTTGCAACTGTAAACGGTTTAGTGTGTGACTTTTGTGCTCAAGCTTTAAAGAAAGTTTTTCAGAAAGAAGAAGCTGTTAAAGCATTAAAAGTTGATCTAGATGCGGGAGAAGTTCGTATTTTTTTAAAAGAAGGACAAATGCTATCTAATGCAGTCTTGGCTAAGCTAATTCGTAAATCAGGTTACTCACTTGTTGATACTAAACGCGAAGGCGGGGCATGAATTATACTACCCAAAATCAAGATGTAATAAAGTCGCCTTCATCCATACCCGCTTTTTTATCTCTCTTTACTTCAACAGGCACACTCATCTGCTGCGCTTTACCTGCCTTACTAGTTAGTATTGGGGCGGGTGCAGTTATGGCGGGTATAATTGAGACAGTACCGCAAATTACATGGCTAGGAAAAAACAAAGCTTGGGTCTTTTTATTTGCAGGTTTAATGATTGCTCTATCTGGCTACATGCAATGGCGATCAAGAAATGCGCCTTGCCCTGCTGATCCCGTGAAAGCAATTGCTTGTACAAAAACACGTCGTATTAGTTGGATTGTATGGTGGATAAGTATAGTGGCATTTTTAGTTGGCGGTTTTTTTGCATTCTTTGCGCAATACTTATTTTTTAATTAGCAACCCGCTCTCGTAAATATGGGATTATCCATTCAGATTTATCTACGCTTAATCGCCCTCCAAGTAATTCCTGTATTGCTTGGTCCGTAACAACAACGCCCATTTTTGCCATATTATCAAAATCATCTACTCCTCTATTGGGAAAACCTTTACGAGTTCTATGAATATTAAACTGTTTTGAAAACGTGCGTCCAAAAGCGTCTTCTACACCACCTTTTCCAAGCATGAATCCTATTAAACCTCCCCACGTAGCAGCGGGGTTATCTGAATCCCAACCGCACAAAGTGGCGATTTTGATAGTTTCTTTAATGTCTCCGTTTCCGTAAAATAAGCTAATCAGGCTTGCACCAAAGTTAATGCCAGAAGCAAAACATCCATTGCAATATAGATTGCGAGAGGAAATATCATATCCGTCTTCCTGCCTCACTTGATACTTCATATACAGTTCATCGCGAACATCTTCCCACTTTGTTCCCTTATCATACTCACCCTTAACAAAATCATACATAGCTGCGGTGTAGGAAGTCTCTGGTAGATGTCGCCTTGCCTCTTTCAGCATTGAATGAAGGCTATCCTTTATTGAAGAAGAAGTGTTTGAGGTTGCTGCAAGAGAATACAAAATAACATAAAACTCTGCAGCATATACGGCGTCACCGCTTGCTGTTGTACGAATAGGCAATGCGGCTATTTTAAGCGCAGCGTCTGAATGGCCTGGTGCAAAAAGACCAAAAATTTCTGTTGTTAGCTGCGCATCAATCATTTCTCCGTGCGGGTTTCTTTCAGGCTTGCTTGTATGCGGCGGAAGCACACCTTCCAGCATTAATTCATGAGCGCGCTGGTTAGAAACCCAAAGGTAGTTCTGATAACCCTCATTATCTTTTCCGTAAGGCGTGACCTTTTTTTCGTCATAAATGTGATCAATCCAGGCCGTTTTTATTTGCTCGGCAGTGAGTAGGCTTGTTTGGTTTTTAAATAAGGAATATTGATAAATATATTCAAGATCAGTGTCATCATCAGCCCCCCAAACCTCATTTTCGTCTCTAAAGACAAAATCAATACTAGAGGATAAATCACTTGATTTACCTTCGCCCCAAATGGCAGGTTGGTCTGGTTTTCCCCAATCATCGCGAGTATAAAACTCACCATGAGGACCTGCTCCCCCAATCTTATCCATCTCTGTCACAAGCCCTGTCCAATTTCCAATGGATTGGCCCAGCCAAAACCCGTGCAAACGATCCATGTAATCATTCCGGTTGATTACAGTATAAGATGAGGCTGTCTGATCTAGGGTGTAATCAATGTTAGAATTAATAGGTATGCCCATAGATACTGGTTCTGGTTGCTCCGATTGCATCTGACATGAGACCAAGACTAGAGAAAAAAATATAAATATCATTAATCGTTGCATACTTATCGTTAACAACGATTTCTAAATCTCGCAAAGGTTTATCCACAAACATGTAATGTTAAAATCATATCACACTTGACTCATGTTCACTTTTTGTTCTTATTTATTTATTCATCTTAATGAGTGAATAAACAGTGCGTAAACCCAAAACAATAGAATGGCTCTACCTAGACTTCGATGGATTTTTTGCCAGCGTAGAACAACAGGCACGCCCCGCACTGCGGGGAAAACCCGTTGGGATAGTGCCCTTTAGCGGCACGGCTCATACATGTATTATTGCTTGCTCTAAAGAAGCAAAAGCTCGCGGTATAAAAAATGTAATGAATGTCAGTGATGCAAAACGTTTATGTCCCGAATTGATTTTACAACCGCAGACCCCCGACCTGTATCGAAGAGCGCACAATGCACTATTAGCTGAAATTAACAGTATAATTCCAATATCAGCCGTTAAATCAATAGATGAACTTTGCTGTAAACTTGATAAAAAAGATATCAAAAATCCTTATAAAACGGCGATGGATATAAAAATAGCATTAGCTCAGGGTGTCGGCAAATATATTACATGCTCAATAGGTTTCGCAGCTAACCGCCATTTAGCAAAAATTGCTTGCAAAATGGACAAGCCTAACGGGGTTACCGTTTGGCATCCAAACCAAATGCCTGCACCATTATTAAATTTACCATTCGACGACATACCCGGCATAGGAAGCCGTATGGAGCAGAGGCTTTTTAAAGCAGGCATATATTCAATCAAAAAATTGATGGATACCGAACCAAAACAAATGCGTAAGTTATGGCGAAATGTTACAGGGGAAAGGTTATGGTACGCCCTCCACGGTTACGAAATACAAGCAACTAAATCAGAAAGAAGTATGTATGGGCATGGCAGGGTGTTACCGCCTAAATTGCGTAATTTTATTGACGCAAAAAATTGTTCCCGGCTTTTGCTAATAAAGGCTGCACGGCGTATGCGAAGAGCAGATTTTAACGCTGGAATACTTTACATCTGGATGGGCCTAACTAAAGGCTATAAAAAAGGTAACTATAGCTGGTCGTCCAGTCACAAACTCTACGCAGCCAATGATGATCAAGCCTGTTTGAAAGCATTAGATACTTTATGGGAAAAAGCAAAAATACAAGTGCCCTCATCGATGAAAATAATGCGTGTTGGCGTTACACTTGCTGATCTCACACAGGCAGACAACAGACAACTAGATATTTTTGTTGACGATGATTCTGAAAGACAAAAATGGAAAAAAGTAACTACTGCACTAGATAGTTTAAATTCACGTTATGGAAAGTCTCTGGTAACTATGGGGCCCTGGGAATTACCAGCAGGCGGGAATCTTGGAGGGAAAATTAGTTTCACCCGAATACCCCGTGCAGAGGATTTCTGGTGAGTTGGAAGAAAAAAATTCAGCTTCTCGATATGAAAAGTGATGACCCTATAGAAGCTCGCTGCTCCCAATGTAACTATGTTTGGTACGAGCGGGCTTCATACCATTTGCATAAATCATATATGCGCCAATTATTCTTAGACGAATTTGAAGAAAAATTAAAATGTAAGCAATGGGCATGCAAAGGGAAAATAAAAATAGCACTTACAAACGAAGCAGAAACTGAAGGATTTCAAGGTGGCCTAGCATAGATAATCAAGCAACACTCGACATCAAAATAAAATAGATTAAACAACGCATATGTCATCACATTTTGATATCATCATTATTGGCGCAGGAGCCGCGGGCTTAATGTGCGGAGCAACCGCAGGAGAACGCGGAAAGTCTGTTCTAATAATTGATCATGCAAATAAGCCTGCAGAGAAAATACGTATCTCTGGGGGTGGGCGCTGTAATTTTACGAACATTTACTGTAATCCCAAAAATTTTATATCTGAGAATGAGCATTTTGCGAAATCAGCACTCTCACGTTACAGCCCAGAAGATTTTATCCAATTGGTTAAAAAATATAATATTGATTTTCATGAAAAAACAAAAGGACAACTATTTTGCGATGGAAGAAGTCAACAAATCATTGATATGCTTATTAATGAGTGTGACAATTATAATAACGAAATCAGACTTTCGACGGAAGTGAATGGCATAGAAAAGTTTAATAATTGCTATGCAATCACAACTCCAAATCAAACACTTACAGCAGATAAAGTCGTAATCGCATGCGGAGGACCATCAATTCCCAAAATGGGAGCAAGTAGCTTTGGGTATAAAATAGCTAAAAACTTTGGTCTCAATATTATAAACCCTGAACCCGCACTAGTTCCTCTCACTTTTACAGATTCACTTAAAGAGCCACTGAAAACTTTAGCTGGGGTAAGCGCCAACAGCCGTGTTGAAAATGAAAACATTTCATTCGATGAAGCGCTTCTTTTTACACACAGAGGTTTATCTGGTCCAGCTATATTGCAAATCAGTTCTTATTGGACTGCAGGTAGTCACATAAATATAAACTTAGCCCCAGAAACAGATATATTAAAAGAGCTCAAATTAGCCCGAGAAACATCACCGCGGCAGAGCCCTAAAGTATGGCTTTCAAAATACTTACCCTCACGGTTAGCGGAATACATAACGAGCTATATCAAACAAATTAGGTTAGCCGATATGAATGATAAAGCACTGATAAATTTAGCACTAATGGTTAATAAATGGCACGTAAAACCGGCTGGAACAGAAGGTTTCCGTACGGCAGAGGTTACAAAAGGCGGTGTAGACACTAAAGAATTATCATCGAAAACTATGGAAACCAAAAGTGTACCGGGACTATATTTTATTGGCGAGGTAGTAGATGTAACAGGGCACCTTGGAGGCCATAATTTTCAATGGGCTTGGGCAAGCGGGTATGTTTGCGGAAAAGAAATATGATTAAGTATTTTAAAACCGAAAATTATGATTAAAAAAGAACTATGAAGTCTATCGATTTAAATGCAGACCTTGGAGAAGCCGATAATCCCGGGTGGGCAAATGATGAAATAGAAATGTTACAGTACATCAGTTCGGCTAATATTGCATGCGGTGGACATGCAGGCTCAGATGAAGCTATGAGTCGAATGATCTTCGGTGCTCAAAAGCATAATGTCGTAATCGGCGCTCACCCCTCCTATCCTGATAGAGAATTCTTTGGACGAAAATCTTTTAAAATTGGTAGGGATATTGGAGCACAGGAACTTAAATTGACATTGGTAAGTCAAATATCAAAGTTAATTAATTTAGCAGAATCTGCTAATGAACGAGTGAGATATGTAAAACCGCATGGGGCATTGTACAACGATGCAATGAAAGACACAGAAAAAGCAGATATAATTGCGAAAGCAATCTCTAGCTTTAAACAAAACCTTATTTTTTTAGGAGGCCCAAACTCAGAAATGAAAATAGCAGCAAAAAAATATGGCCTTAAATATGTGTCTGAGGGATTTGCAGATAGGCGCTATACTGAAGATGGGCACCTGCAGAGTCGTAATATAAAAGGCTCGGTCATTGAAAAACAAAATGAACGAATTTCACAAGCAAAGAACATAGTATTAAATCAATCTGTCATAACTGCATCAGGAAAAAAAATGCCGATTAAAGTTGATACAATATGCCTTCATGGTGATAGCCCAGGCGCGTTAAGAACGGCAAAAAAAATAAGAAACCAATTAGAAAAATCTGGAATTAAAATTATGGCTTTCGCAAATGTCCAGTGATGAACTAACCCCAGATATAATAGAATATGGAGACAGCGCTTTACTTGTACAATTTAAAGCCAATAGTTTTTCTCTCGAAATAAACAATCGCATCCATCAGCTCTCTGAGACTCTATCTTTAAAGCCCGATTGGCAAGAACTAGTGCCAGGGTATGATAGTCTTCTGTGTTGTTTTGATATGACCCGTATATCTATAGAGAAGGCAAAAAAAAAGATAACCGCCGCAATTAAGAAGACAGCATCAATAGAAATAACAGAGAGTAAAGTAATAGAGGTGCCTGTGGTATATGGGGGGAAATATGGTCCAGACATGGCAGCCATAAAGAAATCAAGCGGGCTTAATCAGTCACAAATAATAGAAATTCATAGCGCCCAGCCTTATAGAGTTTGTATGATGGGTTTTATTCCTGGATTCTGCTTTCTCTCAGAAATACCAAGCTCTCTTAAACACTCACGTCATGAGTCCCCGAGATCTTTTGTACCTGCCGGGTCAGTCGGTATTGCAGGTTGGCAAACAGGTATTTATGGTCTCGATAGTCCAGGTGGCTGGCAAATTATAGGTAGAACCCCACACAAAATGTTTGACAAAAACCGCGAAAAACCATTCCTTTTAAGGGCAGGAGATAAAATAAAGTTTATTCCATCATCTAAAGCTATTTTCTCATGATTGAAGTACTTAGTGGGGGCACGCAAACTACTTTGCAAGATGCCGGAAGGCCGGGTATGCGGCACCTTGGAGTTCCTTCAAGTGGAGCCGCTGATAAACTGTCTTTCGCTCTAGCTAATTGGATGGCAGGCAATCGCTGGGATGCTTTAGCAATGGAATGTACCCTAGGGGGCCTTCATATTAAATTTCAATCTTCAAATACGGTAGCCATAGCTGGAGCTGAAATGTGGGCGCAAGTGAATGGACAAAACGTAACCAACTTTTCTGCCTTTGGCGTAGAAAAAGGTGATATTCTCACACTTAGCTTTGCTAGGGATGGCTGTAGGTCCTACATAGCCATTGCTGGAGGTTTGAAAGCACCAAAGTTTATGAATAGCTCCTCAACATATCTACCCGCTAAAATAGGGGGACTTAACGGCTGCGCTCTTAAAGCAGGAGATCAATTAATATCAAGCAATCGCCCTAGAAGTGCAAAACGTAAAATACCACATGGATTTACTCCAAGTTTATCGAGGCATATTGTTTTACGATCGCTTCCTGCTCCTGAATGGAAAATGTTAGATAAACCAAGCCAGAGGCACTTATTCGTTAGCCCCTTTCACGCTACTAATTCAACAGATAGAATGGGTTCTCGTTTAAAAGGAGATAAAATAACCACAGAAGTGCCAATCTCAATGACGAGCTCACCTTTACTTCCTGGTACACTACAGATTTCTACCAATGGAGAGCCCATTTTGATGCTTGCTGATGGCCATTGCACCGGAGGTTACCCAAGAGCACTTCAAGTTATACAAGCAGATAAATGGCTCTTGGGGCAAATAGCACCTGGAACTCAAATTAGCTTTAGGCGTTGCTTTCAAGAGCATTCAAAAAAAATCCTGAAAGCACGTAATAGTTTTTATGGCGGACTTATTGAAGGGTTTGCCTTTTAGGCAATGAATGCTTAAGCGCTAAATATGGAAAACTATGATTCATATATTTTTTTGGATGATCAAATAACTCAAAAAACTAGGTTTTACACAAACCCAATTGACATCATCACTGTATATGACTCCGGTTTAATACATGCAGCCATGCAGAAACTTATGCATTATCATGGTAATGGTTACCATTTAGCAGGCTACCTCTCTTATGAATTAGGCATGCACTTGGAGTCAAAGTTAAATGTTTTGGCATCAGAAATCTCTGATGAACCATTACTGCATTTTGGAGTATTTAATTCATTTTCAGAACACGCTCCAATAGATTGTCTATACACTTCTGAAAATATCGATTTAAACTTAAAGCCTAGCTGGACAGAAGCTGAATATAAAAAGAAATTTGAAAGAACAATGACGTATATTCGTCAAGGTGATGCCTATCAAGTGAACTTAACATTTCCAATGAGAGCGACTTTTAAAAGATCAGCTAGAACTCTTTATTCTGTATTTAGATCGCGTCAAAAGGGTAGTTACGGGGGTATTATTTCTTTAAGTGGTGGCCCCGAAATTATATCACATTCTCCTGAACTATTTTTTTCAAAATTTGGAAAAAAAATGACAATGCGTCCAATGAAGGGAACTCGGCCTCGTGCTAAAACTGCTGAAGCTGACAACAAATTGAAAAAAAATATGAAGCTTGATGAAAAATCGCAGGCTGAAAATTTAATGATTGTTGATTTATTACGTAATGACCTTTCCCGAATCTCTGACAAAGGGTCAGTCAAAGTACCTGAATTGTTCAGTCTCGAGACCTACCCAACACTTCACCAAATGACATCACAAGTGACATCTAAACTAAAAGATAATCAAAATTTTATTGATATATTCAAAGGTTTATTTCCATGCGGATCAGTAACGGGCGCGCCTAAAATCAGAGCTATGGAAATAATTAATGAATTAGAAGAGTCTGATCGCGGCGCCTACTGTGGAAGCATTGGCTATATTGATCCTGAGGGTACGGCCTGTTTTAATGTTTGCATTAGAACAATTATTTTAAAAGAAGGTGAGTTGCGATACAATGTTGGAAGCGGCCTAGTTATGGACAGTGTTGCTTCAGATGAATACGCAGAATGTATATTAAAGGCAGATGTATTAAAAAAACAAAATAGCGAAATACTCGAGACTTTTTTATGGCAACCAGGAACAGGGATCAAAAACTTCATTAAGCATAAAAAAAGGTTAATAAAAACAGCAAATGAACTTAAATATCCCTTTAAGGACGTTCATTTTCAAAACGCAATCAAGAGTATAAAATCTGTTGATAAACCTCAGCGTGTAAGGCTTGCGTTAAATAATCTGGGTGAGTTCAATATACAGCAAAGTGACTATGAAACATACCAAATTAATTCGGAAGTAACATTTTCTTTATCTAAATATCCGTTATCAGACAAAGTCCAGGTTACTAGACATAAAGTTTCAGATCGTAACTTTTATGATGGAGAAAGAAATCGTATTAGACAACTTACAGATGCAGATGAAGTTATTTTTCTCAACAGCAAGAATGAGATTTGCGAAGGTTCATATACATCTATTTTTATTAAGAAAAATGGATTCCTAGTAACCCCGCCTCTGAGCTCAGGCTTGCTTCCCGGTATACTAAGAGCAGAACTATTGGAGAAAAAACAAACTATTGAGGGAATACTTACTATAACTGACATTATTGAAGCTGATGAGGTTTTTCTCGGAAATTCTTTACGAGGTCTTATGAAAGCTAAGCTTTTACATGTAAGCCCTTTATAATTTGAAAGGAATTATTCTAAATAAGCTTCTTTTATAGCTGATATTTCTTCTTCACTAACATCAAGTTCATCTCGTATGTATTCATTCATATTTATTATCGTATTGAAGGAACTCTCAAGATAGGCCTCTTCAACTCCAAACATAGGCCGTATAGCTTCAGGGTCAATTTCACGGCCATACCTAGCAGTAAACATCTTAGCAGCAGGTAATAAATAGCTGTCAATATCGACAGCTTTCATAGTCAGCATATAATCAGACATTTGTATGGCTTTATCTACACCTAAGCATCCAAGTATAATACTGCACAGCGATCCAGTTCTATCCTTTCCAGCTGCACAATGCACTAATACGGGCTGCCCAGTATTAGCCATAAAACGTAATGTGTCTCCAAAAATTTTTTTAAATCCTAGGTCAAGCGGCCGTTGTCCATAAGATCTAATCATATAATCTCTAGCATCTTTTGGAGTATGCAATTCATCTTTCATAAAAGCTTCATGCGGAGCAATTGCTGCATGATTGTCTTCATTAATACTATTATAAAGTAATCTTTGCGGATTTTGTGTAGCTGGCCAGTTTGTAGGCTGGCGATCACGTTCCGTTTTATGCCGCAGGTCCACAATTAAACCTACATCAAAATCTGCTAAACTGTTCTGATCAGTTTCAGTTGCATTGTTAAAATGTGCCGAACGGAAAAGCTTATTAGCCTTCACCATTTTACCCGTTTTATTCTCGTAACCGCCAAAATCACGAAAATTGAAAATTTTTTCAAAACTCTTTATGCGGTCTTTCATGAAGCTTCTATATCATATGAAAATTCTATTGAAACAAGAAAGGTAAACAAAAATAATACTAGTACTAAAACTAACTAATTAAACTTTCTAGCGGTTTACGTTTTTGCATCTCTTCAAACTTACCCCAAACTCCATCGTCACCATGCCATATACCCTCTGTGGCTCCTTTAGAATATTCTGTTGCTCGTGCTTCAAAGAAATTAGCATGCTCCACGCCATTCAATATCTCTGTTAACCAGGGCAAGGGGTGATGCTTGATACCATAAACTTTTGGTAGACCTAATTGTCCTAAACGCCAGTCAGCTATGTATCGAATATACCTCTTGATATCTTCAGACGTCATACCCTCCACAGGACCCATTTCAAAAGCTAAATCAATAAATTTATCTTCAAGCTTAACAACAGTCTTGCAGCAATCAACAATGTCGTCCTTCACTGCTTGTGTTAGAGCACCTGTCTCATTTGCAAAAGTATGGAACATTTTTATCATACCTTCACAGTGCAAACTTTCATCACGAATAGACCAAGTTACAATTTGACCCATGCCTTTCATTTTATTAAGTCTTGGAAAGTTCATTAACATCGCAAATGAAGCAAACAATTGCAAACCTTCAGTAAAACCTCCAAAAACAGCCATTGAGGTTAATATATCTCTTTCACTGTCTACTCCGAATTTTCCTAAATAGTCGTGCTTTGCCGCCATCTCTTCATATTCCATAAAAGCCCCAAACTCTGAGTCAGGCATCCCAATAGTTTCGAGCAACAAGGCATAAGCAGCAACATGGATTGTTTCCATATTAGAGAAAGAAGCCAGCATCATTCTAACTTCTACTGGCTTAAAGAGTGGCATATAATTTTCCATGTAATTACCACCAACTTCTACATCAGACTGGGTAAAGAAACGAAAAATCTGTGTTAACAAGTTTCTTTCATTATCATTTAAATTTGTAGCCCAATCCTTACAATCTTCGCCTAATGGCACTTCTTCGGGCATCCAGTGCACTTGTTGCTGTTTTTTCCAAAACTCATAGGCCCACGGATAACGAAAAGGCTTATAACTATGACTTGGAATTAATAGTCCTGATTTTGAATTTGTTATAAAGTCTAGTTTTCCCATCTTATTTCCTCTTGAAGCCCAATTCGGCAAACTAATTAGTAATTTACAAATTAAACCACATATAGGTTACTGATTTGCTAACGTAACAATATGTAGTGTCTAAATTTGTGCAAGTGATTTTTTTAAATTATTGATTTTTTTTTGAAATCTAAATCACTTAATACTTTCTACGTCTATTTTTTTTATTTCCATACCTTATTCTACCCAAAACTTCAGCAAAATTTGGTATATTTTTTAACTTTTCAATAACTTTGAACTTAGACTTCTCAAAACTCATAACATTCGAGATTCGTGCATCAAGAAATAACCTTGTTTTCTCTTTATTTTGATCACTGTCACCAATCCAAACCGTTATTGTTGAGCCAAGAACTCCCGAGAGTATAGTTCTTTTAGTGTAGTAATTATAATCCGTACTTTTATCACCTATTGCCCTCCAAATTGAATCTGCAAATGACCACAAATAACTTGGGCCCTGTACAGCGGCGTCAGGAAGAGAGAGTCTATTGATAGCACGCCGCATAGCTTCCTCATTAGGTCCTATTGCTTCTAAAATGGATAAAACACCAAATGTTACCTTTTCTCTAATTTTCATGTCTGGTTTATTCAAAGCCTCTATATTCGGCTCAATAAACTCATTAATTTGCTCATGCCAGAATCGTATTACTTCAAGTGCTCCTTCTGGAAAATATAACTCTTCAGATCCCTTGGGTAAATTTATTGACTTGATAGATGCACGAAGGCTTTTCTGAGTCCACCCATCGAAAACAACAAGTGGCAGCATAGCTTGAAGGATATCTAGTCTAACTTTTTTACTCATGTTTACCATAATGAGTATCTATAATAGAATAAAATTAAAATGTCTTGCGACGTAATATCTTATTCTTAATCCAGTTAAGAGAACCCTTTACACCTGAACCCGAAAGAACACCAAACCGGAAAATCCTCTCGGCTAAAAGGATAACACCAAATGCAGTTAACGCTAAAACAGAAGAAGATAGTAGTAGTTCCCACAATGGCGGATCAGACGGCAAACGAATGATAGCTGCGAATGGAGCAGAAAGCGGAAACCAACTTAAAAAGGCCAGTAATGAGCTATCAGGTGAGTCTAATCCCAATGGGATAATAAACATGCAGGCTGTAAGTAATAGAGTAACGGGTGTGGTAAGAGTTTGTGCATCTTGCATGGACTCGGCTAAAGCGCCCATAGCGATAAAAAAGGCCCCATAGAATATGTAACCTAAGATAAGAAATATAATAAAAAAAGATACCATCTTCAAAGTAAATGTTTTCTGAATAGCTTCAGTTACATTTGGCCCCCCAAGTCCCAAAAGAATTGATGAAAAAATTCCGACTAACCCTAATATTACGTAAGGCAACATTGATGTAAAAGTTAACGCCGCAACACCCAATAGTTTCCCTAAAATAATTTCAGAAAACCTGGCTGAAGCAAGCATCATTTCCATGAGCTTATTGAGTTTTTCCTCTAACATAGATGTCAAAAGCATATAGGAGCCTGAAAAAATTGTAAGCCAAAGAATAATGGATAGAACTGCTGAGAATATAAAAGGTAACCTATCGGCGCCCGTTATAGCTTGGTCATTCAAGTCACCTGTATCAATTTTAGAGGGGTCAAAAATATTTGTTTTTAATGATTTGTTTTTTAACTTCTGATAATCTTCTAAAGATAATCCCGCAGATTCTAAGTAATCATTTTGGGCCTTGGTAGAAAAGAAATCATCCACAATATTTACAACAGGCGGATTATTAAAGTTGGTTGACCAATAATCAGTAACTAATTCTGGATTATTATAGATATGTAGAAATCCGCTAAGCTTAACTTTCTTGCCGTCAAGGAATATATCTTTTTTTCCGTTTACATATTCTTTCAGTTCTTGAAAGTTATTTGAAGGAGGATCAACAAAAATAGTCTTACCCATCAATTTATTATAATTTGTATTGCTTGGGATAATTTCGTTAAGGTATTCAGTTCCTGCTTCAAAATCCTTCTTGGTAACAATGGCTTCAAGTTCAACCATTTGTTCATCAGATAACATTGGTTTTATAGCAGCTAGGAAATTCTCTCTATTATCTCTTTGGTGAGCAGCAATTATTTTTTCTTTATAGTCACCCGTTTCGTCATAAATAGCTTCATATCTCACTGGGGAGAGATCAATATCAGATATCATTATTAAAGCAGTAATACCCCCTATTACTACAGGCATAAAAAAAGACAGCCAAAACCCCCAAGTTTTAATATAACCAAAGTAATCACGCTTTGCTATCAATAGAGTTCTACGAATATTTACATTAAAAATACTCATGAGCTAAAATCTGCCTCAGTAAGTTTATTGGTTCCCACCATCGCCACAAAAGCTTCATGTAATGATGCCTTTATAGGCTCAAAACGGCTTAGTTCTATTTTTTTTGAAACACACCGCTCTAATACATCCTGGTTCTGGGAATTATCATTTAGTATTAAATCATATGCACCATCTGAACGCTTTTCTAAAAACTTAGTCAGACCAGAGAGTGTCTCAACAAATTTATCTGACTTTGTACCAATCACTATTCGTCGAGGGGCTTTAGATAATGCGTCCTGAGTTGTTCCGTCAAATATTTTTCTACCACCCGCCATCAATATTATACGATCACACAATCTTTCGGCATGCTCCATTACATGAGTTGAAAAAATGACTGTGCTATCCCTCTTGGCTATTTCTTTAACTATTTTTTCGAGCACCTGCTGGTTTACTGGGTCTAAGCCTGAAAAAGGTTCATCTAAAATATAAAACTCAGGATTATGAGCCATAACAGATAAAAGCTGAACTTTTTGAGCCATGCCTTTTGACATATCTTTATTCTTTTTTTTCTTCGCGTCAGAGAGACCATATTTTTCAAGTAATATATCTGCAGTTTTATAGGCTTCTTTACGCTTAACTCCGTTCAATTGTGCCATGAGTGCTATACTATCCATAGCAGTTTGCTTTTTATATAATCCCCTTTCCTCTGGTAAAAAGCCAATTTTACCAAAGTTGGTCTCAGAACCTGGAGTTTCTCCGAGAGTTTTAATTGTTCCTGAGTCAGGTTTTATTAAACCAAGGGCCATTCTGAGGGTAGTTGTTTTTCCAGCCCCATTAGGACCAAGAAAACCAATTATCTCACCTGGATTTATAGTAAAACTAACATCCTCAACAGCTAATTTACCGCCAAATCTCTTGCTTACTTTATCAATGTACAAAGGCGTTTTAAACATAATACGGTCTGTTTTAAATAAGTAACATTAAATAGTAATATCGGACTCAAACAAAATTATAATGACTTAATAACCTCTTCGACAAGTTTTTTAGCATCTGATAACAGCATCATAGTTTTATCCTCATAGAATAAGTCATTATCGATGCCTGCGTAACCTGGTGATAGTGAACGTTTAACAAATAAAACCGTTGAGGCCTTATCAACATCTAGAATAGGCATTCCAGCAATTGGACTTGACGGGTCAGTTTTAGCTGCAGGGTTTGTAACATCATTTGCACCAATTACAAAAGCAACGTCAGCATTTGAAAACTCCGAGTTTATATCCTCTAATTCAAAAACTTCATCATAAGGAACATTTGCTTCAGCTAGTAAAACATTCATATGCCCCGGCATTCTTCCAGCGACTGGATGGATTGCGTAGACGACATCAACCCCCTCTTCTTTTAACTTATCAGCCATTTCACGTACAGCATGTTGTGCCTGAGCAACTGCTAAACCGTACCCCGGTACAATAATAACTTTTGAAGCATTTTTCATAATGAACGCTGCATCCTCGGCAGATCCACGTTTGACAGGTCTTTGCTCTTTATCTCCATCAGACGCGCTTGCGCCATCAGCCCCAAAACCACCTAAAATGACAGATACAAAACTTCTATTCATAGCCTTGCACATTATATATGATAAGATTGCGCCTGAAGACCCAACAAGTGCGCCAGTTATAATCAGCGCTAAGTTACCCAAAGTGAAACCCAAAGCAGCGGCTGCCCAGCCTGAGTATGAGTTTAGCATTGAAACAACCACTGGCATATCAGCACCGCCGATAGGGATAATTAATAGAAAACCGATTAAAAATGTTAAAGCTAATAATACCCAAATAAAGTTGGGATTATTACCACCAGTCTTCATTAGCATAACAATAGTAGTAACAATACAAACCAGTAGAGCGCCATTAATGAGATGCCTAAAAGGAAGTAAAATTGGGGCTCCAGACATATTACCATTCAACTTAGCAAAGGCTATCACAGAACCTGAAAAGGTAATTGCACCGATGGCAGCACCCAAGCCTAACTCTAAAAGACTTGCTGGTTTTATACCATTATCTGAAAGTATACCGAAGCTTTCCGGACTGAAAAAAGCTGCTATAGCAACTAACACAGCAGCCAAGCCAACTAATGAATGAAAAGCAGCAACAAGCTGAGGCATATCCGTCATTGGTATTTTTTTCGCGATAACAGCACCTAATAAGCCGCCAATAGCCATTGCAGTAATAGCAAAAAGTAAGCTTTGACCCCAAAGTCCCGCTGATAATGCAGTTGTTATTATAGCAATAGCAATACCAAGCATTCCAAAAACATTACCCTTCCTGGAAGACTCAGGAGATGATAAGCCTCTCAAGGCCAGTATGAAAAGCACAGCAGATAACGTGTAAAGTATAGCGGCTACATCAACAGAAATAGAAATACGCATAATTATTTACTCTTTTTCTTGTACATTGCCAGCATTCTTTGAGTCACAAGAAAGCCTCCAAAAATATTAATTGCACATAATAATACAGCTAAAGATCCTGTCCATGTGGATATAGATGAACCACCCTCTATACCTGCAACAACCGCAATAAGAGCTCCGACTATTATGACTGATGAGATAGCATTAGTCACTGCCATTAAAGGTGTATGAAGCGCAGGTGTTACAGACCAAACTACATAATAACCTACGGCTATTGCTAATACAAAAATTGTTAATTGAAAGATTATTGGGGAAACAGCTATGCCTCCTGCAGCAATAGTAGATATTATCATAATTTAACCTTTCAATCTTTCATGGATTACTTTCCCATCGCGAGTCAAAGCGCAGCCCTGTATTATTTCATCGTTCCAATCTGGCGCATAAGATCCGTCTTCAGCTGTGACTAGAGGAATGAAGTTCTTTAAGTTTTTAGCAAACATCGCCGAAGCATCCGAAGCCAAACGGCTGGGCCAATTCAAAAGCCCAACTATTTTAACACCATTTTTAGTTTCAACAATTTTTCCTGCCACCGCTCCCTCAACGTTACCGCCGCGCTCAGCTGCTAAATCCACTAAAACAGAACCAGGCCTCATATTAGCGATCATTGATTTAGTTACCAGAATAGGCGCTGCCCTTCCAGGTATCAGTGCTGTTGTTATAACAATATCCTGTTTAGCTATATGACTAGCAGTCAGCTCAGCTTGTAACTTTTGATATTCAGGCGACATCTGCTTGGCGTAGCCGCCAGCTGTTTCTGCTGCTTTAAACTCTTCATTTTCAACAGCAATAAATTTTGCTCCAAGAGAAGCTACTTGCTCTTTAGTTGCAGGCCTTACATCCGTTGCGGTTGTAACAGCTCCTAACCTTCTGGCTGTTGCTATAGCTTGTAATCCAGCCACTCCAACACCCATTATGAAACACTTAGCGGGCGCGATTGTGCCTGCAGCCGTCATCATCATAGGCATTGCTCGGCCATATATACTGGCACCTTCAACAACAGCTCTATAACCTGATAAGTTAGATTGAGATGATAAAACGTCCATACTCTGAGCTCTAGAAATGCGCGGGATATACTCCAGGGCAAAAGCGGTTACATTAGCTTTCGCACAAGCCTCAGCATATTTTGGGTTATCAGTCGGACTCATTAAGCCTGTAATTCCTGAACCACTCTTCAATCCTGCTACAAACTTTGCATCTTTGCCTGTAATTGATAACACAAGATCCGCATCTTTACAGGCGACCTTATTTGAAGAAGATATTATTGCACCAGCTGACTTATAATCCGCATCATAATGATTGGCCAATTTTCCTGCACCTTTAACAACTGTTACTTTATGAC
>JBELEM010000029.1:0-20696 GCA_042093735.1 Hellea sp. | reverse complement strand
AAACCCCCAACATTGTGATGTGATTTTATAGTAACAGATGGCCCTCCATCAAAACTCACCGACTCAATAACATCTGGGTATAATGTACCTTGAGCTAGGTATTTAGCTCCGCCTATTTTTTTTGCTTCACGTTCGAATATATCAATAAAAGTTCCTCCGATGATTTTACGTTTTTTTTCTGGATCAGAGACACCCATTAATAATTTAAGAAACTCCTCACTTGCATCAACTGCTATCAGGTTCATATCATAATGCTCTTCAAACAAAGAAACTACCTGTTCGGTTTCCCCTTTACGCATCATCCCAGTATCTACATAGACACACGTCAATTGCTCACCAATTGCTTCATGTATAAGAACAGCAGCAACAGAGCTATCGACACCGCCAGAAAGACCACAAATCACTTGGCTTGATCCAACCTGTTCTTTTATAGCTTCAATCATTTCACCTTTGAAGGAAGCCATTGTCCAATCACCCTTAAAACCTGATATTTTATGTGTGAAGTTTTTTAATATCTTTGCCCCATTCAAAGTATGAACCACCTCTGGGTGAAACTGAACACCGTAAAATCTTTTCTTTGTATCAGAAATCGCTGCATAAGGTGCATGCTGGGATGTACCAATTACTTTAAAACCATCGGGTATAGAAACCACTCGGTCACCATGAGACATCCAGACCCGTTCCTCTTTATCGAGACCTTGAAATAATTGACTGTCATCCAATACAGTCATGTCTGCCCTTCCAAACTCTTTATCTTCTGAACTTTCAACCGATCCCCCGAGTTGAGCACACATAGTCTGCTGACCGTAACAAATACCTAGAATTGGAATTCCCATGCTCCAAATATGATTGTCAGCCCGCGGTGTACCTATACCAGTTACACTATTGGGACCTCCAGATAGTATAATTGCTTTTGGTTCAAATTTTTCAAGCATCTCCTTATTAATTTTATTGTAGGGGTGCACCTCCGAATAAACACCACTCTCACGTACTCGCCTAGCTATGAGTTTTGTAACCTGCGAACCAAAATCAATAATCAAGAGTTTTTCATGATGGGTATGACTCATTTTTTTCTCTCCATAACAGCAAAAAAGAAACCATCTGTATTAGTTGACAATGGAGTGAGCGTAAGAGAACACCCATCAGAAGACCAAGGCTTAGGCGCATCAGCCCCAAATTTTTCTTCCCATACCTCACCTGCAGAAAGTAAGCTAAAGTTACCATTTTTCTCAATGAAATCATATATTTGAGCTTCATTTTCTTCAGCTAACATAGAGCAAGTCACATAAAAAAGCAGACCCCCTGGTCTAACAAAACCTTTGGCACTGTTTAAAACTGAGCGTTGCTCATTATTTCTAAGTTCAAGTCCATCTTCGTTTAAACGCCACTTGGAATCTGGCTTTCTTCTCCATGTGCCTAGACCCGTGCAAGGGGCATCCACCAAAACTCTATCCATTTTTCCTACTAAATCTTTAAGGCTTTCTGACGGAGGCTGACGAATATCTATAATATTAGCTCCTGCTCTTTGAGCTCTTTGATAAAGTGGAGAAAGCCTGCGTTTATCAATATCAAAACCAAAAACAGTACCTTGATTTTGCATATCAGCAGCTAAGGCTAATGTTTTCCCCCCTGCTCCAGCGCAATAATCTAAAATGGTTTCTCCTGGCTTTGCATCAACAAGCAAACTTACGATCTGGGAACCTTCGTCTTGTATTTCAACTGCTCCAGTCTGATAACTTTCCTCAATTTGAATGTTAGGTAATCTTTCATCAGCACGTGATGCTGCTATTCTCAACCCCACCGGCGAGATAGCGCATTTCTGAATATTTTTGTTTTGTAACTTATTAATTTCATCTGGCACATTTGATTTTAATGTATTTACTCTAAGATCAAGTGGTGGTCTCTTAGTAAGAGCGTGACCTTCATCTATAGCATTATCCGAGAAATTATTTTCAAAAGCGGGCCATATCCATTCGGGGATGTCAGCCCTCACCCAGTCAGGGGCGCCACTTAAATCTATTGAGCCAGAAAGCTTTAAAATTTCGTCTTTACTTAACTGCTCAGGAGAATGCTTATTATTTTTAAATGCTTCAAACAATTCTTCAGTCGTTTTCTTACCAATAAATACAGCTGAACCAAGAATTAAAGCACGTGGTTTATAACTATTCATTCTGAATTCTATTGAGTTTTTACAACGTAAAGCATCGTAAACATAATTACCGATTGCTGACCTATCTTTGGATCCTGCGTAACGGTTAGACTTACCATAGTCACGTAAAGCCAATGTGGCAGGAGTTTTTCGATTAACTATGTCATCTAGAACCTCGATAGCAGCTTTAATACGTCCACCTAATAGCATGTATTTACTCTTAATTTTAATATTTCAGTTTTAGAAATATTATTTAGTTGTTCAATAATATCATCACAGTACTTAACAACGACAATACTAAATATCAAAATTACCCAGGCACAGAATAATTGGGGGCTTCTCGTGCGATATGAACATCATGTACATGGCTCTCACGAAGACCTGCATTTGTTATTTTAATAAATTTAGCATTTTCATGAAGTTCCTTAATTGTTTTAGAGCCAGTGTACCCCATGGCAGCTTTAATGCCACCCAATAATTGATGCAATATTGGCCCAACAGGTCCCTTAAAAGCTATTCTGCCTTCAATTCCTTCAGGAACCAACTTTATCTTATCGCTAACTTCTTTCTGAAAATATCTATCAGCCGAGCCTCTGGCCATAGCAGATACAGAACCCATACCTCTATATGACTTGTAAGATCGTCCCTGATAGAGAAAAACTTCACCGGGCGTCTCCTCTGCTCCAGCTAAAAGTGATCCCACCATAGCGCATTCAGCACCTGCAGCAAGGGCCTTGGCCATATCACCAGAGTATTTAATACCCCCATCTGCTATAACTGGTATTCCTGCTTTATTAGCAATTCTAAAAACGTCCACAATAGCCGTTAGTTGAGGTACACCAACTCCCGCAACAATTCTTGTAGTACATATTGAGCCAGGACCTATTCCCACCTTTATGGCATCGGCCCCAGCTGTTATTAGCGCCTCTGCGGCTTCAGCTGTAGCAATGTTGCCTGCTATAATCTGAGATTTTGGATAATCAGTTTTTAAACGCTTTACTATCGCAATTACTTTGCTGGAGTGACCATGCGCTGTATCAATCACAACAGCATCAACCCCAGCATCTATTAAAGCAATTGCCCGATCATAACCGGATTGACCGACTGTGGAAGCTGCTGCCACTCTCAAACGACCTCTACTATCCTTGCACGCATTAGGATGACTAAGTGCCTTATCCATATCTTTGACAGTAATTAGCCCAACGCACCTATACTTATCATCTACAACAAGAAGACGCTCGATACGATGCTTATGCAGTAATGCGCGCGCTTCGGATTCAGATATACCTTCTTTCACTGTAACAATATTTGTTGTCATCAAATTTGAAACTAGCTCATCAGGGTCATCGGCGAACCTAACATCCCTATTTGTAACTATACCTACCAGCTTTCCATCATCTTCGACTACAGGAATACCAGATATATTTAACCTTTGGCCTATTTCGCCTAATTGACGGCGGGTTGCATTAGGTGAAATAGTTACAGGATTAACCACCATACCACTCTCATAACGTTTAACCTTGCGAACCTCTTCAGCCTGCTCCTCTATTGATAAATTTCGGTGTATCACACCAATTCCGCCTGTCTGCGCCATAGCAATTGCTAGAGTTGCCTCAGTAACAGTATCCATTGCAGCCGATATCAATGGAACATTTATATTTATAGACTTAGTCAATCTAGTTTTGAGAACTGCGTCAGATGGAAGTATTTCCGATGCTCGCGGTTGCAAAAGAACGTCATCAAAGGTTAATCCTTCACGAATCTCCATGGGATCCTCCTACTTTTGCAAGCGGGAGTTATCAGGGTTAACCTATAAATGCAAAGAGAAATTTTATGAATTATAAATTATTTCGAATTTTCAATTATTAAGAAGAAAACCCTTAGCAACTAAATACATTTCAGGACTTCCCGCCCTCGAACTTTTTGGCTTGGCGTGCTTCACAGATTTAAATGACTTTTTAAGCAAAGCTAATAATTTTTCTTCTGCACCTCCCTGAAAAACTTTGGTTACGAAAGAACCTCCTGGCTTGAGAACCTCCATAGCAAATTTAGCAGCAGACTCGACAAGAGCAACAGTTTTTAAATGATCTGTTTGCCTGTGACCTGTAGTATTGGCTGCTAAATCAGAAAGTACAATATCGGGCTTTCTTCCAAGTTTTTCTCGTAAAATTTTAGGAGCATTTATATTCATAAAATCCATTTCAATCATGTCTGCAGATCCGATTGGCTCGACGGGCAATAAATCAATTCCAACCACTCGGTCTGCTCCAAGCTTGAGTGCTATTTGAACCCAGCCACCTGGTGCACAACCCAAATCTACTACTAAAGCATCTTTCTTTATTAATTCAAATTTAGTATTTAATTCCAATAATTTAAATGCTGCTCTTGATCTATATCCTTTTATTTTTGCCTCTTTTACATATGGATCATTGATCTGTCGCTCTATCCAGAGTTTAGAAGATATTTTTCTTCCACGCGCAGTCTTTACTTTATGCGTCATCATTCGAGTGGCATTATTCACATCAATGGGTTTTGTTTTTCGTACTCGCTTTTCTGCCTCAGGCTTGCCACCAGACATACGTCTTTTAGGTTCATTGTCAGTCATATTGCAATCCATTCACTATTTTTACTTTCTGCCTTTGCTGCATCAATCCCATTAGCATACCCTCTCTGAGTCCCCTATCAGCAACCCGTATAATTTTAGTTGGCCACGTTTCACAGATAACATCAGTAATCGCACAACCAGCAACTAAAAAATTTGCACGCTCTTTACCTATGCATGGTTCTTTAGCTCGTTCCGCAGGAGACAAAGAAGACATATGTCTAGAAACTTTGATAGCATCACTCGTACGCAACCATAAGCCATCAACTTTTTCTCGTTGATAATAAGGTAGTTTCATATGAATACCTGCTAGAGAAGTGATAGTCCCCGAGGTTCCAATTATGTGACCTTTTCCTTCTTTAAAAGTATTAACAAACCTATTTTCAGAACCGCTTTTATTAATTTCATCTCGAACAACAGATTTCATTGTTTCGTACCATAAAGCCCTATCCCCCAATTCCGGAATTCGTTCAGATAGCGTTGCGACGCCAATAGGTAGTGAGGCCCATGCGCTTATAGGAGGTCTGTATATACTTGCAGATACACCTTGAACTTTTAGACGTCGAACATCCACCCAACTCAATTCCGTTGAACCCCCGCCAATATCCACTACCAAAGCTACATTTTTAGTCGTGTCAATTAAATTTAAACACCCCATGACAGCCAACCTTGATTCTACTCGGGGGGATATAATTTCCAGAGATAAACTCGTCTCATGCTTTACACGATCTAAAAAATCTTTTCCATTTGAAGCTTTTCTGCAAGCTTCAGTAGCTATACACCGCCACCGCTTAACACGGTGAGCCTTTATTTTTTTTGCACAAATTTGCAGCGCTTCAACCGCAGCATTCATACTATCATTAGATAATAACCCAGTACTATCTAAGCCTGCGCCAAGCCGTACAACTTTGGAATAACTGTCAATTACTTTAAATCCATCATTAGTTGGGCGAGCGATTAGCAAACGACAATTATTAGTGCCCAAATCGAGGGCAGCAAATAAACTAGGTCCTTTCTTGAGGCTTTTAGTACCTGAAGAATTAGACCTATTTTTCCGTCGACGAGGTTTAGTAGGTTTTTCTGCACCAACGTTTTCCAAAAACTCGTCTCCGGACAATGTTCTATCCGGCATTGATAATCTCACATTTGTAGACCGAGTAACCAAAGTTGGGCTCAAGGCGATTCAATCTATCAATAAACGAAAGACCAGCTTACTGTAAATAAATTTTTATATTTAATGTATATCTATATGATCGGATAACTCATTCCAATCTGGTTCAGGACCCAATGCTAGCATCGCCTCATGTTGTGAGAGAAAAATCTGTCCTGATAATTTTTCTAAAAAATCAGACCTAAATAGACGTTCTTTAACACGACTTTGCATATCAGAAAAATGAAGTCTTATCTCTGCACTTCTCAAGCGCTTGTTTATTTCCTCTAGACTCGACAAAGCGCTAGCATCAATTCGGTTTACCGCAGTACACATTAGAATAAGCTCTTTAAGGTCAGGACTATTTTCAACAACTTGAGCCACCCTATCCTCTAAGTACCTAGCATTTGCATAGTATAAGCTTTCATCGATTCTTAATGTTTTTACTATTTCATTAGTTTCGACATTAAATCTTCCAGTGTCTCTGTAATGTTCTGTTCCAGGAAAACGACCAACAAGAGGCATATAGGGTAATAGTGTTGAATTAATATGAAGAGCCATTGCAAGGATAACACCGGCTAAAACGCCCCACTGGACCCCAAACATTAAAACCGAGGAAAATGTTGCTATAGCGGTAATTCCGTCAGCACGACTATAAACCCAAGTTCTCCAAAGACTTTGAAAATCCAACAAACTAAAGCACGCCACTATTATCAAAGCAGCGAGTACAGCTAAAGGTAAGTCTTTTAGTAATGGCGTAAGAAAAACAGCGGTAAGTGCCATCATTAAAGCAACAAGCAAACCCACCACCCTAGTTTTTCCGCCTGCATTAAAGTTTACAGCTGATCGCGACATACTCCCGTTAATAGGGTAACCACCAGAAATACCAGCTACAAAATTCGATGCGCCAAGACTTAAAAGCTCCTTATTCGAATCAATCCTGCTTCTGGACCTAGCAGCTAATTCCTGAGCCGTTGAGCAGCTATCAACAAAAGCTACAATCGCTATGACAACTGCGGGCATCAGAAGAGGCTCCAGGGCTTCATATGAAAGCATAGGAAAACTAAAAGGCGGCAGACCTTTTGGAATTTCACCTACTACGTTTAAATTTAAGGTTATTTTAAAGTTATAAAATGAACTTATTATTATAAAAACAGCAACAATTAATATAGGGGCAACCCTGCCAACAAGTTTTGCTCTTCGGCTTTTTATTCGTAACTTTACTAAACTAAAAGCTAGATAACGATTGATAATTAAAAGTAAAAGTATTGCAGAAAGACCGATAAGCATCGAGTACTCATTAATATTATACATATTTCTGAGCAGCTCATTAACCATACTTATCGCAGTAGTGCCCTCTATGCTAACCCCAAAAATATGTTTTATCTGGCTTATTATGATCAGTAATGCTGCACCAGTGATGTAAGCGGAAACAACTGGTCTAGAAACAAAGTTCATTATAAACCCTGCTTTAAATAGCCATGCCACTAATAATATACTTCCCGTCATAACCCCTAAAGCTGCTGCACTAATTAGACGTTCACCTTCCGGTAACATAGATATTGATGCAGCAGTCATAATAGAAATAACTGCTGTTGGTCCCACATTCAAATACTTAGACGACCCTAACAGCGCATATGCTAATAAAGGAAAAATAGAAACGTATATTCCAACTTGTGGAGGCAATCCTGCTAGTAATGCATAAGCCAGCGATTGCGGAACTAATAAAATCGTTACAATTATCGCGGCAACTAAATCCTCGGTAAAGATACCACCGTTGTAAATAAACTGCCCTTCTTTGATACTTTTCGAGGAGCTTAAAACATTTATATCAGTGATAGGTTTTTTTCCCATTGAGTATCCTCTTTTTGGTTGACTACAACGTAAATCGTTTTTTTATTATCAAAATTTACATTACGCTTACTATTACGTTTATATGAGCATATATGTTTCAACATGAAACAAACAGACAAATTTGAAATATTTATAACCACTCAGCCAGGATTGGAACAATTACTTTACGATGAGATCAAAAAGTTTGCATTTACTAATCCGGTGTTGCTCGTAGGAGGAGTTTCCATAACAGGAGATTGGGTAGATGTCTGGAAAGCCAATTTATATATAAGGGGAGCAACAAAAGTGTTAGCCCGTATCGGTGAATTTCGCGCATTTCATTTAGCACAACTTGATAAACGAGCACGAAAGTTTCCATGGCACATTACAATTTCCAAAGGCATGAGTATAAAAGCAGAAGTGGTTACAAATAGAAAAAATAAAATATACCACGCTGGCGCAGCTGTTGAAAGAATAGAAAGAGCTATTTCCGAAGAAGTAGGCAGTAGAATAGCAGGATCTGTATCAAGTGCAGATATCGTATTCAAAATTAGAATAATTGATAATAATGTTATTATTTCCATCGATACGTCAGGAGACGGTCTGTACAAACGGGGTTACAAATTAGCAACGGGAAAAGCTCCAATCAGAGAAAACATAGCGTCTTTAGCATTATATTATTGCGGGTACTCAGGAAATGAGCCCGTCATAGATCCTATGTGTGGCTCTGGAACACTTATCATAGAGGCTGCAGAAATATCACGTAATTTAATGCCGGGGAGAAATAGGAAATTTGCCTTTCAAAATTTCAATAGTTACAATGAAAAGCTTTTAGACCATTTTGTTAAAAAATGGAAAAATAAAGACACTACGTTTACATTTACCGGCATGGATAGAAACCACAATGTAGTTGAGTATTCCTACCAAAACTCGATACGGGCTGGTATCGATGATATAACAAATTTTAAAACTCAAAGTATGGAAAAACTAACCAGACCTGAGGGTCCTGCAGGATTAATTATAGTAAATCCTCCATATGGTTCGAGGATAGGTAAAAAAAAGGATCTGTTTTCACTGTACAGAAAATTTGGTGAAAAAATGAAAAATGAATTCTCTGGATGGAGAGTTGGAATGATTACCTCTGATAATGCATTAGCACAATCCACTAAATTACCCCTAATATCTTCTGATTTAGCAATATCAAATGGCGGCTTAAAGATTTATTTATACAGAACTGAGACACTGCCATAAAATCCACTTGTAATATGTGCATATGTGTGCATATATACATAAATGATTACAAAAAAAATTCAAAACACTAAACTTAATTCTATTTCAAATACAATAATAGAAGTGCTTGATACAGCTTTTTTAAAAGCACTAACTGATCCCACGCGTATTCTAATTATCAAGAAATTAGTATCTTTTGGTGTTTGCGATGTAACCACTATTGCAAAAAATTTATCCCAAGACCGCTCTGTCGTTTCTCGGCATCTCCTAGTCCTTGAAAAAGCAGGAATAACAATCTCTAAAAAGATTGGACGACAAGTTTTCCATGACATTAATGGCCCTTATGTAGTCGACAGGTTGGAGCTAATTTTATCAGCACTAAGCCCTATGAGACAGCTTTGCGTTCCATTTACAGAAAATTATAAGGATTAATTATGGCTACATTCATGGGTTTTACAGAAAATGGTAGCGAAGTGATTTATGCTGATAAAAAGCGTCATTTATATTGGGTAGTTTTGGCTTCTCCTTTTATTTCATGGCTATCAATTTATTTGTTTTTTACATTTGATAAGAATCCAATCTTCACACTCATGCCAATGTTATTTTTCTATATTTTCACACCTATAATGGACTTTTTTATGGGTGAAGATGAGCATAACCCGCCCGAAGAAGTTGTTAATGCTATGATGGCAGATAATTATTACAGGTTCATCGTTCATTCGTTAATAATTATATCCATTACGCTTTATATCAGTTTTGTTATATTTGTTGGAACTCAACAACTGCCGTGGTGGTCTATTATTGCATTAATCATAGGTATAGGAGCTAATAGCGGCGGAGTAATGGTTATGACTCATGAACTTGGTCACAAATCTAATAAACTTGATAGATTTTCCGCAAAAATTGGTAACATGATAATGGGATACGGTCACTTTAATATAGAACACAACAAAGGCCACCATACTTGGGTGGCTACACCTGAGGACCCCGCAAGCTCAAGAATGGGAGAAAATTTTTATGCATTTATGCTCCGCGAACTTTCTGGTACATTTAAAAGAGGGGTAAACTATGAAATGAAAAGATTAAAGAATTTAGGAAAAGGTTTCTGGTGTTTAGAAAATGATTTACTACAAGTGTATACAATCACTGTTATCTCATTATTAATTTTTGCCTATATATTCGGAATTTCAATCTTAATGTTTCTTATTCCGCACCATTTTGTAGCTTGGTTAGCACTCACGCAAGCGAATTACATAGAGCACTACGGATTAATGAGAAAAAAATTATCAAATGGCAAATACGAACGCTGCCAACCTAAGCATAGCTGGAACACAAATCATACATATTCAAATCTTTTATCATTTCATCTCCAAAGGCACTCAGACCATCATGCTTACCCCATGCGAGCCTATCAAGTACTCAGAGACTATGACGATGTCCCGTCTCTTCCGACTGGTTATGGCGGTTGCTTTGCTTTAGCTTTCATCCCCCCACTCTGGTTTGCAATAATGGACAAAAGAGTCATGAAATGGGCAGGAAATGATATCAATAATGTAAATATAAACACCAAGAAAGAAAAGCTATTAAGAGAAAAATGGGGCTAGGTTAATACCTTAAGCATCTGTATTAACTTGATTTTCATCATCTTGATCTTCGCTTTCTTCAATTCTTTCAACGCTTACTACTTTTTCTTTTTCTTTAACTTTGATAACCGTCACCCCCCTAGATGTACGGCTAACTATACGAATATTTTTAACCGGGCATCTGATAAGCTGTCCTCCATCAGTAACAATCATAATCTGATTTTCATCTTCAATAGTAAAGCTTCTGACTAATTTAGCATTATCGCTTCCCTTTCTTACTAATTCTTGCGCTGTTACACCCTGTCCACCTCGGTTCATACATCGATAATCATAGCTTGAACTTCGCTTACCAAAGCCATCGTCAGCTAAAGTAAGTAAAAACTGTTCATTAGCGCCCAGCACACCGATGCGCTCATCAGATAAGCTACTTTCTGTCTCAGATTCCCCGGTAATATCGTCATCACCTTCACCTAATGCACGACGCATTGCATTAGCATGTTTCATATAAGAACGAGACTCTTCCGTTAATACATCAACGTGCCGCAAAACAGCCATAGATATGACTTCATCACCATCTGCTAACTTTATTCCCCTTACTCCGCTTGAAGTTCTTCCCACAAACCTTCTGACATCTGTAACTCTGCACCTAAGTGACTTACCCATAGCTGTGGTTAAAAGAATATCATCATCTTCAGTACACAACCGCACGTCAACAATACCGTCACCCTCACCCGGCTTCATAGCTATTTTGCCATTTCTGTTAACTCGTGTGAAGTCGGCTAAAGAATTCCTCCGAACACCGCCGGACCTTGAAGCAAACATGATATCAAGGTTTTTCCAATCTTCTTCATCTTCCGGAAGTGACATTATTGAATTTATAGTTTCATTTTGATCTAATGGTAATAAATTTACCAGTGCCTTACCCCTGGTAGCAGCACCCCCCAAGGGAAGCTTCCATACTTTTAATTTGTATGACATTCCAGAAGAACTAAAAAACAAAACAGGCGTATGGGTTGTGGCAACAAAGACTGTAGTCACATAATCCTCATCCTTCATGGACATTCCTGAGCGACCCTTACCACCACGTCTTTGTGCCCTATACGTATCTAGTGGGGTCCTTTTTACATACCCACCCGATGTTACAGTTACTACCATATCCTCAATCGGGATTAGGTCTTCATCATCAAAGTCTAAACCTCCTGCTGTGAATATTGAGCGGCGCGGAGTAGCAAACTTCTCTTTTACTTCAATAAGCTCCTCGCGAATAATTGATTGGACTCTTTCTCGGGATCTTAAAATATCAAGCAAATCAATAATTTTTATGGAAAGCTTCTGAGCCTCATCTGTTATTTCGTCCATACCCAAAGCTGTTAACTTTAAAAGTCTTAATTCCAATATTGCTTTGGCTTGCTCTTCCGTTAATTGTATAGTTCCATCACTTAAAAGCAATGATCGCGGATCAGCAATTAAATCGATAAGTGGACCCATCGATTGAGCATCCCAAGTTTTTGAAAGTAAATTAGAGCGAGCATCTTTAGGGTTTTTTGACCCTCTAATCATTTTAATAATATCATCAATATTAGCCACTGCTGTTGCGAGACCAACAAGGATATGAGCTCGGTCCCTTGCTTTGCTTAAATCAAACTTAGAGCGTCTTGCAATTACTTCCTCTCGAAACCCTAAAAAGGCCTCAAGCATAGTCCGCACATTCATTTGCTCTGGCTTGCCACCATTTAAAGCCAGCATGTTAGAACTAAAGTTTTGCTGCATAGCAGAATATTTAAATAATTGGTTTAGGACAACATCAGCGACAGCATCGCGTTTAAGTTCAATAACCACACGCATACCTACCCTATCAGACTCATCGCGAACTGCCGAAATACCCTCTATTCTTTTTTCATTAACTAGAGTTGCTATCTTTTTAATCATATTTGCTTTATTAACTTGATAAGGCAATTCTGTGACTATTATTGCATATCTGTCCTTACGAATTTCCTCCACATCAGCAACAGCTCTCATAGTCACCGACCCTTTTCCAGTAAGCACACCAGAGCGAGCACCACTCTGCCCCATAATTAGTGCACCAGTGGGAAAGTCAGGACCAGGTATAATATTCAAAAGATCCTCGTCAGATAAATTCTCATTCATCATGATAGCAAGCGTCGCGTCTATGACTTCCCCCAAGTTATGAGGAGGAATATTAGTTGCCATACCTACAGCAATTCCTCCTGCTCCATTGACTAAAATATTAGGATAACGAGAAGGTAGTACTACAGGTTCATTTTCAGAGGAGTCATAGTTTTCCTGAAAGTTAACAGTATTTTTTTCAATATCAGCCAAAAGTGAAGCAGCTGGCTTATCCATTCTAACCTCAGTATAACGCATAGCTGCTGGAGGGTCTCCATCGATAGAACCAAAATTTCCTTGCCCATCAAGCAAAGGAAGCCTCATAGAAAAGTCTTGGGCCAGTCGCACTAAAGCATCATAAACAGCACTATCCCCATGTGGATGATACTTACCTATTACGTCACCAACGACACGAGCTGATTTTTTATATGCTTTTTCGCGAGTAAAGCCATTTTCATGCATTGAATACAGTATTCGGCGGTGAACTGGTTTTAACCCATCTCTTACATCCGGTATTGCCCTTGAAACTATGACTGACATAGCATAATCAAGGTAGGAACGCTTCATTTCCTCCTCGATTGTTACCGGTGAGATACCTTCCACCAAGCCCGATTGACTACTATCTGAAGGGATTTTAGTTTCGTCGGTCACAATATAAAAATCCAATTACTCTTCTAATTTTGATTCGGCATCTATAAGATTATTCATAGCATTATTCATGTAATGCATCAAATGAATGAGAGCTAAATCAAGAGAAAGTCATGGGTTAAAAGTTATATTATAATTGATAATGCTGGTATTGAAAATGGAGTAAAAAATAATTATTTCTATGATAGTTTCATTATTTAAAATGGAATCTCATCATCCAAATCAAAACTTTCTTTAGGGTCATTCATACGATCAGCTGTTTGTTCATTACCAATATTATTGCTTTGTGCCGTCCTAAAATTATTTTGATTTACTCCACCTTGATCTCTGCCATCAAGCATTGTTAATGTTCCACCATACCCTTGTAGTACAATTTCAGTTGTATACTTTTCTTGCCCGCTATTATCTGTCCATTTTCTAGTTTGTAGCTTGCCCTCTACATAAAGCTTACTACCCTTCTTCACATAGCGTTCAATAACCCCAACTAGGCCATCATTAAATACCGCAACGCGATGCCACTCAGTTTTTTCTTTTCTCTCACCACTTTGCTTATCACGCCAATTTTCTGAAGTTGCCAATGAAAAGTTAGCAACTTTTCCTCCATTACCAAATGTACGTATTTCTGGATCATTACCAACATTACCAACCAGAATAACTTTATTTACCGAACCAGCCATAATTTGCCTCTTAAGATTTGTATATGTTCCCTTAATGTTCTATTAAACTTAGTGCAAGTTTGCAAGGACTCAAAAAAACTTTAACATCTTTTGAAGATTTTACACCTGCGAGTCCATGTTAAGACGTATATTGTCCACAGACTTTTCTGTTGGTTATTGGAGATAAAGCTTTAATGCAAAAGTTTATAGAAATTAGAGGAGCTAGAGAACACAATCTAAAAGACGTTAATATCGACCTTCCTCGAGATAAGCTAATAGTGATAACTGGCCTATCCGGATCAGGTAAATCCTCGTTAGCATTTGACACTATATATGCTGAGGGACAACGAAGGTATGTTGAAAGCCTTTCAGCATATGCTAGGCAATTTCTTGAATTACAGGGTAAACCGGATGTAGACTCAATTGAGGGGTTATCACCAGCAATAAGTATAGAACAAAAAACCACATCCCGTAATCCAAGATCAACAGTAGGGACCGTAACAGAAATCTATGATTACATGAGACTTTTATGGGCAAGGATAGGCGTACCTTACTCGCCTACCACAGGGCTACCTATAACAAGTCAAACCGTCAGCCAAATGGTCGATAAAGCCATGGAAATTCCCTTCAACACAAAATCATTGATCCTTGCCCCAATTGTCAGAGGACGCAAAGGGGAATTCAAAAAAGAATTTGAAAAACTACTTAAAAGTGGTTTTCAACGTGCGAAAATTAATGGGGTGTTTTATACACTAGAGAATGCACCAGATCTTGATAAAAAGTTAAAACATGACATTGATATTGTTGTTGACAGAATAGTTATAAAAAAAGGAATAGAAGCGAGGCTTGCTGAAAGTCTCGAAACAGCATTAAGATTAGCTGATGGACTTGCATCAATAGAATCATCAGAAAAACCTGATCAAAAACTTATTTTTTCAGAGAGATTTTCTTGTCCCGTATCAGGCTTTAGTATACCTGAAATTGAACCGCGGTTGTTTTCCTTTAATAGCCCTCATGGCGCATGCCCTCTTTGCGATGGGCTAGGAAAAGAACTTAAATTTGATACAGATTTGGTGGTTCCAGATAAGAATGTTTCTTTAGCTTCAGGGGCTATCTCTGCTTGGCCTAATAAAATTAGTGGTCTTTATATGCAGACCATAAAATCACTGGCAAAATATTATAAATTTTCAGTAGATAAACCATTCAATAAGTTAACAAATGAAATTCAAGAAATAATATTATTTGGTACGGGTGATAACAAAATTAATTTTATTTATGAAGACAATGGGCGCCGATATGAAACATCCAAAACATTTGAAGGAGTAATTCCTAACCTTCAAAGGCGCTACAGGGAAACTGAGTCGAATTGGATGAGAGATGAACTCGGAAAATACATGTCCAATACCCAATGCTCTTCTTGCTTGGGAAAACGTTTGAAACCCGAGGCTTTATCTGTTCGTGTTGCAAACATGGAAATTACAGAAATAAGCGATATTTCAATTAAATCAGCTTTAACAAAATTTAGTGATATCCCGAGTTACCTCAATGATAAGGATAAAAAAATTGGTGAGAGAATATTAAAGGAAATAACAGATCGTTTAAAATTTTTAATAGCCGTGGGCTTGGATTACTTAACAATTGGAAGAGGCTCTGGAAGTCTCTCTGGCGGCGAGTCTCAAAGGATTCGTTTAGCATCGCAAATTGGCTCAGGATTAACTGGGGTTCTCTACGTTCTGGATGAACCCTCAATAGGATTGCATCAAAGGGACAACGAAAGATTGCTTGAAACATTAAAAAATTTACGAGACATGGGTAACACAGTGCTAGTTGTTGAACATGACCAGGATGCTATCCTCGAAGCTGATTTTGTGGTAGATATGGGGCCACTAGCTGGAGTTCACGGGGGCTCAATAATTGCGAGTGGGAGTCCCAATGATATAATTGCCTCACCAGAATCATTGACTGGTCAATATCTTAGTGGTGAGAAAAGTATTCCCATCCCATATAATCGTAGAAAGCCCACAAATAAAAAGATAATAGTCAAGGGAGCTACAGGTAATAATCTTAAAAATATTACAGTTGAATTTCCAGTTGGTTTAATGACATGTGTCACTGGAGTTTCAGGTGGTGGAAAATCAACTCTAGCAATTGAAACACTATTTAAAGCTACAGCTAGGCGATTAAATAGGTCAACCATATTGCCAATGCCCCACAAAGAAATAAAGGGCTTAGAATATTTAGATAAGGTGATTGATATAAACCAAAACCCTATTGGTAGGACCCCCCGCTCTAACCCAGCAACTTACACAGGCGCTTTTACGCCGATACGTGAGTGGTTCGCAGGCTTGCCGGAATCAAAAATTAGAGGATATAAACCTGGAAGATTTTCCTTTAATGTTAAAGGGGGACGTTGCGAAGCATGTCAGGGCGGTGGTGTTGTTAAAATCGAGATGCATTTTTTGCCAGATGTTTATGTTACCTGCGATATCTGTAAAGGAGCTAGATATAATAGAGAAACTTTAGAAGTGAAATTTAAAGGCAAATCAATATCTGATGTACTTAATATGACGATAGACGATGCAGCTTCATTTTTCAAAGCCATTCCAAGTATCCGCGATAAAATGATCACATTACAGAGAGTCGGACTAACTTACTTAAAAGTCGGCCAGCAAGCAACAACACTTTCGGGTGGTGAAGCTCAAAGAATAAAACTTGCAAAAGAACTTGCAAAGCGCGCCACGGGTAGAACACTATATATTTTAGATGAACCAACAACTGGTTTGCATTTTGAAGATATAAATAAATTATTGGGAGTTTTGAATGAATTAGTCGATAATGGAAACACAATGGTGATAATAGAGCACAATTTAGATGTTATAAAAACTGCCGACCACATTATTGATATAGGTCCAGAAGGAGGTGACGGTGGTGGAGAAGTCGTTGCTTCTGGCACACCAGAAATGATTGCAAAAAGTTCAAAAAGCTGGACTGGTAAATATCTTGAGCCTCTATTTAAATAAAGTTAGTAATAATTAATATAGTATATTAAACTAGGCATTTCTAAATGAAAAAGAAAAAAACTATTGAACCAGTTCATATAATCGGCGCGGGCATGGCAGGTTCAGAGGCTGCATGGCAATGCGTAAAAAAAGGCGTTCCAGTCATTTTACATGAAATGCGTCCCGTAAAAATGACTGAAGCACATAAGTCTGGTGGATTTGCTGAACTAGTTTGTTCAAATTCATTCAGGTCAGATGATAAAAATGGAAATGCTGTCGGTGTATTACATGAGGAAATGAGAAAAGCAGATAGTATTATTATTGAAATGGCTGATATAAATAAACTGCCCGCAGGGGGAGCCCTAGCGGTTGACAGAGATAATTTTTCAGAGTCAGTTACATCAGCCTTAAAAAACCATCCCTTAGTAGAGGTGAATTACACTGAGCTTAAGAAACTCCCAAACAAACAATGGAAGAATTCCATTATCGCCACTGGCCCCTTAACTGCACCAAATTTAGCAAATGACATATTAAACGAAACTGGTGAAGATAGTTTAGCCTTTTTTGATGCAATTGCACCTATAGTTTATAAAGATAGTATTGATTTTTCTAAAGCTTGGATGCAATCGCGTTATGATAAAAAAGGACCGAGCGGAGACGGTGCAGATTATATAAATTGTCCACTTGATAAAAATCAATATGAGCAGTTTATAAAAGATTTAATAAATTCTGATAAAACAGAATTCAAAGACTTCGAAAAAAATACTCCTTATTTCGAAAGTTGCTTACCCATAGAAGTGATGGCAGCGCGTGGTAAAGAGACACTACGTTGGGGACCAATGAAACCTGTTGGACTTACCAATAAGCATAACCCTAGCGTTAAAGCACATGCCATAATTCAATTAAGGCAAGATAATTCTCTTGGCACCCTTTACAATATGGTGGGCTTTCAAACAAAAATAAAATATGCAGAACAAGCAGATATTTTCCGAAAAATACCCGGACTCGAAAATGCTGTTTTTGCTAGATTAGGCGGCATTCACAGAAATACATTCATAAATTCCCCTAAATTACTTAATTCTCAACTACAATTAAAATCGAGGCCAGACCTTAGGTTTGCAGGTCAAATTATGGGGGTTGAAGGTTATGTTGAATCAGCAGCTTTAGGGTTAATTGCAGGACGCATGGCTGCGGCTAATGCATGTGGAGACATATGCCCACCCCCTCCAAATACTACAGCAATGGGCTCTTTAGTTGAACATATCACTGGAGGCTTTCTCAGTAATAGTAAAAATAAGTTTCAACCTATGAATGTTAATTTTGGCTTATTCTCACCTATGGATGATATTAAATATAAAGATGAAAATGGTAGGAGCTTGCGAGGAAAAGATAAAACAAAATTTAGAAAAAGACTACTTTCCATAAGAGCTCTCAAAGATATGGACCAGTGGTTATCACAGCATTAAATTTCTTAAACTAATATATATTTAAGAGTGCTGCTTTTAATAAGCATATTTTTTTTGACAAAGGACTAAGTATAGGAGAGTCTAATCTGGGTTTATATTTTTCATTTTGTAATTTTTCTAAAAATTTTGGTATCAAAGCTATATATGCCACTGCAGGAAATATTTTATCTGGAGAGTGCTTTAGATCTCTAAGCGCTGAATAATAAATATCAGATGCTTCATCACAAATTTCATTAAAATTTATATTTGAAAGCATAGTTTTATGATAGTATTTATAAGACCTAGCTAAACCAATTAAACCCCAAGCTTCCCCAGCCTTCAAGACGCCCTCGTTAGGATCTATACCCAAAGATTTAGTTGCTATTTTCATTAATATACCGGACGTATTTCGGCAATAGATTTTCGCTTCATTTAAGTCAGAAAAACTAGTTGAATTAAGGTCACGTTCTCTTCCATCAATTAGTTTATCAATCCAATACCGGGGTATTTCATTTTGTGTGATTATATCAAATAAATATTGTAGTATGTAATGGTCATGTAGCAAATTATTGTTATAAATGCTATCGACTGCATCTCTCCACCACTGATAGCGTATTGAGCCGACTAAGTTTTCACTTGCTATTTCTGGTATTTTAGCAAGCTCATAATGAAATCCATATATAACATTTAAATTATTGCGTAAATTTCTATCTGCAAAAACTGCAGCCCTATATCTGTCTGGATCAGAAAGCTTTAATTGAGAAAGTAAATTATAAAGTTCCATATTTATAAACTTTTTTTTGAATATCCCCGTAATAATTAGTTGGCCTTCTTGCACAAGTAGACGATACAGTTAAAGTAAATAATTATCACAAGGACCAGAAAATGAGAATTAATAAATATATTACGGGAACTTTAGTGGCACTTTGCGCAGCAGGGCCTGCGATGGGGCATCATGAGCAAACTCTCTCTAGTGCTGTAGCCAATCTATCACTAATAGAGATAGGTCTGGTTTTTTTAGGCCTAGCAACAGTTTGCTTTACAGTCTGTAAATCATACAAAAATAAGGTATAATTTAAAATGTTAAATAATTTAATTTCAAAATTTAATAATTCATTAGACTCTGTTTCAGCCCATTGCGACATACCTTGTGGTATATATGATGCCCGAACCATTATGTATCACGCTGTCTCAACTTTAAGGCAAATTGATATTTTATTGAGCCTAGAAGACAAAGGCCTAAGCAAGACATCATTTGCCATGCAAGTTAGCAGGAATACTGCTGAGAAAGAGAAACAAGCTGAGCTTGTGAAGCATGAAGTACGCGTAATATGGGGTGATTTTATGAAAGGCGCTCACTTAGAAAAGCATCCCGAAGTTCACGCACTAGCGCATAATATCATGATAGCTGGGTCTGCTTGCAAACAAGATTTACATAGAGAAGATGGTATGAAGCTCGTAGAGTTGTGTAACCAATTCTCAGAAGTCTTCTGGGACATGAAAGGTATAAAATCCAAGAGAGCATCCACACCGTACGCCCCAAATATAGAAGTGGTAATACCAGACCTGTAAGCAATATGAAGCTATTAAAAATTTCAGGAAGCTCAATGAGCCCTACACTGAATGATGGCGAAATTCTCTTATCAAAAAAACCTCACCTTATAAAGGTGGGGTTAATTTATGTGATCAATCATGCAGACCTTGGTGTAATAGTAAAAAGGCTTAAAGGTCAAAAAAATAATAAATATTTTTTTGAAGGTGATAATTTATATTTATCGACTCCTACTTCTGTAATTGGTCCAGTTAGTAGAGATAGAATTATAGGACAGGCAATTTATTCTATGGGACGTAAGCGTATTCGTAGGCTTTAATTACTATTACCTTCAGCATTTCCTGTATTTACACCTCGCTTTAGTTTCAAAAGCAGTAAAAGGGGGGATGCGACAAATATTGACGAATATGTTCCCACAAAAACTCCCCAAATCATCGCAAACGAAAATCCTCTAAGTCCGGCCCCACCTAATGTATACAAAGCGGATAAAGCCAATAATGTAGTAAGTGAAGTTAATATTGTACGAGATAAAGTATCATTAATAGATAGATTCAAAACATCAGGTAATGGCATTTTTTTAAACTTACGAAGGTTTTCTCTAATTCTATCATAAACAATTACTGTATCATTAAGCGAATATCCAACAATCGTTAATATAGCTGCAATAATTGATAGATTAAATTCTATCTGCGTCAATGAAAACACCCCAATGGTAAGTATAA
>JBELEM010000028.1:0-21303 GCA_042093735.1 Hellea sp. | reverse complement strand
CCAATATTAAATTCTGAACAACTTTATCAAGTCCTTAAAAGACGCGGCATAGATACAAAGTTAGTGGTATACCCTGGCGAATATCACGGCATTAATAGACCTAGTTTTGTTCGAGATAGATATGAAAGATTTATTGGCTGGTTTGATCAATACGTAAAATAGTTTCTTATAATTTTTTATATAAAAATCGCTATTTTTCTAACGAGTATCCAGACCAAGCCTTAACAGTTTTCATTACAAGTGAACTTTCAATTCTGCTGACATGTGGCAGACTAGCAATAATACGTTTGTAAATTTGTTCATAACTTTTGGTGTTCTTGGCTGCAACTTTGACGAGATAATCAGCAGAGCCAGTCGTAAGGTAACACTCTAAAACCTCAGGCCGCTCCAAGGCTGCTTTTTCAAAGCTTGCCAAAGTTGTATCCGATTGATTCTCCAATGATACCTCAACAAAAAAAATCATCGAGTAACCTAATTTTTCACCACTCAAGGAAGCTGTATATTTTTCAATCAAACCCTCTTGCTCTAAAATACCAATACGTCGATGAGTTGCTGATGTTGATAAGCCAACTAAATTACCTAAATCTGATATCGATAATCGACAATTATCTTGTAGACTCCAAAGAATTTTTCTGTCTATTTTATCCATAATAGAATTATTTTCATAAAAAAATGTATTTTTCAATATAATATTCTATTTTATTTTATAATTTGAATAATTATCGTAAACAATATTATTAAGTATCTGCTAATTGTTGTTCAAAAGGAAACAAACATGATAATTGGCGTGCCAAAAGAAATAAAGAACCATGAGTACCGTGTTGGCCTAACGCCTGAATCAGTCGAGGAACTTGTTAAAGATGGACACAAAGTTATTATTGAAACATCAGCTGGAATTGGCATTGGGGCGTACGATACTTCATACAAAAAGGCAGGTGCCTCAATAGCTAAGAATGCATCTGAAGTATTTAGAGATGCTGAAATGATAGTAAAAGTTAAAGAGCCTCAAGCTTTAGAAAGAAAGATGTTAAAGCAAGGTCAAGTACTCTTTACATATTTGCATCTGGCACCTGATCGTCAACAAACTATTGATTTGATAGAATCCAAAGCCGTGTGCATTGCCTATGAAACTGTTACAGACATTCAAGGGGGGCTCCCCTTGCTGAAGCCGATGAGTCAAGTGGCAGGTAGGTTAGCTATTCAAGTTGGCGCCGCTGCTTTGCAAAAAAACGGAGGCGGACGCGGCGTTCTTCTTGGAGGCGTACCTGGAGTTGCACCAGCTAATGTTTTGATAATTGGGGGTGGAGATGTTGGGTTTAATGCAGCACAAATGGCTGTCGGATTACAAGCAAATGTTACTATCCTTGACAGAAGCAATGAAGTGATGAAGGCACTTAACAGACACTTTGGCGTCACAGCAAATGTAATACGCTCTACTCCAGCAGTGCTTAAAGAGAAACTTAAAACTGCTGACCTAGTAGTTGGAGCTGTACTTATACCAGGAGCTGAAGCTCCTAAATTAATAACTCGTAAAATGCTTTCACTTATGATGGAAGGCTCTGTGCTCGTTGACGTTGCAATTGATCAAGGGGGTTGTTTTGAAACATCAAGAGCAACTACGCACGATGAACCAACATACATTGTTGATGGTGTTATACATTATTGCGTGGCAAATATGCCGGGTGCGGTAGCCAGGACTTCAACATATGCCTTAAATGCGGCAACTTTGAGCCATGTGAAAGATATAGCCCGTAAGGGGTGGAAAAAAGCACTAAAAAATGACCCTCACTTACTTAATGGCTTGAATGTTTGTCAGGGAAATTTAACCTATGCAGCAGTTGGAAAGGCATTGGGACTAGATTATATTGAACCAATTAATTGTATAAATTAAAACTAAGAAATAACTTTACGAAAATCTTTTCCTAATACATCTTTAATCTGTGTAATTTCATCTGCAATTTTAATTAAATGACTCAATACTATTTGAGTATCCTGATAAAGATTTTCTTTTGGAGTGACATATTTCTCAAAATAGATTCTCAGAGTGGATCCTGAAGTACCAGTCCCAGACAAGCGTATAACAATACGACTAGATCCCTCTAATTCTATAACAATGCCTTGGTTTTCTGATATGCTTTTGTCTATAGGATCTTTATAAGTAAATATTTCTGCAGATAATATCAATTCGCCCTCAAAAGCAAAACCCTTTAGCGTTGATAGTTTTTCTTCTACAGTACGAAAAATATGCATCGCTTTTGACTTCTCTATCTCTTCATAATCGTGCCTAGAGTAATAATGTCTGCCAAATTCTTTCCAATGCTTATTAATTAATTGCGGTATACTTAGTTTGGTTACCGCAATTATATTCAGCCACATAAGAACAGCCCAAATGCCATCTTTTTCTCTTATATGACTTGAGCCCGCACCTGCACTTTCTTCACCGCAAAATGTAATTAATTGATTATCTATTAAATTACCGAAAAACTTCCAACCTGTCGGAGTCTCATAGCATTTTATATTTAACTTTTTTGCAACTAAATCCACAGCTTTACTAGTCGGTACAGACCTAGCTACCCCCAAAATTCCATCTTTATATTTTTTTATTAATCTTGCGTTTGCTGTCAACAAAGCCAAACTGTCCGAAGGAGAAACAAAAGTTTTCTTTCCAAGGACTATACTTCTATCACCATCACCATCTGAGCAAGCGGCGAAATCAACACTATCCCCTTCAAACATCATAGAAAAAATTTCCCGTGCGTTTCTACAATTCGGATCTGGATGCAGCCCGCCAAAATCTTCTTTTGGGGTTGAATTTATTATGCTTGTAGCAGGCGCTCCCAATCTGTTAATAAAAATTTCATTTGCATAAGGGCCTGTGACAGCATTCATAGCATCAAAACAAAAGGTAAATTCTGTTGAGAATAATCTCTTAATTGCTTCAAAATCAAAAATGCTACTCATTAAATTCGCATAATCATCAACGCTATCAATAATTTCGATAGACATACCCATAAAATCAAATGAACCCAGAGTATTCATATTTATTTGAACGTCCTGAACAATCTTATAGTTTCTTATAAGTTTAGTTTGCTCATAAATTTTATTAGTTATTTGCTCGTTAACAGGACCACCGTTCGATCCATTAAGTTTTATTCCAAAATCACCTTCGATACCGCCTGGGTTGTGACTAGCAGACAATATAATACCAGCATCTGCTTGATATTTTCTTATTATACAAGATACGGCTGGGGTGGAAAGAAGACCATTACAACCCAAAATAACTTTCGAAACTCCGTTTGCAGAAGCCATCCCTACTATTTTTTGAATGGCCTCTTTATTAAAATATCTACCATCGCCTCCCAACACTAGAGTGCCGCCAATCAATTCAGGAATGCTGTTAAATAAGCATTGAACATAATTTTCAAGATAGTTTTTTTGTGTGAAAACTTTAGTTTTCTTTCTTAAACCAGAAGTGCCTGGCTTTTGGTCTTCATAGTAAGTAGTTTTTATTATATTCATAAAAACACCTTTAAATTATTAAAAAGACTAAAAAATCACTTTTACTGAATGTCTTGTATATGTCGTTAGTAAACAGTAATCATACTAATGACAAACATAAATCATTAAGATCTGTTTAGGGAAATTTTTAATGGAAAATTCAATCCACATTGGTGGTGCAAGCGGGTATTGGGGCGAGAGCGCTATGGCAACACCGCAGTTACTCTCATACAAAAAACTTGATTATTTGGTTTACGACTATTTAGCTGAAATCACCATGTCTATAATGGCGCAAGCAAAAGCAAAGGATACAAACCGAGGCTACGCTACTGACTTCATAGATCATGTGCTCAAACCTAATTTAGAAGAAATAGCAAAAAATAAGGTGAAAGTAATATCTAATGCCGGCGGTATAAATCCAGAAGAATGTGGAAGAATAGTCCGCAGCATCTTAAAAGAAAAGAAACTTGATTTAAAAGTGGCCATCATCAGTGGTGATAATTTAATTGAAAACCTAAGTGAAATTTCCAAGAAAAAAAATAAAGATATGTTCAGTAAAACAGATTTTCCTAAGAAAATCGATATTATGAGTATAAATGCTTATTTGGGCGCATTTCCTATAGCAAAAGCTTTGGATGAAGGTGCTGATATAATAATTACGGGAAGGTGCGTCGATAGTGCTGTTACTTTAGGGGCCTGTATACACGCGTTTTCTTGGGGAAATGATGATCTAGACGCTCTAGCTGGCGGTTCCCTAGCTGGTCATATTTTAGAATGCGGTCCTCAAGCTACTGGTGGTAATTTTACAGACTGGGAGAAAGTAGATGATATTTCCAACATTGGCTATCCTATAGCTGAAATATACCCAGATGGATCCTTTACGGTTACAAAACCAAAAAATACAGGGGGGTTAGTTAATATAGGAACTGTGTCAGAACAAATGCTTTATGAAATAGGCGATCCAAAAGCCTATATCCTGCCTGACGTAATATGTGACTTCTCTGAAGTAAAGATCACCCAGACCGATAAAAACAAAGTTCACGTATCAGCAAGTAAAGGGTGCGAGGCTCCTAATAGTTATAAAACGTGTCTGACATATAAGGATGGCTATCGTTCAGGTACTTATCTTACCTTTTACGGTGAAAACTCAACAAAAAAAGCTAAGAAATTTGCAGATGCTGCTATTGCTAGAACAAAAAAAAGGATTTCAAATTCTAATTTAGGCGAATTTGAAGCCATTTCAACGGAAATACTTGGTTCTGAAAGTCAATTTGGAAACAAACTTGAAAACACTGAAGTTGTATTAAAAATAGCCTCAAAACATAATAACAAACAAGCAATAGAAATATTCTTGAAAGAAATTTCAGGTTTATCGCTAGCTACTCCGCCAGGGTTGTCAAGCTTTACTGGCGCAGGACGCGCAAAGCCCTCACCAATTATTCGGCTATTCTCTTATTTAACTCCTAAAAGTGATATTGAAGTAAAAATTGACCTGGATACAAAACAAGAAATATTTAAGGACAAAATTTCACCGAAAACTTATAAGGCATTACCAGCAGTTTTTCCAGAAAAGGTAGAGCAACCTGAGCTGGAGGTAATATTGAAAAAACTAGCATGGGGCCGATCAGGAGACAAAGGGAATAAAGCTAATATAGGGTTAATTGCGAGAAAGCCAGAATTCATACCATATATATGGCACTCTCTAACAGAAAAAAAGCTGCGTGAAACTTTCCAGCATTTTTTAGGGTCAAAAAGTATGATTGAACGCTTTTACTTGCCAGGTTCAAATTCAATAAATATATTAATAAGTGATGTGTTAGATGGAGGAGGGATGGCTTCAATAAGAAACGATCCGCAGGCCAAGGGATTTGCACAGATACTTTTAATGCAGAAGATATCTATTTCAAAATTAATTTCTGATAATCTGTGAATAATGAGACAATTATGAAACCACACACAACCTCAAAAATAATAAGCGAGATTAATAATGGCTGGCTAACCATATGGTTTAATTCTACAGAAAATAGAAATGCTTTATCGGAAGGCTTAATTAATGACCTCAAATACATATTAAATAAGACAAAAATAAACCCCACAATAAGGGGTATCACCTTAAGAGGAAAAGGCGGTTATTATTGTTCTGGAGGGGACTTAAAAAGTTTTAAAAATAGTCAGAATAACTTAGTTAGTAAGAAATATTTTATAGAAACTAACAAAGAAATTGGATCCCTTTTTGATTTAATTTTATCAATGCCACAAGTTATTATAAGCTACGTAGAGGGAGCAGCGATAGCAGGGGGCCTTGGTTTAATGTGTTGCTCGGATTTAATTGTAGTAAAACAAAATGCCAAATTTTCTCTGACAGAAACAATGATTGGAATAGCACCAGCACAAATAGCTCCAATTGTGGTTGCCCGCGTAGGGCTGCCGATAGCTCGAAGGCTCATGTTAACGGGCGCTCGCTTTGAGGGGTTAGATACGCCAAAGCTTAACCTATCTGATTTTGTTGTAAAAAATGCTGAGGATTTTAAAATATTAGAGAACAAATTAAAAAAAGATATATTGAGATGTGCACCCAGAGCAAACAGCATAACTAAAGAAATTTTATTAAAAACTCCTTATATGAGCAGAGAAGAACAAAAAAACTTTGCAGCAGAAAAATTTGCTGATTGCGTTATGTCTGATGAAGGGAAAGAGGGCATATCTAGCTTTTTTGATAAGCGAAAGCCTTCTTGGGCACCTACATAGCTCACTAAAAGTTATATTTGTGTTATATTACTAGGACCCCAATAAGCGTTCATTTCTGTAATTTGTCCTTCATCATTAAACTTGAAGGTATCAATAACATCTATCGACATTCCTCCTTTCGGAAGTTCAACTTCAACTGCAACATCTTTATCAACACTAGTCATAGCACCTACTGTAACAGTGAAGGCGAATGCAGCGAAATTTTGTGATATCCTGATAGGGCCATTTCTCTTTAGCCTAGCTCCATTTTTTACTGCTAATTTGTAAAATGATAATATAGCTTCTTTACCAACTTTAGTAGGCGTACCTACTGGGTCTGTTACTTTTGCATTATTCGCGTAAAGTTGCGCAATACCCTCAGCATCCTGATTATTAAAAAACTCAAAATATTCATTTACTGCTTTTATCATCTCTTCTGACATCTAAAACTCCTAAACGTAGTACCTGCTGATAGTATCCACAACACAAGCAGGCTTTTCCTGACCATAAATCTCTATAGTAACCCTGAGCTTTGATTGATAGCCACCTGGAACCTCAGTTATTTCCAAAAATTCACCGTGACCTCTTACTCTAGATCCCGATGCTACTGGTTGAATGAACCTTACTTTATCAGTACCATAATTAATACCCATTTTCATTCCTTTTATCTCAAGAATTTCGGGCATTAATTTTGCAGCTAGCGATAAGGTAAGATAACCATGAGCAATCGTGGTTCCGAATGGGCCATCCTTAGCTTTTTCTGCATCAACATGAATCCATTGATGATCACCAGTGGCATCGGCAAAAGTATCTATTCTTTTTTGACTTACATCCATCCAATCGGATGGACCAATTTTCATGCCTTCTTTGCCTAGTAGATCACTTGCTTGTTGTATTATAGTTTTTGCCATATTTATGCTCTTTGAGATGACGTGGAAATTACTTCACCTGTCATATAACTAGAATAATCACTTGCTAAAAATATCATAGCATTTGCCTGTTCCCAGACTTCGCTACCCCTACCAAAAGCTTCTTTTGCTTCCAACTCTGCAAGAAGTTCCTTGCTAGTAACTTTATGCAGAAAGGGATGAAGGGCTAAACTTGGAGCCACTGCATTCACCCGCACACCATATTCAGCGCCTTCCAGACCTGCACATCGAGTTAAAGCCATAACACCTGCCTTAGCTGCAGCGTAATGCGCCTGTCCTTTTTGCGCTCGCCACCCTAAAACTGATGCGTTGTTTACAATAATACCACCGCCATTTACTTTCATAAATTGCATTGCGGCCCTATTAATGCGAAAGCAACCATTTAAAGTTACGTCTAAAACAACGCTCCATTGTTCATCAGTCATATCAACCAAATTAGCAGTTCCACCCAGTCCGGCGTTATTGATAACAATGTCCATTCCTGACATTGATACGGAAGCTGTTGATATTAAATCATCAACGTCTGATTGCTTAGTCACGTCACAGATGGCGTAATCTGGTTTATACCCAGTAAACCCATGCAAAGCATTTTGAGCTTTCTGCAAACGACCCTCATGTATATCAGATATAAAAACTACTGCTCCCTCCTCAATACATTTCTTAGCAACAGCAAAACCTATGCCAGTGCCAGCTGCAGCAGTAATTACTACTTTCTTACCTTTCAATAAATTGTGCCCAGGTACATATTCTGGAATATTTTTTAAATTCATTCTCACCCTTCCTTCACAGTTCCGCCCCCTCGAGGCTCCTTTGGCATTCCTAAGGCTCGCTCAGCTATAATATTTCTTTGAATTTGGTTCGTGCCACCATAAATAGTATCGGAGCGTGAAAACAGAAAAAGTTTTTGGAGCTTGCTATATTCGCCATTGACTAAAATTTCTGCCTCATTACCCATTACATCCATCGCTAACTCACCTAAGTCTCTATGCCATGATGACCAAAAAATCTTTGATATATAGCCTTCTTTAGTGGTCTCACCTTTCTCAGCGGCCTCTAAAGTACGTAAGGCAGTAAAACGCATTATCTTCAACCCCGCATAAGACTTTGCAATTCTTTGGCGAATAAGTGGATTTTTTGCAGATCCATTTGATTTTGCTAAGTCAACAATTTGACGAAATTCGTCTGCGAAGGTCATCTGCTGACCGAGAGTAGATGCACCACGTTCGAAACCCAACAAAGCCATAGCTATTTTCCAGCCATCCCCGACCTCTCCTATAATATCATCATGAGTACAAACCGCTTCATCAAAAAAAACCTCATTAAACTCGGATGTGCCACTCATTTGTTTAATAGGTCGAATTTTAATTCCAGGTTGGTTGAGTTTAACCAATAAAAAAACGAGCCCGTGGCGACCTTTTGAGCCTTCATCAGCGCGGGCGAGAACAAAAATATAATCTGAGTCCATAGCTAATGATGTCCATATTTTTTGACCACTAATGACCCATTGGTTATTTTCAAGACGAGCCTTAGTTTTAATATTTGATAAATCAGATCCAGCATTGGGCTCGCTGTAACCCTGACACCAAAATTCTGTACCAGCTTTAATTCCTGGTAAATAGCGTGCCTTCTGCTGTTCAGTTCCAAATGCAATGATAGTTGGAGCTAGCAGTGTTTCACCAATATGGCCGGCTCGTCCTGGCCCACCATGACATGCATACTCCTCATTAAACCCTACAATCTCATCTAAACTTGCACCTTTTCCACCGTATTCAGTGGGCCAACCAATTCCAATCCAACCTGCAGTTCCCATTTCTCTTTCCCACTTAAGCCGCAGCCCAGGAAAAGCATCCTCGTCGCCAGGAGTTGCTCTTCCTCGCAAACATTCATATTCGCCACAAAAATGGGTTTTCATCCATTTTGAAAAATTTATACGCAGATTACTCATAATTTATCTCCGAAAATACTATCAGCCAATAATTTATAGTCCTCGGAAAGTACGCCAAACATAGCACGATTGGCGCGTGCTCTTTTAAAAAACAAATGAAGTGGGTACTCCCATGTAAAACCAATACCACCATGAAGCTGAATCGCGTCACCGGCTACTTTAAAATATGCTTCAGCTGCATTGGCCTTTGCGATTAGCACAGCCTCTGTTTTTTCACTATCCGCTGCTACAGCCGCAGCATAAACAGCTGATCTCGCTGCCTCAATTAAAACAAACATATCTGCACAACGATGTTTTATAGCTTGAAAGCTAGCGATAGACCTTCCAAATTGGACCCTTTGTGAGGCATATTCTAAAGTCATATCTAAACATTTTTGCGCACCACCGATACATTCTGCAGCCAATGCAATTTGCGATTGAGAAATAATATCTTCAAAAAAATCAAATTCTACAGTTCCAATTAATAAAAAATCAGTATCAGAAACTTGGCTCCAATCAACGTCACAAAAACTGCGCGTTGGGTCCATAGTTTTCTTTGAATTTATTTTAAGGCCCGGTGCATTTGCATCTAAACATACAACTTCGATAAGTTTGTCATTTAACCGGGATATCAGAATAAAATCAGCTGTATCTGCATTAGGAGAATTAATACATTTTTTTTCTTTTCCTACATGCCCTGAAGAGAAAACACCTTGTATTTCTCCTCTAGCAATTTTTGGCAAATACTCTTTCTTAAACTGATTTGTTGCAACTTTAGATATAATATCAACTACTTGCCCCCCAGTAGTCAAAAACGGAATCGCGCACAATGAAGAACCTAATTCCTCCATTACAACCACTCGGCCCAAATCACCAAGTCCAGACCCACCAAAATCCTCACTTATTGCAACACCCACCATACCAAGGTCATGTGAAAAACCACTCCAAGCTTCTCTATCAAAGGCTTTCCCTGACTTATAAATACGTTCAGGTCCTTTTCCGTTTTCATACCAATCCTGAAGAAAACCAGATAAGACTTCACGTATCATTTCATGGTCACTATTAAAGGGGTATACCATTTTAACTTCCGTAAACTTTTTGGGCAGGCGGAGTAATAGCAACTAATTCAGATATAACTTCACCAATCTCCTGCACATGGTAACGTTCACCCTTATCCTTTATGGGGCCTGTTTTCCATCCCTCGGATATCGAAAGTTTACCACCAAAGCTCTCAAAACAAATACCACTAATATTAGAAGACTTTTCGCTTACTAAAAAGCAAATCAAAGGAGCAACATTAGCTGGGTCAAATTTATCAAAACTACCATCCTCCGGCACTTTCATCATATCCGCGAATACTTTCTCAGTCATTCCTGTGCGTCCTTGAGGCGCAACAGCATTAGCTGTTATCCCATATCTTTTTAATTCTGCGGACTGATTTAATGTTAAAGAAAGAATTCCTCCTTTTGCCGCTGAATAGTTTGTTTGGCCTATCGAACCTTGAAGTCCTGCACCTGAACTAGTATTAATTATTCGCGCATTGACGGCATTTCCTTCTTTACTTTGTTGACGCCAATATTTTGCTGCGTGGGAACTTATACAAAAATGCCCTTTCAAATGAACGCGAATAACTTGATCCCAATCATCTTCAGATAGGGAAGTGAACATACGATCACGATTATTGCCTGCATTATTTATAACCGCATGAAGACTTCCGAATTCTTTAATTGCCGAGTCTACGATATCAAATGATGCATCATAACTGGTTATATCATTGGTATCAATAATAGCTCTACCCCCATTAGAAATGATATCTTCTACAGTTTTACTTGCTGTATCCGCGTTTATATCATTCACTACAACATTTGCACCTTCTAAACCCAAAGCTAATGCATAGGCTCTGCCAAACCCCCCACCGGCACCTGTTATGATTACTGTTCGATCTTTACAGAAATCGACCATCATTAAAGCCTTTCAATAATTGTTACATTAGCTACACCACCACCTTCACACATTGTTTGAAGCCCATATCGCACTCCTCGTCTCTCCATTTCATGAAGCAAAGTTGTCATGAGTTTAGTACCTGTAGACCCGAGTGGATGACCTAAAGAAATTGCTCCCCCATTCACATTTGTTTTTTCATGAGGTATACCAGTTTCTTGCATCCATGCCATCGGAACAGATGCGAAGGCTTCATTGCATTCAGCCAAATCGATCTCACTAGACTTCATTCCTGCACGAAATAATGCGCGTTTGGTAGCCGCAATTGGACCTGTAAGCATCAAGATAGGGTCATCCCCCATTACTTCTAAGTGGTGAATTCGAGCGCGGGGTTTTAGGTTATATCTTTTTACAGCATCTGCAGAAGCGAGTAATACTGCAGAAGATCCATCACAGGTTTGACTAGCAACGCCAGCGGTAATGAGGCCATGCGCATCAAAAGCCTCCAATTCAGCCATTCGCGCCATAGAAGTATTGGCACGGATTGTTTCATCCTGCTCAAGACCGTTAATGCTTGATATTTCTTTATTAAACCAACCAGAATTTCTAGCCTTATCGGCTCGTTGGTGACTATTTAATGAAAATTCTTCTAAATCTTTTCTCGAAAATCCCCATTTCTTAGCTATTTCAGATGCACCATAAAATTGATCAACTGGGGCATCACCAAAACGCTTTAACCAGCCTGGAGATGTGTGAAAGGGATGATCAAATCCTAATTCGCGACCCGCTATCATAGATGCCCCTATTGGTATCTTAGACATTGTTTGAACTCCACCAGCTATTACTACATCCTGAGTTCCGCTCATAATTGCCTGTGCTGCAAAGTGTACTGCTTGTTGAGATGATCCACATTGTCTATCTATTGTAACACCGGGAACTACGAGGTCATAACCTGCTACAAGCCAAGCTGTACGTGCTATATTACCTGCTAGCGGCCCGACAGCATCTAAACAACCGAATATAACATCATCATATTCGGTTTCAGGAATATTGTTTCTTTCTACTATCTCCTTGATCACATGCGCGCCAAGATCAGCACCATGGATGTCTTGTAAAGATCCACGTCTTTTTCCTGTTGGCGTACGAGTGGCATCTATTATATAAGCTTCTGGCATATATTTCTCCTAATTAAAGGTATTACCGGGGCCAAGTTTAGCATCCCCTTGCAATACATATTTCTCTATTTTTTTCATGTGGTAGTTTCTGTCGCCCCATTCTCCGCAAAGCGCCCAAACTCGCTTCATAAATAAATGTAAATCCACCTCGTAAGTATAGCCCATCCCCCCATGAACTTGAATTGCAGTTTCTGCTGCCATCATTGCTGTATCAATTGCGGAAACTTTAGCATTATGAACATTTATTCCACCCTTTATCGCTGCTAATTGAATGATGGGACGTGTAAACTCAATCTGTGTATATACATTAGCTAAGTGATGTTTAATCGCCTGAAAAGAACCAATAGGCTTTGAAAACTGGTGCCGGTCTTTTGCGTAATCAACGGAAATATCAACCATTCGTTGAGATAAACCAATAAGTTGCGCTGCTGAGAGTACTGCCCCATGGTAATTTGCTTTATCACTTTCATCACAAGACCCCTCAACCTTTACTAGTTTTCTTAGTGGATCAATGGATTTAACTGCAGTACCGTCTCCTAGGTTGTGGTCGATATATTTTCGTAGCTCCGATAACACGGCTAATTGTGAAGACCCAGTTATCAATTTTTCAGGTGAAGCACTCAAAGGAATGGTGATCCCCGCAACCTCTATAAAAGGATCTGGCAATCCTGAATACCCTGCAGCCTCAGCTATAGCTGCCATTAGTACCAATGGCTGCCCCATACCCCCATCCTTTTCGTGTGCCATGACACCTAAAAGACCAAGTTCTACAAATTGCGGCCATAAACTTTCTACCTTTTGACCCTTAGCAATTGACCTCATGCGCTCAAAGGTATTTTCACCATCAAAGAAATCCTTGGCGGCATCTATTAAATCTTGTTGGTCAGCTGTAAAACAAAAATTCATTAGCGCGGTAACCCCAATACTCGTTCTGCGAGTATATTTCTCTGAATTTCATTGGTTCCCGCATATATGGGGCCTGCTAAAGAAAACATATAACCATCAAGCCAACGACCATTATCAATAGAGTCTAGTCCTTCCTCAAGTTCGGCTTGAGCTCCCATAATTGTCATAGCCGTACGGTGCAATTGCCTATCCATTTCAGACCAAAACAGTTTATTTGCACTGGACTCAGAGCTAATTGATGCCCCTTTCTCCACTCTAGATACTAATTGATAGGTGGCAGCACAAAATCTTTCAGTATCCAACCAGGCCTGAATTACCTTCTCACCAATACCACTCGATAGATGTTTTTCCCGAGATTTATACAGTTTAACTAATCTAGCCGCAGCAGACTGAAATCTAGCAGGGGACCTCAATAAGAGACCTCTCTCAAAACCTGCGGTTGACATAGCCACTCCCCAGCCACCATGCTCAGGACCAAGTAAGTTTTTAACAGGTACTCTAACCTCATCAAAAAAAAGTTCAGCAAAACCTGGATCTCCATCTAGTTGCGCTATTGGTCTGCGAGTCAGACCATTGGAATTTAGCGGAATAAGTATTTTGGACAATCCTTTATGACGACTACTACCGTCTTCAGTGCGGACTAAGGCAAAGCACCAATCAGCAAATACGGCTCGAGATGACCATGTCTTTTGCCCTGTAATGATGTAATGGTCCCCGTCTTTTACAGCCTTAGTTCGTATAGCTGCCATATCTGAACCTGCTCCAGGCTCAGACCACGCTTGTGCCCAAATTTCTTCACCGCTAGCCATGGGGGGCAAAAACCGTGTTTTTTGTTCATCTGTGCCGTATTCCATAATTGTGGGAGCGAGAAGGAAAATACCATTTTGACTAACACGCAAAGGAGCATCTGAACGATAATACTCTTCCTCAAAAATAAGCCATGAGATTAAATCAAGACCCCTGCCTCCGTACTCCTCTGGCCAATTCACATTTCCCCAATTGTCTTTAGCTAGAACTCTCTCCCAATTGCGGTGCTGCTCAAAACCCTCTGCAGTGTCAAAGCTTCTTAGTCTTTTCGTAGGGACATGTGCTGAAAGCCATGTACGGATTTCCTCACGAAATTCTCTTTGATTGGATGTAAACTCTATATTCAAAGGTTATTTCTTTCTGTAGTCTGCTAAATTCCCGGTTTCCACGAAAGCATCCCGTGCTTTTTGGCTATCTTCATGCAAATACATTTCATAAGTGAAACCTTGTTCCCAACGATAATTAGTATCAACATCAAATGGTTCAATTCCATTTAAAGCTTTTTTAGCTATCCGAAGAGCTACTCTAGATTTTTTAGTCAGAATGTGTGCATAATTTAGGGCCTCTTCTAAGAGAGATTCATACGGAACTACTTTTTCTATTCCCCCTAAACGATATGCTTCTTCAGCGGATATATTTCCTCCAGTCAAAAATGCTGAACGAACTTTTGCAACCCCAAGCATTCGTTGAAGATGCGATGCACCGCCCATAGCTCCACGGTCAATCTCAGGTAGTGCGAAGTATGCATCATCAGAAGCGATTACGATATCAGCTGCTCCACACATAATCACACCTCCGCCAATTATAAACTTATGCGCAGCTACGATAACTGGAATTTCACAATGATGAATAGCTTGTCCAGTAAGAAAGTTTCCTTCATTGACTGACACTATTGCATTAGAATCATCAGCCAGCTCCTTTATATCTACACCTGCACAAAACCCCTTACCTTTGGACCTAATTAATATTACTTTAACATCTGATCTTAAGCCCAAATCATTTATTACTTTTGGAATGTCATTCCATGTTTTACTATTAAATGCATTAACTGGTGGAAACTCAAAAATAATTTCAGCAATTTCGTTTTCAATATGGGTATGAATTGGCATATTAACTCTCCAATCTTTTTAAGCTGAAAGCTGCTGTTTCTGTAATGTTCTGAATGATTTCAGAACATTTAGGTAGATCACTAATAACACCAGCAACTTGCCCACTTGGCAGAACACCATCATGTGGCACACCCTCCACCATCGCTTTTTGAATAATCATTGGCGCATTTGAAGCCATGAGTGTTTGACCTAGCGTCATATCAGTATTCTTTGTCATACCCCAAGCTGTTTTTATAGCCTGAGAAACACTCATACCTGTCTGAGATTTGTATTTTAAACTGTTTCTAATTGCTCTTAATAACAACTCAGCTTTACTTGAGTTTTCAAGTGTTTTCAAAGTCGAGTTTAAAATCATCCTTTGTGGCAGACCATCTAATTTTTTCGAGACTGGTATATTTGTAACCTCTGCTTTCACGTACTCTTCTTTAGTTATATCAGGCGTCGGGCTCTCGTAGCTCATCATAAAACGTGTTCCCATTGCTATACCATCAGCTCCAAAGGCAAGGGCAGCAGCAAGACCACGGCCGTCTTTGAAACCTCCACAAGCTACTACTGGGACACCTAAGTTTTGATCTATAACCTGCCCCAAAAGTAACCATGTGGGCGTTGCCCCCGTGTGCCCCCCTCCCTCATGCCCTTGACAGACCAGTATATCAGCACCGATTTTTACGGCTTTTTTAGCATGCCGACTTGAGCCAATTGTTGGAACACATTTCAACCCAGCTTTTTTTACCTTTTCAATAATTTTTGCGGATGGCCCTCTGCCGTAAGAAAGAGCAGTAACACCATAGTCTATGCACATGTCGACTATTTTATCTACTCCTGGCTGAAAAGCATGGATATTTACTCCAAAAGGCCTCTTAGTTTGGGATTTTATAAATTGAATTTCCTTTTCACATTCTTGAGGTGTCATAACTGCAGCAGCCAAAAATCCAAAAGCGCCTGCTTCAACACTTGCAGTAACAAGTTGAGATGTAGATACCCAACCCATGGCAGTCTGTATAACAGGGTAATCGCAGCCCAGCTCTTGTGTCAAAGGGGTTTGAAAGGATGGGTGCATTCAATTCTCTCTATTTTTATTTGACTTTGCCATTTTCTTTCCATCAAAACCGGCAATATAATCACCCTTAACTATAGTATTATTAGCATGTGCGAAATGATGGTAACCAAATACCATATCCATGCCCGAACGTTTCCCTTGAAGGTCTTCAATATGATTGCAAGCCTGTTTGGTTAAAGCCATAGCCAACCTAGGCTGTTGAGATATTTTTTTAGCCCAATCTAATGTAGCTTGATCAAGCTCACTGCGTGGTACTATCTTGTTAATCATACCTGCAGACAACACGCGGTCAGCAGTCCAACGCTCACCAAGCAACAAAAATTCTTTCGCAAGCCGTATATTAAGTTCAAACGGATGAGCGAAATATTCTACACCAGGGAAGCCCATCTGCACCACGGGGTCCTGAAAAAAAGCATCATCAGAGGCTATAATTAAATCACAAACCCAAGCCAGCATCAACCCACCTGCTATACAACCGCCCTGAACCTGAGCTATTGTAGGCTTTGGCACAGCCCTCCACCGTCTACAAAACTCCAGATAAACCTCTTGTTCACGGACGTAAGCTTTTTCAGCTCCTGGTTTGTTATCATGATTATAGTTCATAGAGCGCCTATCATCTCTACCTAGATGAAAATCCCGTCCTGGTGTTCCTATATCATGGCCAGCAGAAAAATGCTTTCCATTAGCCTTTAGAACAATAACTTTTACGCCATCATCCGAAGTAGCCTTCAAAAAAGCATCGTCAAGCGCATAGAGCATCTGGGAATTTTGGCTATTATGGTATTTTGTTCGGTTTAAAGTTAAAAAAGCAATATTATCTTTCTTTTTATAGATAACTGGATTTTCCTCTTCATAAACAATATCCACACCAACCTTCGGTACCGTTTCATTATTCATTACAACCTCCGTCCATTTGGGTTATCCTTGAAAATATTTTTACGTAGGTTATTTGGGTCTAAACTATCAATTATAGCAAGCTCAATTTCAGTCGGTGCTACAGTCTCAGCCAAATCCTTTGGTCTTATTAATTCAAATCCAGTGTTATCCTGCACTTCATCAAAAGTAACCCCTGGATGGAGAGACCTGACACGAATAGCTTTATTTTTACCTTCAAAGTCTAGAACACAAAGATTTGTTATTATCCTTCTATGGTCCAGACCTTTAGGAAAAACTCCATTAGGGTATCGTGCAGGGTTATAACCTGCTCCGCTAACCATATCTACTTCTCCAGGCACAAATGCACGCTTATTGTGGCTTTGAAAAAACATTGATGTTCGGTTATTTACTGTATTTCCAGGTAACCCTCTGACCCCTAGCATTGTTACTTTTGGTGAGGAATAGTCCCCTATGCAGGACAAATTCATTTGCCCATATTGGTCTACCTGAACAGGACCAACAAAAGCATGTCTATTCCCCTTAGCAATCAGGTTAAATACACGTTCATAACCAATCGCACCCTCCTTTACTGGCATATAACCATTTCTTGGACCGACAGGCACTGGTTCATGTGCGAAATAATACTCGCCATCGCTCATCATTAAACCTGGTAAAAAAGTTTTCTTTGCTAATGATCCTGCAAGCCTTGGTACTAAACCAATTACGGTTGCAAAAACCTCTGGTGTTTCATCACGAAAAATATCTGATCCTGCAGTTATACAAAGTTCGGCTAATGAAAATTCAGTCATATGAACTCCTTAAAATACCGGAAGCGGTAGCTGTAATATTTTTTCCACTCCCCCTACCGACCCAATATAATCTTCACAATTAATAAACTCCTCGACATATTGCGACCAACCCTCTTTAGCCCTTGAGGAATACAATTTTAAATGATCAACATCGATACCGTAATCAGGTCCATTGCTAGTGGGGTGAGCACCAAATGGAACCTCAGAAACACCAGCCACCAAGCTTCTTTCTATTGGCATTCGCATTATCTTATAATCATCATTAAAACTTGATGTAGGAACAATTTTTTCTGCTGTTAGATATGATTTATCCGCAGCACGGCAAAACCACTCATCAAAAAAAACATCAGGTCCTGATATAAAACTATTTCCAAGATGATCTGCTTCCGTAACATGGCATAATGCAACATCTAACTTTATGGCAGGCATGGCTACGTAATTATCACTACTATAAGGACTCTGTATAACTTTTATCTCAGGATTATGAGTCAGTACGTCAGTCCCGAGGCCAGCTATACAAGGTAAAAAGTCTAATCGTGCAGCGGCGGCCTTGAGACCCAACTGAAACATACCTTCATCTACCTCCATTACCTCGAACTCGCCTGCAGAACGTGCGCGCCTAAAATGAGCTTCCAACGGGATAACATCAAGAGAGACAAATCCAAATATGAGTTTTTTAATTTTCCTTGCACTTGCAAGCATTCCCACATCGCAGCCACCATAAGACACGATTGTCAGGTCTTTAAGGTTCGACTTTACTATTTCCCTAATTAGATGCATTGGCTTACGTCTGGCCCCCCAACCTCCAATGCCTATTGTCATACCGTCTTCAATCTGACTCACTATTTTCTCTGGCGTCATACACTTATTAATTTCAAAACTACTCATATTAACCTACTACTGGAAAATCATACTCATGACCCCAAATATCACCAATTACTGATTTTGTGGGCTCATAAATATCCCAGTTCTCAATCTGCTTCCCATCATATCCAACTTCAAAACCAATACCCCCAGGGGCAAAGAAGTAGAAACTTATCATTTCATCGTTTGCATGGCGGCCTAAAGAAGCAAAAATATGAAGACCCGCTGCTTTTACACGGTCTAAACAATGACCAACTTCATCCATACTCGTCATTTCTGCCATTAAATGAATTACTCCGGTCGGATTTGGAAAATTATAAAGACCAAGTGTATGATGTCGTGGGTTATCGCTATGCATAAAATAAATTCTTTGCTCTGGCATTTCAGGGGCAAAAGCAGGTAAAGTTAAATCATCACTAACTCCAAATCCCATTAAGTCCTCGTAAAAACTTATCGTTATTTCATTTTCAGGCGCTGGGAGCACCATATGACCCAACCCCATAGCGCCAGTGATAAACTTTCTTATACTGTGCCCTGGGAGAAAACTCTTATCAGGGGCACGACCATAAAAAATTTCAACAGTATTTCCAGACGGGTCTTTCACAGATATGAAAGCTTCAACAGCCCGGCAATCAGCCTCATCCTTAGTTCCGCGATAAACATCGATACCCGATACTTCAAATAGTTCTATCTGTTTCTCAAAATCAGACTTTGATGAGATCTCATAACCTCCGGCTAAAAATCGATCCTTATCACCTTTTCTAACCATATAGCGGAAAGGGGCATTATCCATTCTCAGATATTTGGTGTCAATTTCACCAAAAGACTCAGCCTCCCCAAAACCTAGTATATCTTGAGCAAATTTTGACCATTTTGCAGGGTCCTGCATTTCCAAGATCACATATCCTAAATTCAAGATCCCCATAACTACTCCCCCTTAGCCCTTTTCAAATCTAAAGCTACATCAACTATCATATCTTCTTGACCTCCCACCATCCGGCGTCTGCCTAATTCAACAAGAATTTCACGAGTGTCCATATTATAGTTATCTGCTGCTTTTTCTGCATGACGCAAAAAACTCGAATATACACCAGCATAACCGAGAGATAGTGTTTCCCTGTCCACTCTCACAGGCCTGTCCTGCAAAGGCCTAACCAACTCTTCAGCAGCATCCATCAACTTATAAACATCACACCCATGTTTCCAACCCTTCTTATCTATTGCTGCTATGAAAACCTCTAAAGGAGCGTTGCCTGCCCCAGCCCCCATAGCAGCGAGAGAAGCATCAACCCTTCTGGCGCCATTTTGAACAGCAACTATTGAGTTGGCCACTCCTAATGAGAGATTATGATGGGCATGAACACCGCGCTCAGTCTCAGGTTTAAGTATGTCATTATAAGCTTTAAAACGATCCGCATAACCATCCATATCCAGCGCACCTCCTGAATCAGTCACATAAATGCAAGTAGCTCCATAATCTTCCATCAATTTCGCTTGTTCAGCTAGATACTTTGGCTCCGCCATGTGGCTCATCATTAAGAACCCAATAGTATCCATTCCTAAATTTCTGGCCATTTCAATATGCTGCCGTGATACATCGGCTTCGGTACAATGTGTTGCAACACGAACTGAGCTAACACCTAAATCATGAGCACGTTTAAGCTCATCAATTGTAGCAATTCCTGGCAATATTAAGGTAGTAACTACAGCATTATTTACCACATCACTCACAGCCTCTATCCACTCCCAATCAGTGTGTGCTCCGAAACCATAATTAAAAGCTCCTCCATTGAGACCATCACCATGAGCTATTTCTATTGCATCTACACCTGCTTCATCTAGGGCTTTTGCAATGCTTCTGACTTGCTCAAGGGAATATTGATGACGAATAGCATGCATCCCGTCACGCAAAGTAACGTCCTGAATATATATATCTTCCATCTCAGGATTATGCAAAATTCCTGTCATGTTTTTACCCCAAATTTCTTTCGGGCGATAGCCTCAGCAGTTCCCATTCCAGCCGATGTCATAATATCTAAATTTCCTGCATATTTTGGTAAATAATGCCCAGCACCCTCTACTTCGAGAAATATTGTTACTTTAGTTCCCTCATAGGTGCCCAAACCAGGTATATGAAGTTTATTATTACCCGTGTACTTTTCAAATTGAACTTCTTGTTTTAGCCTGTAACCAGGAACATATGTCTGGACATCTTTAACCATATCAGCAACTGATGATTTTATATCTTCCTCACTTGCACCAATTGATAGCACATATACCGTATCCCTCATTATCATCGGAGGTTCAGCAGGATTCAATATTATTATTGCCTTACCCTTTTGAGCTCCGCCAACAACTTCAATCCCTCGCGCAGTTGCTCGCGTGAATTCATCTATATTAGCTCTTGTGCCTGGGCCCGCTGAGCGTGACGAAACGGAAGCAACAATTTCAGCGTAAGGAGTTGACTTAGAAACTCTGCTTACGGCCGCCACCATAGGTATTGTTGCTTGGCCACCACATGTGACCATATTTACATTTTCTGCGTCTAAATGCGCGTCCATATTCACAACAGGAACACAAAATGGCCCCAATGCCGCTGGCGTAAGGTCAATCATTTGTTTGCCTTCTGTGGCACAGATCATAGCATGTTTGGCATGCGCATATGCAGACGTTGCGTC
>JBELEM010000027.1:5972-22161 GCA_042093735.1 Hellea sp. | reverse complement strand
CATCATTTATACCTTCGCGATTAAAACCTTTTGAATAAACGGGAAGATTTAATTGGTTTTCAATAATTTCTTCGTTTGAATGACGTTCAGCAGCACCAAGACCAAGTTGATCGCCTGCCCCACTGTTGGGGTCTACATGGGCTAGTTCTTCCCAACCTAAATAAGATATACCGAGCTCACGGAAGATATAATCAAGAATTGAATTAGCGAATTTAATACGGTCATTACCTTGAACAGGTCCATTTGGTTCAAAACGCGTAAAAGTATATGCCTCTACAAATTCTTCTAACGGAACGCCGTATTGAAGACCTATGGATATTGCAATAGCAAAGTTATTCATTAGGCTTCTAAATGCTGCTCCTTCTTTATGCATGTCTATGAAAATTTCACCTAAGCTCCCGTCCTCAAATTCACCAGTATGCAGATAAACTTTATGCCCACCTACTGCGGCTTTTTGGATATACCCAGTCCGTCGATCAGGAAGTCTTTCTCGCGTTATCGGTTTTTCAATAACTTTTTCTACTATTTTTTCTACAATTCTCTTTGAAGCTGTAAAAGCCTGCTCGTGACTAGTCTTTTTTAGTGTTTCATCCAACTCATCAATTTCATCTTGATTAAATATAGTTGAGTTCAGTGGTTGCGAAAGTTTGGATCCATCCCGGTATATTGAGATAGCCTTTATTCCCAAACTGTGGGATTCTTTATAAACTTTTGAGCACTCATCAATCGTCGAATCGGCAGGCATATTAACTGTTTTAGAAATTGCGCCGGAGATAAAGGGCTGTGTAGCTGCCATCATTAAGATATGACTTTCATAAGTAAGCGACCTAGTTCCTATGAGCCCGCATGGTGTTGCACAATCAAAAACTGGAAGGTGATCTATAAGGAGATGTGGTGCGCCTTCTAAAGTCATTGCACCTGAACAAAAAGTATTTGCAGCTGTAATATCATCTATGCTGAAACCTAAAATGGGTAATAGGTCTGAACCACTTTCTCTTAATTCTTTATCTGAAAGACCAAGCGCATCACGGCAGAATTCATCTCCTAATGTCCAGCGACTGAATGCATAACGTATATCAAAGGCTTCCGGTAGTAAGTCTTCTATTAGATTTAATTCGTAATCGCTAAATCCTTTCTTTTTAAGAATATCATGATTTATTCCATTAGATCCCTTGAGTGTCCCATGACCAAGAGCATAAGTTACTATTTCCTTTATTTTCTTTTTTGAGTACCCCAATGAAGTCAATGCTCTTGGAACTGAATTATTAATTATTTTGAAATGACCGCCTCCAGCCAACTTTTTGAATTTTACCAGTGCAAAATCAGGCTCAATACCAGTGGTGTCGCAATCCATTAAAAGTCCTATTGTCCCTGTAGGTGCGATAACTGATACTTGTGCATTGCGAAATCCATATTGAGTACCCAGTTTCTGAGCCTTTATCCAAACTTTTACTGCTCTTTGACATAAACCTTTAAATGGGCATTCAGATCTATTAAGCGGCAGTGGTTGATATGATAGTCCTTCATAAGCAACTCGTCCTTCTGCCGCTCTACGATGGTTTTTTATAACCTTAAGCATTATTTGGGAATTATGGTTAAATCTAGGAAATGGCCCCATGCTTTCTGCCATTTCAGCTGAGATTAGATAGGCTGAACCAGTGAGCAAGGCTGTAATTGCTGCTGCAGCTGACCTACCTGCATTGCTATCATAAGCGATACCGCACGACATTAGGAGGCCGCCTAAATTTGCATACCCTAACCCCAATGTCCTGTATTGATAAGACCGTTTTGCAATTTCTTTTGAGGGGTATTGCGCCATCATGACTGATATTTCTAACACAATAGTCCATAGACGTGATGCGTATTCGAATGACTTAATATCAAATTCATTGTCTTTATCGCAAAATTTAATTAAGTTTAATGATGCTAAGTTACAAGCTGTATCATTTAGAAACATGTATTCAGAGCACGGATTTGAAGCAACAATTTCTCCATCATTAGAACATGTATTCCATGCATTTATTGTGTCTTTGTATTGAATACCTGGATCTGCTGATGACCAAGCAGCCTTAGATATTTCTTGCCATAAAAGACGAGCAGAGACACTTTTTGCTATCGCTCCGTCAGTTCTTCTTATTAAGTCCCACGTTTCATTTTTTTCTACTGCTTTTAAAAAAATATCTGGTATCCGGATTGTATTATTGGCATTTTGACCGGCCACGGTTCTATATGCCTCGCTATCCCAGTCTGCATCAAGCTCTGGTACCTCAATTACATCAATGCCTTGCCTAGCAAGGTGTAATACTCTTTGTATCGCACCGTCAGGAACTCCATTAATTCGTGCATTTTTAATTTCTCTTTTTAGTGAAGCATTTTCAGATACATCAAAACACTCTTCTTTGGAGCCAGAGCAATTAATACATGAATTTAAAATAGCATTTAAGCTTGTTTTTAAAACTTTTGAACCTGCTACTAGGGCAGCTACTTTCATTTCTTCTTCAGTTTTCCAATGAATGAAATCCTCTATGTCTGGGTGATCAATGTCAACAATAACCATTTTTGCTGCTCGGCGTGTAGTACCACCGGATTTAATCGCTCCAGCAGATACATCTCCTACTTTTAAAAAGCTCATAAGACCAGATGATTGACCTCCTCCTGAAAGGGGTTCTCCTTTAGCTCTAATATTAGAAAAATTAGTTCCAGTCCCTGACCCATACTTAAACAATCGGGCTTCTTTTTTCCATAGACTCATTACACCATCTTCGCCGAGTAAATCGTCATTTACGGATTGAATAAAACAAGCGTGCGGTTGAGGGTGCTCATAAGTATCTTTTGACTTTTCTACTTGTCCTGTTTTATGGTTTGCGAAGCTATGACCTTGAGGGGATCCAGTAATTCCGTATGCCCAGTGAAGTCCTGTATTAAACCATTGAGGTGAATTCGGTGCTGCTATTTGTGTGGCCAGCATGTATCTAATTTCATCGAAAAATACTAAAGCGTCTTGTTCTGTGGAAAAGTATCCACCTTTCCACCCCCAATATGCCCAACAACCAGCCATTCTATCAAAAATTTTTCTAGCATCAGTCTCGCCAGATCTTATATTTTTTTTCCCTTTTAAATCACTATCATTTGGTTCGTGCCTATAGAGCCAAGAAGGTACTCCAGTTTCCTTGATGGCTTTTAGTTTTGATGATATTCCAGTTTTACGCGAGTATTTTTGCGCGAGAATATCGCACGCTACTTGAGACCAATTTTCTGGTACTGAAAATTCAATTTCATTAGAATGCTTAATGCCGTCTAAACTGCGAATCTCACTTTTAACTTTTTTAAAGCCTATGGAGCTGTAAGGACACTCATTGGGTTTTGTATAATGACGTTTAATTTTCATATGTTTTTATGAATCACTTTGGGTTGATATAAACCTTATTAAATGCATAAAACTATAAAAGCGATTAAAAAACAAAAAAGCCGCCAATTGGCGGCTTTCTAATAAACATATTCTTACAGTTTAGCACTTATAATAGAGATCAAATTCTACTGGATTTGGGTGCATGGCTACGCGATGAACTTCCTCCATTTTTAGATTTATGTAAGCATCTATTTGATCGTCATCAAAAACATTACCTGCTTTTAGGAAATCACGGTCTGTATCTAGTGAGTCCAACGCTTCGCGTAATGAGCCACACACCTGAGGGATATCTTTAGCCTCTTCAGGGGATAATTCATACAAATCTATATCCATAGCTTCGCCCGGATCGATCTTGTTTTTTATACCGTCTAAACCAGCCATTAGAAGGGCTGTATAAGTGAGGTAGGGGTTACCAGCAGGGTCAGGATACCTTACTTCAAGTCGCTTGCCGTTTCGTGAAGCAGTCCATGGTATTCTGATAGAAGCTGACCGGTTTCGACTGGAGTAAGCCAGCATAACAGGTGCCTCGAACCCCGGAACAAGCCTTTTGTAAGAATTAGTTGATGCGTTTGAAAATGCATTGATAGCTTTTGAATGCTTAATAATCCCGCCGATATAATGCAGGCATGACTTTGATAGTCCAGCATATTCGTCACCAGCGAAAGTTGGTTTGCCATCTTTCCAGATTGACATGTGTACGTGCATACCTGTTCCGTTATCATTCCACATAGGTTTAGGCATAAAAGTTGCAGTCTTACCATATGCATGGGCTACATTGTGAACAATGTATTTGTACAGCTGCATATTATCACCCATTTTGAGTAGCGTATCAAATTTCATCCCTAATTCATGCTGCGCAGGTGCAACCTCATGATGATGTTTTTCTGGACGAAGGTTTAGTTCTTCCATAACTGAAAGCATTTCAGACCGCATATCTTGAAGGCTGTCCACCGGTGGTACAGGGAAGTATCCGCCCTTTGGTCCAGGTCTATGCCCCATATTTCCTCCTTGATAGGATCTGCCCGTGTTTGATGGTAGCTCAGTTGAGTCGATCTCATAACCAGTTTTGTTTGCACTAGTCTCCCATCGCACGTCATCAAAAACAAAAAATTCTGCTTCTGGTCCAAAAAAAACATCATCTCCCACTTTTGCTGAACGCATGTATGCTTCGGCTGCTTTTGCTGTGCCTCGAGGGTCTCTGTTGTAGGATTCACCAGTATCTGGTTCTAGAATATCACAGAAGACAGCTAGTGTATCTTGCTGGTAAAACGGATCCATTTGGGCTGTTTCAGCATCAGGCAAAAGCACCATGTCAGACTCATTGATGTCTTTCCAGCCACCAATTGATGATCCGTCGAACATAGTTCCATCTTTGAATAGGTCTTCATCAACCAAGTCGCTGTGAAAGGTTACATGCTGCATTTTTCCTTTAGGATCCGTGAATCGTAAGTCAACAAATTTGATTTCTTCGTCTTTAATCTTTTTGAGTAGCTTATCTGACATTTTATGTCCTTTCCCTTGTTATGATGTAATACTCTTGAGCTTATTTTATATTTTTAGTGTTAAAGTGCGGCATCACCCGTTTCGCCTGTTCTGATCCTAATAGCCTGTGATACGTCTGATACGAATATTTTTCCATCCCCTATTTTTCCAGTTTTTGCTGCCGTTTGAATTGCTTCTAGTGCCGCCTCGACTTGATCATCAGATATTACCAGCTCTAATTTGAGCTTAGGTAGAAAATCAACTACATATTCAGCACCTCGGTATAATTCAGTGTGGCCCTTTTGACGACCAAACCCTTTGGCTTCCACTACAGTCATACCTTGTAACCCTACTACTTGCAGTGCTTCTTTAACTTCATCAAGTTTGAAAGGTTTTATTACTGCTTCTATTTTTTTCATTTTAGACTCCTGAGCTTATTTAGTGGATCGCAAATTATTTGCAAATACATGTTGAATCCATCACACAGAGTCGAGTCTGATGCTTTCAATTTCTATATTTCCTTAACGATAAGGACATATTTGCACTTTTTTTATGCTTCATGTTTGACGCGCGATTAAATCTTGAGCACCTTTATTGCTAATAAACTTGGTTTCTCGAGTCATTAAGTCTATGAAGCTTGGATTTTTATAGTTAAAGAAGTCTAATAAAAATAGGAGTGCCTTGTGGCAAAGCTTGAAGTTCGTAATCCGAAGAAAACATATATAACTGATCAGCAGGCTTTAGATTTCCACACTCTTCCTGTTCCAGGAAAGTTATCATTACTTCCGACAAAACCTATGGCAACTCAAAGAGACTTGTCGCTCGCATACTCCCCTGGTGTTGCAGTCCCAGTTGAAGAAATTTCTAGGAATCCTGACTTGGTGTATGACTACACATCTAAAGGTAATATGGTCGCTGTGATTTCAAATGGTACAGCAATACTAGGATTGGGTAATTTAGGTGCTATGGCATCTAAGCCAGTTATGGAGGGTAAGTCAGTTTTATTTAAAAGATTCGCTGATATTGATAGTTTTGATATCGAAGTGGAAGAAGAAGATGCAGAAAAATTTATTCAATGTGTTGAAAGGTTTGGAAATACTTTTGGCGGTATTAACCTTGAAGATATAGGGTCTCCAGAATGTTTTATCATTGAGCAGGAATTACGTGAGAAACTTGATATTCCAGTGTTTCATGATGATCAACACGGCACAGCCATCATTGCAACTGCAGGACTTATAAATGCCGCGCAACTAACTGGTAGAAAATTTGAAGATATGAAGGTTGTTCTTTCAGGGGCTGGTGCAGCAGGTTTATCTGTATTAGGTTTAATCAAACGGCTTGGGGTTAAGAATGAAAATGCTATACTATTAGATAGTAAAGGAGTAATTTATCAGGGCCGCCAAGAGGCTATGGACCAATGGAAAGCTCCTCATGCGGTGGATACCAGTCTTCGCACCCTTGAAGAGGCAATGTCAGGTGCTGATGTTTTTTTAGGCCTCTCCATAGCGGGTATCGTAACACAAGATATGATACGTTCAATGAATGACCAACCAATTATATTTGCAATGGCAAACCCTGACCCAGAAATTACGCCTGAAGAAATAAAAGAAGTACGAGGTGATGCAATTATTGCAACAGGAAGGTCGGATTACCCCAATCAGGTAAACAACGTGCTCGGCTTTCCATATATCTTCAGAGGCGCTCTTGATGTAAGAGCACGAAATGTAAATGAAGAGATGAAGCTTGCCTGTGCACATGCACTTGCTGACCTCGCCAGACAGGACGTCCCTGAGGAAGTAGCGGCGGCTTATCATGGGCAAAGACCTAAATATGGGCCTGAATATATTATTCCCGCTCCCTTTGACCCGCGTTTGATATCTGAGATACCTCCTTATGTAGCTCAAGCTGCAATGGATACTGGTGTAGCGCGTAAGCCAATTGAAAACATGGAGGCATATAAGAAGTCTTTAGCGCAAAGGCAGGACCCAACAGCTGCTATACTTCAAGGAATTACTAGCGCTGTTGTGCAAAATCCAAAAACGATAGTTTTTGCTGAAGGTGAAGAACCGGCAGTTATTAGGGCTGCCCAATCTTATCAACAACGTGGCTTAGGGAAGGCAATCTTGATCGGTCGTGAAAAGCCTATCTATGATAATATGAAATTATTGGGTATTGAAAAGCCAGAAAACTATACCATACTTAATGCTAGACTTTTTGACAGAAACGCCGAATTTACCGAGTACCTTTATGGCCGTCTGCAACGAAAAGGCTTCTTACGTCGGGATGCCCAGAGATTAGTAAATAATGATAGAAACGTTTTTTCTGCCTTAATGCTTCACCATGGATTGGCAGATGGTATGGTAACGGGTGTGACTAGAAGTTATGACATTGCGTTAAGGGATGTTAGATTGGTATTAAACCATGTCGAAAATGAGCGTACTATGGGGGTATCCATAGTCGTAAATAAAAGCAGAACACTATTCATTGCAGATACTAATATAACCGAGTTCCCTGCTGCCGAGGATTTAGCCGACATCGCAGAAACAACAGCTAGTTTTGCTCGTCAATTTGGCTTTGAACCCAGGGTAGCATTTTTATCTTACTCAACCTTCGGAAATCCAGTAGGTGAACGTATGCAAAGAGTGCGTAGGGCAGTGGAAATACTCGATGAGCGTAACATTGACTTTGAATATGAAGGCGATCTTTCTGCGGATGTAGCGTTAGATCCTCTACATACTCTTACTTATCCGTTCTCAAGGTTATCGGGTTCAGCAAACATATTAATAATGCCTGCTATTCATTCCGCGTCTATATCTACTAAACTACTTGATACAGTTGGGGGTGCTACTGTTTTGGGTCCATTCTTGACGGGTCTCGAAAAGCCTGTTCAAATTTGTCCTCTGGGAGCGACTGCATCTGAAATAGTGCAGATGGCAACTTTAGCTGCCTTCGCCCCCTCACATCGTGATGATTAGTGGCTTCTGGCGCTGTAGTTGATCTAACAGAAGGCAAAGTGTCGAGTCATGTGTTACGCATGCTTGGCCCATTTTCTATTGCTGTTATAGCACTTATTTCGACTGGTATTGTAGATACGATATATTTAGGAAATTTAATTGATGAGAGCAGACCTAATTTGGGCCGTTTTGCGTTAGCTGCTCTGGGTGTTGCATTCCCAATTACTTTTGTAGGAAATTCTGTGAATATAGGTTTGGGGGCGGGAACAATGTCCGCAATTTCGCGTGCTTTGGGTCAAGGTGATTATCAGAAAGCTAAGCGCCACGGAGCTGCAGCAATAATGTTTGGATTACTAATAATGACCTGTTTAATAAGTTTTTTATACTTACTTATGCCACTTCTCCTCGGTCTTACAAATGAAAGCAATGAGGTATTAAAAATGGCAAGGGACTATCTTGTAATTTCACTTCCAGGATTAGCTATAGTGTCAGTTGCTATGATGAGTAACAATATACTTCGTGCGGGAGGAGAAGCTTTATTGCCAAGCTCTATAATGATAACTGGTGCCGTTATAAATATTATACTTGATCCATTTCTAATATTTGGATGGGGCCCTTTTCCTAGGTTGGAGGTTCAGGGCGCTGCATTGGCTACGGTTGTAGGTAATGTGATAGCGGCACTGTTTGGTTTATATGTTATTATATATCATAGAAAGGCTATAACTTTTGTTAATATGACAAAGGGGTCGATTGTAAGGGCTTGGAGTATAATTGGACGCGTTGCTATACCTGCTGCCGGAACAAATGCTATCGTACCAGTTTCAGCATGGATAGCTGTTCTTATAATAAGCAATACATTAACTACAGCTGACCTAGCAGCTTTTACAGTGGCAAGCCGGGCTGAGTTAATATCCGTTGGTTTGTTATATGCTTTGTCAGCATGTGTTGGAGCCATTACTGGCCAAAATGGTGGTGCAGGTTATACGATACGAGTTCGCGCAGCCTTTATTTTTTGTTATTGGATATGTATTTTATGGAGCACTTTTATGGCAATTATTTTGGCTTTCTTTGCAGCAGATATTGCAAGTATTTTCTCTAATGACCCAGAAGTAGTATCAAAAACTATTTCTTATTTTTATATTGTTCCGATAACTATATTTGCCTATGGGTTTGTTTTTATAAGTGCTGCAGGTTTCAATGCCCTAGGTCGACCAATTTATGGGCTAGTCTATACAATTATCAGATCATTAATTTTTTATGTTTTATTTATTTATATTGGTGTTCATTTAGACGGTTTGAGGGGAGCATTTTTTGGCATGGCGATAGCAAATATTATTTCTGGTCTTATTGCTGCCTCATGGTCATTATTAAAAGCCCCAATGACGGCAAAAAAGAGCTAATAATCGGCTTGATTTTTATTTAAAATCAAAGCATACGCCTCATTAAATTGTTACTCCTGTGCGGGTGTGGCGAAATTGGTAGACGCGCCAGATTTAGGTTCTGGTATCGAGAGATGTGAAGGTTCAAGTCCTTTCACCCGCACCATTTTCTTTTTTACCCAAAATATAAATTTACAAAACATTTGTATTGCGGCAAGAGAGTTCTGCAAGAGTATTATAGATGCACGAAATTTAATAAAATATGAAATTTGTAATTGGTTATGCATCATTATTATCAGAAATCAGCATAAGTAGGCTTTTTCCAAATGTGAGGGAAATTACTCAAGTTAAACTTTTTGGTTATGCACGATGTTTTAATTCATACGGAACACTGTCTGTTGATAAAGGCTTAGTAAATGCAAATGATAAATGTATATCACATGCCTCTGCTATAATTCATCCAAATGCAACTATGTATGCTTTAGCATTTCAGCTTGATGAAAAGGATTTCAATACTTTTAAAAAACATGAATTTAGGTATGTGCTCGATGAAGTGAAGGCTCATGTGAGGAATTCAAAAGAAGTTTTTAACGCTATTATGTGTTTTGAAGGCTTAGATAGTAAAATAAAACTGCCGCATATGAATTATTTGGATATTCAGTCTTTAATGGATCATTATGGTGTCAAAACATTTTGGAATAGAAATGATTTTCCAGCTGAGGTGTACCTAAAACATTGTATTGCTGCAGCAAAAAGCATTAGCAAAGAGTACTTGAATAATTTTTTAGACACATCTTATCTTAATGACCGAAAGGTTACTTTGAGGGAGTATTTGGAAGCCACAAGAACCTGTGTCGATTCTTACATCGACGAAGCATGTATTTCAGAGATATTTTGAATATTAGAAATTAAGTAAATGTATTTTTACTTAGGTCTTTTAGCGCCATATTTTGAACGTTTTGTTTTACGGTCTTTTACTGGTTGAGCATCAAGGCTGCCTCGAACTATGGTATATCTAACACCTGGTAAGTCGCGTGGCCCTCCGCCTCTCACGAGAACTACACTATGTTCTTGTAAGTTGTGACCTTCACCAGGAATATAACTTGCAACTGTGTAGCCGTTGGTCAGCCGTACACGAGCAACTTTTCTAAGGGCTGAGTTAGGTTTTCGAGGAGTTGTTGTGTAGACTCTTGTGCAAACGCCACGCTTTTGTGGATTAGCCTGAAGAGCGGGATTTTTTGTTCCGCGTTTTTTGGGCTGACGTGGCTTACGTATTAACTGTTGAATAGTTGGCATAGTTAGTCTTCTAGATGTGGCTTTATTTTTATAAATATTTGCGCCCATTTATGTATTTAAGCGCTCGAAGTCAATCAATTATTTCGTTTATGACTGTATATATTTTTTTACTTTTTTAAAGGTGTGTGAAATTACAATTATAATGGGTTATCAAGTATCCTTATTCGCGTATTCCCCACATATCATATTCATCTGTATGTTTTATCTTAACAGAAACTATGTCACCAGCTTTAACTTCAGTATCTCCATTGAGAAATACACAACCATCTATTTCAGGTGCATCTGCCATTGAACGTCCAAAAGCCCCGTCTTCATCAACTTCATCAATAATTACATCATGGGTTTCTCCGATTTTTGCATTCATAATTTCAAAACTAATTTCTTGTTGAGTTTCCATTAACCTTTCGTATCTTTCATCGATTATATTCTGTGGTATTTGATTTTCAAATTCAAAAGCTTGAGCTCCATCTACATTTTCATATTTAAAAGCGCCTACCCGACCTAATTTAGCTTCTTTTAAGAAATTAATAAGTATTTCAAAGTCTTCTTCTGTTTCTCCCGGAAAGCCAACTATGAATGAAGAACGAATCGTTATGTTTGGGCATATTTTTCTCCATGATTTTATGCGTTCCATAAGTTTATGTTGGTTTGCTGGACGTTTCATTCTTTTTAGCACAGACGGGCTTGCATGTTGAAAGGGAACATCAATATAGGGCAAAATACCTCCATCAGCCATATTTTGTATTATCTTATCTACATGGGGATAAGGATAAACATACTGCATTCTTACCCAAACGCCCAACTTACTGAGTGCTTGCGTTAGATCAAACAAATTTGATTTATATGTTTCATTTCGCCAAGTGCCTTCCTTATAATTTATATCTAAGCCATAAGCCGAAGTGTCCTGACTAATAATTATTAGTTCTTTTACCCCTGAATTAACCAGACTTTCTGCATCTTTCATAACATTGGTGATATTTATACTGTCAAGACCTCCTCGTAGGTCTGGTATAATGCAGAATGTGCACTTGTTGTTACATCCCTCTGAAATTTTTAAATATGCATAGTGCTTAGGGGTTATTCGTGAGCGTTCATATGGAATTAGATCCCTAAATTTATTTCCTGTGATGGGTGCTGCTTTTCTTACTGCCCGAACTACATCATCGTATTGTTGCGGACCTGTTACAGATAGAACCTTAGGAAATTGTTCTTTTATAATTGGGTCGTTACCCATACATCCAGTCACAATAACACGTCCATTTTCGAATAGAGCTTCATCAATTGCAGAAAGACTATCTGCTTTTGCCGAATTTAAAAAACCACACGTATTAACAATTATCGCATCAGAGTCATCGTAAGTACTACCGATTTTATAACCGTCTGCCCTTAAAAGGGTTATAATTCTTTCCGAGTCAACCATTGCCTTAGGGCAACCAAGAGATACAAAACCAATGCTTGGACTATCTAGGTCTATATTATCGCTATTTTTTAATTCTGAATTTTCTGGTGAAACCATTATGCAAAGCCTTTTTATCAAGAATCCAATGTTCACATAAAAGGAATTAAGGGTATGTCCAGTATTTAATCTTGCTTGCTAAATCATATTTAATGTAAAAATATCAATTTGTTTACTTAATTATGGTAATTTTAATGAAAAACAATTATCTTATAAAAATGAAAAATTTGTTTATTAATCTATATGTTATTTCTTTTTTTCTATTTTCGTTTGTAATTTCTGCCCAAGATTTACTTTATGTAGTACCAGGTAAAGACAAAGTAGTGCCCAGTTCAAATTTGCAGGTTGAACTATCATATTCTCCAGTAGTCAAATTAACATCTCCCGCGGTTGTAAATGTCTTTACTTCAAGGACAATATCGCGGCGAGGGTCATCATTTTTTGATCAAATGTTTGGTATGAGAAGGGCGCCACAAGAACGTACTGAAAGCTCTTTGGGATCAGGCGTTATAGTTAGAGGTACGGGAGTAATAGTTACTAATGCTCATGTGGTTAATGGAGCTGAAGAATTAAAAATTGTACTTAATGATAGGCGTGAATTTGAAGCTGTTGTTTTAGCGCAAGATGAAGATATTGATATAGCGGTGTTAAAAATAGATGTTGGTGAAGAGATCTTACCTAGCCTAGCTATTCAAAAAGATAATACTACAGAAATTGGAGATATTGTACTGGCAATTGGAAATCCTTTCGGAGTGGGACAAACTGTTACGAGTGGTATAATATCAGCTTTAGGCCGTACAAATGTAACAGATACATCTTCATTTATTCAGACCGATGCTGCTGTAAATCCTGGAAACTCCGGAGGTGCTTTGGTGAATTTAACAGGTGAGTTAATTGGAGTAAATACGGCTATATTTTCACGGTCAGGCGGATCTAATGGTATTGGGTTTGCAATACCCGCAGAACTTGTTTCTCGCGCAGTAGATAGTGCTATTTCAGAAGGTAAGATTGTGCGTCCTTGGATAGGTGCAAGAACTAATGCTGTAGATTCTGTTATGGCCTCTGCTTTGGGATTAGACAGATCTAGGGGTACTGTGATAAATGATATATATCCATCTGGTCCCGCAGCTTCTGCTGGTTTGGAGCGAGGCGATGTAATATTGTCGATTGCTAATACTGAAATTAATGATGATAGCGGTCTTCGTTTTAAGCTTGCCACATTAAAACCTGGTCAAAAAGTGAATGTTAAATTGTGGCGCAACGGAAAAGAAAAATCATTTACTGTTATTGTTGATACACCAAAAGAATCACCTTTGAGAGATCAAAAAAAGCTAAAGGGTTACCATGCTCTTGACGGAGCGATAATAGTAAATATGTCTCCTGCTTTGGGCGAAGAACTTGGTTTTGACCCATATATGAGAGGGGTTATGGTTCTGAGCGTTGAAAGAGGTTCAGTGGCGGCTTATAATAGATTTCGTACTGGAGACTTTATTGTTAGCTTGGGTAAAGAGACTGTCACATCAACTCAACAAGTTTTATCTTTATTAAATACGAATAAAAAACCAGGGAATTTAGAAATAATGATAGACAGGAATGGTAGAATTGGGTCCTTACCGGTTAGGTATCTTCCAAAGTAGAATTAAAGCCTACTAAATTTCCATGGTATATTATTGCCACTGTGAAAAGGTACAATAGTTGTATTTATTATATCAATTTCTACAGGTACAGACGTATTAGTACGCTCAAGCATTACTTTTTCTTCATTTAGAGGTAAACCGTAAAATTGTGGGCCATATTCTGAACTAAATGCTTCAAGTTTATCAAGTGAGTTTTCTTCATCAAATATTTTAGCATATGCCTCCATTGCAAAAGGAGCATTAAACAGTCCAGCACAACCACAAGCACTCTCCTTTGCTCCTTTTGAGTGTGGTGCTGAGTCTGTACCTAGAAAAAACTTAGGAGATCCGGAAATAGCTGCTTTTCTTAATGCAAGACGATGTTTTTCACGTTTGACTATTGGTAGGCAGTAGTTATGGGGGCGTATTCCACCCTCAAAAATTGCATTACGGTTTAATTCAAGGTGGTGAGGAGTAATTGTTGCCGCTATATTATTGTTTGATTCAAAAACAAAGTCGGCCGCTTCAGAGGTAGATATGTGTTCAAAAACTATTTTTAAGGATGGAAAATCCTTTATTAGCGATTTAAGAATTTCATCAATGAAAACAGCTTCGCGGTCAAATATATCTACATGTTTTTGTGTCACTTCGCCGTGTAATAGTAATGGCATCCCGATTTTTTGCATCACCTCTAAAGTAGGGTATATATTTTTAACATCTGTTACACCCATAGAGGAATTTGTTGTTGCATTTGCCGGATAAAGTTTTGCTGCAGTAAAAACACCTTCATTATAGCCAAGCTTTACCTCATCTTTATCAATATCATCCGTTAAATAGCTCACCATTAATGGAGTAAAACTTAGACTTGGGTCAACGGATTTAAAGATACGTTCTCGATATTCCATTCCTCTTTTGACAGTTATTACAGGAGGAGTTAAGTTTGGCATTATTATAGCTCGCTTGAATTGCTTTGCTGTAAAATTTACAACTTGAGATAACATTGGGCCATCCCTCAAGTGCACGTGCCAATCATCTGGACGCCTTATAATAATTTTATCTGTCATCATTATAAACTTAGCTTTTTAATTAAATTGTAGCAACTATTTCTCATTATATGCTGTGTTAATAGTTTCTTGTGTTTTTTTCCATAGTTTATATTTACTCAATTTATTTAGTTCTATAAATTTCGCATCTAAGGCATCGCTTCCAGGAATAGGTTTTCCAGAAACCCATACAGCACTGTAGTTATGAAGGATATATTTGAAGCCTTCTAAATTGACCACTACTTGATTTATTTTTTTCTTAATAGAGGCTTTTATACCAGTTTCTTCGTAGAGTTCTCTTAGCGAAGCCTCTATTTCTGACTCGCCAAATTCTATTTTTCCGCCTGGGATAGACCATTCACCTTTGCGGGGTGGATTGCCTCTTTTTATAAGGAGAACTTCATCACCTTTTAAGCAAACAATACCAGTGCAGTTTATGAATTTTTTGGACATCCGTGTCTCCAAGTTCACGCTATGATTATTGGTGTAACTCTATTTAGATAGTAAAACTCTAAATAAGTAATTATGGCATAAAAAAACCGCACATATAAATATGTACGGTTTATTATGTAGATGGGTATTAATTTATTCTGGATTTTTACCGCCCACATAAGTGGAAGTATAAATGCGAGGCATATCGCATGTCATCACTTCGCCATATGTAGCGTTAATGCTTGCGCCACCATCGTGTAATACCATATCATGTGCTTTGCCGCGTTCAGCTAAACTATTGGTTATGTAGATGTTATAAACATCCTTATCTTCATCTCTTGCTCCTCCTGCTTCAGGGAACCAACGAAAAATACCACCTGGCATACCAGCCTCATCCATTTTCTTGTTCCACTCTGCATCGGCCATCATTAAATCACCTAAGCCTTTATCATCATTGAACTTGCATCCGTTGATTTGTACAATAGCCTTTTTTGACTCTGCTTTGAATGGACGGGCAACAATACCAGACATAAGTTGGTGTGACCCACAAGTCTCAATTTCATCCCATTTTTTTGATAAATCAGTTCCTTTACTCATCCACTCATCCTGAGCGGTTCCCATTGCTTCATGTGATGGCGAAGCGCCGAGCCAAAAATAATCATATGGGAAGTCTTGTTTGTTACTAGTGTGAGGTTGTAGTACCCATGCGTTATACTGCGCAGTTGTATTTGGACCTACCCAATCATTCCATTCATTTGCTACTGCCATTACATCGCTCATATTTTTGTCATCGTTAATATTGCAAAAATAACCCTCAAGAGCACCAATAGTTGGTCCCTCATGATGACCAGCTGATGCGATGGTTGATAAACCTACGCTTACTAGCAGAGCGCCCATTAATGTAATTTTCTTCATATTATACCCCTAATTTAAGTTGTTTATAGAATTATTTCTACTAACCAAGTAAAGGTTTTTTTATTTTACTTGTCAAATTAATTGCGAATGACTCTCAGAAAGTATTTAATATTTTACTAAATACGCATAATTTTTTACTAAATACGCATAATTATTGTGCAAAAAACAAAGTATAAAATATTCTATTGATTATTTTTTTGTCTCAGG
>JBELEM010000027.1:0-5872 GCA_042093735.1 Hellea sp. | reverse complement strand
TATTGTGCAAAAAACAAAGTATAAAATATTCTATTGATTATTTTTTTGTCTCAGGCTGGATGCGTGTAAATACTAACTCATTATTCTCTGATAGGTTATTGTCGTATTTGTATCCATCAAGATCAAATTCTTTTAGATCTCTCGCAAATTCTATTTTGTTTTCGATTATCCATCTAGCCATAAGACCTCTTGCAAACTTTGCATAATACATAAGTGATTTTGCCTGCCCGTCCCTTATGTTAAGGAATTTAGCGGATATAACATCACTCTTCAGGACACTCTTATCGATAGCTTTAAAGTATTCGTTTGAGGCTAAATTAACTATAGTTTTATCTAAATGATCACTAAGGTCGTTATTAATTGAGGTTGCTATTTTATTGCCCCAAAACTCATATAAAGACTTTCCACGTTTTGTTTTTAGCTTGGTTCCCATTTCCAAACGGTAGGGCTGTATAAGATCTAATGGTTTTAAAATGCCGTATAGTCCAGATAGTATTCTCAAATGACTTTGAGCATAATTTAAATCATCTTCATTTAAACTGTTAGCTTGCAGTCCCCAATATACATTCCCATCAAAGGTTAGGCCCGCCGCTTTTGAGCTGTTACTAAGACCATCAAGGTTAAAGGCTTTAAAACGATCTGCGTTCAGTTGAGCTAAGTTATCACTCAAATGCATGAGTTTTTTGAGGTCATCTACTGATTGTTTTTTTACTACCTTAGTGAGCTCAATTGTATCTAGTTTAAAAATTGGCTGAGTAGTATTCAATCCAGATTTGGGAATTTCGAGATTTAATTTTTTCGCGGGCGAAAGTAGCGTAATCATTTGTTTTTTTTCCTCATAACATCTCAGCTTTACCGTATGTATGCTTGGGTTTAATTTAATCAAAGATAATTAAAATAATTAACTTTGCAATAGAGTATTGAATTCTATTTAAAGAAATTATGTGTGAACTGCCTTTGCTAGAGCTCTCACGAGTTCTAAAGCAGGTTCTACGCCTTTTTCATTTAACTCTTTCACAATTGCGGACCCGACTACAACACCATCAGCATCATGCGCTATTTTTTGGGCATCGTCAGGGGTTTTCACTCCAAAGCCAACCACAACCGGTAGATTACTAGCGTGTCTAATTCTATTTACTTGCTCAGACACAGAATTTATTCTGTCAGATGACGCCCCTGTAATTCCTGTCATAGATACATAATATACAAACCCTTTAGTACCGGAAACCACTCGGGAAAGACGGTTCTTATCAGTATTTGGCGTTGCAAGTCGAATTAATGCAAGATCATTCAGATTAAACGCTTCGCGCAATTCCTTGTCTTCTTCAGGAGGAAGGTCGACTATTATAGCTCCGTCAATACCTGATGCTCTAGCTTTTTTAGCAAATAACTCATAACCCATATGGTGTACTGGATTGCAATAACCCATAATTATAAGAGGGGTAGTTGTATTTATTCTACGAAATTCAGAAGCCATCTCAAAAATAGTTGATAATTTAGTGCCCGCCTCAAGTGACCGAAGTCCTGCTTCTTCTATAATTGGTCCATCTGCAGCTGGATCAGTAAAAGGCATGCCTAACTCTATTATGTCAACTCCACTATCAGGTAATGCATTAAGCATCTTTTGCGATGTTACTCTATCAGGGTCACCGCCCATAATATATGCTACAAAAGCTTTAGAGTTTGTTTGTTTAAGATTTTTAAACGTTTCATTTATTCGAGTGGTCATTGCGGGCCTTGTTTATTTTATTTATATAATTATTTTTTAAATTCTGGGTTCCAAGGAACTTCTGAATTTATCCCTCAGTACCTTCACTTATGTGCTCACCTAATGCATCCGCTATAGTAAATACATCTTTGTCTCCACGGCCACACATATTCATTATCACGATACCGTCTTTGCCAATTTCTTTTGCTATTTCTACCGTCCTAGGTATTGCATGGCTTGGTTCTAGTGCGGGTAATATTCCTTCCAGTCGTGCGCACTCTTGAAACCAATGAAGTGCCTCATCATCAGTCGCTGATAAGTACTCAGCTCTACCAATGTCATGTAAATATGCATGCTCTGGGCCAATACCTGGGTAATCTAATCCAGCTGATATACTATGAGCATCTGTAATTTGACCATCCTCATTTTGTAAAAGGTATGTTCTATTTCCGTGGAGAACTCCAGGAGAACCTCCTGTTAATGATGCGGCATGGAGCCCACTTTCGACCCCTCTGCCAGCTGCTTCTACACCAATTAAGCGAACTGAATCATCATTTATAAATTCATGAAATAACCCCATAGCGTTTGAGCCGCCGCCTATACAAGCAATGAGTGCATCAGGCAGTCTACCCTCCCGTTCAAGTATTTGTTTTTTTGCTTCACGTCCGATTATTGATTGAAAGTCTCTTACCATAGCGGGGTAAGGGTGGGGGCCAGCAACGGTGCCTATACAATAAAAAGTATCATCTACATTGGTGACCCAATCTCTTAATGCCTCATTCATGGCATCTTTGAGAGTAGCTGTACCACTTTTAACTGAGCGAACTTCTGCACCTAATAAACGCATCCGAAATACATTTGGTTTTTGCCTGACAATATCAGTGGCACCCATATATACTATGCATTTAAGACCAAAGCGGGCAGCTACGGTTGCTGTAGCCACGCCATGTTGCCCAGCTCCTGTTTCTGCTATTATTCTTGTTTTACCCATTCTTTTGGCGAGCAGTATCTGCCCCATACAATTGTTTATTTTATGAGCACCCGTGTGATTTAATTCGTCTCTCTTGAAATAAATTTTGGCACCATTTGTAAACTCGGTGAGCCGCTCAGCATAGTATAGCGGTGAAGGGCGACCAACATAGTGATTAAAAAAACCGTCTAGCTCAGACAGAAATCTGGGGTCCGTTTTAGCTTCTGAATAAGCAGCTTCAAGCGCAAGTATTGGGGGCATTAAAGTTTCTGCAACGTACCTGCCTCCAAAATCTCCAAATCTTCCATTTTCATCTGGGGTTATAATATTATCAGAATTATTCATTTTTTATCTTATCCATGAAAGCTTTTATTTTATTGTGGTCCTTTAGCCCTGCCATCAGTTCAAGGCCAGAGCTAACATCTAATATTGGTGCTTTTGTTAAATTAATTGCATCCTCAACATTGGAAATATTTAAGCCACCAGCTAATGCCCATATCTTAGGTAAAGGCACTTCTGATATCATACTCCAATCAAAAAGTAGTCCATGACCGCCCCTTTGAGGTGAGTCAGAGGGGGGCTTTGAGTCGTAGAGCATGATGTCAACAAGACCATTATATTGTTCGGCTGTAATAAAGTCTTTTTTGTTGTCTATTGAAATAGCTTTGATGAGTTTAATCTTAAAGTTATTCTTAATATCTGCTACACGATCTATACTCTCATCTCCATGAAGCTGGATGTAACTGGGACGCATCTCTCGAATAATTTTTTCTATTAGAATGTTTGTGGGGTTCACGACGACTGCTACTGTTTCACAAAACTTACTGGCAGGAAGGGCTATTCTTGAAGCTTCAGTCACAGATAATTTTCTGGACGACTCCGCATTTACGATAAACCCAAGATAGGATGCTCCGTATTTTATGGCGGCATCAACATCTTTTTTGCAAGTCAGGCCGCATATTTTAACTTTTGTAATCATTACTCATAACTTATGATATTTTTGAATATTAACAATAGCTTTGGGTGTTATGAAGGTATTATTTATTTTTTGGGAAACCACGGGATAAAGCTGTTTGTTTTTTCTATGTAGCTTACATATGCTTTTCTTTTCTTCATCTGTTTCTCAAGTAGGTCTCGACCAGATATGCGTGTCAGGAGAAGCGTCATAAGTAAAGGTGATAAAATTGTTGTCCAGCCGAAATTGCTGTTACATGCAACTAACCATATGCCCCACCAAATGCATGCGTTTCCAAAATAATTAGGGTGTCTGGTATATTTCCAGAGGCCCAGATTTAAAACAGGCTTGTCAGCTTCATTTCCTACGAAATTTGAATTTTTTTTCATAAACCTTGATAACTGTGCGTCACCTATAGCTTCAAACAAAAACCCTATGCTCCATACTATTACACCAACATAAACTAACGGACCGATTGTAATGTCGGGGGAGTTACTAGCGTAGGCCGAGGCAAATAAAATTGGAGTACTTATTATCATTATTAGTAACCCTTGACCAAAGAAGATTGTAAATAGAGTTCTTAGCCTCCAATTATTCTCTGATAATCCCTTCCTCTCAGCTCTTTTTCTCATAGCTGTGTATCTTTTATCTTCACCATGCCCAATATTTCGTTTTGCTAGGTATAAAGTAAGCCTAGCCCCCCAAAATATAGGAAGAAGGATTAATATTGTTGTGTAAAGGGTCTTGTCCTGTGACAGCGTAAAACAAGCCACTGCCACCAATAAAAACCCAAAGCCCCAAAATATATCTATCAAACTTGCATCTTTTAATTTCAGACTTAGGGCCCACAGTAAAATGAGTGAACCGAAAACTAAACTGCCGGCGTGGGTTAGGTTTATAAAGAAACTATTCTGCATGCTATTATCTCACTGAATTATGTAATATCTACGTTTCAAATCTAAAAGAGATTACAACTAAACAGAACAGAATTCTAAATTTATATCAACGTCGAGTTTCATACAAAGCAATTGCTGCTGCAGTAGCCACGTTTAAGCTTTCGGCGTGACCCGGTATCGACTTACTGATCATGGGTATTTTTGATATTTGATCACATGTTTTTTTAACTCTTTCCCTTAAACCTTTGCCTTCTGCGCCCATCACCAAAACATTTCTTTTATTGTCTTTGATGCTGGTCTTGAGTTCTAAATCAGTATTTCCGTCTAGTCCCGTTACCATCCAGTCGAATTTTTTAAGCCTTTCTAGGGTATTTGCTATATTAACTTCTAAGCAAACAGGGATTGTTTCAAGGCATCCAACTGCTACTTTGGCGGTGGCCCCTGATAATGGAGGCGCATTTCTTGTTTGCATCACAAGAGCCCTAACCCCAAATGCTGAACAAAGTCTGAGCATAGCTCCTACGTTATGAGGGTCTGTAATTTGATCAAGTACTAGAATAATACCTTCTCCATCTTTTTTTGCTATTGTGTCTAAGTCTTGCCATTCGAGCGGTGCTGTTTTTAATGCTATCCCTTGATGGACTGCATCTCGCGGTATGCTTTTACTCAGAACCTGAGTTAAAACAATTCTTGGTCTGCATGTATTTTCAGGAATGTTATATCGTTTGGCCGATTGTTCGGTCAGTAACAATTCATGGATAGTCCGTCTTGGGTTAGCAAGCGCAGCTTCACAAGCATGTGCGCCCCAAATCCACCCAGCTCCACCTTCATGCCCTTTGCCATTTTTATGTGACCGGCCATGCTCTACTAAGTTTGGAGATATGGGCCGAGTCGTGGAGTTGTGTATTTTCATACCATAGGCTTTTTTTTGCCTTTTTTGCCCTTTTGGACGTGTTCCATCCAATTTAATGTCATTTTTATCTACTTTTCGATGAAATCTGCTATTGCGTGAATTCTTTGACATCTCTATATACCCGCTAGAATTTAAATTAACAGCCTCTGTGCGTTGATCGGTTACCACGTTATCTCGATGACATACAGGGTCTTTTTTGTTGGAGGCAACACTTTAATAGTTTTAGCTAAGGTCACTGCTAAAACACATATTTAATGGAGAGGTGGCCGAGTGGTTAAAGGCGTCAGACTGTAAATCTGATCACTATGTGTACGTTGGTTCGAATCCAACCCTCTCCACCACTAAATAAATAGGAAACGTAAAAGTTTTCGGCGGATATGGTGAAATGGTATCATAAGAGCCTTCCAAGCTTAAGGTGCGGGTTCGATTC
>JBELEM010000026.1:0-8584 GCA_042093735.1 Hellea sp. | reverse complement strand
ATGCTATAACATTTACAGGATCAGTCCCCACCGGCAAAAAAATTGCTTTGGCAGCTGTTAGAAATATGGCCCGAGTTCAATGCGAGATGGGAAGTAAAAACCCAATAGTAATAACAAGAAATGCAGATATAGACTTGGCTGTAGCTCAATCCATACACGGCGCTTTTGGAGCATCTGGTCAAAAGTGTACGGCCTCTTCGCGTTTGATTGTAGAAGATCCAATACATGATGAGTTTGTTGAAAAATTTGTAAAAGCCTCTGAACTTAAAAAGGTTGGGCATGCTCTAGCTGAGGGTACTGAGCTTGGCCCAGTGGTGTCAGAAGGACAAATGAATAAAATTCTATCCTATATGGATCTCGCTAAATCCGAAGGTGGAACACTTCTAACCGGTGGTGGAAGAGCTGAAACTGAGCATGAAGGTTATTACTTAGCGCCTACTGTTTTCACAGATACTGATAATCAAATGCGTGTCAATAAAGAAGAAGTTTTTGGGCCAATGACATGCATAATGCGTGTCGATAGCTATGAAGAGGGCCTTTCATTAGCAAACGACACTGAATATGGTTTATCGGCATCTATCATTACAAATTCTGTAAAAGAAGCTCAACACTACAAGCGGAATGCTAAATTTGGAAGTGTTCTTGTCAACCTAGCTACAGCAGGTTTGGATTATCATGTGCCTTTTGGAGGAAGAAATGCATCAAGTTATGGTCCGCGTGAACAAGGCGAGCATGCGAAAGACTTTTATACAATTATGAAAACCTCTTACACTAACCCAGGTTAATTTATGTTGATTATAGATGCACTGCAATATGTAAACTGGAACCGTGACTTATTTGCCGAGGCACGCGATGGAGGCGTAAACGCTATACATGTTACAATTAGTTATTGGGAAAACACTGAGTCCACATTAGCCAATATAGGTGATTGGCGACGTCGTTTTCGCGAGAATTCAGACTTAATTATGCCCGTCCGCACAGGTAATGATATTCGCAAAGCTGAAGCTTTAAATAAAGTTGGTATTATATTAGGGTTTCAAAACTGTTCCCCTATCGAAGATGATTTAAGAAAAGTAGAAATGCTTCATGAACAAGGCGTTCGAATTATGCAGCTTTCCTATAACAATCAAAGTTTATTGGCTACTGGATGCTATGAAAATGGAGATAGCGGGATTACACGGTTTGGCAGAGAGGTTATAAAGGAAATGAATCGTGTGGGAATGGTTATAGATATGTCCCATAGCGCAGAGAAATCGACCTTACAGGCAATTGACTATTCTGAAAGACCCATAGCTATTACTCATGCCAATCCATCTAAATGGTATGATGCGTTAAGAAATAAATCTAATGATGTTCTCAAAGCTTTAGGTGAGTCCAATGGGATGCTTGGGTTTTCGATGTACCCATTTCACTTAAACAATCATTCAAGTTGCACACTTGATGATTTCTGCGGAATGATTTTAGATACTGCTGAATTAATGGGAATTGATAATATCGGTATTGGTTCTGACCTTTGTCAAAATTGGGGTTATGATACACTAGAGTGGATGCGCAGTGGAACATGGACATTTAAACCAGATTTTGGCGAAGGCAGTTCTGAGAACTCTGATTGGCCTGAGCAACCAGAATGGTTTAAAAGCAGTCGTGATTTTAGTAATATTTCAGAGGGATTAATTTCTAAGGGTATGTCTAATGCTGATGTTGAGAAAATTATGGGACTGAATTGGTTAAACTTTTTTGACAATAGTTTTGGAGCTTCAAAAAATGGCTGAGCTCAAACCTTTAAATAAAAATACTGATTTACCTATGCGAAGCCCTGAAACAGTCATGGAATTACCTAGGCTGGGGTGCCTCTACCCATATCCACTGAGTTTTATGCGTTGCTTGCTTAGACGAGTAATGAGTGAAATGTGGAAAATCAATGGCACTATTTTCAATTTAGATGAAGAAGGTTTTGGGGAGGTAGTTTATGAAATTACAACGCCAAATGCTGTTTATAGCTATGTTATATTTTCGAAAAAATTATCGGATAATAAAAGAAGTGACAGGGTAATTGCCGAAGATTGGGACATGACAGTTACTTTATGTGAAGGTCAAATTGATCAGAATAGATTAGAATTTCTCAGAGAAAACGTCCCTTTGCAAGAAAAGGGACGTGTTGACAGTAAATGTTTAGTATTATCGCGTGCAAACAAAAGTATGCGTAATTTTGAATATGTTATTGATTGTTTATCTAATGGAAAACAACCAGATCTGGATAAAATAGCAAAGGTTGGTTATATATTCAGAACAACTGCTGTTTATGGAAGCGGTAAATTTGGGATGTCTGATTGGGATAATTTGCGTAATAAGTACGTTGATTTTGCAAAACCTTTTTCAGCTGAGATGTTTTCTTGCTATATGATAAGGCATTTCAGTCTCGAATTAGCCAACTGGGTTGCAAGGGGGAGGTCTCCTGAAACTGCTGTAGAACTAGATGATGGAATTAAACGTTATATAGGGATTGGTAATGCTACTGGTTTAGGTATGGCACCATATTTGATAAAGCACCCCATGTTAATAGCTAATTGGATAGAAGTGAGGGAAACATCTTTAGCTCGTATTATACAATATAAATCACCCGATAGGCATAGCCTAGGTAATTTAGAATGTTTAATCATGAAAGCAGCTCAACATTTAGATGAAATATCAACGGATAATCCTGAACAAAATGTGCTAAATAATCGTGCGGCTAATGAAATAAATAAATGCTTACAGTGGATTAAAGCTAATAATGAAACACTTGTTAATTGGCAGGAATTGATCGATCATGCATCTCAAAATTATCACGTTGAAACTCAAGAGCTAATAAATGCGATTTTAACAGAGGTTTATGCGAAATTTATATTGGACCTCGAAAGTGAATTAAATATAGATGAGAATTATCGAATGCAACCGATGATGAAACTTAATACGCTGAAATCCTTAATTAAAAAAAATTACAAATGGGCTTTGAGATATGATTTCACCAAGAGCTCATCTACAGAAACTTTTTGGTACAGGTCGGAAGAAAAACAAGAACCACGTCTTGGTAAAAAGTCTTTAGACTCTGGCATTGAAAAAGAAATGATGATGTGCATTGCTAGGGATGTACGAAGTTGTTTTGACGAGATATGCAAAATTGAGGATAGTAATACATCAATCACAGTTGCTCATTTTGCCTTTTCTCGGCCACATTTACGTTATATTATCCGCCGAATTCAGACGATGGGGTTAACCCAATATGGAGAAATTAGAGCTAATCTACTTGATGCTGATGTTTTGCCAATCCATTTACTGCGTTGTAAACTTTCTTTTTTTGGAGTTGGTAAATTTGATCCCCGTTCAAAGAAGTGGGTTAGAAATACTATGTTCCAAGGAGCGCCTTTAGTTTCTGATATTGGTAATGAATACAATGATAATTGGTGTTTTCCTATCAGGCCTAAGTCTAGTGAAAAACTTAATTAATATCTCGTTTAACGAACTTCTCTCGTTACTTTCCCGAGTTTTTGAAGCGATATACGGTCATGAACATGATTTTCAAGAAATGGCGCAAACTGTATTTTGGCTTGAATCTCATGGTCATTCCGGAATAAATAAATTAATAGAAAAACTTCCTGAACTTAATGCAGTAAAAAATATATATTTACCTCCGCCTTTCATAACGAAAGAAATTATAACCATTGATTGCTGTGGTGGTAGTTTATTCACAAATGCACATTTGATTTGTGATTTAGTTTTTTCTGAGACTGAAAATTATGGTATTACAAAAGTTGCTATTATTAATGCAAACGATCCTTATGCACTCATTGGTTACTTAGGAAGTGCTTTTAACAATAGCCTTTCATCTCATTTGGTAACTGATAAGTTTTCAGCTTTTATTTCTCCTGGAAGCCCTTATCCAATAATATATAGCGATTTAAATTGTAAGAAAATCGAATTAACATGTTCTAAACATGAGGATTTAATTGATATGTCTTATATCAAGAACCATAAACCTAGGATTGACTCGATTAAACAAAAAACATTTTATGAGTTGGCATTGAAAAATGGCCTAAGTATTTCATTGTTAAATTACGAAAAATTAAATCTAATCGCTGATCGTATTTTGGTACCATCAACTGAGTCCTCCAGACTTGGGGCAGGGGAGTGATACGTTTTTCGCGGTTTGTGCTAATGCCTCAAGAAACGAATTTGATGAGGTTCTTGGAGTAATTATTTTCACTTTATTTTTATCAAGTTTGACAACAATAACTGAAACATGAAAACTACTTGTTCTTGATGCATAATAATCTTTTGCATTACATAGGTCTAATGGTATTACTCGTTCCAGTAATTTAAAAATTTCTGACCCTTCAATAATAATTGTTGCCCAGGCATCGGATTGAAGAGTGGAGTAGGCGGTTCCATCAAATTCTTTTGCTGTACGTGTATCTAGATATTGGTCGTCAGTATTCATAAATAAAAAATATTGACCTTGTCCTGACCATAAAACTTGGCCACCTTTAAATTCTTTCATCTCGTTTGGTTTTGGTGGATATATACCAAATATATTTTTAAATTTTATATTAAATGCCTCATCATCATCTAACGAGATTGATAAAGATATAATTTCTTTTGGGTATTCTTCATATATTTCAATGTTTTTAAATGTTACTTTATACTGATTAATTGCAGTTTTTTTGTTTAAACTAGGCACGTAGACGGTCTCCATTCGGATCTATGAAGTGAGGACTTACTACTTTAACTTCAACATGATTATTTTGTAAAAAATCAATCGCTCTCAAGGTTTCGTCATATCTATCTTTGCCATTTTTTAAAAAACCAATTCCAATATAGCGTTCGAGAATTGGAGAATAAGCTACACTGCTCATATGCCCCTGATCATTTTCAGGTAATATTTCATCACCGATATTCACGAAGTGGGATCCGTTAGTAAGTTTGTCTGAAGGATTTACTGATAGAAAACCAACCATAGTTTCATTTCCAGAAAGTTTTTCACGAGATGAAAGGGTTTTTCCAATATAATCTTTTTTCTTTGCCATTAGTCCGTTAAGTCCGAGGTTTACTGGTGTGTTACGCCCATCTAATTCATTACCCGCTGCATGCCCTTTTTCAATACGCATAACTCCTAAAGCTTCTGTTCCGTACATAGTAACGTTAAATTCTTTACCTGCTGATATTAGCTTACGTATTAATGCATCGCCATAACGTGAGGGAACAGATATTTCATAGGCAAGTTCTCCAGAAAATGAGAGACGAAATATTCTCGCTCTGACTCCTGAACAAATAGTTATTTCTGCACACGCCATATAAGGAAATGTTTCATTAGATATGTTGAAACTTGGGTCAATTATTTTATTTAAAAGGTTTCGAGAATTAGGTCCTGCAATTGAAAATTGTGCCCATTGATCAGTAGTTGATATAATGTGTACATCCATATTCGGAAACAAAACTTGGCGACAAAATTCTAAATGTGAATAGACGCTACCAGCTTTTGCTGTTGTTGTTGTCATAATATAATGGGTTTCTGATAATCTTGCTGATGTGCCATCGTCCATAGCAATGCCATCTTCGCGTAACATTAAACCATATCTACATTTACCTACTTTTAATGTGCTAAATGTATTGATATAAATTTTATTTAAAAACTTACCTGCATCTTTACCTTGGATGTCTATTTTTCCTAATGTTGATACGTCACAAATTCCAACAGAATTTCTAGTCATTAAAACTTCTCTGTCCACTGAGTCACGCCATGTGACTTCTTTATCTTGAGAAAACCATTGAGCTCTTTTCCAGTAGCCTGTGTCAACAAAAGTTGCTCCAATTTCACTTGCAAACTCATGGCTTGGTGTTAGGCGTGTAGGCTTGAAGTGTTTGCCTTTATGAGCGCCAGCAAAAGCTCCGATAGATATGGGGGTATAAGGTGGTCGGAAAATAGTTGTTCCAGTTTCAGGAATAGCTTTATTTGTTGCATCAGCAAGCACAGCGAGCCCTATTACATTGGAGGTTTTACCCTGATCGGTTGCCATGCCTAGAGTTGTATATCGTTTTACATGCTCAACAGATGAAAACCCTTCTTGATGAGCTAAAGTTATATCCTTAACGGTAACATCATTTTGAAAATCAACCCAACTTCTTTTTTTACTTTTTACAAACCAAAATGGCTTTAAGTTTAGGGGTTTATCCTCTGTTTTGATTTTTTCTGTAGTTCGATAACCGAGTTGCTTAGATAAATCTGATACATCGTTGAAAACACTTTGTGTTGAAAAAGAACCATTTGCTGATCCAATTACATACATATTATTCGGTAAATTTGAGTTGTCTGGAACAAAGCAGGAAAGCTTTTCATTCCATTTTGGTTTACCTCTTTTGTGGCATGTTAATTGCAAGTTGGGATTCCACCCTCCTGATACTGCCAAACAATCTGAATTTATTTTCTTGCCAGAACTAAGCGTAATGCTTCTGATCATATTTCTTCCATGGACATTAACTATGTGTAAGCCGTCTCTGGTATCGATAAGGTTTGATATTTTACTTAAATTAGCACCGCTATTGTTAGTAAATAATGATATATTATCTCCACACTTAACATTAAACCTTTTGTTATAGGTTTGAACTGCACTAGCAAGCATAACCCCAGGCCTGTCATTATTTGGGAACGCAATCGGACGTTCCGTGGCTCCTGACGCTAAGACACTTTTATTTGCATATATACGCCATAATATTTGTCTGGCTCCTGGTCTTTCAATTTCGTCAGTAACAGTTTCTAATGCTCCATAAATACCATGATCGTAAACTCCATAAACTGATGTGCGTGTCATAATTCTTACGTTCGAAGAATTTCTGATTTCACTAAGTGTCTGCTCTACCCACTGTAGGGATGAAATTCCATTTATCTCTATTTCATTTGATAGGAGCTGTCCGCCCATAATGAAATCTTCATCGACAAGGATTACTTTTTTTCCATTCCTTGATGCATCAAGGGCCATTTTCAAACCTGCTGGGCCAGATCCAATAATTAACAACTCACAATGGAGGTAACCTTTATCATATCTATCTGGATCGGGTTCCGTGGATAGTGTTCCTAGACCTGCTGCACGTCTAATTATTGGTTCATAGACTTTTTCCCAAAATGATTTTGGCCACATAAATGTTTTGTAATAAAACCCAGCTGAAATAAATGGGTGTATAAAATCGTTTAATGCGAGAATATCAAACTTAACATTACCTATGTAATTCTGTGAATTAGCCACAAGTCCATCATATAATTTAATAGAGGTAGCCCTTCTATTTGGCTCATGTGTGTTTGAACCCTCAAGTTTTACAAGAGCATTTGGTTCCTCTGAACCGGATCCGAAAATACCCCTAGGTCTATGGTATTTAAAACTTCGACCAACTACTTTTACATTTTTTCTTAGTAGCGCTGATGCTAAGGTATCACCCTCGTAACCTTCATAATGCTTACCATTGAATTGAAACTTCAATATTTTATCATAATTAACAAGAATCATTTGTTTTCTCGTTTATATTCTGAAGCTAGCTCAACGTTTATTATTTCCTGAGTAAAAGTATTTCTCGTAACTACAAGCCAAGATCTATCCCCTTGTTCATGAAACCAAAGTTCTTTCATAAAGCCGTGTGTATTATTACGAATGTACTGGTATTCGTAATAATCACCCAATAACGATTCAGAGTTTGGATCTGGCCGATTTAATAAAATTGCATCACCACGGTATGTGAATTCAGAGGAGTCTCTTGGTCCTAATAGTGGGTGATTTATTATCATTAATGTAAATTAGGCTGAGCGCCTTGTCCTTTTTCATCTATTGTTAGTCCAGATTTAAATCTATCTAGTGTATAGTTTTTCGCAACTTCGTGATGGGTGTCGGTTGCGAGTAAATGAGCGAAGCTATATCCACTTGCGGGAGTCGCTTTAAATCCGCCGTAGCACCAACCACCATTAAAGTATAAACCAGATATATGTGTTTTATCTATTATTGGTGATCCATCCATAGACATATCCATTATTCCTCCCCACATCCTTAGCAGTCTAGCCTTTCCAATCATGGGCATAAGGGAAACCCCTCCTTCACATACATCTTCGACTACGGGTAGGTTCCCCCTTTGCGCATAACTATTATAGCCATCGATATCACCACCAAAAACAAGCCCGCCTTTATCAGACTGACTAACGTAAAAATGTCCAGCGCCATATGTTATCACGCCAGGTAGTATGGGCTTTAATCCCTCACTAACAAATGCTTGAAGAACATGACTTTCTATTGGGAGCCTCATTCCAGCCATATTCATTACTTTGGAACTATTTCCCGCCACTGCTACGCCTATCTTATTAGCTTTTATATTGCCTTTATTTGTTTTAACGCCGAGACATTTACCATTGGCGATGTCAAAGCCGACTACTTCACAATTTTCGATAATATCAACACCATATTTATCTGCTGCATGCGCGTAACCCCATGCAACAGCATCATGCCTTACTGTTCCTCCACGTGGTTGCCATAACCCTCCTTTAATAGGAAATCTTGCATTATCATAATTA
>JBELEM010000025.1:15442-25019 GCA_042093735.1 Hellea sp. | reverse complement strand
AATATACTTTTTCTTTTGAACACTTTAGTGGCACGGGTTAGGCCAAAATTTTTTTTAAAATCCCCAAAGTTCAAAAAAGCAAGTAAGCGTGTTGATGAGTTAGGTGAGAAGTTAATTGCTCAATTTAAGGCTTATGCCGATAGTGGTGAACTTCCCGACAATCTTCTGGGTGATGTATATCAGGCACATATTGACGACCCTGAATTCGTTCAAGCCCGTGATCTTAGTGTCTTGCTGACTGGTCCTTATGTTGCTGGATTAGATACTGTTGCCAATACTGTAGCCGCTGCGACATACGGAATTCTTAAAACACCTGGTGTTCTGGAAAAGGTGCAGAATGAAGCAGATGAACTCTATTCGAAAGAGACTATAAAAGAGATGGATATAAGAAACCTTAGTTATATTCAAGGCTGCTTGAAGGAGGCAATGCGTTTATGGCCAATCGCCGTAGCGCAAATGAGAACCACAAACCACGATATGGAGTTTGAGGGGTATCTTATTCCAAAAGATGAATTAATTTTTATTGGAACTTCTGTGCCACACTTTATGGATGAGTATTTTTCCAACCCTTTAGATTTTGATCCTGAAAGATTTAACGAAGAACGTAAAGAGCATATGAAACCGGGAGTTTATGCTCCTTTCGGACGGGGGCCTCATAGTTGCTTAGGTCAAAATTTAGCTGAAGTACTTATGGGTGTGATTATTGCAAGAGTATTTCACCGACTTAATTTGTCATTAGATCCACCAAATTATGTTTTGAAAACTAAATCTGCGCCTACGCCGGGACCAGCAATGAGTTTTGCAATTGCTGTTAACTCTGAAAGAAACCCAGCTAAAAAATTAGTTCCTGAAATATTAGAAGAATAGGAGACAATCATGAACGCTATTATAAACTCAGATCATATCCAAACAGGTGAAGAATTGGAACGTTGCCCTTTTCCAATACCTTACGGTTGGTACAATGTTCACTTTTCACATGAATTAAAAGTGGGAGAAATAAAAACTGAAAAAGTTTTCGGAAAAGAGTGGGTGCTTTTTCGTGGTGAAGACGGTTCTGTTGGTATGACTGATCCTTTTTGTCCTCACTTAGGTGCACACTTAGGAAAGGGCGGTACTGTACAAGGAAATAATATTCGTTGCCCATTTCATCATTGGGAATTTAATAATGATGGTTGGTGTAAAAAAATACCATATGGAAAAGTGATGCCGGGTATAGCTCGAAAAAAACCTATTCTAAAAGCGCTCCCAGTTATTGAAAAGTATGGTGCAATTTGGGCTTGGTATCATCCAGAAGGTGTGGACCCAATGTGGGAAATCCCTGTAGTTCCTGAAATGGAAGATCCCGATGCACATGTTGAGGTGAAATACCACTATTGGGATATTGGTACTTGTATTCAAGAGATGGGTGAAAATTCTGTTGATACACCCCATTTAAAATTTCTTCATGGAGCTCCAATTATACCATCTGTAGAGGCAAAAGCCGAAGGACATATCTGGCATTATGATATAATGGATGGATACATTGTAGGAGAGAGCCACGGACCAGGTATACCCATCAATAGACACAATAAGGATGGTATATCAATGTTAATGTTTGCAACGCCAACACCAACAGATGCTGAAATGTCCAGGGTTAGAATGATGTTTACTTGGAAAAAATATCCGGAAGGCTCAAAAGAAGCAGAAATTGCTCATCATTTATATAAGCATTCAATTGGTGAAGCTGAAGGAGAAGACTCTGCTGGCTTTGAATCGGTTGACTTAATAGTATGGGATAATAAAAAATATAGACCTAAACCATTACTATGCGATGGCGATGGTCCTATATTAGCTTGGCGTAAATATTTCCGTCAATTTTACGTGGGTTTAGACGAAAATGATCCTGCGGTGGCAATGTAATGGATGGAAGATTAGAAGGAAAAGTTTGCATTATCACAGGAGCTGCTCGCGGAATGGGCGAAGCAACTGCAAGATTGTTTGCTTCTGAGGGTGCAACTGTTGCTTTAGGCGATGTTATGGTGCCTGAAGGCAAAGCGGTTGCTGAAGATATTGGAGGTAATGCTTTTTTTCAGAAATTAGATGTTTCTGATGATGAAAATTGGAAAAATTTTGTATCAGCAGTAATATCTAAATTTGATACTATTGATGTGTTAATTAACAACGCTGGACTGGTGCACTTTACTCCAATTGAACACTTCAATCCAGATGATGCAAAAAAAATATTAGGTGTGAACACGGTTGGTCCTATGCTGGGTGCAAAGCATGTTACTCCATTTATGAAAGCAGCTCAAAAGGGATCTATTGTAAATATTAGTTCAGTGGATGGTTTGCGTGGGTGTAATGGCCTAACCTTATATACCGCCAGTAAGTGGGCTTTGCGAGGTCTTACTAAGTCTTTAGCCTATGAGCTAGGCACCTCAGGAATCCGTGTAAATTCATTGCATCCCGGAGGTGTGAACACTCCAATGGGGAATGCACGTGGTTTACCAGCGGATCAATTAGCGCATGCATTTTGCCGTGTCCCTCTTCAAAGAATTGGGGAGCCAAATGAAATTGCTAACGCATCACTTTTCTTGGCAAGTGATGAAGCGAGTTATATTACAGGAGCTGAACTAGCCGTTGATGGTGGTTGGGGAGCGGGATATTACCAACCTGTTCTTCCAGGAGCTCCAGACGGTTTAACCCCGTAATAATGTTTAAAATAATTTCTAGAGTATTTTTAATATTAATTTTAATATTTATTTTGGTTTTTATTTTCATAAAGTGGAAAATGGACTATGAAGTTGCTTCTGTTACCCCTCTATCTATGAGTACTTTAGAAGTTAATCTCAATCCAGTAGTTGATAAAAACCATACTTTCAAAAAACTTCCACAAAATAATGAGCCTCAACATCCGTTTATGGCTATAACTGATAGAAGCGCTATGCATGCCGGAAGTTGGGAGAGTGATGTTCATCCAGCGAGTGCAGTTACATCTGAAAATATAAAAATAATTTCTAGACGAGCAGGAGGGAGTGCTGCCCGTCAATGCGCAACTTTTACATTTATAGAACAGGGTCACCCTTTAATTCTCTGCGGAGGACTTACTAGTTTTCGTTTGCAACTTTTGCATAAAGATACATTAGATCTGTTAGCAACATATGATCTTCCAATGCGACCTTCAACATTTGAGTCACTAGTTAAAAGAGATACAGATATTATTTTTACAGATACTTCTGGCGGCGCATATATGTATTTAGATAATGAAGGACGGGCTGTATTAGCTGATGCAAATCAGAGAATCCGTAGAATAAAGCCTAAGCAAGACGGTCAGGGTGAATGGAAGTTTTTTGAAATAGATAGTTGGGATATGAATAAATATGTTCCAAATGATTGCTTTCATTGGAACAATCTTTTTCCCAAAGGCGAATGCGATGGAATAACTACAGTAATGCCTGATTATAATGGATTGCTATGGTGGGTTACGCGTAACGGCCGTGTAGGCTCTTTGGATACTAAAACGGGAAAAGTTTTGTCAATTATGTTGAACGGCGAAGAAATTCAAAATTCATTCGCTGTTGATGAGGCTGGTGCCTATATTGTCTCTGATTACGCTATGTACCATATGAAGCTTTTGGAGGGAATGCCAACACAACAATGGCGTTTTGAGTATGATAGAGGGTCCAGCAGAAAAGTTGGATCAATAAATCAAGGTAGCGGAACTTCACCCAGTCTTTTTGGAGATAACTACCTTACCTTCACTGATAATGCAGATGACTATATGAACATTTATGTAGCTAGAAGAAATACTTTAAGTCCCAATGAAGAACGTATTATCTGTAAAATACCTGTTTTTAAAAAAGGTTATAGTGTTACTGACAATTCTATGATCGCATATAACCGTTCTGTTATTTTAGAAAATAACTCGGGATATACAAACTCTATGATACAAAAAAGTTATGCTGATGTTGTAGGTGGGGTAGTAAGGGTTGATGTGAGAGAAGATGAAAGCGGTTGTGATAAGATTTGGACCAGTGACTTAAAAGTCCCCTCTGTTGTACCAAAGCTGTCTTTGGGTAACGGCATTGCATATTTCTATAGTTTTGATTTACTTGATAACGGTGATCGCCTTTGGTCATTGGTAGGTCTTGATTTTGAGACAGGGAAGGAAATCATACGAATTCCAACAGGTACGGGGGAAGCATTTAATAATAACTGGGCTAGCATAGCCATAGCTCCCACTGGAAATACGTGGGTTGGTACGCGTAAGGGCGTACTAAATATTACAGAGCACCGAAACCCCTAAATCATTCTGCTGCAGTTGGCCAAGGATCACGCTCTGTGCCTTTTGTTACCCAGTGGCCATTTGATTTGCTCTGCAATGATTTGGCTTCTTTTCTTGGGTTGTAGAACTGTTTATACCAGGCACGCGCCTTTCCAAAGGGACCATCACCTACAACTTGCATTATAGATATGCATGGGGCCTTGTTAGCCCATATCTCAAAATCTTGCAGTAATGCGAGTTTTGAGCCCTCCTGAAAAGCAGGTACTGCTGCCTCATCTTCTTTTGTCATCGGAAAATTTGGTGGTTGAACTGTTAATCCGTGCCATGCTCTCACACTTCCGTCTTCGATTGGGGTATGACATATCATCATTAGGGAATTATAATAACCATTCATTCTCGATAAGAGTATTCCAGGACCAGTGTACCAAGTATCATTAGTCATTATGTCATCTGCAAGTGTGCGATGCCCAGCTGCCAGAACTTGACGGATTACATGGTCTTTGCATTCGCTTTCGAAGTATTGCATATCCGTAGAACCGTGAATTGGACCCAGATGAGCCTTATCAGTCATATTATCAATTATCTCTTGTGGGTGGCAATCAAGCGTGCCTAGGTGATCAACTTTCCAGTTTACCCACTTAGGGTCATCCCACTCAGGTAAAGGATGGGGTTCAAAGTTTGGCTCCTTTTCTTCTTCATCATGCCACATTAGTATAAGTCCTCCCCACTCTTGAACGGGGTAACTTCTAATTTTTGCTGCTTTTGGTATAGGCGCAGGTGAATAGGGAATTTCATTACATATTCCGTCCGGTCCAAATTTCCACGCATGATACGGACAGCGAATATCATCACCCTCAACCTGTTTGCCATCAAGTACTACATACGAAGTATCATTTTTAGCTAAATGGGTTTTCATATGTGGGCAATAGGCATCCATTATAACTACTCGCCCTGACGTTCCACGGTACATTATCAAGTCGCGACCGAAGTAGCGAAGAGATGATGGTTTATTGGTTGCCTCTGCAGATTCTCCAACCATAAACCATCCACGTGGGAATGTGTACTGACCTATTCCATATTCATTTGTTTTTGCCATAGTTACCTCCAATTAACTCTAAATCAGTATTGAGAAGCAGGTATAGTGTTTAATTCTGATTTATGACCACTATAACCTCCATCCTCAACGCAAGCAGTGCCCCCTGGTGTATACATCAGAGTAACGCATTGATTACAAGCGGTACAGCCTGAATTACGAACGCTTCCATTTTGTAGGGAATTTACTAAATTAGGATCATAAATTAGTGCCCTACCTAAACCAATCGTATCAAAACCTTCCGACATTACTGTATTAATATTAGATATATTTTGGGCGCCGCCTAAGTAACAAAGTGGCATATCAACAGCATCTCGGATTTTTTTTGCAGTTTCAAGTGAATATAGTTGTTTAAATTCTTTGTCAGGTTCTTTACTTTTTGGTTGCATTAACATTCCAACCCTTATGATTAAATTTTTAGGTTTTACAGAAGATTTTGGGAGGGGATTGCCAAACATTGTATCAATGGATTCAACATTAAGACCATTAGATAACTGCGCCATGTGAGCACCAGATTTCTCGAGTATTTTTGCAATTTCTATGCCTTCCTCTATGGTATTTCCGCCTATTTTTCCATCAGTTTGACTGAATTTGACAGTGACAGCTATATCATTTCCTACTGCATCAAGAACTTTTGATAGTACTTCCGTTGGATAGCGCATTCTGTTATCGATGCTTCCGCCATATATATCTTTCCGTGTATTATAAAAAGGTGTGATGAATTGAGCTAATAGATACCCGTGGCCCATGTGAATTTCTATAGCATCAAAACCTGACTCCTTTGCGTGAATAGCCGCTTGCACAAATTCATTAGAGATTTTATCCATGTCATCACGCGTCATCTTTTGTTTAAGATAACGTCCAGTCATAACGCCAAATTTATTAAACCCTCCATTAGCTGATATGGGTTTTAGAGAAGAGAATTGTTTTGGAAGAAATGTAAATGCACCCGCATGTGTAATCTGCGCTTGAGCTGCTGCCCCATGTTTGTGAACTGAATCTGTTAGTGATTGAAAGTCTTTTATGGTATTTTTAGAGAGATGCGCTTGGTCAATAAAAGTTTGTCCGTCTTTGGAAGTTGCACAATAAGCTACAGTGGTCATCGCTGCTCCACCCTTGGCTACTTCTTCATGGAACTTAGAGAGGCCTTTAGATATTATACCATTTTTACACATTCCTTCATTTGTAGCCGCTTTGATGAACCTGTTCCTTAATGTCAAAGGCCCAATTTTTATGGGTGTAAAGCTTAATGAGTTAGTATTCATGAGTATGATATATAATCTAAATGCGAAATAAATCACGCTAAAAATGTTGAAAACTTCTATTTTTTCTTTCTTTTTTCTTTAAATGCGTAGTATTGTTACAAATTAACTACGCATTAGGAGTACAACGCTGTCTCAATTTCATTTAGCTGACTTATTTAAGTGTGTGGTAAACCGAATACCTGAACGAATTGCATTGTTGAGTGCAAATGGTCCTGTAAGTTTTAAGGAGCTGGACCAGCGTAGCTCAAGACTTGCTGCAGGTTTATTTGCAAAGGGTATAAGGCAAGGTGATCATGTAGGCATTTATTTAATGAATGGACCTGAATTTTTGGAAAGTTTTTTTGCTGTAGTTAAAATAGGGGCAGTACCCTTTAATATTAATTACCGATATGGCTATGACGAGTTGCTATATTTATTTGGAAACGCCAATGCCAAAGCCATCATTTACGATATCCAATTTTCTGAACATATAAGTAAGCTCAAGAAAAAAATAACAACACTTAAGATCTGTATTAGTGTAGGAAACGAAATAGAGTTTGTTCCTGGGGAGGTAGGATACAATGAGCTATTGAAATTTGAACATAATTTTGATGGTTATTCCAGATCAGAAAATGATTACATATTGCAATATACGGGAGGCACTACCGGCTTGCCTAAGGGTGTTATATGGCCACACAAAAGCTTTTTTTTTGCATGTTTAGGCGGAGGGGGGCTTTATGCTGGGGCGCCCCCAATATCCATCCCTGAAGAACAAGGAAAAATTGCTTTCGGTAGCCCTCCACTGAAGATTCTGCCGTGTGCCCCATTGATGCATGGAGCCGCTATGTGGACTGCTTTGTCTGGTATATTAGGGGGTATGACTTTAGTACTTGACCCAATGAAGACAGGATTTAACGCACATGAAATATGGGAAAGAGTTGAGCATGAAGGGGTTAATATTTTGCAGATTGTTGGAGATGCTATGGCAATCCCTTTACTAAATGCTTTAAAATCTAATACTAAAAAGTGGGATTTATCTAATTTAGTGCATTTAGGGTCAGGGGGAGCTATATTCTCTAGACATATAAAATCAGAGTTTAAAGAAATATTACCCAAATGTGTAATTGCAGATGGAATGGGGACTTCTGAAACAGGCATATCAGGTATGGGCTCGATGTCAGAAAAAGAAGGTTTTATGAAATTGCCTATAACAGATCATCAGCAAGTTATAATTGATAATAGGATAGCTGATGTTAACGAAATAGGTTACCTTGCAAAAGCTGGTAATACGCCGATAGGTTACTATGGAGACGAACAAAAATCAAAAGAGTTATTTAAGCATATAGACGGAAAAACGTGGGTGCTAACTGGTGATCGTGCTAAACGCGACTCTCTAAAAACATTAATTTTGTATGGACGAGGTTCAACCTGTATAAATACAGGGGGTGAAAAGGTTTACCCGGAAGAAGTTGAGGAAATTTTACGTTCTCACCCATCTATATTTGATGCAGCGGTAGTTGGAGTAGCTGATTCAAAATGGGGTGAATTAGTAAGCGCAGTAATTTCCATAACGGAGGGATTAGACAGTCCAAGTTTAGAAGAGGTAAAAACATTTTGTGCATCAAAATTGGCTGGTTATAAGTGCCCCAGACAATTAAGGGTTGTGAATACACTGAAAAGGTCTCCAGCAGGCAAGCAAGACTATAAATGGGTAAGGTCCATATTAAATGAGGGCGAAAAAAAATGAGTCTTTCAGATACCACACGACAAAGTAGAAAATATTCATGGTTTGTCCTGTTGATGATGGTTTTACTGTATCTTATTAATGTTGCTGACCGTTACTTAGCTTCAGGGTTACTTGAGGAAATCAAAAAAACCTTTGAGGTCTCTGATACATTTATGGGTTTCTTAGTCGGTCCTGCATTTGCTGTGGTATATACTCTTCTAGCTATACCAATTGCGCGATTAGCTGACAAAAGAAACCGTGTTAAAATAATTGTAACTGGGGCCATTGTATGGAGTTGTTTTACCGTTCTATCGGGCATTGTAAATACCCCTTGGGCATTTGCCTTCTCAAGGTTGGGTGTTGGTGTAGGAGAGGCTGCTTTTTTAGCACCTGCATTTTCATTACTTTCAGATTACTTTCCTCCTAAAAAACGCGCTTTTGCTTTTGCGATTTTAAATTTTGGGGTTTATTTTGGTCAAATTTTTGGATTAGTTGGTGGGGCAGCAATAGCAGACGCTTTTCATTGGCGGATAGCATTTATCTCCCTTGGAGCACCTGGCGTAATTCTTGGCCTACTTACTTTAATTTTAGTTAAAGAGCCTGCACGCGGAAGATTAGATACAAATGTGTTATCCTCTATAAAAAATTACTCATTTAGCTATACTTTTAAAACTCTTTGGCAAAGAAATAGTTTTAGGTTCATGACTATAGGAACTGCTCTTGGCGGATTTGCAAGCTATGGTTTTGGAATATGGGCCCCTACATTGTTTAGTAGAGGATTTGAGCTTTCTTTAACTGAAGCAAATACGCGTTATGGAGCTCCATCATTCATTGCTGGTATTACCGGAGCTCTAATAATAGGTGTGCTATGTGACCGTTTAACAAGTAAGGATGATAGGTGGCCATACTGGCTATCAGCTATTGGTTTAATTGGCTTTTTTATATCTATGACAACTTTATGCTTTGTGGATAATGTAAATATAGCAACTCTTTTAACTTTACCGGCAGGGTTAATGGCAGGAGGATGGGTGATTGCCATGCAAGCAGCACTCCAAGATTTATTACCTGCCCAGGCAAGAGCAACAGGAACAGCCCTTTGGGCATTTGCGCTTACTTTTACCGGTTTAGCTTTAGGGGTTCAATTTGTGGGAGTGCTCAACGAATTGTTGATATCTCATTTTGGAGATCAAGCCATTCGATATGCCATGGCGGTGACTTTGCTAGCGGCGTTACCAAGCGTATGGTTTATA
>JBELEM010000025.1:10178-15342 GCA_042093735.1 Hellea sp. | reverse complement strand
CATAATGGGTGTGTTAGTTGGTCCCGGTGCAACAGCATTTACACGAATTCCCCTAGGGGCTAGCTCACGAGCGAGTTGCCTCGTTAGGCCAATTAAAGCAGATTTACTTGTAACATAATGAGGAGATCCTTCCCCAGATTGGGCTGAAGTAGAGCTAATATTTACAATTGAACCTCCATTGTTGTCTTCAGCCATTATACGGACGGCCTCACGGCAAGTGTAGAATGCTCCATTTAAGTTAACTGCTAAAACAGTTTCCCATCCCTCATCTTCCATATGTATCAGATGGTCGACAAAAGTGCTTGATTTCCCATTTTTAGCAATTTCATCATTTTTTTTATTCATTGCTTCATAAAACTTTTCTGATCCATCACCATCTGCTTGCCCGATTCCAGCGCAATTTACTACATAGTCTAACCTTCCGAAAATCTCTCTTGCTTTTCTGACTGCATTAATGACATCCTTGCTTTTTCCAACGTTGCATTGCAGTGCTAGATGCTTACCTTTCAATGATTGAATTACTGATTTTACACTCTCTATATTGAGATCAATCGCAGCTACACGAGCACCATTTTCGGATAATTTTTTTACTATTGCAGCTCCGATTCCCTGACCCGCACCAGTTACTATAGCTGTTTTATTAGTCAAATTCATAGTTTCTTCCTAAGTTGGTACGTATAGTTCGTTAGCTTTTCCACCGTCGACAGGTATGCTCGCTCCTGTGATATAAGATGATTCATCTGATGCCAGAAAATATACCACGTTTGCTACTTCCTCTGGTGTTCCTATTCTGCCCATTGGGTTTGCATCAGCGATAGCTGCTCCTGCATCTGGATCACTATCAAACCAAGCTTTTGTGGCGGGTGTCATTATTGGTCCTGGGGTAACTGAATTTATTCTTACTCCAAGACGCGCACCTTCCATTGCGGCGTTTCGCGTGAAATGTAGGAGTGCAGCCTTTGATGCACCATAACCCGACATGCCTACCATCGCTCTGTCCCCATTCACTGAACTCACATTTATTATACTACCACCTTTTCCAGACATGGCTAACATTGCTGCTTTAGTGCCAGCGTATGGAGCATCTACATTAGTTCTAAAATTTTTTTGAAATTCATCAAGGTTTACATCTTTAATTAGTCCCATGCCAACATGTGCAGCATTGTTAACGAGAATATCTAATCCATGTTTTTTAGCTACATCAGTTATCATCAGTGAATATTCCTTTGCTGCGCTTACATCCAGAACTTTTCCTTCGCATTTACCTCCTTCATGCTTTATTTTTTCAATTGCGACCGATAGCTTATCTTCATTTCGAGCGCATATTATTACATGAGCACCTTTCAGTGATAACTTTCTTGCAATTGCTAGCCCAATACCATCACTGCCCCCGCTAACAATAGCGGTTTTATCTTTTAAATCATTCATAAGACCCCCTTTTGTGCGTAAGCTTATAATTTAGAATGCGTAGAAAATAAACATAAAAAATACGCAATTCTGTTGAAAAGCTATGTTGATTATCAATAATGCGTAATATAAGCTGTACAAAAAAACGAGGGTGCTTTTAATTACAAATGGTAAATGCTGATCCAATAGTTGAAGAGTTAATGTCCCCTGGCGAAGAATTCGAAGTTATTTCTGAAGGGTCAATTCGCATTTTCAAGAATTCTCCAAAAAATATGGGCGTTATATTTAATAATGCAAGAAAATTTGGGGCTACTGAATTTTTAGTTTCTGGAGATACTCGTCTCAGCTTTGATGACGTATTTGGGTATGCAGATGGGCTCAGCTTTTGGCTTACAAAAGAAATTTCAGAGATTAAGGGTAAAAGTGTAGCTATTTGTATGAAGAACCAGCCTGAATGGATCATTGCCTTTATTGCCATAATAAATGCTGGCGGAGTGGCAGTTCTGATAAATAGTCGAGGAACTGGAGAGTCCATGCTACAAGCTATTGAAGATACTAATTGTGTTTGTGTAATTGGTGATAGCGCTCGACTAGATGTTCTATTCAAAGAAGGTTATAAAGGTAGATATCTATCAGCTGATAATTTTCCAAAGAAATCAATTCAATTCAACGCCACTCATACAGAGAGCGATGATATTGCATGTATGTTTTTTACCTCTGGTACAACTGGTGTTGCTAAAGCTGCTGTGATCACTCATGGTGCTTTTATATCAGGTGTGATGAATACTCAGTTGGCAATGGCTGCTGTGCTTAAAAGAATGGCATTAAATTATGGTATTGATGTCGAAAGATTAAAATCTCAGATGCCTCAAAGTGGGTCGCTTTTAATATTTCCTTTATTTCATACAAGTGGTTGCAGTGCAATCTTTATGACTGCACTGATCAATGGTGGAAAATTGGTGATAATGGAAAGGTGGAAACCTGAAAAGGCCCTAATGTTGATTGAAGAGGAAAAAATATCAAATTTTGGTGGGGTTCCAACAATGTATTGGGATTTACTGCGTTCTCCGGATTTTGAGAAATTTGATCTTTCTTCCTTAGTTTCGGTTTCCTGTGGAGGACAAGCTTTACCTATTAATCTCCTTGATCGGATTCAAAAATCATTTCCAAAAGCTTTTATAGGTGCAGGTTATGGGATGACTGAGACATGCGGAGCAATATCCCAAGCTGTTGGCGAAGCTTATCTTGTTAACCCATCCGCTTCGGGTCAAATACTTCCCATGTTTGATGTGCAGATCACAGATGATGAAGGTGTCAGCTTAGCTAATGGCGAAATTGGTGAAATTTGGGTCAAGGGTGCAACACTCATGCAAGGCTACTTTAATAGACCTGATGAGACTGCAGCTTGTATGTCACGTGATTGGTTTAAGACGGGCGATATAGGAAAAATAGACGATCAAGGTTACATTTATATTGTTGATAGAAAAACTGATATGGTAATATCAGGCGGTGAAAATATTTATTGTGCTGAGATTGAACAAATATTGGGTCGCCATAAAGATGTTTTAGCAGTTTGTGCATATGGCATTCCTCACTCACGACTGGGTGAGGCTCTTATTGTGAGTCTCTATGCTAAAGATGGCTTGTTGGAGAAAGATATCTTAAGCTTTGCAATAAATAATTTAGCTAAGTATAAAATACCAGAGCGAATTATCATACAAAATGAGCCTTTTGAATTAAACGCTATGGGAAAAATTGAAAAAAATAAAGTTAAAGAAACGTACGCAAAGCTATTTAAAAAAGAGCAGAAGTAAAATGACTTACCCTAAAGATATAAAAATTATAGACACAATGTTGGGTATCCCAACTCATGCAGATAGATCGGACTGGTATAGCAGCTTTCGACCTTTGTTAAACGACCAGCAGAGCCGTGATATGTTTAAAATGCCTGCCCAATATATGTTTAAAGATATTCCCGAGCCATCCTCTCATGAAGCAGATTTTGTAACTTGGACAATTAAACAGATGAATGCCCATAATATCGAAATGGCTATGGTTGGTTTTAATGATGATAAAACTTCAGAGCAAGCTGCTAAAGATTATCCAAAGCGTTTCTTTTTTGATGTGCCGTGCAACCCTAATGATGGAATGAAAGAAGTAAAAAGGTTAAAGTTTTTACATAAAAAATATGGTATAAAATCAGCTTCAGTTTTTCCTGCAGGGACATGCCCGCAAGTAGCTATAAATGATGCTAGGATGTATCCGCTTTATGCAGCATGTGTTGAGCTTGATATTCCTATAGTGCTTAACGTTGGCGTACCAGGTCCTAGAATACCAATGCATACCCAGAAAGTAGAACATTTAGATGAAGTTTGTTGGTTTTTCCCTGATTTGAAAATAGTAATGAGACATGGAGCCGAGCCTTGGGAGAATTTGGCTGTAAAACTTATGATAAAATATCCCAATTTGTATTATTCAACATCCGCTTTTGCTCCTAAACACTACCCAAAAGCAATAATAGAATATGCGAATACTAGGGGTGCAGATAAGATTATCTATGCCGGATACTTTCCAATGGGTTTAAGTTTAGACCGTATTTTTAGTGATATGGAGAATGTACCACTAAAGGCACATGTGTGGCCTAAATTTTTGAGAGAGAATGCAATAAAAGTCTTTAAACTAAAGGATCAAATATGAGCTCAAATACTACTTCTCACGTTGCTGTATGGTCCCAATTAGAGGGATTGAAGGGTGATGATTTAACTTCATGGAGGATGAATCCAGTCGATAACCGTGCCTCAATTAGTGACCGAAATCTTGATACCTTACCGATGCCATTTGGTTGGTTTATGGTGGCTTACACAGATGAACTCTTAGTTGGTGAAGTCAAACCTCTTTTTTACTTTGGCAAAGATTTAGTTCTATGGCGAGGCGAGGATGGTAGAGCAAGGGTCATTGATGCGTATTGTAAACATCTTGGTGCTCATATGGGTTATGGTGGTAGAGTTAAAGGAAACTCGTTAGAATGCCCATTTCATGCTTGGGAATACAATAGTAAAGGAAGTGTTATTGCTGTTCCTTATGCAAAAAAAATACCACCGTCTGCTGCTAGGCCTTGTGAAAAAGAGTGGATTGTCAAAGAAAGTAACAAGCAAATATTAGTTTGGTACCATCCATATAACGAGTCTCCGAAGTGGCAGCCAGAAACTTTTGAACAAGTTTATGATGCAAACTGGACTGATTATAAAAAATATGAATGGATTGTTCATGGACCTGTGCAAAACATGGCTGAAAATGGAGTTGATGCTGCCCATTTCAAATACATCCACGGTACAAATGATTTCCCTGATTATGATTTTGAATTTGATGGACACAAACGAACGGCGAGTGTTGATGCTAAAATGCCAACCCCAAAAGGTGTTGTAGATGGGACTATAGCTTATGGGACTGTAGGAGCAGGACAAAGTTGGACTAAGTTTTCTGGAATTTCTGAAACCTTAATGGTGGCTGGTATAACTCCTATAGATCAAGAAAGAACGCATATTAGGTTCGCATTTACTCAGCCAAAAATAGAAGCTGAAGGCCCCATGGCTAGTCTAGCTAAGGCTATGAGGCGTGAAATTTGTAAACAACTGGATCAAGATAAAGTCGTATGGGACCGTCAAAAATATATGCCAAAGCCCAGTATATGTGATGGGGATGGCCCTATACTCCCTTTTAGAAAATACTTTTCACAATTTTATGCAGAATGGGGTAA
>JBELEM010000025.1:0-10078 GCA_042093735.1 Hellea sp. | reverse complement strand
GGCCTTCATAGGTTGCCTCGACAAATAGGGCAAAAAAACGCTATGGAGATCATTCTTACATCAAGAAAGTACACGGCGGATGAGGGTTTGCGCATGGGGTTCGTGAATAAAGTAGTAACTCATGATAAGTTGATGGATGTTGTAAAAAAATATTGTGATGATATTTTGAGGGGCGCGCCTTTGGCAATTCAGGCATCTAAAATGACCTTAAAAAGAGGGCTCTCAGAGGATAGTTTGAAAACTGCATTAGCTAAACAAGAAAGTTATGATGAATTTCTAAAATGGCGAAATAGTGATGATGCTAGAGAAGGAATTAAGGCTTTTTCAGAGAAAAGAAAACCATACTGGACAGGAAATTAGAGGAAAATTATGCTTAAAAATATTTACTTAGGAAGCACGGTCATTAGTCTATTCTTAGTCGCGGGCTGTACGGAAAGTTTAGAAAATGAAACTTCTACGATCGACCCTAAAACAACTCCAGTTGTGGTTGAAAGGGTGGATACAAGAAATGCTTATTTTGGTGACCTGCATGTGCATACAAAAAACTCTTTTGATGCCTTTATAACAGGTACAAGGACTAATGCTGATGACGCATACCGTTTTGCAAAGGGCGATACTATCGATAATGGAGCCGGTAAAGATATTACAATTTCTGGTGCCCCTTTAGACTTTTACGGAGTAACAGATCACGGAGAATACATGGGTGTTCTTGCTGCAATGCGAGATAGGGGAAACCCTCTGTCCAAAACAGATACAGCGAAGTCAATTTTCGGAATATTTGGGGGTTCAAGAGAAGCTCGTATTGAAGCATTCACAAAGGTTGGAACAACAATAGTAACAGGAGACCCATTAGAAGATATTTATGATAGAGATTTTATAGATAGCGCATGGGCCGAGAATGTTCTTGCAGCAGAAAAGCATTACGAACCAGGTAAATTTACGACATTTGCAGCTTATGAATATACTAATATGAATATCATTGGTGAGATAACAGATAACCTAGGAGCAATTAATTTGCACCGCAATGTTGTTTTTCGTGACAGGGCTCCTGAACGTTTATTTTCGACACTCGACTCTACAAATCCAGAGGACCTTTGGAGATGGATGAATGACAAACGTGATGAAGGGTTTGATGTATTATCAATTCCTCACAATTCTAATGCTTCTAACGGCCAAATGTTTTCTATGACAACAACTGATGGATCGCCTATTACCAAAGCCTATGCTGAGAACCGACTTAAAAATGAACCTATAGTTGAAATGACTCAGGTCAAAGGCACCTCTGAAACTCACCCATTGTTATCTCCAGAAGATGAATTCGCAAATCATGAACTTTATGAAATCTTAGTTGGCATGGCTACGGAAAGTGAGAAAGTTCCCGGCAGTTTTGTTCGTCAAGCTTTGTCCAGAGGAATTGGTATTGAGAAGGGTATTGATGCTAACCCATATGCTTTTGGTTTTATTGGATCATCAGATACCCACGTAAGCGCTCCATCTTTATCTGAAGAGGAGCATTTTGGTAAGTTCTCACATGATAATGACCTTGCTAATCGAGGATCAGTGCCCCCAGATGGTAAAAAGTCATGGGATAATGTTGAAACTGAAGAGACTGAGTTGGCTTTTATATCTTCTGCTTCATATGGAGCATCTGGTTTAGCTGGTGTATGGGCTGAGTCTAACACTAGAGAAGACATATTTGATGCCATGAAACGTAAAGAGACTTTTGCAACATCAGGACCCCGTATTAAAGCCCGATTTTTTGCTGGAAACTATGAAAATACGATTCTGTCATCGACTAAAATGCTTGAAGAAGCTTACGAACAGGGTACGCCTATGGGAGGAGTTTATAATAGCAAAAATGAATCTCCAGTTTTTATTGCTTGGGCGGTCATGGACCCAGACGGATATCCTCTACAACGAATACAAATTATAAAGGTTTGGTCGGATGGAGCTAAAAATCATGAAGAAATATATGATATTTCCTGCTCAAAGGGGGTAGAGCCATCACCTCAAACCAACCGATGTCCTGATAATGGAGCAACAGTTAATTTGACTAACTGTAAAACGAACGATGAGACAGGAAGCAGTGAGCTCAAAGCGCTTTGGTCTGACCCTAATTACGAAAAAGGCCAAAATTCCGCTTATTATATTCGTGTTTTAGAAAACCCAAAATGTCGTTGGAGTACTTGGGATGCAATTCGTAATGGGACTCCTCCAAACCCCAATATGCAATCCACACTTCAAGATCGCGCATGGAGTTCACCTATCTGGACAAAATAGCTACTTCTGACTAGTTATTAAGTCAGCACCTTTTTCAGCTATTGCAATGGTAGCTGCATTCGTATTGCCGGAAATAAGTCTTGGCATGATCGAGGCATCAATAACTCGTAAGCCATCCACCCCATTAACCCGAAGGTCCGTATCTACGACAGCATGGTCGTCGCTGCCCATTCTACAGGTTCCAACGGGGTGATACATGGTTGTCCCAAGATTTAATTGCCATTCTATTTTTTCATCATTGGAAACAACGTGGTGTCCGGGAAGTTTTTCTTTGTCAATTATTTTGGAAAGTGCTGGCATTTTTGCCAGCTCTCTACTTACATCCATTGCTTTTATTATTAAATGTCTATCCATTTCGGCAGATAGATAATTATGAACAATCAAAGGATCGTCTAAGGGATTATTTGATGCACATTTTACAAAACCACGGGACTCCGGCCGTAGCTGAGCTCCACCTATAGTAACTCCTGAATACTCAGTTAATTCTGCATTTTCTCCTCTACTTGCCGCTGAAAGATCACCGGTTACTGCTAAGCAATGAAATTGTAAATCAGGACGGTCTAAGCTTTGATTACTTTTTATAAATGCCCCTACTGATGCTGCAGGTATAGTCATTGGGCCTTTTCGAAAAAAATAATATCTTATTATATTTTTTAATAAATTTAAGTTTTTTAGTTCACTATTATAACTGAATACTCCAGGTTTAAGTGACCAAGCCATTGGCGCCATATAGTGATCTTGAAGATTTTTTCCAACTTCTGTACTATTAACCAAGACTTTAATGCCAACTGACTTTAGAAGTTTAGCTGGGCCAATACCCGATAATTGCAATAGTTGAGGGGTTTTGTAGGTGCCGGCACTGAGAATAATTTCTCTATTCGCTTTAAGTATTTCAATTTTTTTTCGACTATCAACCATTAAACTTTTCGCGCGATTGTTCTCGAAAATTATTTTTTTTACATTTGTATTAGTGAGAATAGAAAGATTTTTTCTTTTTCTAACGGGTCGCAAAAAAGCGCTTGAAGTAGAGCACCTTTTGCCATCTTTTATATTTACATCATAATGCCCTACACCCTCTTGGCTATCGCCATTAAAGTCTTTATTTTCTTTAACACCGTATTCTGTGAATGCTTTTATAATTGAGTCATTAGTTGGATTTTTATCAATAATTTCTGAAACGACTAAAGGACCATCTTCTCCATGATATCTATTTTTACCTAATTTGTAGTTTTCTGATTTTTTAAAATAAGGTAAAATGTCCTTCCAACCCCATCCATTGCAGCCTAAGTTAGCCCAAGTGTTATAATCCTCCTTGTGTCCACGAATATAAATCATTCCATTTATTGAACTTGAACCACCTAATACTTTTCCGCGGGGTAATGGTAGAATTCGAGCATTCATTAATGGCTCAGGCTGAGTTTTAAGACTCCACGAAAGCTTTGGGTTATGAAGGGTTTTTCCATACCCAATGGGCATATGTATTGATGGGTCGATATCAACACCACCTGCTTCCACCAAAGCAACTTTAATATTAGGATTTTTACTAAGTCTATTAGCTAAAACACACCCAGCTGAACCTGCTCCTACAATTATATAATCAAATTCTTTAATCATTAAATTACGCATTTTAAGAAAAACATGACTTAGATTTATACTTTTGCAGAGGAAAAGATACAAAAATATACGCAATATTGCATTTTATAACTTATTATCTATAAGCTAACTAAGGCTACCATTTATAGAAGTTTTTGAACAAGTAAAATAAGGAATGTAATGTCTGATAATAATTTCCAATTTAGTGACTTAGATAATGCTATAATAAAGATTCTCAAGAAAGATGGACGAACCAGTAACCAAAAAATTGCTGATCAACTAGGCGTTACAACTTCAATGGTTACAACACGAATACGACGCATGGAACAATCTAAAGCGATGAAGGTTGTTGCCGTTTCAGATTTTTCTGCATTTGATTATAATGTTTTATTGCCAATTGGTGTTGATGTTAAAGGAAGGCGTGCAAATGATGTGGCCGCAGACATTGCTTTGTTATCGGAGGTTGCCTCGGTGCAGCTTGTAACTGGTAAACATGACATAGAAATCTTAGTAACATTATCCAGTATGGATAAAATGTCAGATTTTTTACTGAATAAACTATCTCAAATAAAGGGTGTGAGAAGCCTAGATCCCAGCTTTGCTGTTGATATTATTAAGTATGATTTTGATGTGGCACCCATTTAAGAGGCATAAATGATAAATTATAAAATTGATGACCTAGACCAGAAAATAATCCAGTTATTATCCACTGATGCACGTCTTTCAAACCGGAAAATAGCTACTCAACTTGGTTTTACTGAAGGTACCATTCGCTCACGCGTGAAAAGGTTGGAAGACGAAAATTATATTCGTTTTACGGCGGTCACCAACATGTCAAATCTGGATACACCCCAACTCGCATACATAGGTATACATGCTGAGCAGAATTCAATTAAGAAGGTAGCAGAAAGAATAGCTAAACTTCCGGAAATTAATGGTGTGATAATTTTATTAGGTCGTTTTGACATATTGGCAATAGGATTGTTTGAAGGTCTCTCTGAGGTTCATCAGGTAGCTAGTAATAAGATATTAGATTTTGAAGGAGTTCGTTTAGTCGAGACTTCTGTTGTTGTAGATGTTATCAAATATGACAATAGAGTGGCAAAGATTGTTACACCACAATTAGAGAAACTTTAGAATTACTGATAATGTATAATCTTCAGGAAATATCTGACCGTTTAGAAATACAAGATATCCTTGTATCTTACTGCGAGGCTATAGATACACGTGAATGGGATTTGCTGGATAAGATTTTCACTGATAATGCTATTATCGATTTTACCGAAGCTGGGGGTATCCAGGGAAACTTAAAAGAGATCAAAATTTATCTTCAGAAAGCCCTCAAGCCTTTTTCGTCAATGCAACATATGATGGGCTTACCAAAGATTTCGGTTAGCGGTTTAACTGCTCAGTCAAAAACCATGCTATTTAATCCAATGGTTATAGAACGAAATAAAAACCCGCATACTTTTTTTGTGGGTCTTTGGTATTTTGATAAATTAGTTAAAATTGACGGTAGTTGGAAAATTACTTCAAGATACGAATCCCTTAGTTACTTTCATAATGTGCCTGAGGATTTTGTGCCAATTACTAGTTAGGCTTATAAAGGCTTTCAGCATAGATTTTTAGCGCATCTGCTGTATCATCAAACGCCTGTTTAACCCATGGCCCAGCAAACCTCATAACATGTATACCATTTGGTCCTAAGAATTGATCTGTGGAATAGTAAGAACTTTTGTTATTACTTAATTTTTGTATTAATTGATCTCTTCGTGCTGGATATGGCCAGGCCTCATGATGAGGTAATTGCCATGATATCTTTTCTTCAGGGATAATTTCACAAACATACTCAGTATTATTAAAATGCGTTGGTTCGCAATTAACGTATGACTTTAACTTCATGTTTACCGCCGCGCCCATTTCCAATGTTGATTCACATTCAACACAAAATGGGTTCCATTTGTTATAGTTTTCCATATCAAGTAAAACTTTCCATACTAAACTAGCAGGAGCATTTATTTCGACAGTTTTGGAGACAACTATGGCATCAGGGTCTATATAATTTAAGCTATTATCCATTTTTATTCCTTATGCATCTTCATTCCATTTTATAATTAACCCATCCTCTTGAAGGCAGCCGTCAACTATTGTTCTGGGAGTTGATTTAGTAAAGCAAATCCGCCAACCGTTATCTGTTTTTCTATAACGATCTTCATATATACTACTCATCATACGGAAGTTTTTATTTCGTGGATCATAAGTTGCAAACCCAAGATTCCATTTACCACTTGCAGTAGAGCCCTCGATTTCAATTTCACCGTTATGCCCATGATGTACATCATATATTGGTGAATTTGCCGCAACTTCTTGGAATATATTGATTAATCCATCTAAGTCAAAACTACCAAGTGGGGGAAATTGAATTTCTGCATCAGAAGTAAAGCAATCACGTATTGCTTCAACATTTTTAGCGTCACATGCATTTAGATAGCGAGCTTTCAATTTTCTTATTTCACTCTCTGACTCAAGGTTTTGGATTCGTAATTCCAATTCATACATTTATAATCTCCACTTTTGGTAAGGGATGGTTTTTCGCTCCTGTCCAGCGCCATAGCATTGTACCTTGTTTATGCGCTGCTGTGTCAAGCCAATTACCTTTCTGAGGTTTTTTTGAAATTATTATAGTAACACTGCCATCGGTATTTTTTTCTGCTAGTAAATTATTTGTATGAATATTATGATTTCTGTAATCAAGGCTTTCCATCCAAATGTTATTTATTTGAAAATTCCAGCCAATACAATCTGGTATGCTACAAGATATTTTTAAAGCTTGATTGTCATTAAGTTCCCACCAACCGTGAAGATAATAAATCATTGGGTCACCACCAGCTTTTGAAAACATAGATTGTTCAGTCGTACTTAGACTATTTTTATGTTGCTCTTTAAATAGTAATGACCAATCTAAAAATACACTAGATGTACCTTTTATAAACTTTGAGACGTTTGATAGTGACTCTGATACCTCCTTTAAACTGATTGGGTCAGGTTTATTAAGTTTATCAATTGTATTAATTTCTACTTTGGCTATCTCTTCTTTTGTACGATCAAAAAAAGTTTGCCTTACAATTAATATGGTGGAGTCATCTTCTAATGGTAGCCAATTCCCATCAACCTTATCTTTACTTGCTATAATCTCAAAAGATCCATCACTCTTACAATCAACATCTCTTATGTCGAGTTCGCCAGTTGATGCCATGGTGCCGTCCATGGCGTATCTATTAGCTTTTGTACCAAAGCTAAGGATCGGAACTGTACCTTTGCGTCCTGAAATTTTATATTTATAAGAACTTGAAATAGTTGCGTTCTGATAAAAATTATCAGGATTATCTGCGCCTATCTTAGCAGTTGCATGAGAGGCTTGATAAAAACTGGGAAATTCTGGATTACTATTTTCCAGATGCATTTCTAAGCCTATCCTCAGAAGACGGGTAAGATATCTAATGCCTTCTGCCTTGTCTAATTTATTTGTTGCAAGACTAGATTCCAGAACTTGTTCACCTGAAATCTCTAATTGATTACAAAACTCTTTCCATAATTTTTTTGTATCACTCATTATGGCGCCATATATTGGCCACCATTAACGTCTAGGGTTGCCCCTGTTACGACTTTGGCATAATCAGACACAAAATAGAGAACAGCCTTGGCGCAATCCTCCTCCGGTGGAATAATCCCTATAGGAATTCTATCAGTTATCTCGTTTATGACATCCTCGCGCTTCCTCCCATTATTTACTTGAGTATCTATATATCCATAAACTGGGGCACCGCCTATCCAACCCATTCTGCATGAGTTGACACGTATTCCAAAACGACCGAAGTCCTTTGCCATGTGCCTAGTTAATGCGTTTAACCCTCCCTTACTTGCCGCATATGAGGCTTCACCAGGAAATGGATTGACAGTAGTCATGGTGGAAACATTAACGATTGCACCACCACTATTAGATTTCATGTATGGAAGCACCGCCTGCGCCATCCTGAGTGCGCCAATGCAGTTAACATTATAAGTATCAGCCCAGTTGTCTGTATCAGCAATATCAGTCGTTGCCCAATCTCCATGCTGGTAGGCACTATTAATTAGTCCATCGATACGTCCATATTTTTCTTTAACTTTCTTTGCTAATTTATGACAATCTTCGCTGAGCGTAACATCAGTTGGATAAGCGAATGCTTCCCCACCCTGGTCTATTATTTCTTTTGCTATTGCTTTTATGTATTCTATATTTCTTGAAGCGAGACCTACCTTAGCTCCTTCATCAGAAGCTAATTTCGCCATTCTTCTTCCCATGCCAGCTCCAACACCACTTATTACAATAACTTTATCTTGAAGTAACATGCGTATAGTTTAGCTTAATTTTTTACGAATATGAAATAAAATCTTTCAAAACTGTTGAGGATTCGTAGTAATAAGATGATTTTAAAACGAATTGGTTAAGATTATGGTCCCTGAAAAAGAGTATCTTATTAAAAAGGCTGAACAAGTTACGGGTTTAAGTGACTTTGGGGATGAATGGTTTTTTCCAAATATCGACGTCTTTATTGAATCACTCAACAGTCAAGCCAAACTGTCGAGTGAGGGCTATTATGGTGCCGAGCAAATGATTACTGGTGCACTTATTAATAGGCTGCGGCATAAGAATCTCATAAAAATGAATCCCGAAATACTTGATGAGACTGTTGATATTAAGGCGGTACTGACTGGTCTGCCCAGGACAGGTAGTACTATGTTGCATCGTATGCTGGCATCTGCACCAGAACTGACTGCTATAAAGTGGTATGAGGCTCAAAACTACACACCACTAGAAAATGAAGATTATAATGATCCTTCTCCAAGGAAAGATATTGCTAAAGATATTTTAAAATTTATGCTAAAAAAAATCCCCGAATTAATGTCAATTCACCCAATGGATATTGAGCAAGCAGATGAGGAGGTAATCATTCTTGGACAGCTCTTTTCTAGCTCAATGCTGGAGAGTACATACTTTGTGCCTAATTATGCAAATTGGTTGACTAAGCAAAACCCAGGTAAGTCTTATTCTGACCTAATAGAAATATTACAATCTTTGCAGTGGCAAGACTCGAGCCGTAAAAATAAAAGTTGGATTCTTAAAACGCCAGGTCATTTAATGTCATTGGGTACTGTTGTTAAGTATTTTCCTATGGCTAAAATAATAATGACACATCGCGACCCTGTTTCTACGGTTCCATCTTATTGCAGTATGGAGTCAGCCCTTTATAAAATGAACACTGATGCTATTTCAGATTTTGAGATTGGTAATTATTGGTTGGATCGTCTTTCTGAGTGGTTAAACAATTTTATAGAAGTCCGGAATTCAATCTCAGATGATAGGTTTATTGACATCAATTACTTAGATTTAGTTGAGGCGCCTGAAAAAATAGGTGCCCAAGTGTTAGAGTCTATACATGTAAATGATGATATTCTCACGAAAGAAATGATGGAAAACTGGATAAATGCAAATAAGCGTGAAAATCGTCAAAAACATAACTACAAGCTCAGTGATTATGGTTTAACTAGTGAATCAATAAGTAACAAATTTAAAGATTATATAAAAAAGTACCTATAGAGATGAAATTGAGAAAAAGGTTCCTTCCTATTATTTGTTTTTCCGTTCTCGGATGCAACGGAGTTTATCAATACACGGAGAGCCCGAGAACTACTAAAAGTGATTGGGTTAAACTTGAGGGAGGATGCTTCAGTATGGGGGAGTCCACGATATATAAGGAAGAGGGGCCAGTCGTGGAGGTTTGCGTAGAACCTTTTGAAATTTGGTCGCATGAAATATCAAATTATGAATTTAATACATTTGTTAAAGAGACTGGTTATATATCTAAAGCTGAAACTGGGTGGGGTATTGAAACGGGTGTTAACGTAAATCCAGGCTCCGCTGTTTTTATTGCTCCCGAAGACATTGGATCTAACAATTGGTGGAGTTATGAAGTTGGTGCAAATTGGAAACACCCCCATGGTTTAAAAAAGGCCAGTTTTAAACTTCATGAACCTGTTGTCCATATTACCTTTGATGATGCAAAAGCATACGCTTCATGGATTGGTGGTAGGATACCGACTGAGGCTGAATGGGAATATGCAGCCCGCGGTGGTTTAGATGGTACTCTTATGAGCTGGCCTG
>JBELEM010000024.1:0-25199 GCA_042093735.1 Hellea sp. | reverse complement strand
CTTTAGCAGCCCCTATTACACCTGGTAAACCTGCACCCGGGTGAGTGCCAGCGCCCGTAATATACATATTACTAATTACATCGTCACGATTATGAGGCCTAAACCAAGCTGATTGAGTTAATATAGGTTCAACTGAAAATGCACTTCCCATATGAGAGTTCATGATATCTCTAAACCCAAAAGGTGTGAGTGTGTGTAAAACTTCTAGGTTTTTATTTAAATCAGGAATAGCATACTTTTCTAAATAGTTTAAAATTTTCTTTGTGTATATGGGGCCTACTTCATTCCAATTTATATCGGCATTTCCTAAGTGCGGCACTGGAGCTAAGACATAGTAGGAAGACTTTCCATCTGGAGCCATGCTTGCATCTGTAACACAAGGGGCATGTAGATATAATGAAAAATCATTAGAAAGTTTACCTCCCTTTCCAAATATTTCAGCTATTAATTCTTTATATCTTCTACCAAAAAGTATTACATGGTGCTTTAAGCCTTTGGGGGTTGGCTTTTTAAGGCCAAAATATATAACAAATAATGACATGGAATGGCGCTTTTTACTTAACGACTTTCCATATCTACGACCTCTTGGATGCGATCGTAGCAACTTACTATAAGTATGAACAACATCAGCATTGGATGCGACTAGATCTGAGTTGAATACTCTTCCATTTCTTAAGGTAACTCCCGTAGCCATATCTCCGGAAGTTTGGATCTCATCCACTTCAGAGTTGAGTATAACTTCTCCACCGATATCTTTAAATAATGAGATTAAAGCATTTACAAGAGCACCAGTTCCTCCTTTTGCAAACCATACACCACCTTTTCTCTCAAGCGCGTGAATTAATGCGTAAATTGCACTTGTAGCAAAAGGGTTACCGCCTACTAACAATGATTGAAAAGATAATAACTGACGAGTCTTTTCATTTTTAACAAACTTAGAAACTTGCTTATAAACACTCCTGTCTGCTCTCAATCGCATTAATTGTGGAGCAGCAGCAAACATCTGACTAACCTTCAAAAATGCAGTGGTACCAAGTTTTTCATAACCTTCTCTATAAAGGTCTTTGGAGTATTCAAGGAATTTACGGTAACCAATTATATCATCCTTGTTTCTTTCACCGATTTGCTTTTCGAGAAATAGCTGATCGTTATTGTAATCTAAAACCTGACCGTCTTCCCATTGCAAACGATAAAAAGGATCTACAGGTAATAACGTCACATAATCTTTCATATCCTTTCCACTGACAGTAAATAATTCCTCGATGCAATTAGGGTCGGTTATTACAGTTGGGCCACCATCAAATTTATAACCATCGATTTCATATACATATGCACGCCCGCCAGGCTTATCACGGTTATCGAGTAAAACAGTTTTAAAACCCATACTTTGCAAGCGAATAGCTAATGAAATACCACCAAAACCTGCCCCGATTACTATTGCAGTTTTCTGGTTCTTTTTATTAATAATTTGATTCTTGTTTTTAATCATTTTTCACTCTTTTTTTCTCGAGCCACAAAAGCCTTTTCAGAAAAGAAATATAATGCTTTTAATACGGGCACTGGCGGTTTTCCGATTAAAATACGTAACTTGTCTTTTTTATGCAGATTACCTTCATAAAAACGTTTTATTAAACTTTCTGATAATGTGTAAAATCTCTGAAGAACCAAGTGTCTTTTTGATGGCAAAGAGGCCTTAAACAAAAGCCTATTAAGCAATCGAAAATATCTGTCTCTTCGATAAAGTAATAATTTATACTTTCTAATTTCAAGATCTAAATTTAACCGTTTATTTTTATCACTGGAGTTAATAGTTTTACTTATTTTAGAAGCCAATCTAACTGAATCTGGAAAACTATAACCTGTTACTGGGTGATAAAAATTACCTCTCATCCCTATTTTAATTGGTTCTTTATATTTTAGACCTCTCTTCTCAATGAGCTTACTATCAACAGCTAAGGTAATAGGTAAAATTCCCTTTTCTACTCTGATCACTTTGTGTTCAGTCCAGTCATTAGCTTCTATATATTTATCAATTCTTTTATTGTATTTATCTTGATCAAAATTAAGACCATCTGAATAATAGGTATCCTCAATAAGAATTTTATTCTTACTGAATGGTAGACAATAAATAAATCGATATCCATCATTCTGTGCGACAGTTGCATCCATGATTATAGGGTATTTTAAATTATGGGGCTTGACAGTCTCAATAGTTTTTCCATAAAATTTCTGTATGCCAAGCTTTATATTATCATCGAATGTAAATCCCCGTGCATCAAATATATAATCACCAGTTAATTTTTCTCCACTCAAAATCGTAACATCAAAACTAGTTAACTTAATAACCTCAGTATCTAAAATTAACTTAAGCCTACCTGACTTTATAAAGGGTTCAACACATGCTCTTAATGAGTTACTATTTCCAGTACAGTATGGAATATTTAACCTTCGTGAATAACCCTTAAATTTCACATCATATTTTTCCCAGGTATGGGCAATAAACGGCTCAATCCATTCATGTAGTGAAGATTCTATATCATTGATATTAAATGACCAAGTATGATCCCCTCCGATTATATGATTTGAGTCAATAATAATTACCGATACATTTGGGTTTGAAGATAAGCATCGCCACGCCAAAATTAGTCCCGATAGGCCAGCTCCGACCACCACAAATTTTATGCTTTCAGTATTTTTATCTATTTTTTCCATTTATCTTTTGTTGCAATATCCATGGTTATTTTAAATTATTTATCAAACTTCTAATCAATTAAATCAAAAAAAATAACTCAGAAAGTAGACTTTTATTAATCTTGGTAGGCAATATCTGGTTTGTAATTTTCATCATGCTTAGCAAAGACCTCCGAAGCATAAAAGGTATTTTCATTATCAATAAAACCAGAAACGATAACCCCCTGTCCCTCTCGAAATAAGTCAGGTAAAACACCCTCATAAACAACAACTATATCGTTTGTCATTTGCCTTTCAAAGTCTTCAATATTAAATTTAGTGATAATACCTTTACCTTTAATTACCGAGCCATTTTTAACAATACCACCAATCCTAAAGGTATCTGACTCGGGTTCAAAGCTAATCTTTACGACATCACTTGGATTATAAAAAAATTGAGTGTTTTCCTTTAGGGCTTGTAATAAAAGAGTAATACCAATTATCAAAAATACACCAAAGAATAACACAAGCTTTATTCTTTTCTTATGTTTAGGTCTTATCATGATTTGCTGTCCAAACTGTCGCTTTGTAAATAATCACACATCTGTGCTAAAACAAGTTAAAATAAAACAAGACATAATAAAACAAGTTACATATTGATAAAAATATATGAAAAATCTTTTCCCTTTAATAAAAAAAGAAATTAAAATTGAGATTAATGGTTTATCTGTATCTCGGGGAAACCAATTACTTTTTGAAAATTTATCGAGCACTATAACAAATCATGACATTGTCTTGGTGAGAGGTGACAACGGTATAGGTAAGACTTCTTTATTGGAGGCAATATCTGGTTTATTGGCTTACTCATCAGGTGATATTAAAATTTTTATCTCTAAACACAGAACATCCTTTAAAAATTTAATAGCTTATCAACCGAGCTCTAGTTATTGTAAAACCCTTTTGACCACAAAAGAAGAGTTAATCTTTTGGGCCAATATATATAATAATAGCTCTGTAGTGGATGATGTACTAAAATTTGTGAAGCTACAGAGTGCTTTTAATTTACAAACACAAAATCTTTCAACAGGTCAAAGAAAACGCTTAGAGATAGCTAAAGTTATAGTTACTCAAAAACCTGTTTGGATATTTGATGAGCCTTATGCAGGAATGGACGATAATGGAGTAGAACTTATTGATACCGTTTTAAAAGATCATGTTAGTAGAGGAGGAATAGCTATATTGGCTTCACACAAACACACTAAAATAGAAAAAATACAAACACAAATTATTACTATGAAAGCAAGCTAGTGATACTTAATATAATTAAACGCGACATAATTATCGCAAGTAGATCTGGGGCAAGCGCCTTCAATGGATTAATTTTTTTCTGCTTATTCATTGCTTTAGCATCAATATCCCTTGGAGGTACAAATGAAGTTTTAAAACCTCTATCACCTGCCTTAATCTGGCTAGCCACAATTTTTTCTACAATGCTCTCTTATCAAAATATTTTTCAGGAGGACTACAAAGATGGAAATTTATCACAGCTAAGATTAGGTGGGATTTCGGCACTCAATATATGCATAGCAAAATCTTTTAGCTTCTCAATACAATCAATTTTTCCATTGATATTATCTGTACCAATCGTAGCAGTTTTTTTAGACATGCCCTTGAGTGAAATTAAAAATATTATAGCAACATTAATAATAGCCACTCCTGGACTAACTGTTTATGGAGTGTTTTCTAGTGCCATCGCAGCAAAAATACGTGGTGGTACTTTTTTTATAGTTCTTATAACATCACCATTTTTAATTCCACTTTTGATATTTGGACTCGAAAGCATGAATAACGGTTCTGGTGTAAGTATATTTAATAATGAACTAAGAGTGCTAATAGGTTTAAGCTTAATTGCATTAGCAATTGGTCTACCTGCATCAGCAGCGGCACTAAAAACGAATTTGGAGTAAGCCATGATTAGTTATCTAGCAAATCCTAGTAGATATTTAAAATTCTCAAAAAATTTCAGCCCTTTTGCTGGCTGGATAACACTTGTGACACTATTACTTGCGTTATACTACTCACTTTTAAAAAGCCCTCCAGCAGAAGAACATGGTCAAGCAGTCAGGATGATGTATACTCATGTTCCCGCAGCTTGGTGCGCTTTATTAGCTTATACTTGCTTGACCGTCGCAAGCATGTTTAGCTTTATTTGGAGGCACCCATTAGCCGATAGTGCTGCCAAAAGTATAGCCACTCCTGGGTTAGCATTCACATTCTTAGCACTCCTCACTGGTAGTCTCTGGGGAAAGCCAGCTTGGGGAACTTGGTGGCAATGGGACGGACGGATGACATCTGTTTTAATACTATTTTTCATATACATAGGCTATTTGACCGTATGGAGTGTAATACCAGAGAGAAAAAAAGCTGCAAGGTTAGCATCCATAATTGCGATGGTTGGATTTATAAATATTCCTATAATCAAATTTTCAGTTGATTGGTGGAATACACTTCATCAACCTGCAAGTATTTCATCAGTTGGCTCACCGGGTTTACCACTTGAAATATTAACACCCCTATTCTTAATGACCTTGTCTTATTCATTATTTTTTATCTGGCTTGTAATTAAAGGAATTGAAAAAGATATAACTAAAATGAACATGCAAAATAGAAAAAATAAACCACAGGCATTTACAGAAGTGGAAGGCATCTAATGTTTGATTTTGGAAAAAACGCTTTTTATATATGGAGCTGCTACGGTGTAACACTAGTGACATTTGCCATACTCGCTTATAATTCTAAACGAGGTTCAAAATGATAAAATTAGATCAATCCTATTTAGGTAAAAGTCCCATAGAAAAGCTAAAGATATTAATGTTTGAATTACGAGAAAAGTGCCCTTGGGACTCCATGCAAACACATGAAACTATAGCGCCATATACGATAGAAGAAGCTTATGAGGTTTCAGAGGCCATAAATAATAAAGATATGATGTCGCTAAAAGAAGAACTAGGGGATTTACTTTTTCAAGTGATATTTCAATCAAAAATAGCTGAAGAAGATGAATTCTTCAACTTTGATGATGTATGCGAAACACTCTTTACTAAGATGGTTAATCGGCACCCACATGTGTTTGATCAGGGCCTAGATACTACAGATTCTAAGTTGATTGAAAATTGGGAAAAAACTAAGGAGAATGAAAGAAATAAAAAAGGTTACAACAGTTTGTTAGATGACATACCAAGTGCCCTACCTGAACTTATGCGAGCGATAAAATTGCAAAAAAGAGCGGCACGCGTTAATTTTGATTGGCCAAACATAGATGGTGTTCTTGAAAAAATAATCGAAGAGACAAAAGAGTTATCTGAAGCCATAAAGATAAAATCATATGCATCAGTTAAAGAGGAAATGGGTGATCTTTTATTTACGTTGGTTAATTTTTCCAGAAAATTGAATGTTGACCCTGAAGAGGCATTAAGAGGAACCAACTCAAAGTTTATAAAAAGGTTTTCATATATCGAGAGGACAATAGATAATAATGGAGAAAATATAAATTTTGTTTCACAAGAGAAACTCGAGGATCTATGGCTGGATTCAAAATCTATTGACGTCTAAGTGAACCAAATTTGTTATGGAATTTACCAATATCAGATTCAGATAAACTGACATCCATTTCACAATTGCCGCTTCGGCGTGCGTCTTCCTTAATAACCATACCATTCTTATACAACCAAGCTCTGGCTTTATAGTCACTCGGTGAAATATCTACGGTAATAATTTGATCGCCCTTGCTGAGATGTTTTTCAATTCCATTCATTAGTCTCGATAAACCTGATGAATTTAAACAACTAATAGGGAAAGACACACTCTCGTTATTGTTTTGAAATAAAGCTTCAGCACGTTCAATCATGAAGTTAAGATCAACTGGATCTATTTTATCAACCTTATTCCACACCTCTATTATTGATTGCCCATGTCTCGGACCAGCATTAATGAGGTCTAGAACCTTCAAAACTTCATTTTTTCTACGCTCACTTAAAGGGTCAGCTATATCACGAACATGTAAAATCAGATCTGCTTCCTTTACCTCCTCAAGAGTTGCCCTAAAGGCAGTAATTAAATCAGTAGGCAAATCAGAAATGAAACCAACAGTATCTGATAAAATTGCGGTTTGGCCGCTAGGAAGCAGCAACATTCGATGTGTTGTATCCAGCGTAGCAAATAACATATCTTTTGCAACAACATCTCCTTCAGTCACAATATTAAACAAAGAAGACTTACCTGCATTAGTGTAGCCGACTAAAGCAACAACTTTTTCTGGAGCTCTTTTTCTCTTTTTTCTTTGTAGACCTCGGGTTTTTCTAACCTGCTCTAACTCCTTTTTGAGTTTAGCCATCTTATCATTCAGGACTCTTCTATCACTTTCAATTTGAGTTTCACCAGGACCTGCGAGGCCTCCAGTGCCCCCTCTTTGTCTTTCAAGATGAGTCCATGTTCTTACGAGCCTTGATCTTTCATAACCTAATCTTGCTAGCTCTACCTGTAATTTACCCTCTTTTGTAGCAGCACGTAACCCAAATATTTCTAATATCAATCCCGTTCGGTCTATTACCTTAACCTTCCATAAACGTTCAAGATTTCTTTGTTGAACAGGTGATAAATTAGCATTGATTACAATTATGCTAGCACCATTAGCTAAGCAATCATCTTCTACTGCCTTAATTTGGCCGGAACCAAAAAAATTAGATACCCGTAAGTCTCTAATGGGTATTATTCGAGAAACTTTAGTATCAACTCCCAGAGCTTCGGCTAAACCAATGGCTTCATCCAAATCATGCTCAGCATCATTCGAACGATGATTCACATATCTTGGCTGATAAACGAGGGCGCTTATTCGCCTGTCATCTCTTTCTATCATATTAATGAGAAATTCATATTATTCTTCAGCTATGTTCAAGGAAACGGTCTCCGATGGTACAATTGTAGATATGGCATGCTTATAAACCATTTGCATTTGTCCGTCTCGAAGTAATAGAATACAAAAATTATCAAACCAGGTCACTACACCTTGTAACTTAACTCCATTAACTAAAAATATTGTTAATGAAGTTTTAGACTTCCTTACCGAATTCAGAAATGTATCCTGAAGATTATTTTTCTTACCTTCTTCCATTAAACCTATCCTATAAAAAAATATAATTCTCTATATAGTAAATAAAATTATGCGCATATCTTTTTCAAGTCGTTTTTACTAAATTTTTATGGTAAAATACAAATGCCTCATTTATTAGCTATTACTGCCTCCAAAAAGACGGCGTGAACAATATCAGTACCGCTAAAACTTCAACTCTCCCTGAAATCATAAAAAAAGAAGAAATTACTTTCTGTAGATTTGATAAATCATTAATGGAGAAGCCACTCTCTGGGCTAATGTATTGCAAAAGGGGCCCAAAATTACTTATTGAAGCAGCTCCTAACATTACTGCATTATCAAACGTAAGTCCGGTCGCACCTAGAAGGCAAATGCTTATTCCAAAAAAAATAGTATATCCAAAAAAATACATCCATATTGATAGAAATGATCTGTCTGGTATATGCTGCCCCCTAAAAAGCACTGGCAGTATTCTAGACGGATGCGATAATCGGTTCATGTCAGTGCCTAAATGCCTGAACAGCAATAAAATTCTTATAATTTTTAAACCACCTGCTGTAGATAGAGCAGAGCCACCTATTAAGGAAAGAGAAATAAGGATTGCAACAGGTATATATTCTAAACCATCAATCGCATAGTTAAAACCAGTTGTGCTTATGAAGAATATACTTTCAATAAATATGATAAAGATACTTCTAAAAGAACCATATATTGTACCGATAAAAAATAATATTAAAACAAGAGCTATCAACGCTTTATGTTCAACGTTTTTCAACAAGTTAAAAAATGCTTTAGCGTTTTTAAGTCGAAAAAAATCATGCAAGACCGCAACATTCAAAGCGCCCATTAAGCAAGTTACAGATAATATAGTGACACCTACTTGGTTCATATAGGTATTCAAAGGTCCACTTTTTGGCGTTAGGCCTCCACTAGAAATGCCACTCAATGATAAACATAAAGAGTCAAAAATATCTGAACCAGAAAACACCATCAATAACACACTAAAAAAAGTTATTAAAAAATATATAAATGCAACAATTTTCCCAATGGTTAAGAGTTTTATAAATAGTTTTCCTTTTTCTAAAGTGAAGAGCTTTGACTTATGTATTCCTGTGCCAAATAAATTAAGAGCAGCTAGTATAACAATAGCGAAAGTTGCAACACAAACACCACCAAACCACTGTAAGATAGACCGCCACAATACTATAACTCGAGATAAATCATCAGTAATTAGAGATGAAGCACCTGTGGTTGTAAAAGCAGAAACCGATTCAAAGTATGCAGAAATAAAACTGTTTGTAGCTCCCAGGGCCATATAAGGCAATGCACCTAACATAGGAACAAAAATCCAGAATAATAATAAAAAAAGTAATGCCTCAGAATTACTATCGCGATTTGAAGTGTTATGTGTGAGAAGTTTTAAAATCGAACCAACTGTGAGAACAACCATACTAATAATTAAAAAAATAAATGATGCCGAATAATCTGAAAGGAATAATATTAAAAATGAAGAAAAGCACAATAATGCCGCAAAAATAATAAAGGTATTTCCTAGCCAATATATAATTCGTGTTATAGCCATTTCAATGAATTAAAAATAATCTGAGCTAACACTAAACAATGTCTCTATCTCTTTCATTGCAGTCTTTTCAGCCAATAGTATAACGTGATCACCAGAACTAATGACAGTTTCGGAAGTAGGATAAATTACTTTATTATTTCGAACAATTGCACCTATAGAAATTCCATCAACTAATTTTGAATCAGAGATGGACTTTCCGCACAAAGGTGAAGTTTCTAACACTTCACCTTCCATAATTTCTGCCTGACCTTGTTCCAATGAATATACATCCAAGATCCTACCACTACGCACATGCCGTAATATGGAGGATATAGTAGTTGCCCTTGGATCTACAACCATGTTTATACCCAGTTCAGCCTGTAAATCTCGCATTGATATTTCATTTATCAAACTAATTGTTTGTTTGGCTCCAATTTTTTTTGCTAGTACTGCACATAAAATATTAGTTTTATCATCATTAGTTAAACATATCACCAATTCTGAATTAGCAACCCCCGCTTCTTCCTGAATTTCAGAGTCCATAGCATCGCCATTTAAAATAACGGTTCGTTTAAGTTCTTCTGCCGCCAATTCAGCTTGCTTCGCGTCACTCTCTATCAATCGCACACGAACATTTGAAATACCTTCTAACTTTTTTGCTAGATATGCTCCGATATTACCTGCGCCAACTATTACTATTTGTCTGGCTAAATTATCTCTACTACCTACAATTTCGAGTAATCTTTCCGAATGTTCAGCTTTAGTGATAAAATAAGCATCATCACCTACGCTTAATGGGTCATCTGGCAATGGTGAAAATATCACACCCTCTCTTTTGATGCCCACAATAGCAGCATGAAGACCGGGAAAAAGGTCAGGTATTTGTTTTATTGGAGTGTCAATTATAGGACATTCATCATCAATTTTTACACCCAGCATAGTGACTTTACCGTTTCCAAAACTTACTACATCAAATGCTCCAGGTGTCTTAAGTCGCCTTAATATGGACCTAGCAATTTCAATCTCGGGAGATATAATTATATCAATGGGCATATTGTCAGAACTGTAAAGTTCTAAGTACTCGTCCAATAAGTAATTTTGAGCTCTAACCCTTGCTACTTTTTTCGGAACACTGAAAAGGGAATGAGCAACTTGGCAGGCTATCATATTAACTTCATCAGTATGTGTAACTGCTATTATCATATCAGCATTTTCAACACCAGCTTGCTTTAATATCACTGGGTCCGAACCATGCCCCACAAATCCTTTTACATCTAGATCAGTAGTTATTTTTCTGATTAAAGATGATGAAGTATCTACAACAGTAACATCATTATTTTCAGAAGCTAAGCGTGAGGCTATACCAAACCCAACACGACCAGCACCACAAATTATAACTTTCATATTATAAAACCTCAAACATATTAGATGAATGAATCTTAATCACGCCCATACCCGTTATTCGCTTCAGCTTCATCACGATCATTAGACTTCAATCCTAATGACTTAAGTTTGCGATGCAAGGCTGAACGCTCCATTCCAACAAAATTAGCTGTTCGTGATATATTCCCGCCGAATCTTTGTATTTGGGCTTTTAAGTAATCACGTTCGAAGTGCTCTCTAGCATCTCTAAGCGATAATGAAATAAGTTTTTCGTTTTCATTCTTACCCTGAGTTGCCCTTACAACTGATACCTCAGGTGGTAATGTTTCAAGTGTAATAGCCTGGCTTGGATCCCCAGTGGCTAATATCAGCAACCTCTCAACATTATTTCTTAGTTGGCGTACATTACCTGGCCAATTATGGGCTTGAAGAGCTGCCATTGCATCGGCTCCAATTTTTCTTGCAGGCAGCCCAGTCGATGAGGATAGTTGAGTAATAAAGTGCTCAACTAATGCCGGTATATCCTCACGCCTCTCCTTTAATGGCGGTGCCTCAAGGGGCATTACATTTAAACGGTGGTAAAGGTCTTCTCGAAAACGACCTAAATTTACTTCTTTGAACAAATCTCTAGAGCTAGACGTGATAACACGAACATCAACCTGAACATCATCTTTTCCACCTAATCGCCTAAACCTTTGTTCAACTAGTAGCCTAAGCAACTTACCTTGAGTTTCGATAGGCATATCAGCTACCTCATCAAGGTATAATGTTCCATTATGAGCACGTTCAAGTAAACCAATTTTATTGAGATTGCCACTTTCATCTTCGACGCCGAATAATTCCTCTTCTACCCTTTCTGGTATTATAGATGCTGCATTTACAGCTTTAAAAGGCCCCTTGGAGCGGAGTGAACTTTCATGAAGCAATCGAGCTATGAGCTCCTTACCAGATCCAGATTGACCAGAAATTAAAACTCTAGAGTTAGTTGCCGCTATTTTAGATATTTTTTGTTTCAATTGTATTACGTGAGAAGACGTGCCCACAAGAGCAACATCATTGGATGTTTTACCTTTTAATTCCTCATTTTCACTTTTTAATCTAGCATTTTCCAAAGCTCGTTTACATGTTACTAAAAGTTTGTCTGCCTTGAAAGGCTTAACAATATAGTCATAAGCACCTTTACGAATAGCCGATACAGCAGTTTCAACAGTTCCATGACCACTGATGACTATAACGGGCATATTCGGGTGAGATTTTTTTATTGAGTCTAAAAGCTCAATTCCATCCATAACACTACCCTTTAACCAGACATCAAGTATCATTAAAGATGGTTTTCGTGATTTCAGCGAGTTAATTGCTTCAGTACTCGTAGCAGTAAGCCTAACTGCGTAACCATCATCTTCCAGAATGCCTCCAATCATTTCTCGTATATCGTCTTCATCTTCAACAATTAAAATATCGTACTTCATTAATTTACATCCTATTCTATATTATTGTTTTTATATAATTTTCAGCTGCATTCTTACGCAATGAAATCTCAACGAGTGCGCCAGGTTTATTATCAGTTCTATATTTCAATTTTAGCTTTCCGCCATGATCTTCAGCTATACGCATAACTATTGCCAGACCAAGGCCTGTACCGCTTTCACGCGTTGTTACATAAGGCTCTAATAAACGCTCTTTATCCTGTACTGGCCATCCAGTTCCGTTATCAAAAATTGAAATAGTTATGTGCTCATCGCTATACTTTACAAAAGTACTTATTTTACCTTTAGCATTATTAGCACCGATCTCATCAAAGCGCCTTAAGATAGATTCACCTCCGTTTTTATAGATATTAGTTAGTGCCTGAGTTATCAATCTCTCATCGCAAATAATATTAAAGCTTTTTGCATTATTAATTGAAACATCAAATTTAATTTCAGGAAAAGATACCCTTTGAGCAAACAAGATATTCGAAATCAAAACTTTAAAGTCAATAGAACTAAAATTAGGTGCGGGCATCCTTGCAAATGCAGAAAATTCGTCGACCATTTGCTCAAGTGAATTTACCTGCCTTAATATCGTTTGTGTGCAATTTAAAAATATATCAGGATCTGATATAATTTCATTTGAATATTTCTTTAAAAGCCTTTCAGCTGAGAGCTGAATTGGTGTTAATGGGTTTTTAATTTCATGTGCAATCCTCCTAGCAACCTCGCGCCAAGCTGAGTGTCTTTGCGCCGCGACTAATCGAGTCATATCATCGAAAGTCATAACCCAACCGGTATCTTTCCGAGATCCAGAGTAGGCACTAACACTTAAGTCAAAATTTCTTGTGCCAAACTTAGTTTCAAAATTTATCTGATCTTCTATATGTCCTCCAATTGAATCTTTCGCTTTATTAAAAGCGGGCAAAAATTCAGGTAGGACTTTAGATATAGGGTAGCCTTCCATTTTTGAATCTTTCGAAAATAAAAGTCGCTTAGCCGACTGATTCATAATTGTAATTTTACCAGCTTGATTCAAACCTATAACACCAGCACGAACCCCCGATAAAACCGCTTCAGAAAATTGTCGACGCTGCTCAGATAAATCATGCTCTCGCACAAGATCATCTCTCTGAGTACTCAACTGATATGTCATTTTATTAAAAGCACTACCAAGGTCAGAAATTTCTCCCCAGTTTCCATCGACATCAACTCTCGCAGACATATCCCCCATTCTAACTTTTTCTGAAGCATCTATCAAAGTGCCTAGTGGATTAATAATACGATTAGCCAAAGACAACCCTAGCCAAATAGAGGTAAATAAAATTAAAATTGCAGCTTCCAGGAAAGTTAAGAAAAAGATCTTATTCATATATTTTTGATCATCATTAAACCTATCAATTGCCTGTGAAGCTCTTGCTACTCCTGACAAACTCGAGAGAACTCGGTTGTTGGACCTAATTACTCGGCCAATAAATAAATATAAGTTATCATAATCATCAATCGGAGTAACCGCTATAAGATAATCAAAATCATCTCTTTGAATGAAAGCTATATCTTTTGGTTTTAAGCTGTCAAAAACAGGTTTTAAAGGTATTTCAAATGATGGTGAGATAGGACTTTCTACACGACTTAAAACATATCCTTTATTATTCATTATATAAATAGCATCCAAATCTCTAACACGAGATATAATCTGTAAATCTGCTGTAAAAGAAATTCTTGATTTTATATTTTGCCGCTCCAAACTAAGTTCATTTTTTACTATCGAAGCATCTTGGGCTAAGTCTGTCAGTTCTTGTTTTACATAACCGTCTAAAATCTCCCTAGCAGATTCCATATTTAACCTTACATTTGATCCAAATAAATCATTAATGTTTTGACTGATTAAAGATGTTGAAAAAACCCCTACAATTACAGCAGGAGTCAAAGCTGATAAACTGAAAATAGTTACAAATCTTCTATGAAGCAAAGGAGCAGATTGATTTCTTTTATTGGCAAACAATCCATACCATACGCGTATCCCTAGGTAAATTCCAAGTGCTAGTATGGGCACTAAGTTGAGTAATAAAATCGGGTAAGACCAACCAAATTGATAAGGTTTATTTGAGAATGCAAATAAGCTTCCGAGCACTAATAAACTTATAGAAAATGCAAATATAGCACCAAAGATTATAGTACTGGAGGAATTAAAAATGTTACTATTAGTTTTCTTGAGCTTTTTGAATAACTTTTTCATTTTACCACTGGATGATTTATTAATGGGTATAGTGATTATACTACATCACTGTTGCAACAAATCAACACTAGTCAACGAAACAATTAATACCAAATAAGTATCACGAAATATCTAAAACTTTTAATCGACTCCTCAATGTATTTCTGTGAATTCCCAAATAATCAGCGGCTTTGGCCTTATTGCCCCCTGTTAGCCTAAGCGCTTCTATAATCAGAGGTCTTTCAACCCAACTTAGGGCAATATTATAGCTCGAACCACTAATTGAGTCAGGGTCTAAACTTAATAATCTTCTACAAGCACTCTCTAAAAGACCCGTTAACTTTTGATCTTGCTCGACCTTATCAGAACTTTCGGTATCTTTACTGAATTCCTGAAGAACCATTTCTGCTGTTATCAAATCATCGGAATATAACACAGATAATCGATTCACTAGGTTTTCAAGTTCCCTCACATTACCTGACCAATTGTGGCGATGTAAAACATCAAGAGCTTGACTACTAAATCTTCTACTTTTATTTGAAGAAGCTCTAGTTAAAAAACTTGCTGACAACTCATAAATGTCTCTGTCACGCTCAGACAAAGGAGGAATTCTAATTTCTGCTACATTTATTCTATAAAGCAGATCATCCCTAAATTTACCCTCACTGGCTAATTTTCGTAAATCCTTTCGCGTTGAAGAAATCAACCTTGGGCGGTTAGCTGGCGGATTCATCTCTGAAGCAGTTAAAACGGCTAATAATTTTTCTTGTTGTTTAAGCGATAATTCTGCAACTTCATCAATATAAATATCACCACCGTTGACTTTTTGAAGTGTTAATGAAGTATTTTCAAAATCTGTTTCCCTGAAAAAAGGTAATTTTTTTCTAGCACCACCATCATGAAGAAGTTTTGCCACTAAATCCTTACCAGTACCAACCTCACCCTGAATTAATACAGGTAGATGCCCAGCAGAAAATCTAGAGATAGCCCGATACACAGGTTGCATGGCTGGGCTACGACCTATCATAGGTAGTTTACTTAATTCATCATTAATTTTCTTTATTCTTGGATTTACCGACAAGCCAGCTCTAAGTATGGCTTGAGTGACCTCAAGTAAATCGAAGGGTTTCGGAATATATTCAAAAACTTTGTGTCTTCCTGCTTTAAGAGCAGTATTAACTGTATTATTGGCACTAATTATTATAATCGGAATAGAAGGTCTTTTTTCAGATATTAATGGCAAATAATTAAATATTTCTGTGCCATTCATCATCACATCAGTAAGAATAATATCACCTTGACCTGTAGCAGACCATTTTAAAAGTGTTTCCGCATTATCGGTTGCCTTAACAGTATGACCAGCGCGCGTTAAAGCCTTTGATAAAACTAATCGTATACTAGCATCATCATCCGCTAATAAAATCTCGTATTTCATAATGTTTCTCTATCTGGCAATAAAAGTGAAAAAGTGGTTTTATCCTGCTCTGATTTAAACTCAACAATGCCACCATGAGCAGAAGCAATTTTTGCTACAAGCGATAGACCTAATCCTTGACCTTCCTTTTTACTCGTAACGAAGGGCATAAAAACTTGATCCAAAATATTTTCAGGTATACCCAAACCATTATCAGTGACACTTATCTCAATAGGAAGGTGCTGGGCAGACCCTTTACCATCACGAAATTTGCTCACACCACTTCTATATTTTGTTTCCAATATTACTTCTGATGCGCACTCTTTAGCTTCACATGCTTCAGAGGCATTCTTAATAATATTAAGCATAGCCTGCATAAGAGTATCAGCATCCCCCATAATAGTCGGAAGAGAAGGGTCGTATTGTTCCGTAATAATTAAACCAGGGTTTGCTGATTGTATAACTTTTCTGGCACTTTGTAATATTTCATGAATATTAACACGTGTAAAATTCACAGGGTTTGGGTCACCAAGTACCTCTATTTTATCAGCAAGTCTTCCGATACGACCAATTTCCGAACTAATTAAATCAATTAAATCGTGCGCCTCGCTACCTTCAACATCTTGCTTGAGTAGTTGGGTTGCACCTTTAATACCCGCTAATGGATTTTTGAGTTCATGCGCTATTAAGTTTCCTAAACCAGAAACAGTTTGTGCATCTGTATGTGAGAATAAAGACCGAGAATTTGAAGGCCAGATACTTAAACATACATGTGCTCCACTCGGAAATGCTGTTAGATGACATAATTTTTTATCAATTTTATTTAAGTGAAGTGAACAATCTCGAACTATTACTGGAGCTTCAGACCTATAACACCTATTAATAATATCTTTGTTAGATTCATCAAAGAAAACTATTTCTGTAAGTTTAGTACCAATGAGTTTTGAAGAAGAAATCTTAATCCATTGAAGCGCATTATCATTTGCCCATAAAATACAATTATCAACTGGGCTAATTAAAAATAATGGATAAGGCCAATCGTCTTCTAGAAAGCTTATCTCAAAATTATTACTCATTTATTATTTCTCTCTAGCTTTTGAAAAGATAATATCAAGCTTATCGTACACTTTTGAGCTTTGAGACATTCGAACAATCGATGACTTAATTTCACTATCATCAATCAAATTTAAATCATCCACATAACCAATTAAATGCTTTCTAGCAATTTTAACACCCTTTCTTTCGCCGTAGAAGTCAATAATGTCTCGATAGTGATCTAAAATAATTTTCCTTTTGTCATTTATGTTTAATGGCTTTTTTTCAGCTAATCTGTCTACAGCAGAAATTATTTCTTGTAGTTTCCAAGGCGCGCCAATTAGAGCCCTCCCAACCATAACACCAGCAGCACAAGATCTGTCTAATGCTTCGATAGCATCATTAGCATTATTGATATCACCATTAACAAAAACAGGTATATCAACAGCTTGTACTGTTTCCTTAACTGCACTCCAATCAGCTTTTCCATCATAAAACTGACATCTTGTTCTTCCATGGACTACTATCATTTGTACTCCTGCCTTTTGGGCTTTGACGGCAAGAGATGGTGCGTTAATGGTATCAGTGTTCCAGCCTAATCGCATCTTTAAAGTAACAGGTATATCAACAGAATTTATTGTAGCGACTATTAATTCCATTGCATTATCAATATCTTTCATTAATGCGGAACCTGACATACCTGAGGTAACTTTTCTTGCAGGACAACCCATATTTATATCAATTAATGCAGCACCAGCTTCCTGAGAAAGTTTTGCAGCCTTAGACATCCAGTTCTTTTCACAGCCAACAAGTTGAATTACAAGGGGATCTATTTCCCCTCCACCAGCGGCCCTTGCTAATGTATCCGGCTTACCCATGGCCAACATCTGTCCCGCAACCATTTCAGATACGATAAGGCCGGGGTTAAACAAATTAACAACTCGCCTGAATGGTAAATCTGTTAATCCAGACATGGGAGCAACAAGAACACGAGATCGTAATTCATACTTGCCAATTTTGGGCATAAAGGTCATTATTAGTACATACTACAGTAAATACATATGCACAATAATTCATCGCTAGCACAAGAGTACAAATGACAAGAATTGCACAAATAATAGTCGCAGCAGGAAAAGGTGCACGATTAAGTAGCACAATACCCAAACAATATCTTAAATTAGCAGGAAAGCGATTAATAGAACATACGATTTCATCGATGAATTCAACCAACTTAATAGATGAGACTATAATAGTGGTCGCTAAGGAGGATAAATTTATATCTGATATTATTAGTGATCATAAGGATATACGTATTGTCACAGGCGGCGAAACAAGAGCACAGTCTTCTTTAGCAGGATTGCACTCTCTTTCAAAAAACCCTCCCGATATCGTGCTTATACATGATGCGGCGCGGCCCTTCGTAACCAAATCCACTTTAGTTGATATTATATCCAATTTAAAAGAAAACACAGCAGTTGCACCTGCCCTACCAGTTGTTAATTCCTTAAAAACGATCGATGGGATAAAGATTGACAGGAAGTCACTTTTCAGAATTCAAACACCTCAAGGATTTAATTATAATGAAATTACAGAAGCCTACAATAACTTATCAGAGAATATAATTCCGGATGATGATATTGAGGTAGCTAAGTTATCTGGTATCAATATTTATTATTCGGAAGGCGATCCTAATAATTTTAAAGTCACGTACCCTAAGGATTTTGAAAGAGCAAAAAAAATGATATCACTAGATAATTACATAGCTACAGGAAATGGCTTTGATGTACACAGATTAACATCTGGAGACAAGGTTTGGCTATGCGGTGTACCTATAAAATGCGAATTTAGCCTAATAGGGCATTCAGATGCAGATGTCGCTCTCCATGCTTTAACTGACGCTATTTTAGGAACTATAGCCCTTGGCGATATTGGGGACCATTTTCCTCCATCAGACCCTAAGTGGTTGAATGCAAGTTCTAAAGAGTTTTTATTATTTGCAATAAGTGAATTAGAAAAACTAGGCGGAACATTACAACACTTAGATCTAACAATAATTTGTGAAAATCCCAAAATTAAACCATATCGTCAAAGTATGAGGGAGAAATTATCAGAACTTTGCAATCTACCAATAAAAAAAATTAGTGTAAAAGCTACAACAACAGAGAAACTGGGTTTTACCGGTAGAAGTGAAGGCATAGCAGCCCAAGCTACAGCAACAGTTAAATTACCCGAATAATTATGAATCAACTAGATAAACAAATTAATAAAGAAGCTCAAAAACTTCTATTAATTTTTAACAAAAACAAACTTAACCTCAGTACAGCCGAAAGCTGTACAGGAGGCCTTATATCAACTGCCATAACATCCTTATCTGGTGCATCTTCAGTTTATATTGGGGGAATTATAGCATATAACAATGAAGTTAAAAATAAGCTTTTAGGAATACCCTTAAATATTATTAATGACAATGGAGCCGTCAGTGCAGCTGTAGCAGAAGAAATGTCCCTAAATACAGTTAAGATATTTAAAACTGATTTTGCAATATCGGTTACAGGAGTTGCGGGTCCTACTGGTGGGTCAGCAGAAAAACCTATAGGTACTGTTTGGGTTGGAGTTTCTTATTTTATTGAAAGAAAAATAAAAACTAAATCGAATTTATATAGCTTTGGACACAAGAGCAGAGAACACATTAGAAAATTGACTTGTTACGAAGCAATAAAATTGACCAGTTCGATTGCTTTAAATATTGATAAAAATTACAATGTTTAGCTAAATACCCAAAGCATCGATCTCCTTAATAAAGTCAATCCCACATTTGTCGACTTTATCAAAGAGTTCTGAAGCTCTATTTTCGAAAGCTTTCATTATTACCTCACTATATCTATTAATTCTTTGTTGAACCAATAAATTCAGAGGAAAAGCTTTAAGGGAGACATCCACTTCAAACGATATTGCTGTAGAACCATCGCTCAAATCGTAAAAAACCCATTTATTTGTAAGTGACTTTAATGCACCTCCATCACCTGATTTCTCAACAGATATAGTTCTTTTTTTAGGATCTATTACAACTTTAGATTTGAAACACTCCCTGAGTAATTTATAGTTAACTATAGCTTCCGCCTCAAAATTATTGATATTACTTCTTTTTTTTATTCTAAGGGCAGAAATTAAGTTAATAAAATTTGGATAGTCTTCAACATTTGCGACCAGGGATAACAGATCATCTGCATCATATTGTAAATGTTTTATAAGTTTTACTGCCGGCATTACTAATATCTTTTTTTTCTATTCTCCTGCAGTTCTTTAAAATCACTGTCGGCGTGATAGGAAGAGCGTGTCAGTGGAGTGGCCGAAACAAGGAGAAACCCTTTGGCTTTAGCAATAGTTTCATAGCCCTTAAATTCTTCAGGAGATACAAATCTGTCCACAGCCACATGCTTTCTAGTAGGCTGGAGGTATTGTCCTATTGTAAGAAAATCAACCCCAGCCGAACGCATATCATCCATAACCTGCATTACCTCCTCCTTTGTTTCACCTAAACCAACCATAATACCAGACTTTGTAAATTGATTAGGGTCTCGTTGTTTTACTTTATCAAGTAATCGAAGTGAGTGATAATAACGGGCTCCTGGTCGTATTTTCAAATAGAGCCTAGGTACTGTTTCAAGATTATGATTGAACACATCTGGCTTCGCATCAATAACAGTATCGATGGCACCTTTTTTACGAAGAAAGTCAGGAGTGAGAATCTCAACAGTAGTTTTAGTAGAAACCTCTCTAATTGCTGATATTACTTTTACAAAATGACCTGCACCGCCATCTGCTAAATCATCTCTATCAACAGATGTAATAACAACATGTTGTAAACCCATTTTCTTTACAGCCTCAGCTATTTTATATGGCTCCTTCTCATCTATCGCATTTGGCAGACCTGTAGAAACATTACAGAATGCACAAGCTCGAGTGCAAACCTCACCTAATATCATAAAAGTGGCATGCGACTTCTCCCAGCACTCACCTATATTAGGGCATGCTGCCTCTTCACAAACTGTAACAAGACCGCTCGATTTTACTATATCACGTGTTTTGGAGTAACCTTGCGATGTAGGTGCTTTAACTCTTATCCAAGAAGGCTTTCTTAGAACCAAAGTATCAGGTTTATTGATTTTTTCGGGATGTCTGATCCGAGTATTTTTATTAATATTTAATTTGGTAGTCATGATTTTATACAACTTTTTTAGTAATTTAAAATTAATTCAGTTATTAATCAACCATATCAATTTTAAGGGTATTTGTTGTTCCAGGACGTCCGAATGGAATCCCAGCAGTTATTATTATCTTATCTCCAGACTTTAAACCTGCATACAATATAGAGGCTCTTTGTATATGCGGTAGCATTTCATCAAAATTCTTTGGATCATTCATAATTAAAGGAATTACACCCCAATTTAGACAAATTACTCTTGCCGTTTTGATGGATGGGGTTAACCCAATTATTCTACATGAAGGCCTTTCTCGTGATATTCTTTGTACGGTTGACCCTGTATTGGTATAACCAAATACAGCTTTGCAATTAAGTGTTTTAGACATAACGCAAACGGATTGGGAAATCGCATCCTCAGGTGTGTTAAAATATGGCAAATCACTGGCTGAGAAATAGTCCCAGAACTCTGGATCACCCTCCACTGATTTGATTATCCTATCCATAATTGCCACAGCAGTTGCTGGATGACGGCCTACTGCAGTCTCAGCTGATAACATAACAACATCAGCGCCTTGGTAAATTGCTGTGGCCACATCAGAAGCTTCAGCCCGTGTTGGTGTTGGCGAGTCAATCATGGACTCAAGCATATGTGTTGCCACTATTACTGGCTTACCAAGTATACGAGCTTTTCTGATTATCTTTCTTTGAACCACCGGCACATCCTCAAGCGGTAACTCTACACCTAAATCTCCACGAGCAACCATTACACCATCTGCTTTGTCGAGGATAGAATCTATATCATGAACAGCTGAGGGTTTTTCAATTTTCACAATTATATTAGCTTTATCGCCAATAATTTTTCGTGCATCTAGAACATCCTTGGATGTTTGGACGAAAGATAATGCTACATAATCAACACCCTTACTTAATGCAAATGATATATCCACAATATCTTTATCAGTCATTGCAGACATAGGAAGAACAGCATCTATTACATTCACACCTTTTTTATTTTTTAGTGTTCCAGGTACATCAACCTTAGCTTTCATTACTAAACCATCATTGTTTTTGACAGTTACCTTTATCTTTCCGTCGTCAAATTTTAAAGTATTCCCAGTTTTTAAGACTTCAAATAACTCCTTATGAGGTATACAAATTACATCACTAGCATCGCTATATTTACTATTTATTATAGTGACTTCTTGTCCAAAAATTAGTTTAATTTGTCCGCCTTCAAATTCACCGCAACGCAATTTAGGACCCTGCATGTCGGCTATTATAGCAATTGGCTTACCCATTTCATTTTCAATATTTCGGATAGAGTCTATCGATCGCGCGTGATCACTATGGTTACCGTGAGAAAAGTTTAAACGAAAAGCATTAACACCAACTTCAGCAAGTAATTTTAACATATCAGGTGAAGAACTTGCAGGCCCTACTGTAGCTAATATTTTTGCAGAACGATGTTTCATGTTGCTATGCTCACACTCAGAATTATTATTGAACTTGGGGTGTATGGTCTAACAGGCATTCGGAGGCAAGATCAATAAACTGCCTAATTGAATGTTAAAATTTGAGTTCAAATTATTTAATTTATCAATTTCTTCAATATCTTGGCAAAGCTTTTTTGTTAATGAATAAATTGTATCACCCTTAACAACTTTATGTATCTTAGTTTTAGTTATATTTAGCCCATGATCCTTTTTTAGTGGTAATGATGAATTTGCTGAATAATCATAATTTATTTCATCTAAAACTTGTTCTTCAAGTAAAGTTGATGAATTATTATTCACTAATGCTTCGTCAGATGAAGAATATAAAGTTTTTACTAGTAGATGGCTGTTATCATCTTTTTTTAACTCATTTAACTTTACAGACTCAGTCAAGTTATTACAGTTACTTAACAATTCACCCACTTTGTAACCAGCAACACCTCCTAAACCCGCTCCGACGATAGCTCCAGCCTTACCACTCACTATACTTTTTGCCGCTACCGCACCTACCAATCCGCCGATGCTGGCTCCGATAGTTTTATTAGGTTTTGCAGAATTACTGCAAGTAGTATTAATTATTTTTTCATTAGACGATAATACATTAGCTGATTTGTTATCCATCGCGATATGCTGCAAATTCTTATCAAATTCCGAATTGGAAACTATCTCATTCTTTGAATGCAAATAGGAAGTTGAGTAACTATAATTTGGGTTTTCCTGATAAGTTGCACAAGAGACAAAACAAAAAGTGATTATAAATAGTGTAATGATACGAAAATACATCCTAAGCCTGTAATAAGTTTGGATGTAACTTAAAATGAAATTTATAATATATTGTTAATTTATACTTAGAATTTACCTTTACTCTAGATTTATTGACATTAATTTATTACGAAAGTTATATAATGGCTATAATTGAAAAATCCGTAGAGTATTTTGATCAAGATAAAAAGTGTATTGGTTATATGGTTTATGACGATGCACTGCCTAGAAAGAAGCCATGTGTTTTGATAAACCACGCTTGGAGTGGTTTAGACCAATTTTCTAAAAACAAAGCTTTAGAAATCGCTAATAAAGGTTACATAGGATTTTGTTTGGACAATTATGGAGATGGTTACCAACCAGCGACCCTTGAAGATAAACAAAACACAATGCTTCCACTCAAAGAAGACCGCGCAAAACTATTAAAACGTCTACTAGCAGGCCTTGAGAAGGCTAAGAATTTTGATATTGTTGATAAACAAAATATTGCTACTCTTGGCTTTTGCTTTGGTGGGCTTTGCGCGCTAGATATTGCTAGATCTGGTGCAGATATAAAAGCTGCAATCAGTTTTCACGGACTACTAGACGCGCCCAATCTATCCAAAAATAAAATAAACGCAAAAATATTAGTTGCACATGGTTGGGACGACCCTATGGCAACACCTAATGATGTTCTAAAACTGTCCAAAGAACTAACAGACTCGGGTTGCGACTGGCAATTGCATGCATATGGAAAAACAACTCATGCATTCATGGTTCCAGGAGCCGATAGTGGTGATGGTGTTTTAAAACATAATTCCACTAGTGAAAAGAGAGCTTGGTGTTCTGCTCTTAATTTAATAAAAACATCCTTTAGCGAAGTGTAGTAAATTTGTTGATATGTTTTTTTGTGTATCCAATATTGGCTGATTTATGATTATTATTGATAACCAGAAAGAACTTAACTCCTTCTGTAATAAAGCCTCTAAGCAACCTTTTATTTGTATAGATACAGAATTTATGCGTGAGAGCACATTTTTCTCCATACTATGCTTAATTCAGATTGCTACAGATGAAACGGAAGTTGTTATTGATCCACTAGCAAAAGATATTAACTTAGCACCAATTATCAATATATTATTGGATAGTAATATTACAAAAGTATTTCATGCTGCAAGACAAGATATTGAAATATTCTATAACATCTGCGGAGAAGTTCCAAAAAATATTTTTGATACTCAAATAGCCGCGATGGCATTAGGATTTCGAGAGTCTATTGGTTACAGTTCATTAGTGAAAGGCAGATTAAATATAAATATTGATAAAGGCGAAAGGTTTACAGATTGGTCCAGAAGACCATTGACCAAAAATCAACTAAAGTATGCACTTGCAGATGTAACACACCTAAGGAACCTATACCCAGGGATCGTGCGCGAATTGACGACAAAAAACAGATTAAGTTGGATAAAAGAAGAAACAAGCCAATTAACCGATAAAAAATTGTATAGCTTTGAACCTGAAAATGCTTGGGAAAGACTAAAAATAAGAAATCCTAAGATTTCTTATTTAGCAGCATTAAAAGCAGCAGCAGCTTGGAGGGAAAGACGCGCGATAGAAAAAAATATACCAAGACGACGAGTATTAAAAGATGAAATCCTATATAATATAGCTCAACAGAAGCCAAAAGATCTTCAAAGCCTTATGAAACTACGAGGTATTCCAAGAGGGTTTGAAAAATCAGTGTCCACCAAAGAATTAATTAAATTAATAAATACTGCCGTTGCTAATGCAGACATATATGCACCAGAGCCACCTAAAGTTAAGCATATGCCTCCAAACTTAGGGCCAACAGTAGAAATGTT
>JBELEM010000023.1:7995-30159 GCA_042093735.1 Hellea sp. | reverse complement strand
TTAAAGGTCATTTTCCAGATATGCCAGTGATGCCAGGTGTGTTAATAATTGAGAGTGTGGCCCAAGCAGGAGCTCTTCTTGTTTCATTAACACGTGGTCTTACAGAAGGAAAATTTATTGCTTTTTCATCAGTCGAGAAGGTTAAGTTTCGTCATTCAGTTTTACCAGGAGAAAAAATTACTATACATGTAGAAATAGAAAAAATACGTCTTCCATTTTATAAATTTAAAGGGGTTGCTAAAGTGCAAAATAAAGTATGTTCTACTTTAGTTTTTTCTGCAGCTGAAACGAGTAACAAATGAGTTCATATGTGCATCCTTCATCATACGTTGATAAAAAAGCGATTATAGCAGATGGTGTCTCTATTGGTCCTTTTTGCATAGTTGGTCCTGATGTGAGACTAGGGAGTAATGTTGAATTGGTTGCTCAGGTGAATTTATCAGGATCCACAAGCATCGGCAAAGACTGTAAAATATACCCTTTTGTTTCAATGGGGCACCCCCCGCAGGACATAAAACATAAAGGTGGTGCGGTAAGTATTGAAATTGGTGAGCGTTGTGTTTTTCGAGAAAATGTGAATATTCACCCTGGGGTGGATTATGGTGAACCTGTAACTCGTATTGGTAATGACTGTTATTTTATGGTTGGCACCCATTTGGCACATGAAGGACAAATGGGTGATAATGTCATTATATCAAATGGTGCTCAGATTGGAGGGAATGTAAAAATAGGGAACCACGTAGTATTAGGAGGGCTATCTGCAATACATCAGAATACTAGGATAGGTAACCATGCATTCGTTGGGGGCATGGCAACAGTTACAAAGGATGTAATACCATATGGCTCTGTTATAGGAAATAAAGCACACCTATCAGGACTTAATATAACAGGGCTTAAAAGAAGAGGGTTCTCTAGAGAAACTATAGGCCATCTAAGGTCGGCGTACCGAATGCTATTTGCACAAGAGGGAACTTTTAGTGAGAGAATAAGTGATGCGGAAAGCGCATTTTCCAATAATAAACATGTTATGGAAATTGTTAATTTTATAAATAGTAAAAAAAATCGACGCATATGCATGCCAGCGTCTTGGAAACAATCTTGAACATAGGCCTAATAGCTGGTGGGGGTAAATTACCCAAACATATTATTACCGCGGCGAAAGAAAGCGGCTACGAATTATCTGTAATAGGTATAAAGAATTTTGCTAATAAGTCTGAATATCCAGAAGCTCAATTTTATCATGCCTCTGAATTCGGAAAAATTTTAAAAATCTTTAAAAAAAATAATGTAACAGACGTTTGTTTTGCTGGTGTAATAAAACGGCCTGACTTTAGCAGTTTTAAGCCTGACCTAAAGGGAATTATACACTTAAAAGGTTTAATTAATGCATCGAAGAGGGGTGACGACTCTCTGATGCGTTATATTATGAGTTTATTTGAAAAAGAAGGGTTTAGAATAATCTCACCTCAAGTATTGTGCAAAGATTTACTTTTATCTGAAGGTAGTTTGAATTCTACGCCAATAAGTGATGCGCATAAACTCGATATAGATAAAGGAATATCAATTGCCCAGATTATTGGTAGTTATGACATTGGGCAATCTGTCGTAGTCTGCAACGGTCTTGTTTTAGCTTTAGAAGCTCAAGAGGGGACTGATCTAATGTTAGAGCGCGTCTCTAAACTACCTAAGGAAATTAGGGGAGATATACAAAACCCTAGGGGTGTATTAGTTAAAGTGGTAAAGCCGTCTCAAGATACTCGTATTGACTTACCTACTATAGGGCCTGAAACAATTAGAAGAGCATCTGAAGCAGGGTTATCTGGTGTTGCGGGCATTAGTGGTAAGACTCTTATTTTAGAGCGGATTAATGTAATTAAATTAGCTGACCAGCTGGGCCTGTTTGTTGTTGGCATTAATTCAAGAGAAAAATGACAAAGTCAGTTTATATTGTAGCTGTTGAAAGTTCTGCAGATCATGTTGGTGCGGGTCTAATAAGAAATATTAAAAAAAAATCATCTGCAATAAAGTTATTAGGAGTTGGAGGTCCCTTCATGGAAACTGAAGGAGTAATCAGTAGAATCGATATTAGAGGACTTGCAATTGTTGGTTTCGTTGAACCACTTAAGTCCTACCCTAAGATAATGATATCAATTAAAAATACAGTAAATGATATTTTATTAACAAGCCCTGATGTAGTTGTTTTAATTGATAGTTGGGGCTTTATGATTAGGGTTGCTAAAAAACTAAAAAAATCTGGCTATGAAGGTAAAATAGTAAAATATATAGCCCCTCAAGTTTGGGCTATGCGAAAGAAAAGATCCAAAGTCTTATCAAGGTATACAGATCACCTTTTATCAATTCATGATTTTGAATCACATTATTTTGAAACTTATGGATTAAGCGTAACATATGTTGGCAATCCAGTTTTTGATAAGGAAAATATTTTTCAAAAAAAAGATATAGCTTACAAAAATCTTAATATTAGCCCATCCGACAAAGTACTTGCTATTTGCTTTGGCAGTAGAAGTTCTGAAATTAATAATCTTATCGAGCCTTTTATCGAGACAGTTCTTAAATTAATAGCTATCTGGCCTAACCTGCGAGTTATTAGCCCTGTTTCTGGAGCAGTAATCAAGGATATTGAACTCGCTAAAGTTTACGATAAAAGATTAGATAGTGTAACTTTCGTTGATGAAAAATTTAAAGAATCCGTATTTAACATTAGTACAGCCGCTCTCGCATGTTCAGGTACAGTTACTACTCAATTAGCTTTAGCTGGTGTTCCAACCGTAGTTGCCTACAGATTAAATCCTATTACTTTTATTATAGCGAAGATTTTGTATAAACCCAAATATATATCGTTAGTAAATATTTCAGCTGCGGAGGAATTAATGCCTGAGTTTTTACAAAAAGACGTTAACTCTGATACTTTAAGTAAAGCTATTAATCTATACATTCAAAATGATCGACTACGCGAAAAGGTAAGTCAGAAGATATACCATCAAATTACAAAAATGAGACCTGAAGGAAAATTAGGAAATAATTTAGCAGCAGAAACAATCTTAAAGCTTATCGATAATTAGTTTATCTATTGCTGATTGGGATGTAATTTCTTTCTGCTGCCCCAGAATATAATTGTCTAGGTCGTCCTATTCTTTGACTTGGGTCTTCTAGCATTTCATTCCATTGTGATATCCAACCTACTGTTCGAGCTAATGCGAATAATACGGTGAACATTGATGTAGGAAACCCTAGTGCTGATAGAACTATTCCAGAATAAAAATCTACATTTGGATATAATTTTTTTGTAACAAAGTATTCGTCCTCTAAGGCGATTTTTTCCAACTCTTTAGCAACAGCTAGTATAGGGTTGTCTAAATCAAGTTCTTGCAGCACATCATGCGCGACCTTTTGCAATACTCGAGACCTAGGATCAAAATTCTTATAAACTCTATGGCCGAAACCCATAAGCCTAAATGGGTCCTGTTTATCTTTTGCTTTTGCTATGTATTCTGGGATTTTATCAACCGTACCTATTTCCCTTAACATATTTAAACAAGCTTCATTAGCGCCTCCGTGACTAGGTCCCCAAAGGCAGGCAATTCCTGCAGCAATACATGCATAGGGGTTGGCTCCTGATGACCCAGCAAGCCTTACTGTTGACGTGGAAGCGTTTTGTTCATGATCAGCATGTAATATAAATATTTTATCCATAGCATCAGATATGGTCTTACTTATTTTATATTTTTCAGCCGGTACTGAAAAGCACATATGTAAAAAATTTTCAGCATATGACAACTCATTATTTGGATAAACATGAGGTTGACCAATGGAGTATTTGTAGCAGCGAGCTGCTATTGTTGGCATTTTTGCTATTAAACGATGCATAGCAATGTCCCTGGCTTCATCCACAGTTGTATGAGCTTCGTCATGATAAAAACCCGATAAAGCCCCAACTGTTCCACACATCATTGCCATGGGGTGGCTATCACGCCTAAAACCATGAAAAAATTGTTCTACTTGGTCATGGAGCATTGTGTGTTCAGTGATTGTACGGGTAAATTTTTCATTTTGATTAATATTTGGAAGTTCTCCATTAATCATTAGATATGCTACTTCTAAAAAAGTCGAATTTTCAGCAAGTTGCTCTATGGGGTAGCCTCGATGTAATAGTTTTCCTTTTTGACCATCTATGAAGGTTATTTGAGATTCAGTTGAACATGTGGATGTGAAGCCTGGGTCGAAGGTAAAATGACCTGTGTATTTATGGAGGGCGCGTACATCAATTCCTGGTGCGCCTAATGAACCTCGCATCACGGGCAATTCGAATGTCTTATTATCAATAGATATTGTTGCGGTGCCTGTATTTTTTATTTTATTATCCATTTATTCCTCAATTAAGTCTTTATATTCATCGGTAATATTCTGAAGTCTTAGTAATGTTTCACTTTTACCAAGGTAGTATAATACAAGTGATAAGTCAGGTGAGGGCCTGCCTCCAGTAAGTGCCATTCTAACTGGCTGACCTAATCTACCGAAACCAATATTTTTAACCTCTAAGTAACTTTCAATTACCTGTTGAATATTATCGTTGTTCCATTCTGGCTCTTCTAAGCATTTAAGTTTGAAAGTCAAAGCCGATAGGTGTTCTAAAGCACCATTTTTATGAAAAGATCTTTTATTTTTTTCAGTAAAATGCAAAGGCGGTGATAAAAGCAAATATTCAGCTTGATCGGCAAGGTCGATTAAGTTTTTTGAACGAGATTTTAACGACGGCATTGCACCTAGTAGTCTTTTCTTTAAAATATCATTTAATTTATATTCATTTTTACTTTTTATTATTGGGGTGAGTAAAGTTAATAGGGTTTCATCATTTTCTCTCATTATATGCTGTCCATTGATGTAATCCATTTTATCAAAGTCCAATCGAGCAGGTGCAGAGTTGACTCCTTTCATTGAGAAAACTTTTGTAATGCTTTGTTCGTCAAAGAAGAGTTCATCATTACCATGTGCCCAGCCCAATTTTAAGAGATAGTTTCTTAAACCACTTGGTAAATACCCCATATCTCTATATTCTTGAACGCTTAGTGCACCATGACGTTTCGATAGTTTCTTTCCATCTGGACCATGTATTAGGGATAAGTGCGCCCAGGTTGGAATCGTCCAACCCAGAGATTGATAAACCATTGCTTGTCGGCCAGCATTGATTAAGTGATCATCACCTCTTACTACATGAGTAATATTCATGTTATGGTCATCAACTACGACTGCAAGCATGTAAGTTGGCGTTCCATCTGCGCGCAGAAGAACAAAATCATCAAAATTTGTATTATCCCAATTTATACTGCCTTGAACTAAGTCTTTTATATGGGTGTTTCCATCGGGTACACGAAAACGGATAGTATAAGGTTTGTTTTGTTCTGACTTTTTGTCTCTATAGGGGCTCCTAAATGATTTTCCTGTTTTTAAGGCTTCTGTACGAAGTGCCTCCAATTCCTCGGTAGATGCGTAGCATTTATAAGCAAATTGAGTTTCTAAAAGTTTGTGAGCCGCTTTAATATGGTGTTCTTCATTAGCAGACTGAAAAACTATTTCCCCATCATGTTTGATTTCTAGCCAATTTAAACCCTCAATGATTGCATTTGTTGCCTCTTTAGTAGATCTAATCCTGTCTGTATCCTCGATACGGAGATGAAATTCTCCGTTGAGACTTTTGGCGAAGTAATAATTGAAGAGAGCTGTCCTGGCGCCACCAATATGAAGAAAACCAGTAGGAGAGGGAGCAAAACGAGTTATGATTTTTTTTACTGACATTAATAAATATTTTTTGTTGTTTGAAGGTAAGCGTATCTCATATGAGAAAGCTAATTAATAGAAATAAATTTTTATTTTAATGGATAATTACGTTGAATTGCCATTCTGGAAATAAACTGGGTTTGAAGTTTATTATTCAATTTAAATGATTTAGTTATATTTACGTACTAAACCAACCAAAATACCCTGCACATTTACTCTGTCTGGACCAAAAACCTTAGTCTTGTAATTCTTATTCTCGGGAATTAATTCAACTGTATTTCCGGAAGCATAAATTCGTTTTAAAGTAGCTTCTTCTTGATCTATTAACGCGACGACTATCTGATTATTGCGAGCTGTAGGTGATTTCTTTATGACAACAATATCCCCATCTAGAATTCCTGCCTCAATCATTGAGTCTCCTTCGACTTCAAGAGCAAAATGATTTACTCCCACCATAGCTGCAGGTACAGAAACCTTTCTGTAGCTGTCTTCTATTGCAGCTATTGGGTTACCAGCAGCTATTTTTCCTACAAAAGGTATTTCGTGCTCATCGTTAGCAGGCTTCAGAATACGATCATCTTCGGAATAAAGAGGAATACTTTTTAAAACTTCTATTGCCCTTGCTTTATTGGGTAGGCGACGAATAAAGCCTCTATCTTCTAGTGCAGTGATTAATCTGTGTATTCCTGACTTAGAAGCTAGCCCTAAACTGTCTTTCATTTCATCGTAGGAGGGAGTTATACCTGTTTCTTTTATTTTTTTATCAATAAGAAGAAGTAGTGTCTTTTGTTTTTTTGTAAGCATTTTTGACCTCGAACAAAATAGCAACATTCATCTTTGTTCTATAGATGTTCTTAACAAAGTCAAGCTTTCTACTTTATTTTGTTCTGGCCTTTAAAATATTGGTTTTATTTTTTTTAAAAAAGCTTCATATCCTTTTCGAAAATCCTCACTGTCGAACGCATTATTTATTTTTTCATTTATTGTGGGACTTGCTTTTATTTTTCCGTTTTCTATTTCACTTATAATTTCTTTAATTATCATTAGTGAATTTGGCGAATTATTTGCCAATAAGGCAGCATACTCTAAAGTTTTCATCTCTAGTTCTTTGGTTGAGAATACATGATTTAACATGCTAAGTTTTTTAGCTTCATCTGCTTTAATAATTCGTGCTGAAAAAAGCATATCTTTAGCCTTAGAAATTCCAACGGTCGCAACCAGTCTTTTTATTTCTGAAAATGGGTATATGATGCCTAATTTAGCAGGCGTAACAGCTAGATAAGCATTTTCTGATGCTATGCGTATATCACAAGCAAGAGCTAAACCGCACCCACCGCCTACAGCTCCCCCTTTAATCATAGCTTTTGTAGGTCTGGGAAAGTGCACCAGAGCATTAAATGCTTTATTAATAGATTTACTAAAATCATACGATGAATTAGGGGTGGCAAAGACAGCTTTAAACTCAGAAATATCTCCTCCTGCGCTAAATGAGTCTCCTTCACCCCTTACGATGAGCACCCTTAGATTTTTATCATTTTTTAATTTTTTAATAACTTGAGGTAAATTTTTCCACATCTGTAATGAGAGAGCATTTCTTTTTTTTGGATTAGAAAATTCAATCCAAGCTATATGCTTGGTATGATAGCCAGAATTTATTGTACCCTTCATTTTACAAAGTTATTTAGTGTTATACTTATATTATTTTCTCTCATTAGGCTCTCTCCAATAAGGTAGCCGTGGGCCCCTAGTTTTTCTAATTTTTTTATATCAGATCTGGTATTTATGCCGCTTTCAGCAATTAGGGTCGTGCCTTTTGGGGCTTTACAGGATAATTTCCCAAACGTATCCAACGATGTTTGAAAGGTACGTAGATCTCGATTATTTATCCCTATTAATTCTGCGCCCAATTGAATTGCTCGATCAAATTCGCTATCATTATGTGTCTCAACAAGAGCATCCATTCCCAATTTTTTGCTCTCATTTAATAGAAGTTTGGCTGTGAAATCATTAACCATGGCCATAATTATTAGTATGCAGTCTGCTCCCATTACTCGACTTTCAGTTATTTGAATTGGGTCGATCATAAAGTCTTTTCTAAGAAGTGGGAGTTTAGTGTTTTCTCTTACTTGTTTAAAAATTTCATTTGAACCTTGGAAACCCGGACTATCGGTCAATACTGACATGCAAGTTGCGCCAGCACTTTCAAATTCCTTAGCTATTTTTATTGGATTAAAATTATTGCAAATGACCCCTTTAGAAGGGCTAGCCTTTTTAATTTCTGCTATCACAGCTCGGTGCTTACTTTTTTTTATGGCTCTTAAAAAACCCTTCGGGGCAGAAATATTTTTTGTTGAATCTCTCAACAAATCAATTGTGGTAGTGGATTTCAAAAATAAAACTTCATTTTTTTTATATGCTGCTATTTTTTTTAGTACATTCGGTGTGTCCATCAATGTGTTACTCATTACTGATTTTTACCAGTTTTTGGAGTGTGTCTTTTGCTGCGCCACTATCAATACAATCAGTAGCAATCTCAATTCCAGTTTCTATATTTTCAGATATACCTGATATCATAAGACTTACTCCAGCATTTAAACGCACTATGTCTCTGTATGGACCTTTAATGCCATCAAGTAAATTCATCAATGCGGCTGCATTTTTTTTAGGATTTCCACCTTTCAATTTTTCTAAATCTACGATTTTTATATCGAATTCTCTTGGGTCTAAAGTAAAGCTACGTATTTCCCCGTCCTTTACTTCAGAAATATTAGTGAGTCCTGTCGTGGTAATCTCATCTAAACCATCTTGGCCGTGAACTACCCAAACGTGCTTAGCATTCAGTCTATTAAATGCTTCAGACATTAAACTCCTCCAATCATCGTCGCACACGCCGACTAGCATTTTTTTTGTTCTTGCAGGATTGCTCATTGGTCCTAATAAATTAAATATAGTTCTTTTCCCTATTACTTTGCGTGCGGACGCAACAAAACGCATTGCGGGATGATGGTTTGGTGCGAAAAGAAAGCCTACACCGCACTTTTCTACGCATTCAATTATTTTATCAGGTTTTACGTTTAAGTTGACCCCCAGATGAGAAAGCGTATCGGCAGTTCCAGTTAAAGAGCTGGCCGCACGGTTTCCATGCTTTGCTACTCTTGCTCCTGCACTAGCTGAAACTATGGCGACAGCAGTTGAAATTGATAAAGTTTTAAGACCTGTACCGCCAGTTCCCACAACATCCATGGCATCTGGTATATTGATACCAGTCATGTTTTCTATCATTATATCAACACCTATTTTAACTTGCTCAGCAGTCAGACCTGAGTGATTTATATCTTCCAAAAAAGTAACAATCTCTGTTTCACTTTTTTTGCCCAATAAAATAGAGCGCATATTTTGTTCGAAATTAGTCAACGTATACCGGAAATTTTTAAAAATTGATTGATTAACTCATGGCCATTTTCTGATGCTATAGACTCAGGGTGAAACTGGAGGCCATAAATAGGTCTGGTTTTATGATTGATAGACATAATTTCTTGATCATCAACCCAGGCATTTACTTCTAAGCAATCAGGAAGTGTTTCACGTTCTATAGACAAACTGTGATATCTGGTCGCTTTAAATGGTCCGTGTATATCTTTAAATAAGCCAGAATTGTTATGGTGGATCGTTGATGTTTTTCCATGCATGATTTGTTTTGCTTGAATAACTTTGCCCCCTAGAGCTTGTCCTATAGATTGGTGTCCTAAGCAAATTCCGAGTATCGGTAAATCCTTGGGTGCTCGAGTGATTAAATCAAGACATATTCCTGCTTCATTTGGTGTACATGGTCCTGGTGAAAGTAGAATGCCATTCGCTCCTATTGATATCGCATCAGAAACGCTAATTTCATCATTGCGAACTACTTTTGTTTGCGCACCAAGTTCTTGAGCATAATGAACTAAATTGTACGTAAAACTATCGTAATTATCTATAACTAGTAGCACATTTAATCCTAATTAAATTTAACACTTTGTTCTGCTGCTTTGAACAAAGCTGCAGATTTATGAAGAGTTTCTTCAAATTCTAATTTTGGTTTAGAGTCTATGACTATTCCAGCTCCTGCCCTTACGTGTAGTATCTTATCCTTAATAATTCCTGTTCTTAAGGCAATTGCAGTGTCCATGTCTCCATTTGATCCAATATACCCAATTGCACCTGCGTAAATACCACGTTTTTCATCTTCTAACTCGTTTATTATTTCCATTGCCCTTAATTTAGGTGCTCCCGATACAGTTCCTGCAGGAAAACCGGCAAATAATGCAGTAATTGCGTCACAGCCATCTAGTATTTCACCCTCAACATTGGACACTATGTGCATGACGTGACTGTATCTTTCTACTATGAATTTTTCAGTGACTTCCACAGTGCCTGGCTTTGCTACCCGTCCAACATCATTTCTACCTAAATCTAAGAGCATAAGGTGCTCAGAGCATTCTTTCGGATCGTTAATTAGGTCTTGTTCATTTTGAAGGTCTTCACTTTCGGTTTTACCTCGAGGCCGAGTTCCGGCTATGGGTCTTATAGTTATTTTTTTATTCCTAAGTCGAACTAATATTTCCGGGCTGGAGCCAACAACACTGTGATCATCAAAATTTAAAAAGTACATAAATGGTGAGGGATTTAGTCTCCTTAGGGACCGATACAGAGAAAAATCTTTGTGTTTAAAAGGTGCAGAAAACCTTTGACCAATAACAACCTGAAAAATGTCACCTGATAATATATAATTTTTTGCTTTATTAACCCTGTCGGTGAATTGTTTTAGAGATGTACCCATCTTTGGAATTATACCTTGAGTATCTGAATTTTGATTAATATTGTTGTTTATAGGTGTGTTTAGTTCTCTTACTACCTCGTGAATTTTGTTAACAGCACTCTCATAACTTCCTGAGGCGTAAACAGGAGAGGCGATAATAATTTCTTGTGCTATTGAGTCAAAAATTGCGATTAATGATGGCCTTACCATAATAGCATCTGGTGTATTGATAGGGTCTTTTGAGTTAGTAGGTAATTTTTCTACCTGGCGTATTAGGTCATAGCCCAGATAGCCAAACAATCCAGCTGCCATTGGGGGTATTCCTTTTGGCAAAACAAAGGAACTTTCTTCCTGTAAAGATCTCAGGGACTCCAGAGGCTTTTTTTTCGATTGTTCGAATTTGCCACCATCTCTCGATATAAAACTTATATCTCCATGGGATTTCCATATAATATCAGGCGAAAATCCTAAAAAAGAGTATCTTCCTCTAATCTCTCCACCTTGAACTGACTCAAATAGAAAGGCGTAGGGTTTGTTTTCCGCGATTTTTAAGAAAGCTGATACAGGGGTGTCTATGTCATTTATAATTCTAGAATATACTAGCTGAGGTTTTGAAGGATTGAAATCTTCAGGAGTTGGAGTAATTTGATATGTCATCTTTACTCTTCTGTAATACCCAGAACTACTTTAATTTTTTCTGGGTATTCACTCAGAGTATTATCCTTCAAAATAGCTTGCTGGTAAGCGTTCTGAAGATCATTACTTATCTCTTGAGATGATCGCTCTTGAATTATTTTAAGTATTTCACCTGTTGGAAACTCTTCACTTGATAGTACTTCCTCTAGTATAGCAATTTGTCTGGTATTAATTTTAGGAGCTTCGCCTTGAACGACTGCCCCAGCATCAGAACTAAAAATATCTGCAATAATGTTATTGCCTAAATTTTGTGATGGTTGTCCTCTTACAATTATTTGTTCTGTGATAGATTTATTTTTGAGATCTAAAACTGCTTCTTTCAAAGTTGCACCCTCATTGATATCTTTTACAATTTTAGTCGCCAGTGAGTTGAGAAGATTATTCTTTTGCGACTGTTTCCATGCTTGAGTTGCTGAGTACTTTACCTCTTCATAAGGCATTCTCTGACTGTCTATAATTTCATCAACTCTAACACTTGCATATCCACCGTTCCGAGTTTCAAAGAGATCAGTTTCAAAGCCTAAGTCGGCAATAAAAGTTTCCTCTAAAATGCTTTCATCAGAAGCAATACCAGGTATTGCCTCAAAGCCATTCATTTTCATACCGGTTTGATCTGATCCTGATCTGTCAATGTAGTCATAATATGAAAGAGGCCAGTTAATGGCATCAGATATTTCTTCTAAGGTTAAACCATCTGTCATTAAGTCCTCTATTGTACCGGTTATATCATATATTTCCTCTTGTGCTTTTTCAGTCAGAAGTGTTTGACGAAGAGCTTCTTTTTGCAACTCGTAATTGGGTGACTCAGCTGGAGATATTGATGATACACTAATAGCGTACCAATTTCCTAAACTACCAAGTATTGATTTAGATTCTGTTTCTTTCATCTTGAATGATTCTTCTGCTGTAATTGGATCTAGTATTTCATCTTTAACTACATTTGTGTAGATTTCAGGCTGTATCAAACCGAGAGTGCTGGCCACAGAATTTGGATCTTGGCCTGAGGATAGCATATCAGCTGCTTTCTTTGCTGAGTTTTCATCAAGGGCAGTAATCTGAACAACCGTTCTCTTTTCTGGTGCTCCTAACTCGCCAAGGTCTATTTTGTATTGAAACGCGGCTAGAATTTCATCCTCAGAAACTTTCATATCCGGAGTGATGTCGAAGGGTTCAAGACGTAGTAATGTTATTTTCCTATATTCGGGAGCTGTGTAAACATAGTCAAATTCGTCGATATAGCTTTTTAGTTCAGTCTCGGTTGGCGTCTTTGGATCCATTATATCATCGTGTGAAATGGTAATAAAATTTATCTTTCGTTGTTCAGTGACATACCTGTAAAGTTGGGTTGAGTATATTTCTGGAATGGAAATTCCACCAATAATTGCTGGAATGGTTTGCTGTCTACGAAGCGTGCTATAGATATCTTTTTCAAATTGATTTCTTGTGATGCGATTTTGTGACAACAAGCTTTCCATTTTTTCTTCACTAAACTCACCCGTTAAGTCGTTTTGAAAGTTAGTTATTTCTTTTACTACGTTTCTTGCAGTTCTCCTGTTAACCCCAACTCCTAAGTCGTTTGCATCTATTTCGATGATTTCATTAGTAACTAACTCTTGAAGCACTTGGTTATGAAGGCCGCTTGCAAATGCCTCCGCATTCGTAATTGAGGTTCCATTGTCTCTGTTTTGTGTTTGCAATTGACGTTCGAACGCTTCTGCAAATTCTTGAGAGCTTATGTCGAAATCTCCGATGGTAACAATTGAGTCTCCAGCGCGGGCAGTAAATACGTCATTTACACCCCAGACAGCAAATGCCACAACTAGTAAGCCGACTAGAATTGCTACCATAAAGTTACGAATTTTTTCGCCTATAGTCTTCGTCATGTTTAGGTCCTGTTTAATTCAGTATTTACTTACCTGTGGGGAAGACTTGATTCAAGTGCGATTAACCTTGTTATATCGTTTTTATGTTGGCATTATTATAAAAAGTACGAAGGATTAATTATGAAAAAATTAATTGTGGGTAATTGGAAAATGAATGGTGAGCCTGCATGCTCAAATAAGCCAACGAAATTTGATGGGATCTATCCATCACATGCTCGCGATCACATTGATATTGTTCTATGCCCTCCTTCATTATTAATTCCTGGAATGATGAATTTGTGTAGGGATACTAACATCCAATTAGGTTCTCAAAATTGCCACTATCTTGATAAAGGTGCTTTCACTGGGGAAATAAGTGCTGGTATGTTGAAAAATTTTGACGTTAAGTTTGTTATTTTAGGTCATTCAGAAAGAAGGGCTATGGGGGAAAGCAATGAAGAAGTTTCTCTTAAAGTAATTAAAGTTTTTGAAGAGGATTTGACACCAATAGTCTGTGTTGGTGAGAATTTAGAAATTAGAAAATCTGGTCAAGCTCATAAGTTTGTTTCAGAACAAATTAAAAAATCAATTACTACTTTAGATAAGGGTTTTATCATAGCTTATGAGCCAATTTGGGCAATTGGAACAGGTGTAACTGCCTCCATTGATGATATTAGAGATATGCATATTGAGATCAGAAACATTATAGGACCTGATATAAAAATCTTATATGGAGGATCTGTTAACACAAAAAATGCAGCTGAAATCTTACGAGTAGAAAATGTTAATGGTGTACTTGTGGGGGGCGCCAGTTTAGATATGGCGGACTTTGCATGTATTGCTAGGGCGGCTGGATAGATTTTTTTGTTTTAGGAGTTTAATTAGTGAAGACTTTCAATAATATAAAAGTGATAAATTATTATATCTTCCTTTTGTTTATCTATTTGCTGGCGTTAATAAGTGTTTCTGCAAAGGAATTACCTACTCCAGTGAATGAAGTTTCGGTCGTAGCGCAACAACTTTTAATTGAAGACTGGGCTGTTGATTTAGATGCACCTTGGGGGGTTAGTTTTATTACTGAAGGAGTAGCGCTTATAACAGAGAAAAAGGGTAATTTACTTTTAGTTACACCAGACTCAAAAAAGAAAGTAATAGGAACTCCGGCTGTAGCGAATAAAGGGCAGGGTGGATTGCTTGATGTAGCATTAGACCCAAATTATAGTAAAAATGGTTGGATTTATCTAAGTTTTTCTGATGCAGATAAAAATACTCCAGAAAAAACAATGACTAAGATCGTTAGAGGAAAGTTATCTTACAGTTCAGATGTTGTGGTTTGGAAAAACGAAGAGGTTTTATTCCAAGCTAAACCTAAAGATTATATGAATACGGGGTTTCATTTTGGATCGAGAATAACTTTTGATAATAATGACCATCTGTATTTTGGTATTGGTGATCGTGGCGTAATGGATATGTCTCAATCTCTGAATGTGCCTAATGGAAAGATTCACAGATTAAAAACTGATGGCACGGTTCCCAGAAGCAATCCTTTTAACGATGGTCGTAGCATGTATCCGTCAATTTACACTTATGGTAACAGAAACCCTCAGGGTATTGTGGTGCACCCAGTTTCAAATATTGTTTGGGAAACTGAACACGGACCGAAAGGGGGGGATGAGCTAAATGTTATTAAGCCTGGTTTGAATTATGGATGGCCTAAAGTTTCTTATGGAATTAACTATGACGGATCTGTGCTAACAGAATTTGTTGATTTACCAGATATGGAACAGCCAAAAAGCTATTGGACCCCTTCAATAGCTGTCAGCTCCTTAGAAGTATACAAAGGTGAAATGTTTTCCGAGTGGAATGACCATCTTCTAGTGGGGGCTCTGGCTGATCAATCGGCTAGAATAATAAAGGTAAAAAATGGAAGTTATGTTTCCGAGGTGATATTGTTCAAAGATTTGGGCAGAGTTCGAGATGTGACACCGGGTCCTGATGGCGCAATTTATGCGTTGTTGCCTAGTAAAATGATAAGGATTTCGCGTTAATATGAACACATATAAAGAAAAATTATTTTCAGGGTATAGAAACTTTATATCAGGTAAGGCCAAACTGCAAAGAGATCTATATCAAGATCTCATTATTAATGGTCAAAAACCTAAAATTATGGTAATTTGCTGCTCTGATAGTAGAGTAAATCCTTCAGATATTTTTAATGTAAACCCAGGTGATATATTTGAACACCAAAACGTAGCAAATATTGTGCCAAGTGTTGATAGTTTAGGTAGTTCTTATGGTACTTTGGCCGCTGTCGAGTATGCGGTGATGGCCCTTAAGGTAGAGGTTGTTATAGTTATTGGGCATGAAGCTTGTGGAGGCATTAAGGGTTGTCTTGATGGTATGGGCTACAATGCTTCTGGATATGTAGGAAAGTGGGTTTCTGTTTTTAACGAAGTCCGTGAAAAGTTAATTCAGCAGCATATACCCAAGGAAAAGTTACAAATAGAAATGGAGCATGAGGGAGTTAGGCAGTCATTAAGAAATTTAATGACTTATAAATTTGTCGAAGAAGCTGTAAATTCTGGGCAACTTGAATTGTTGGGAAGTCATTTTTCAGTATCAAACAGAGAGTTGAGCATTATGAATAGTAATGGAGAATTCAAGTCTTTAAAATAATTATTGTTATTTTTCAAATATTTGTGATTGATACTTAAAGCTTTTGAACTCGATAGCATTTCCTGATGGGTCATTAAAAAACATCGTTGCTTGTTCGCCCTTTTGGTTTTTAAACCTTATGTAAGGCTCAATTATAAAGCTTAAATCTTTAGATATTAAACGGTCTTTGAGTGTGTGCCAATCATTCCATTCTAAAACCGCCCCAAAGTGACGAACAGGTATATCTTTACCGTCTACAAGGTTGGTTGGTTCATTTGATAAGTAGCTATTTTCAGATAAATGAAAGCTCAGTTGATTACCAAAAAAATTGAAATCGATCCATGTTTTTGCCTCGCGTCCAGTCGAGCACCCTAAAATATTAGTATAAAATAATCTCGTTTCCTCCTTGTTTTTCATTGGATATGCTAAATGAAATATAGCTCTTTTTGCTTTGTTTTTATGCACATCTACCTTTTCACCTGGCTCAGTTGTAACTTTAAGAAAATCAGTCATTTTCTGGTCCATAAGCGTATGTGCCACCGGCTTCTAAGGCTGAAATATAAGCTTTTCTTTTGTGAATTTTGTTAACATAATCATTACAGGCATCATATTCAGATAGCAAACCTTTAGATTTTGCCGCTTCTAGAGGAAAGATCATTTGAATGTCAGCTCCGGTAATTTTGTCACCTGCAAAATATTCATATTTAGTTAGTTGTTGTTCGCAATAATCTAGTACTTTTTTTATTTCACTTGATATCATAGGCTGTAGTGGCTTGCCTGCTTCGCCGAGGAAACCTGTGAAAAGTGAAAGTAATAGGGGAAGCATTGCAGACCCTTCAGCAAAATGTAAAAAATGAATATAACTGTTGTAAGACCTATCTGTTTTTTTTGGTAAAAATTTATTTTTATCATATTTACTCAATAAATATTCAATTATTGCCCCAGTTTCTGCAATTATTAATTGACCATCTTCAATAACTGGAGATTTACCTAAGGGGTGTATTGATTTAAGTTCTTCAGGTGCCCTGTTTGTAGTGGTGTCTCTTTGATAGTGCTTTATATTGTAATTTACTTCTAGTTCTTCAAGAAGCCACAGTATTCTTTGGGAACGTGAATTATTTAGGTGATGAATAGTTATCATAATATTATTTCCAATAATCTGAAATCCAGCTTGCAGGTTTTATGTATTTGTAGATCTTTTTATACCATGGAGAGGGCCAAATTCCTAACAATGCCTCATCTTGATCTGGCTTTCCTGTAAAAGCAACAATCCGTGCATGTTTGGGTAAGTTGGGTTTCTTTAAAAAATTTATTGGCCATTTGGGAATTATATTATGTTTAAAACTTAAGCACCATTCACTTGGCCAAAATACCATGTTGGGTATTACTTTAGATATATATACTTGTTCTATTCTGTAATTATTTAAAATTTTATGTGGGTGAAGATTTATTTTTTCATATATGTGTGAATATTTACCCGATGGGAACCTAAAACACGACGTATTTCCTATGTTTTTCCCGATTTGCGTCCAATTTTCAATTACACAATACTTCCCTGGTTTATAATCAAATAAGTCATCAATATTACCAGTTATTACCAAATCAAGATCGAGAAAAAGAATATCTCCGCTCAAATCTAAAAGTGGATACTTCCACATAGTGAGTTTGCGCCATGGAGTTTCGATATAGTTTTTGGGTAGGTTAATATCTGGAATACTTGTTGTTATAATGTCAGCATCGATACCCTTAGGGTTATCTGTAAAACATACGAGTCTAGTTTTCCTTTTAGTATGCCGCAGAATGCTATGGTATAGGCGATTAACAAACTCGGGACCATATCTATCCCCCCATTTCATGCAGATAATTGTTTGCATAATATTACTCTTCAGAGTTCATCATTTTTGTTCTGAGAGATCTGAATTCTGTTCCTTCGTACCAATTGGGCCACATGGTTGAATTAGCCAAATTATAACCAAGTTCGTATAGTATTTCAGAAGTTTGTTTTATGCCGGATAAGTCCCAAGTATCATTATATTCATCGGCTGGTTTGTGGTATCGGTTTTTAGTATAATCATCAGAAAAATCCTCTCCAAATATAAGGCCATAATCCTCATGTTCATTTCCTGGGTCAGCGTAAAGCATCGGAACCCCTTTTTTTGCTAGGCTTATGTGATCTGAACGATAGTAGTAACCGGCCTCAGGCTTGTCATCTGGAACAATATACATATTCCTACGATCTAAAGTGCTCTCTAGTAGGTCTTCTAATTCAGAGGCTCCGTAACCAATAACTTTCATATCTTTTGTTCTTCCTAATGGAAGCATAGCATCGATGTTTATACCAGCTATAGTGTTTTTGAGCGGTACTAGTGGTTCCTCGGCATAGTAAGCGGACCCTAAAAGACCAGACTCTTCCGCGGTAACAGCTAAAAATAAGGCAGATCTTTCTGGCTGAATGCCGGTCTTAAATGCCTCTGCTATTTCAATAATGGCCGCGGTTCCTGTAGCATTGTCAACGGCGCCATTATAAATCTTATCAGGACCTTCGATTTCTAAATTCATACCAAGGTGGTCCCAATGAGCCATATATAATACGAAATCCTCTGGGTATTTTGAGCCTATTACACCACCAGCCACGTTCCTTGATACTGTAGTTTTAATGTTTTGTTTTAGAGAGGCAGATAATGTCAGTCTTGGAATTGATAGTGCTTTAAAGTTATTTTCTGTCGCATTCGCTTCTAAGTCCTTAAGTTTGAGTCCTGCTTTTAAGAGTAATTCCTCTGTTTTACTGTAAGTCATCCAGCCTTCCAGAGCAGTTCTAGATGCCCCTTTATCCGGTCTTACAAGATCATATTGCTCTCCAGACCACGAGCCAGATACAACTTGCCAACCATAAGATGCCGGTGCTGTTTCATGAATGATAATAGCTGCTGCTGCACCCTGCCTTGCGGCTTCTTCATATTTATATGTCCACCGACCATAATACGTCATTGAATTGCCCTTGAAGAGCGTTTCGTCCTGAGTTGCAAATCCTGGATCATTTATAAGAATTAAGACCGTTTTGCCTTTTACATCAATTTCAGAATAATCGTTCCAATTATATTCAGGAGCATTAATGCCGTAGCCCACAAAGACTAATTCACTACTTTTTATATCTATATTTTCATTTAACCTTTTAGTCCAATAAACTGAATTTTTTTTATCATTTCCATCAAAAACACTTTCCCTATCAAAGTTTATGTTCATTTGAGAGTTGGGCAACAGAGTTTGTGCTGTTAATTCTACAGATTGAAAGTATGATCCATCAGAACCCATGGGTATTAGCCCAATTGAGTTCATTTCATCAGCAATGTATTGCGATGCAGCAATGCCGCCCGGTGTACCAGGTGCTCTTCCCTCAAAATTATCAGACGATAATTCTTTAATCCTTAAGCTTAAGTCTTGTTCTGTTATTTCACCTGAGGAGACGACATCAAGAGTTTCAGAGAACTTAGAGCAGCCAACAGTTAAAGAAAACATTAAGCTTAGAGTAAGTGTGGTTATTAGGATTTTCATCATTGAATGCCTTTTTCATTGTAAATTATTATTAACTGACTAATCATATTACAGTAAAACTAAAAGCCTTAAAGCGATTGTCAACTTAGGTAGATATTATGAATTTTTTAAAATTAGCCCTCATCGGATGTTTTTGTATGGCTCTGCCTGCAAGAGCAGAAAGCCTTATGGATGTTTATAAACACCTACACGCCAACCCTGAGTTATCGAATATGGAAAATGAAACTGCGAATTATCTTGCAGATAAAATGGATAATTTGGGCTTTGAAGTTCATAGAGGTTTTGGCGGTACGGGAGTTGTTTCTGTACTAAAAAATGGCCCAGGAAAAGCTATAATGGTGAGAGCGGATATGGATGGTCTGCCTGTTTTAGAGACAACGGGTCTAAGTTTCGCGAGTAAGGTAGTAAAAAAAGATCGTTTTGGAGATTTACATCCGGTCATGCATGCATGTGGACATGATGTACATATGACAACTTTTCTTGGGACTGCCATCGAAATGATAAACAACCAAGATAAATGGTCTGGCACTCTTATAATGATACTTCAGCCTGCTGAGGAGATTAGTCATGGTGCTAAAGACATGTTAAAATACGGTTTATTTGAGAAATTTCCTGTGCCTGAATACAATCTAGCACTTCACGTTAATTCCGCCATGCCGGCTGGTAAAGTTGGTATTACATCAGGCTATGCATTAGCTAATGTAGACTCAGTTGATATCACAGTTAAGGGAGTAGGCGGTCACGGTGCATACCCGCAAACAACAAAAGACCCTATAGTTTTAGCTTCGCAAATTGTTCTCGCATTACAAACAATAGTAGCGCGGGAAGTGGATGCTCAAGACTCTGCTGTAGTGACAGTGGGTTCAATTCACGGAGGGGCTAAGCATAATATAATCGGCGAGCAAGTTAAGCTTCAGCTTACAGTTAGGTCATACTCGGATGAAACCCGAAACATGTTGCTAAATTCTATTCGAAGAATTGCTGAAAATATGGGACGTGTTGCTGGTTTGCCAATTGATAAATTGCCAGTTGTTGAGTTGCAAAATGAATATACACCGGCAACATTTAACGACCCAAAGTTATCATCTAAAGCAATAAATTTTATGAGTGAGGTAATTGGTAGCGAGAACGTTTTATCTACTCCCCCTGTCATGGGAGGAGAAGACTTTGGACGCTATGGAAGAACATCTGAAAAGGTGCCGGGTTTGATTTATTGGCTTGGCGCAGCTGATCCTATTGAATTTGAAAATGCTAGACAAGAGGGCAGGCAAATGCCCTCGTTGCATTCACCGTTTTTTAAACCAAATTCAACTATAGCTATTCCTGTTGGAGTAAAAACTATGACTAAAACTGTAACAAGTTTGTTTAATGAGTAGTTTTTTCTGGACTTCTGCTCATATGCATTTAATTGCATAGCAAAATTTCTTAAAGGATAGTTTATGTCATTGCCTCCAATACTGCAAAATTTAGAAATGCCCATTGTAGCTGCACCAATGTTCATTGTATCAGGCCCTGAGCTTGTTATCGCTCAATGCAAGGCAGGTATAGTTGGTTCCTTTCCAGCATTAAATGCAAGGCCAGCTGATGAGCTTGAAAAATGGATAGTCAGAATAAAGTTGGAGTTAGAACAGTATCAAAAAGACAACCCCGGAAAAAAGGTTGCTCCTTTTGCTGTGAATCAGATTTGTCACCCTTCTAATAACCGTTTAGATCATGATAATGAAGTTTGCAGAAAGCACGAAGTTCCAATTATTATAACCAGTTTGCAAGCAAATCAGGATGTTTATGATTCGACACATAGTTACGGTGGTATCATCCTGCATGATGTGGTAAATATTCGTCATTCTAAAAAAGCTCTATCAATGGGTGCCGACGGGTTAATAGCTGTTTGTTCTGGGGCAGGGGGGCACGCAGGTCGATTATCGCCTTTTGCTTTAATCCCTGAAATACGCCAGTTTCATGATGGCCCGTTGCTTTTATCAGGTTCGATATCTACGGGAGGATCAGTCGCAGGTGCTTTAGCTATAGGAGCTGATCTGGCATATATAGGGACACGGTTTATAGCTTCTAAAGAGGCAAATGCGGTAGATGGTTATAAACAGGAAATCATAGATAGTTCAGGTGAGGATATAGTTTATTCAAGTTTATTTACTGGAGTACATGGTAATTACTTAAAAGGCTCTATCGAAAAGGCCGGTTTAGATCCAGCTAATTTGCCAACTGCAGATAAATCTTCAATGAATTTTGGGTCTAGCGGTAATACGGACGCTAAGGCTTGGAAAGACATATGGGGCGCTGGACAGGGTGTAGGTTCAGTACATAATGCTCCATCAATGCAAGAGATAATCGATATTTTCAAAATTGAATATACTGATGCGCAGTCCAGAGTTAATATTTAGAACAGTATTTTTGAATATTAACTGTTGGTTAGTAATCAAAATTATCTTACTAATAGAATATTATATTAACTTAATAATTTGAAATAAAATTGGAGATCAAAATGTTAGACACTCTTCTGGGTTACGCGCCTGAGGTTATCATGGCCCTTTTGGGACTAATACTAGGAAAGATATTATTCTCTCCAAAGCCTGATCAGAGTGTTAAAAGCGATACTTCAAAAAGTGATACCTTAGATGTAGCAGACACTGATGAAACGTATGCTCTTGAGTGGAGAAATAGATACCTAGCGGCTCGTGTGAAGTACCTTGAAGAGCGGCTGTCTGAAAAATCAGCCCCTAAAGCAAAAGCAGCGGCCAAGCCTAAAGCAAAAGCAGCGGCCAAGCCTAAAGCAAAAGCAGCGGCCAAGCC
>JBELEM010000023.1:0-7895 GCA_042093735.1 Hellea sp. | reverse complement strand
AAGCCAAAAAAATAATTTATTTTAGAATTATCAAGTTAGGTATTAGCGTTTAATTTCTACTCCTAACTAATTAACAATGGCAAATAAACAGCTGGCAAGATGAATTTTTATATGCAACAAGTTGCATAAGAAATATTAGATAGTTGGTAAATATGTTCAAAGCACAGTCAGTCGCGATCACAGGAGCTCAGGGCGGAATTGGTCGTGCTTTGGCGGAAATGTTTGTATCTAATGGAGCAAATGTATCCATAAGTGACTTAATAGATCCTACAGATGTTGGAAAAAAAATTGGGGCAGCATCGTTTAAGTGCGATGTCAGTGATGAAAAAGATATCAAAAATTTTATTCTTGGATCTGAAGAAATTAATGGTCCAATAGACATCTTTGTTTCTAATGCTGGGGTTGGTTATGGAGATCCAAAACACGCAGCCGATGCGAGTAACGAATACTGGGAATTAAGCTGGAAAATTAATGTCATGAGTTCTGTATATGCTTCTCGCTGCTTGATACCAGGTATGCGTAAGCGTGGATCAGGCCGTTTTGTAATAACTGCATCAGCTGCAGGTTTACTAAGTCAAATAGGGAGTTCCTCATACACAGCAACCAAACATGCTGCAGTCGGTTTTGCAGAAAGTCTGGCAATCCGTCATTGGGATGAAGGTATTAAAACTCACTGTATTTGTCCGCAATACGTCAAAACAAATATGACCAAGGGAATGCTGATGGCTGAAGGTCATCAAGATGGATTATTGGAACCTGAAGATGTTGCTGAGGCCCTAAAGAATTCCATATCGGAAGATAAATTCATGGTCCTTTCACACCCTGTTGTGGGTGATTATTTTAAGAATAAAGCTAATAATTACGAGGCTTATATAAGAGGCATGAACAAGCTCAAACAAAAATTAGGTAGTAATCAACTACCAGATTAGAGGATAAAATGACAAGATTTGATTTTACTGACAAAGTGGTTCTAGTAGCTGGTGCAAGTCGAGGTATAGGTGAAGCGGTATCCCATGGCTTTGCTGAGCATGGAGCTACAGTAATCTGTTCGAGCCGTAAACAGGCTGATTGTGAGAAAGTTGCAGAAAAAATTCGCGAAAAAGGTGGTAAGGCAATATCTGCGGAACTACACCTTGGAAATTTAGATCATCAAGAAAATATACTATCTTTGATAAAATCGAAATTTGGACGTCTTGATGTTCTGATTAATAACGGAGCAACAAGTCCGCATTTTGGTCCAGCTCATGAAGCTAGCGAGTCTGCCTTTGATAAAACTATTCAAGTTAATTCACGCGGGCCATATTTTTTGTCTACCAAAGCATTTCCTTTACTAAAAGAAAATGGTGGCGGAGCAATTATAAATGTTGCTTCTATTGACGGCATTCAACCCGCTGAGTTTCGTGTAATATACGGTATGAGCAAAGCAGCTTTAATTGCTATGACAAAGGGTTTAGCTAAGGAGTATTCTCAACACGGTGTGAGGGTTAACGCATTATTGCCTGGTTTTACAGATACAAAATTAGCATCAGCTTTAAAAGATAATCCAGCAATGGATATTTATGTAAAATTGAACCTTGCGATAAAACGTATGGCTCAGCCCGAAGAGATGGTTGGTGCAGTTCTTTATATGGCTTCAAGTGAAGCAAGCTATTATACAGGACAAAGCATGATAGTGGATGGCGGGGCAGTTATTTAATGAGCTCTGAAAACCCTGTAGTTGAAGTTCGTTCGGGTGAAGAATTTAACCTTGATGCGGTAGATTCTATTTTAAAGAATGTTATCCCAGGTCTTAGAGGTAAGGCGACTTTAAGTCAGTATAACTCGGGGGCCTCAAATTTAACTTATGCTCTTGATTACCCAAAGAGGAGAATGGTTTTAAGACGTCCCCCCTTTGGAGACAAACCAAAGTCGGGCCATGATATGCAAAGAGAGTATCGTGTAATGTCGGCGTTAAAAGGTACTATACCTGTGCCTAATACATTGTTTTACACTGATGATACATCGATTATAGGTAGTGAGTTTTATGTGATGGACAGGTCAGAAGGTCACTTAATTCATACTGAGATACCAACTGAATGGAATTGGTCTAAAAAAGAAGTAAGGCAATTATGTGTTAATTTTTTTCAAAATTTAATAGATCTTCATCAGGTTGACTTCGAAGCGATAGGTTTGTCTGACTTTGGAAAACCTATTGGTTATGTAAATAGACAAATTCTCGGTTGGAATAGTCGTTTCGAGAAATCATGGACTAAAGATGTCGAGAAATTTGAGGATGTTCAAGTTTGGCTCGTTGATAATATGCCATCAACTGAACGAGGCGCTGCGATTATACATGGTGACTACAGAATTGATAATTGCATACTTAATAAGCATGATCCAAGAAGTATTGAGGCACTATTAGACTGGGAAATTTCTGCTCTAGGTGATCCCTTGATGGATCTGGGAAATACACTTGCTTATTGGATTGAGCCCACAGATCCGGATTATATGAAAATGACCTTAAGGCAGCCTTCAACTGCTTCAGGAATGCTTACACGCAGCGAAATACTTGAATTTTACTCATCAAAAACAGGATATGATGTAAGTGGTTTTCAGTTTTATTATGTTTATGGTATTTGGCGGTTAGCCGTGATAATTCAGCAAATATACTCAAGATACTATAAAGGCCAAACTGACAATCCGCGTTTTAAATCTTATGGAGCTATGGCAACTGCTTTAGGTAAATTAGCAAGACACAAAATACAAACCGGTAAATTATAGATATAAGGATATGGTTATGACTTCTACAATGGACTTAGGCATGAGCGAGCGCGTGCGGCCTTTGGTTGAAAAAATAAGAGATTTCACTAGAAACTATGTCGCTCCTTTGGATCATGAGTTTCACGAGCTGGTAGGAACGGCACCTGGAGGCAGGTTCGATCTTTCTAAGAGGCAATTAGAGATTATGGATACGGTTAAATCTGAAGCTCGTAAAAGGGGATTGTGGAATTTTTGGTTAACGGATTCTGATGAGGGATTTGGACTTACAACAGTTGAATACGCTTATATAGCAGAGGAACTAGGTTGGGTGCATTTGGCCTCAGAGGCCATGAATTGTAGTGCTCCGGATACAGGAAATATGGAAGTTTTGGAAAGGTATGGTACTAATGGTCATAAAAAACAGTGGCTTGCACCTCTTCTTGAAGGTAAAATTCGATCTGCATATTTAATGACTGAGCCTGATGTTGCTTCTTCAGATGCGACTAACCTTGAGTTTTCTGCAGTGAAAGATGGAAACGAATGGGTTTTGAATGGAGAAAAATATTGGTCCTCAGGAGCAGGGGATCCCAGATGTAAAGTTTATATTTTAATGGCTAAGACCCCTGATGAAAATCGTTCTAAACATCAGCAACACTCAATGTTTGTTGTAGATGCGTCTTTGGCAGGTATAGAAATTTTACGCCCTATGAAGGTTTTTGGGCATGATGATGCCCCTCATGGTCATATGCATTTGAAATTCACTGATGTTAGAATTCCTGCTGATGCATTATTAATCAGAGAAGGTGCGGGTTTTGAGGTTAGTCAAGGTCGGTTAGGACCAGGAAGAATTCATCATTGCATGCGATCAATAGGACAATCAGAGAAAGCATTAGAGCTACTGTGCAAACGGTCTCTAGAACGTGAAGCTTTTGGCAAACAACTTGCTTATTTAGGTGCTAATTTCGACATTATTGCTGAGGCTCGCATTAAAATTGAACAAGCGCGACTGCTTTGCCTCAAAGCTGCATGGGCTATGGATACGATGAGTAAGAGAGATGCTGCTCCATGGATTTCTATGATTAAAGTTGAAGCGCCTAGGATGTCTCTTAAAGTCATAGATGAAGCAATGCAAATGTATGGGGGCACTGGAATTTCTCAAGATACGCCTTTAGCTACCATGTATCAGGGTCAAAGAACGCTTCGCTTTGCTGATGGTCCCGATGCTGTACATAGAAGGCAAGTTGCCCGAAAAGAATTACGATCGTATACTAATCAGAAGATTTAAAATTTGAGATTTAGGATGAGTTAATTAACTCACCTAATTCAAAGCATCGAATGCAACTTTTCCATTAACTATTGTCATTAGGGGGTTAGCATTGAGTATACCTGGGCCTTGCACTTCCAGAATATCAGTATCAAATATTGTAAAGTCAGCAGTTTTTCCTATTTCAATGGTCCCGATTTTAGTTTCTTGAAATGATGCATATGCTGGCCATTTAGTAAACATTTTAAGAGCCTCATGGCTAGTCACTTTTTCATTGTCATACCATGCGTCTGAAGTGAAACCATCTAAGCCTTTCCGTTCTATTGCGGCGTAAAACTCAATTCTTGGATCTCCTACTTCCACAGGTGCATCTGTACCCCCAGCTATAATCGACCCGGAGTCAATTAAGCTTCTCCATGCATATCCTCCAGCTAATCTATCTTTCCCGAGTCTATCTTCGGCAAAATACAAATCTCCAATGGCATGTGATGGTTGCATTGATGGTATAATTCCATATTTGGAAAATAGGGGTATATCTTCTCTGTGTAGTATTTGACTGTGTTCTATTCTCCAGCGCGGGTCTGTTATTTTTCGATCAGCATAAGGTATTTGATCAAAAGCATTCTTATACCATCTTAATACTTCTCTGTTTCCGTAGTCGCCAATAGCATGAATGTTTACTTGAACTCCTTCTTTTAAAGCTCTTTCCAGTATTAATTTAGCTTCTTTTTCTTTGAGTGTCATTAAGCCTGTGTTTGTTGGATCGTCACTGTAGGGTTCAATGAGTGATGCCCCTCTAGAACCTAACGCTCCATCTGCGTATAGCTTTATTGCCCGAGTTTGAATTAGATCATTGGAATTCAATTCATCATTATTTAGGACCTTGGGTAATTCATTTGGATTATTAACATCTACTGAATTATAAACTCTAATTTTAATTTTATTTTCATCAGCGAGACGGTTTAATATAACAATATCATCTGGGTCTACTGACATCGAGTGGATGCCTGACCAGCCTCTTGAAGCGTAAAGGTTAGCTCCAATTATATATGCTTCTTCTTTTCTTTCAGGAGTTAATTTGGGTAATAAGTCATTAATAAGTCTTGATGCATTGTCTATTAACATGCCATCGGGTTTATTTTCATTTTCTATACCGAATGATTCATCAAATTTATTTATTGCTCCGCCATAAGGCGCAGCTGTCGACATATTAATGCCCGATAAGTTTAATGCCTCAGAATTGACGACCACAGCATGTCCATCTGCTCTTTCCAATATGATAGGGTGGTCTTTGCTGATATCATCTAAGTCTAACTTATTGGGAAACCGCTTTTCTGGCCAATGGGTTTCAATCCACCCACGACCATAAATCGTTTCGCCAATGGGCGTTGTTTTGACAGCCTCAGCGACTTTTTCTTTTAAATGTTTGATCGATTTAACGCCCTCAAGGTTTAGAGTTATCTCACGGAGTCCTATACCTAGCAAGTGCCCATGTGCATCTGTAAGTCCAGGGTACATAACTGAGCCATCCAAATTTATTTCTCGTAAATTATTAAAATCTGTCGGATTACACCAGTCTCCAACATTCTCGCCGGCGTAAACTATTTTTCCATTTTTTACAGCTACGGCCTCTACAATCGGCTTGTTATCATCAGCTGTGTATATCGTTCCTCCTGAGATGCACCAGTCATTCTCAGCTGCAACCTCTAATTGATTTGTATTTGAACATGCTGACAAAACACCTAAAGCTGCTGTTGTAAATAAAATACTCTTGAACATCTTTTTATCTCTTTTTAATCTTAACAGTTGAAGTTTGAGAATATCCCTAATCTCTTAGTAGCCATTCTCAGCTAATTCCTGATAAAGTGTTTCACGTCTCAATTCGATATATTTTTTTATCGATATATCTTTTTCATCACAGAGCCCAGAGCTATTTTCCGCATCAATTGCTGATGCATTATAAATGAGTTCGCAGCCATCTGGATGTTGCGCGTCTGTATTATTTATAGCGTCTTGAATCATTATATTTCTTTCCTCAAGTATAGGAGATAATATTTCCCAGTCTAACTTGTTATCAAGGATAAATTTTATATCCTGATAAAGTTTATCTTTATTGCTCTGTTCAGAAAACACTATATCCCATAAAATTGGATTAATTTCATTGTCATTTATTGTACGTTCAGTCCAATGAATCTTTCCTGGTGAGGGAAATGCATATGTAGTTGCTATGTCCCTCCAAGGTCTTGCCCAATCAGGCGAGCCCCAAGTGGTGGGATGATGATCGCGTAAAGCAAAATCATTATCATGTATAAGGTAGACCCACTTATCTTTTAGTGGATTGTAATAAAGATAATAATTATTTCCTACTTTTACATAATGGTCAACAGCGCCTAAAACGATTTCAGCTGCGTGAGCTTTTATGAAACCACGAACATCAAACTGCTCTGCTAATTCTCCTGCGCTCGGGTAAGATTGTACATAGTTCATAAAGTTTTGTAATAAAATTCTACCATCAGCAATACTCTTCTTCTTGGTTTTGAGATCATATGTGGGTTTATAAGGTTTAAATTGAGAAACTTCACCGCCTTGATCATTAATGTCTGAATTAACAAATAAGGGATTCATGTAATTATTACTACCTAACCACTCTTCTCTTGAATCGGGGTCAGACTTTTCAACGCCTATCAAGCAATAATTGGGATCAAAAAATATAGTTGAGCTTTCATATGGTACGCAATTTAAATTTGCTTCTTCAGCTCCGGCCATATCAGCTTCTGCGCCTATTTTAAAAAGAAAACCATTTTTTCCAAAATATCTTTTCATAAAGGGTTTATCTACTTGCTCGACCATCTGGAATACACCCATATTAAACGTCATGGGTAAATCTCGTCCGTAAAGTTGGTTATCACCCGTAATAACTAATTCAATATTAGCATGCGACATGCGAGGGGTTGGAATACCTAAGGAATTCAATATTTCGTGAACTGTTAACTCTCTCTGATAAGATGGGTCATCACGATTGTATCTAAAGTAAATTTTTTCAAGATCCATAAACTCTCGGCCATCATTTTCTGGCACCTCATCAAGATCTTTTCCAAGTCTGTTGTTACAAGGGTGTTCTGGAACAGCAGCGGGTTCTCCTGACGCGTCAATACATGAATAAACTCCCTCATCTTCGTCAAACTCTTCATCAAATTTTAATGAAAAACTAAATCTTCTTGGTTTGAACGTCCAGTAGCCCATGTTTTCTTGACCGTTTTCGAAGTCCTGATACCAATGTTCTGGCCATTGCCGTGCTGTATTACCTTTCATCTTGAAACCCACCTTAGTATGACTTTCTAAAACGCTTCCGTTTTCATTAAGGTATTCAAAATCAACTTGCCTGTAGACTTCGCTGTGTGACCATGTATTCCAAGGAGTAACGTTTCCATTCGCATCACCATTGGAATACCTTGCCCGCTCTGTGTCTAACACAAACCTATTCCATTCATCTGCAGTCATAGTTATTCGTATTTTATGAAGTTTTGTTTTATCAAAGAGAGCTGCAGAGGGGTCTGCTTGGCAGTTAATATCAATCACTTGATCAGTATATGGGATACTTCCTTCCTCAGTAATCAGTTCACATTCCTGTCTAGCAGGATCTCTTTCTACTTTAATCTCATATTCTTCACCGGCCAACATGCCTTGCCAGTTTAAGAAAGTACCGTTCCCGGCAAAGTTAAGTAGCTCTTCACGTTCATCACAAGATGTATTTTCTGGGGTTGCAAAACAGCCGCTTAATTCTACATCCATATCTCTGTATTCATCCATTCCATTTATTTTGAGACTAATAAAATAGATGGGTTTTGTTACCTCGAGGTCAAAGGTTATGGAGTTTGATAATTGGCCGTCT
>JBELEM010000022.1:0-32644 GCA_042093735.1 Hellea sp. | reverse complement strand
AAAATTACCATGCTTGGCTAAGCTCTCTAGCATATGATCATAGAAACCAATACCTGTATTAATATTGATCTCGGTAGCGTTATCTAGATTAACTAATACGGATATATCCGTTTCTTTTGTTTTTCTATGATATTCACCAATTCTATCTGTACTTACATCCTCAATAATTACACCAAAGGCTTCAAGAGCTATATTATTTTCTTCTGGTGAACCAATTGATATGCGTAGATGGCCTGTTGATGCTCTGTAGTCTCGTATCTTTATATTAAACTTGTTCAATTCAACCAATAATTTATCATAATTAGTAACTTTAATTAATAAAAAATTCCCCTCTGATGGCCATATATTCTCTATGAAGGGAGATGCGCTTAATTTCTCAAGCATTCGATTCCTCTCGCGTATAGTGGTTTTTATCCTTAATTTATGTGTACTAATTGCACTAGGGGTTAATGTTTCAAGAACAGTGACCTCAACTGGCCTCGCTATAGGGTATGGAGGTAGAGTTTTGCGCATCATTTCAATAACATTAGGATTTGCTATTGTAACTCCTAACCTTACACCTGCTAATGAGTAGGCCTTGGATAAAGTTCTTAAAACTACCAAATTTCTGTATTGTTTAATCTCAGATATATAACTTTTTCTAGATGAGAATTCCTGATATGCTTCATCTACTACTATTAAACTATCAGGACATTCTTGACAAAGTTTTTCAACTAAATCAGTTTTAATTATGCCCCCAGATGGATTGTTAGGGCTACATAAAAAAATTAATTTAAGGTTTTTTGACTTCTTTGCTTCTGATACTATTTTTTCATCTTGCCATTCAAAATTTGGAGTAAGAGGTACGTCGATTATTCCGGCTTCTTGAATTTTAGCACATGTAGCGTAATAACCAAAAGTAGGGGAACATATAAGTATGTTATCTTTTTTTGATTCACAAAAAGTTCTGAGCAACACCTCAATACCTTCATCCGCACCGCGGCCTAACATTATGTTTTTCTTATCAGTTGTATAAAGTGTTGATAAACGCTCTAGCAACGGCAGTGGTTGCTGTTCAGGATATCGATTGTATTTATTGAGCGATAAACATGGCGGGGGTGTATACGGACTTTCATTAGCATCAAGATGCAATGCACCAGTAATCCCTCCACGAGACGAATAGGGAACTAAACCTAATATTGCTTTTCTAACAATGCGTTCTGGCCAGTTATCCATTTTTAGTATCCAATCTTATCGTAACTGAACGTTTATGAGCCTCAAGACCTTCCATTTCTGCTAAACAGATAACAGTTGGGGCTAGTAGTTCTAAGCCTTTTTTTGATAATTTCTGTATACTTATATATTTCAAAAAACTTTCTATAGTTATGCCACTATAAGACTTTGCAGCCCCATTAGTCGGTAGTGTATGGTTAGTCCCACTAGCATAGTCACCCACAGCCTCTGGTGACCAAGGACCAATAAATATAGATCCAGCATTTCTTATTGCTGGAACTAAATGGTCAGGATTTTTAATTTGTAGTATTAAATGCTCTGGTGAATAGTTGTTGATTATATCAACTATCATTTCTCTTGACTTTGCTACTATCATACGAGAATTTTTCATTGCTTTCCTTGCAATGTCTTTACGGGGTAATTCTTCGAGTTGTTTATCTATTTCGTCACTAATATCTTTTGAAATCTTAGATGAAGTTGAAACACATATAACTTGAGCTAAAACATCATGTTCAGCTTGGCTTAAAAGATCAGCAGCTACAAACGCGGGGTTAGCCTCATTATCAGCTATAACCATTGCTTCAGAAGGACCAGCAGGCATATCAATTGCGGGACCGCCTATTTCTTGCGCCACTAAAGATTTAGCCAAAGACACATAAGCATTTCCTGGTCCAAATATCTTGTTGCATTTAGGTAAACTCTCTGTTCCGTAAGAAAGAGCAGCTATAGCTTGTGCTCCACCACACGAAAAAACATCGGTTACGCCACAAATATAAGCAGCGGCTAATATTGAAGAATGTATTTTTCCGTTCGCCCCTGGAGGAGAAACCACTATTCGCCGCCTTACACCGGCAACCTTTGCAGGTACAGCCAACATTAGAAGCGTGGATATCAATGGTGCAGTTCCTCCTGGCACATACAAGCCAGCAGTTTGTATAGCCCGAGTTTCTCGCTTGCAAAATACTCCTTTGGTTGTCTCAATTTCTATATCTTTTGGTAATTGTGATACATGAAATTTTTGAATATTCGCAATGGCTACTTTAATAGCATTTTTTTCTTTTTTAGGTAGACTTAACCAAGCATTCTCTAATTCCTCATTTGGAACACTCAAGTCTTCCAGTTCAACGTTGTCGTACATTAAAGTAAAAGACTTTACCGCTTCGTCTCCCTTTAGTTTAACCTCGAGTAAAATATTTTTCACCTGTTCAATTTTTCTTAAGTCAGAAAGCTCACTAGGTCTTGCTAAGGCTTGAGTTCGTTCATCAAGACTCATATTTTTCCAAATAAATTTATTCATTAGCTCATCATTTTTTCTATGGGTAACACTAATATAGCCCTTGCTCCTAAAGACTTTAAATCTTCAAGATTTTCCCACAGAATTTTTTCTGTGCATACTGCTTGAAGTGCTACTAAGTTATCTCTTCCAGCCAAAGGCACGATTGTTGGAGAGTCAGATCCAGGTAATAATTCCGTTATTTTATCTACCTTTTCACGTGGAGCATTAAGCATTACATATTTAGTTTCAGAGGATTTAATTACACCATCAATACGCCGTAATACTTTTTTTAGTAACAATTCCTTTTCGGGTGTAAGTAATCTTTTGGATTGAATTAATACAGCTTCGCTGTCGAGAATAGTTTTAAAAACCTTTAGCCCATTAGCCTCTAATGTCGCTCCAGATGAAACAAGGTCGCAAACGCTGTCTGCAATACCGATTGAGGGGGCTAACTCAACGGCACCCTTCATTTCCACCAATGTAGCTTTTATATTTTCTTTGAATAAAAACTTTCTAAGAACACCGGGATATGTTGTTGCAATACGAGTATTTTCTAAGCTCTTAATACTTTTTAATGGTTTGCCATCAGGTGAAGCAAGGCACAGTTTACACTTAGAAAACCCGAGACGCATAATAATATTGGCGTCTAATTCAATATTTGAAATTAATTGTTCTTCAACTAATACATTTTCTCCTACAACACCGATATCTGCTGCATTGTTTGCAACAAAACTTGGAATGTCATCGTCTCGCACTAACAACAGATCAATTGGCATGTTTTTGACTCGTGCCAATAGCCCCCCACCACGAACTGTGAAATTAAGGCCACATTTGCGAAGTAGATTGAAACTATTTTCAGCCAACCTTCCTTTTTTTTGAAGTGCTATCCTTAGTCTTTCAGTCATTTTTAATTCTTTCTAGTCTATTTAAGACTGTTCTGTAACCTTGATGAGGCTCATCTCTGAGAAACCTTGCAACCCTTGCTATGGTTGTGGTCGAAACCCCAGTTTCTGAATTTATCTGTCTGTAGCTTTTTTCATTTGAATCCAATATTTTAGCAACATGCCATCTCTCCGAAAGAGCTCTTAACTCTCCGGGTGTGCATAGATCGGTCAAGAAATTATTCATCTCTTGAGGTGTGTCTATATCACTCAATACTTTTGCTAAATCTTCCTTTAGGTTAGTTTTAAAGTTATATGACATTAAACCTCGCATTAGTGTGTTATCGTGCTAATACACACAGACATAAAAATTACAAGATAAAAGTTAAATAAATTTTATTGGATATTTCGAAACTACATTATTACCAAAAACCTTATCAAATTTATGATTTAGTAATGAGGGATATTTTGTAGCTAAACTGAATTTAAGGTCCCTAACTGTTTTTTTAAAGGAAGGACGCATGTGATAAAGATCAGCATTTTCTTTTGAATATTTTTGAATAAGGTTTGCTGTTAGAAGACGGGCTTCTTGATATTTTTTTAAACCTAGTTCAATGTTTTTATTATATTTATTCAAATAATGTGTCAGAACCCATGCATCTTCCATAGCTACTGATGCTCCTTGGGCTAGAAATGGCATCATTGGGTGTGCTGCATCACCAATGAGTGTTACGTGGCCATCTGTCCAGTTATCTAGAGGCGGAATATCGAATATTCCCCAAAGGTAACATTTGTGGCAATTATCAAGTAAAATTTGCACGCGATTCTCACTATCTTTGAAGCAATCACGCATTTGACTCAGTGAACCTTCAAGTTTCCAGTCTTGTTCCAACCATTTTTTATATTTTGTTACAGCAACAAAATTAACAAAATCACCATTTTTCACATAATAACAGACTATATGCTTATTTTCACCAAGCCAGTTATTTGTAGCTCGAGGTATTAGGTTTGGAGGTAATTTACTAGTTTGAACAAGTCCTCTCCAAGCTGAATAACCGGTATAATTTGGTATTTCTACTCCATTCAAATGTTTTCTAACAGAAGACCTTATACCGTCTGCACCGATTAGTACATCACCTTGAAAAGTCTTTCCATTGATTACGGTTAATACTCCAGCATTTGTGTTCACATAGGAGTTAACTTTAGATTTTAAATGTATGCTAACATTACACTTTTTAGCTTCATTTAGCAAAGTTCTATGTAGGTCTGACCTGTGGATATGAAGGTATTTATGTCCATAACGACTCTTATGCGTTCCCAATAAGTCTAAAGAAAAAAGATTTTTTGCACTGAGTAAATCATAAAAATCTATACTTTCTGGTTCAAGTGATAAAGATTCTATCTGTTTATCTATACCCAAAGCTGCATGAATTTGCATTGCGTTTGAAGCCTGTTGTATCCCAGCTCCTATGTCATGAAATTTATCACTTTTATCAAATAAAATTACAGAATTACCGGACTTTGCTAAGGTAATAGCTAGCGTTAGTCCTGCTATACCAGCGCCAGAAACTAAAACTTTTAAAGACATAGGCTTTTATTCATTTGGATAAACTATTAATTGAGAGGTTAATTCATCTATTAAGCTTTCATTATAACCAATCTCTTTCAAAATACTTCTCGTATCTGCACCGCTCTTAGGAATTGAAAAATCAATATTAGCATCTGAATTTGAAAACCTTGGAGCAGGCCCTGTTTGTATAACTCCGTCTATATCAATAAGGTTACTACGATTCACGTTTTGTGGATGGCTAGCTGCTTCGGTATAACTTAGGACTGGAGTTACACATGCATCCGTATCATTAAATATTATTGACCACTCATCTCTAGTTTTCATAAAAAATAAATCTTCAAGTGTTTTGTTTTGCTTAGCCCATAAACCTTTATCATGCTGAGATCCAAAAGAAACTTTGTCAATGTTAAGGCAATTCAACATTATGCTAAAAAACTTTGGCTCGAGACAACCAACCGCCATATACTTATGATCCTTAGTCTCATAACATCTATAAAATGGCATAGAACCGTCTAACAAATTAGATTGCCTTTTATTTGACCATTGACCTAGAGAATGCAGAGAATGCACAATACCCATCATTGATGTTGTGCCGTCAATTATTGCAGCATCTACTATTTCACCAATACCTGTTTTTTCAGCTTTTAAAAGGCTTGCTAATATACCCATGATTAAAAACATGGTTCCGCCCCCATAATCACCAATCAAGTTTAAAGGAGGGGAGGGAACTTGCCCGTCAACGCCAATGGCGTTTAGGGCACCGGTTATCGATATATAATTTATATCATGACCTGCCATATTTGCCCAAGGACCTGTTTGTCCCCACCCGGTCATTCGGCCATAAATAATCTTTGGATTTATATCATGACATACTTTAGGTCCTAACCCCAATCTTTCTGTAACTCCTGGTCGCAAGCCCTCAATAATTACACTAGCTGTCTTGCAAAGTTCTAATACAATACTTACCCCTTCAGGTTTTTTTATGTCTACAACAATAGATTTTTTACCCCTTGAGTCTATGGTTGGAACTGAGACTCCAGGCCTATTGATCACTATAACTTCAGCGCCCATTTCAGCTAGGAGTTGCCCAGCATAAGGGACAGGGCCAATACCTGCTAATTCAATAACTCTAATCCCTTTTAATTGATCACTCATAAATGCTCATTATTATTTTTATATAGTTATTCAGTTTCATTAATCTAAAAATTATTATATTTTCAAGGCGGCTTCCTTGAATCTCCATTAGAGAAATATTGATTCTATCTTTAGAAAATTATCAAAGTGTCTAATTCATCTGTATTTTCCATTTAAGTAATATATTGGCAACCCTGCTAATATTAAAGCAAGCCCCCATAATAGGACCTTCAAACCTGAACCAAACATAGCAATGCAAATATATGCTAATGATAATAATGATAAGGAAATCCATAAATTTGAAGACTTTTTTGATGCTTTTATCTCTGCCATAGCTGAAATTGCATAAGGCAGTAGAGTGCATAATGTTGACATAGAAATAAGAAAGACAAAGGCATTAATTAAACCCTCTTGGTAGTTTAATATTAGTAATAAACTTGAAACGATACATGAGAAAATGATAGATACCGAAGGAGAACCGCCTCTATTCTTTTTACTAAATATTTTCGGAGCAAGCCCGTCTATTGCTAAAGCCATTGGCATTTGACCACTTAGAAGTATATTCCCATTCACTGAGCCTGCTGTGGAAATTAAAACTCCAAAAGTAATCAATATACCCCCAAACCATCCCAATGGACTTGCAGCATCTAAAAATGGAGCTTCCGAATATTGAAGCACTTCTATGGGAACAAGCATCATTACAGAAGCAGTAGCAAAGATGTATACGAGGGTAACGGTTATAGTTCCTGCCAATATTGCTTTGGGAATTGTTTTTTTCGGGTTGCTAATATCAGCCGCCGCTACTGTCCCAGCCTCCAAGCCGATAAATGCCCACATTGTTAATAAAGCTGTTGAAGCTATTGCTCCAAAAATTGATTTACCTTGCGGGTTGAATTCTGGAATATTATTGACTGACCCTGAAACGAAGCCCAAAAATATTATAACGATCAAGGGAGTTAATTTTAATATAACAGTTACCAATTGAGTTTTTGCGCCGGAATTTAAACTACGAATGTTGATTGCAGCAAATGTCCATATCAAAGCAGATGCAGTAAATGCTTGCGTTAATGAACTTGACCGTATTTGTGGTATAATAGACCCTAAATACCCAACAAAAGCTGTACTTATAGCTGTAATTGAGAATACTATGGCCAACCAATAACCCCAAGCTATTAAAAATGCTGGTAGATCTCCAAATGCATCCTGTGTGTATACATAAAACCCACCGCTTCGATTAGTGCGACTAGATAACCTCCCTAATATAAGAGAAATAAGTATTGCCGCTGAACCTGTTACTAACCAACCCAAAAAGCTTACCGAACCGAATGGTGCTAGGACAGAAGGTAATAAAAATACACCGGAACCTATCATTACTCCAACAGAAATGGACCAACATTTCCAGAAACCAATTTTTTTCTCATTTGTGCGAAGATTACTTTTATTTTTCAATGTAATGACCTGTATTAGCATTAATTGTCTTGATATACCAATCCAGAAAGTTTTTCTGAAAATTCTCCATAAGAGATAAGCGTCCTGGACTATAAAATTTAGAATTTATGCCTTTTTGGTTATTCATAATGATAGTTTTGTCAGCCAATGTTGTAGTATCCCACAACCATGTAAGATTATTAATATTATAATCAATATTTTCTACTGCATCATCTCGAACCATCCAAAAAATATCACATACACAATTATCTACAGACAATGGGGTAAACCTGTATCCAACAATGTGATCATCATAAATTAGGAAAAACATAAGTGGGCCAATCATTAGTTCAGATGCCCCATAATCGTATTCAGTAAGTTTCCCCAGCAAAGGCGCAGCTGCCTCACCATTCAGAGTTCCGCTACAGATCCCAGGCTTGAGCGGGTTTCTGTCATATTGATACCCTTCCTGACCAGGCTCGGCATTATCATAAAAACAATTGAATTGAGCATATTTAGGGTTATTTTTATTAAGCTTTAGGTATTCATCTTTTCTTGTATTAAAAATTTTATTATCAGTACCCATCATATGAATTTGAGAAAATTCTTTATGCGATGGCACGCAGTGATAGCACTCGTTATAATTTTCTACAGCCAGTTTCCAATTGGCGGGGATTGAGTAGCTTTTATGCATTGCAAGTTTCAAACTGTCTAAACCGAATAGTTCCAAAGTTTCGTTTAAATCACTTTTAAAATTATTTAAAGATAAAGGTTTTTTGGAAAGACTGATGAATATAAACCCTCCAATTAATTCTAAATGAACAGACATTAGGTTATTGTGCTCAAATTTGAAGTCACTTGGCATGTCACGCGCAGATATTAAGGCTCCATCTAAGTCATAACTCCATGCGTGATAAGGACAAGTTAGCAAATTTTTATTGCCTTCTTTATCTAAACAAATCTTTGAGCCTCTATGACGGCATACATTGATATGTGCCTTTATCTGATTGTTTTTATTAAGAATTATTATTATAGATTCGTCGGCGAATTCGTATAAAAAATAATCGCCTATATCCTGTAACTGTGATTTGTGGCCAGCAAACAACCAATGCTTATGAAAGATATTATTAATTTCTAAATTGTAGATACTTTCATCTTTATAGTAGATTTGGTCTAAAGAATAACCAGATTTATAATTACCTTTTAACATACTAATAGATATATAAATGAACACATGTAGCAAGATATTGCACTATATTATAATTTTGACTATTAAAAATTTATACGAATAGGATTTATCATGATTGATGCCATAATTATCGGAGGTGGCCATAACGGACTCGTTTGCGCAAATTATTTAGCCATGGCTGGAAAAAGGGTTAAAATTTATGAGAGGAGGGACATAGTTGGCGGTGCTGCTGTAACTGAAGAGTTTCATCCGGGATTTAGAAACTCAGTTGCTTCTTATACAGTCAGTTTACTAAATCCTAAAGTAATCAGTGATCTAGAACTCAATAAATACGGACTTCAAATAGTTCACCGAAAAGTAAATAACTTTTGGCCACATAAAAATGGAAATTGTTTAGCATTTTTACTCGATGACAATGAATTAAGAAAAGAAATATCACAGTTTTCGATAGAGGACTCTAGAGCTCTTGATCGTTATTTCCGAGATATAAATATGGTAGCAGACTTGGTACGTGAATTTTTACTAGAGACCCCACCAAATGTAGGTAGCGGAATTAAAGAAATATTTAAAACAATAAAATTCGGTAATCGGTTGCGTAAGCTCTCCATAGAAGATCAACGAATTGTTATGGATATTTTTACTAAAAGTGTTTCAGACTTTTTAAATAATTATTTTGAAAATCAATATGTAAAGGGCGCTTTTGCTTTTGATGGCATCGTAGGCAACTATGCAAGTTCAGAAACCCCTGGCTCAGCATATGTGCTAATGCACCATGCTTTCGGTGAAGTAAACGGTGTGCGAGGCGTATGGGGCCATGCTATAGGTGGTATGGGGTCAATAACAGATGCCATGAGTAAGTCAGCGGCTGCAAAAGATGTAGAAATTGAACTAGGCACATCGGTAAAAAGAGTTATCATTAAAAACAATAAAGCGTGCGGCGTGCTACTTGATAACGGGGATATGGAAGAGGCTAAAATAATTGTTTCCAATCTCAACCCAAGCCTTTTGTACAACCAACTTATAGGAGAAGGGGAGCTACCGCTTGATTTTTCCAGACGAATGAAAAATTATAAAAATGGTTCAGGAACTTTCCGTATGAATGTTGCATTGGATAAGCTACCTGAATTCTCATGCCTCAATAATCAACTAAGAACTAATTTAGATTATTTAACAGGTGGTATAATTATAGCTCCGACTTGTGAGTACATTGACAAAGCGTATTTAGATTCAAAGTTAAATGGCTGGTCAAAAGAGCCAATAGTTGAGATGCTGATACCCACAACACTTGATAAAACATTAGCTCCTGAAGGAAAACATGTAGCAAGTTTATTTTGCCAGCAGTTTGACCCTGATGTTGACTGGGATTCTAATCGAGAAGAGGTTGCTGAGCTTATAGTCGATACAGTTGAAATCTATGCACCTGGCTTTAAAAACTCTATCTTAGGCAAACAAATATTTAGTCCATTGGATCTTGAAAGAGTTTTTGGCTTAGTTAGGGGTGACATAATGCATGGCAATATGAGTTTGGATCAAATTTTTAGTGCTCGACCAATGATTGGCTATGGCAATTACAGATCACCTATTAAAAATCTTTATCTTTGTGGAGCTGGTACTCATCCAGGAGGTGGAGTAACAGGTGCTCCTGGTCATAATGCAGCACAAGAAATATTGGTTGATCATAGATAATCAACATGATTGGCCTATTATAATAATCGCATAATATATATTATGAGAAATAATGGTTAAAATAAATTACTTCTTAGGTATTAGTGATTCCTCAAGGTATTTCAGTATTTGGACACCAGTAGTTCCTTCACCATATTCATATATAGGTTTTTCATCGAGATAATCATTTACTTTCCATAACCGGTTCCAACCGTTATCAATTAATTCTACCCATTCGGTCTCATTTCTTAAAGTGATACACTTAACCCCATGGAAATATGCCTCCTTCTGAAGACCACCAGAATCGGTAAACACTAGTTGAGATGAAGAAAGCAATGCTTGCATTTCCATATACCCTATCGGGTCAATTGTTGTAACCTCACCAAATGATAAATTGTACTTCTCAAGCGAATTTTTAGTTCGAGGATGTAAAGGCAATATAATATTGTACTTTTCTGAATAAGAATTGAGATAATCTATTATCTCAATCATAGTCTTTTTATTATCTGTATTTTCAGCTCTATGTAACGTGCATGTAGCTAATCTACCAGATTCTAGATTTACACCCTGTATAAACTTTATATTTTGTGATTTGCTTCTAGTGTGAAGTACGGCATCATACATTATATCTCCCACTGCAAACACATTATCTTTGATGTTTTCATTAAATAAATTTTTTACAGCTATTTCAGTCGAACAGAACAAAAAATTACTTATATGATCGGTCAATATTCTATTAGTTTCTTCAGGCATCAATTTGTTGAAACTTCGTAAACCAGCCTCAACATGAATAACTGGTATGTGTAGCTTTGATGCTGCAAGAGCGCCAGCTAAAGTTGAATTTGTATCTCCATAAACTAAACAAGCAGTGGGTCTCTCTTTAATTAAAACCTCCTCAATAGAAGATAACATCTCCCCAGTCATCTGTCCGTGAGACTTACTATTTATATTAAAGTGGTATTCAGGCCTATCAATTTCCAAATCCTCAAAGAAAATATCTGACATTTTATTATCATAATGCTGACCTGTATGAACTAATATCTCAGTGAAGGCTTTATGTTTTTTGAATAACCGTCTTAGGATTGCAGCCTTTATAAACTGTGGCCTAGCCCCTACAATTGTCAAAATTTTAATCATAAAGCACTCAATATATTTTTATAATTCATTCCTGGTGATATACTCAAACATACTATTGTACTTATCAAGTACAAAAGTATGTTAATATATTAATAATATATTATAGAATACAATATTAAGTACTTGAATATTATCAATTTAGTAGCCTAATGAGTACAAGTGTCACTTTCTAAACATAATAATTTTTTCTTCTTCGATAGTTTGGAAGATATTTTTACGAGTATCACCCGTTACAACCTATGGTTATATCTCGGCATAAGAGATCTATCACTTGAGCATGCCAGAGCTTCTTTAGGTATTCTATGGCCCATGATCGGAGCATTCGCCTGGATAACAATTGTATACTTATTTATGGGACCATCCCTGAGTGGTGGAGATATTAATTATTTAGCTTATGTTAGTATAGGAATAGTTATATACAATTTTGCAAGTGGCATCTTAGTAGGTGGTGTCTCATGCTTTTTCCGATATAAAGGCATCATACTAAATATACCAAATCCATTATTTATATATCCACTAAGAACATTAACAAAAGTTTCAGCCGGGGTTTTTTTACAGATAATTTTCATAGTTATTTCATTAGTCCTTTGCGATATCAAACCTCAAATTGAATGGTTCTTTATAATTCCAAGTTTACTCTGTTACTTTATAACAGGAGTTTTTTTGATACTTATAATGGGTATAATTGGTGTGCGTGTTGGTGATTTAAGATTTATGATGCAATCTATAATGAGACTTCTGATGTTTGCCACTCCCATTTTTTGGTATCCAGCAGAAAGCGGGGTTAGAATGGTTGCAACTGTTTTCAATCCGCTTGCACACTACATATCTATAATAAGAAACCCTTTAATGGGAATTCCTTTAGATATTTTTTCAATTTATGTTGTTTTATGCTGCACACTATCTTCTATTTTAATCGGTTTAATTCTTTTTAGAAACTCGAGAAATAATATTGTAAGAATGCTTTAGATTATGGCCCAACTTGTTTTCAATGGTGCATCACTGCTATTTCCTACCCGATCAAGTATAAATAAAGGTGGTATCGGTGGCAAGATCATTAAACGTGATAAAAGAAACTATGTATGTTCAGTTGATAACCTTTCACTTACTATCAAAAATGGAGACAGAGTTGCACTGATAGGACAAAATGGTTCGGGGAAAAGTTCTTTACTAAGATTGGCAGCCGGTATTTACACGCCTACCAGTGGATCAGTAAGCGCTAGTGGGAAAATTGCCACATTATTTTCCACAACAGTTGGTTTAAGTTTAGAGGCATCAGCAAAGAACAATATACGCGATGCTGCAATATTATTTGGAATTCCAAAATCTAAAATCGATAAATTAGTTGAAGAAATAATAGAGTTCTCTGAGTTACAAAATTTTTCAGATATGCCTATGCGTTTATACTCATCAGGAATGCGGGCTCGAATGGGTTATGGCCTAGCAACTTCACAAAATTCTGAAATACTTTTAATTGATGAGGTGTTTGGCACAGGTGATGCTAAGTTCTATGCCAAAGCAAAGACAAGGCTAGAGAAAAAAATGGAGGAATCATGTATTCTTCTAATGGCGACACATTCGGAAAATATTATTAAATCTTTCTGCAATAAAGCAATATGGATGCACAAAGGTAAACTAATGGGTTTCGGTGATGTTTCTGAAACACTTGAGAATTATAAAAGCTTTACATTACATGAATAGATTTAAGATTTAAATTATAAGCTATTATAAATCCTTAACATTTTTTTTTCTTGAGCCAACCATCCATAATTCTCTCTTAATTTCTCATTAATAGTTGGATTATAGTATGATTTATTATTCTCCAAAACTATTCTTATTGCTTCAGAGTAAGAGATATAATCATAATCACCTGCCACTTCACCTAATCCAATTTCTTCAATAAAGTTAGAAGTAGAATGTACCGGCGTGCTTACAACTGGAACATTAGCGAATGCACTTTCAAATAGCTTGTTTGGCATACTATATTTATGATTCAAACAAATATTTTGAGTGGCTATTAAACTCACATTAGCGCCAGTTATGAACGTAGTTATTTCATCATGCGGAACAGGTGATATAAAATGAAGTCTCATGGATAATTTTTCTCTACGAACTATTTCTTTCAGGTATATAGCAGAGTCACTTTCTGGACATACCCCTAGAAAAGATAGATGCAAATTAGGAATTAAGTTTACCGCCTTAAGTATAATATCAAGTCCCCTGCCCGCGCCTATAGAGCCGATATATACGGCCAACTTATCAAAGTTTTGTAATTTTAATTTTGATCTAATATCAGCGGATCGATTGTTTTTGGGCAAGAAATCAGGTGTATTATATATTACTTCAATTTTCTCTTTGTTATAAATTTTACTTAAATAATCTTTTATATCACTTGATACGGTTATCACATTATTTGAATTTCTAACAACATTCTTTTCAGCAAGTTGCCTATACCACCAAGAAATGCCAGGCAACACTGCATGAGTGGAGGTTTCAAGCTCATGAGTGTCATATATAAGACTACATTTTATTTTACTTTTCAAACAGGAACCGACTCTTCCCGCTGGTAATTCATGGGCATGAATTATATCGGGCCTGAACTTCAATAGGTCTTTTTTATAAAGCTTGGTAAGGTAATTAACGTAATAAAAATCTACAAATGCTCTAATTATCTTATTTTTAAAATTTAGCTTATTGAAATTATTTATAGATTTATTGGTATTTATTATCTCATTATGGAGTATTTTACTTTTTATAGAGAATATATATTTTAATCTTCTATACTTAATCAATAAATATCTGATAGCAGGTGGTAATATATCTTTTCTATATAATATAAGGTCAAAATCATCAAAACTATCAACTGAAGTTTTAGCACTTTCTGCAACACCAAATACTTTTACTGTGTAACCAGACTTTTTTAATAATTTAATTTGCTTTAATATTCTAAAGTCATTTCTAGGATCTGTACTGCAGACAACTGCTATTTTTTTTAACAAGTACTTCTCCAAATGCTAATTATACATAATACTACAAAATGATTTTAAAGCATAAACTGACTATTTATTAGATAACTTATTAAAAATGCTCAGTAGTTTTTCTTCATAATGAAAATAATTATCCAATTCTATAAATTTTTTACAATTTTGTGACTTCAGGTTTATATCCTTAGTAGTAAGATTAGCTATAACCTTAGTTATATCCTTAGCTGTGAAGTCAGTAACAAATGTCCAACCAATTTTATATTTACTGACTAATTCGTGGATATAAAGCATTCTGGATGCTAATATAGGGGTTCCAGCATTAGCATATTCCCATATTTTGTTTGGAGAACAATTCCAGTGATTAGCTCCAATATTTTCGTAAGGAATTACACCTATATCAGCTCCTTTGCTCCACATTACTAATTCATCATGCGGGGCCGGAGGTATAAATATAACTTTATCAAAATAACCCTGACTATCCAATCTTTTAATTTTTTTCTGAACTTCGAAATTAGCCTCATTAATTAGCTTATCCATGCTCATTTCTTCTTTTTCTGAAACTTCAATTGACTTTGAAGTCTCCTCAATATTTTTATTATCTCGTTTTAATAGTAAGTTGATAAAATCATAATCTTGTACTTTCGGAATATTATCGGATACAGGTGCATATTCCATTCTGTCTATTTTATTGACAAATTCTTCACTACACATCACCTCTTTAAATAAACTTTCAGAGTAATCATGAATTAAATCTTTTTTGTTGCTATCAGACTTCTCAATAAGTTTCTCCTTGAGGTTACCCCATCCCATCATGACTAACTTCCATTTATCAGGGAGGTCTTTTGCTGCATCTATTAATTTTTCTAAACCTCGATGATTACCAAAACCACCTTGATATAATATGATTTTAGTATCAGAACTTAAACCAGCTTTAATGTGTAACCTGTTGTCATACTTATCTGTTGTGTCAGGGAATACGGTATTTGGCATAACTGTACATTCAGAAAGCTCGGGATAATTTAGAGTATAATATGACAAAACTCTTGGGTTTACAGTGATAAAATGGTCAACGTATTTCAAATATTTTGTATGCATACTCTTGTAGGTATTTGTTTGCACAGCAGTTGCGTTAGCCAAATCATCGTAAATTTCGTGCGCATCATAAACAAGCTTACATCCCAGTTCATTTTTAAGGTTGGCACCAACACCTAAAGTCGCAGCTTCATGACAATAAACAATATCAGGCTTCCATTCACGGCCATATTTAAGCATTGCATTCGCTCTACTGTGAATTGTTGCTTTAAAAGTGTTATCACTATTCTTATTTTTGATAGAAAATACTTTTCTAAACAATATAGAAAAAAAATTATCGTAATTTTCATTTTCAATTTTAGCGTAATTTGATGCTACATTTTTAGCTCTTTTGAGAGAATTAAAGGCGCTAGAGGTAAAAAATTTTTTTCGAGTGAAAACATAAGCAGCAATGAATAAAATTGAAAAAAATATTACTACGAATGAATATACTGCGTTCGAAGTAAAATTATGACTCAATATATTTACCCCTTCATTAAATTTTAAATTAAATAAATTTTTAAAAGGGACAGCAGTAAGAAAGCCTGCAAGCAATAAAAAAAGAGATAAAATCAAGATTAACTTTGCATAAGATTTCAAACTTAATAGAAATAAGATTCTATAAGTTTCAGCCCGCCAATTCACTCTAGTAACAAGAATTGACTCGTCAATAAGCACATTTTTTTCAAATTTTGTAGCTGTAGTTATACCAACAATTTCTACATCATGTCCATTTTTGGCAAGTGAATTGCTTTGACGAATGACTCTACGGTCAGTGGTTGCTGTATTCGGTACAAAAACTAATATACGTGACATAATGTATTTACCTTTACTTACAATGCCTGACTAAACCAGTTGACACATAATAATAAGCCAGAAAACTAAAATAGTTTATTATAAAATTAAAATAATATCTATAATTTCTTGTACAAGTTTCTAGGCTTATGCTTTTACAATTTTATCTTTAAACTTACTACCGATATGGTTTGTTGCATTTCTAGTATCAATTACTAATGGAATATTTGAACAAATCATATTATAGTCTACATTTGTATGGTCAGTAGCTATTATTACTGCATCATAATCCTTGAGTTTATCAGCGTTAATGGGGATCGATGTCATCCCAGAAAATTCAGGATGCTCGCGTGTTTCAGGTATTACAGGAATAAAAGGATCATGATAATCCACAATAGCTCCATGCTCATTAAGTATATTAATTAACTCAAGAGATGGTGATTCACGCATATCATCTATATTTTTTTTGTAAGCCAGCCCGCATAGAAGAATTTTAGATCCAGCTAATGCCTTTTTATGACGCAAAGATAGTTCTTCAAGCAACCGATTCACAATTCTTCTTGGCATTTTAGTATTTATCTCGCCCGCTAACTCAATAAACTGCGTTGACAAACCAAACTCTCTTGCTTTGTAAGATAGATAGTAAGGGTCAATACGAATGCAGTGACCGCCAACTCCAGGCCCCGGGTAAAATGCCTGAAAACCAAAAGGTTTGGTTTTAGCAGCATCAATTACTTCCCATATATCAATGTCCATTTTTTCAAAAATTACCTTCATCTCATTAACAGCAGCAATGTTTATCCAACGGTATATATTTTCAACAAGTTTAGTCGCTTCAGCTGTACGTGTATTAGGGACCATAACAGTAGTAACAATTTTGTCATAAACAGCCTTAGCCATAATCCGTGCATGTACAGTGTCAGCTCCAACTACTTTGGGAATTGTGGATGTATCAAAATCTGGATTCCCTGGGTCTTCTCGTTCCGGCGAATAAGCTAAGGCAAAATCAATTCCCTCAATTAAACCACTTTCTTCTAAAATAGGCTTCATAATTTCACTTGTGGTGCCTGGGTATGTAGTAGACTCTAAAATAACAAGTTGGCCGTGGCGCAAATATTCTTTTAATGTATGGCAAGTATTTACAACATACGATAAGTCAGGCTGATGATGAATATCAAGAGGTGTAGGAACAGCGATTAATATAGCGTCCGCATCTACGAGGTCTCTTGGATTAGTAGTTGCCTTAAATAGACATTTATCAAGCATTTCTTGAACACGAGAATCAGCGATATGTTTCATTCCTGAAATACCAGAATTTAATTGATTAGCTCGCTCCTCACTAATATCATAGCCTATAACAGATACGCCTGCATGAGCGAATGCCTCCGCTAATGGCAAGCCTACATAACCTAAACCAATAATACCTATAACAAGTGTATCATTTTCAATTTTTTCTAATAATTTCAAAGCAATATTCATAAAATCAATCGCCTTTTAGGCCCTTTAATTTATATTTTTAAGTTAATGCCTTCTTGGCAGTCTCTATTATAAAATCTTGAGTCGTTTCATCTAGATACGGATGCATAGGAAGGCTTATTATATTATTTATACAATCCATCGTGTTTGGCAGGCCACTTCCTACATGTGGGAATTTTTGATAAGCAGTCTGCATATGTACTGGCTTAGGGTAATAACGGGCTGTTGGAATACCTTTATCTTTTAATTGTGCAGAAAATTCTATATAATTTGGTACTTCGATAGTATATTGAGCCCATGTTGATAAAACTCCATTCAATACTTTTGGAACACGAAGGGCATGCCTTTTAAGTCCTTCATTGTAACGTCCAGCAACAGCGTTACGTTTATTGATCTCATCCGAAAATATTCGGAGTTTTGGCAAAAGAATTGCTGCCTGAATTGTATCAAGTCGGGAGTTTAAACCCACCCTCACATTGTCATATTTATCCACTCCCTTACCGTGTATTCGTACACTATCCATATCTGCAGATAATTTAGTGTCATTAGTTAAAACTGCACCACCATCGCCATAGCAGCCCAATGGTTTGGCTGGAAAAAAACTGGTTGTTGAAACATCACACCATGCTAATGGATGTTTTCCATTAAGCGTTGTACCAAAACCTTGCGCGCTGTCGGAAATTAATTTCAAATTATGTTCCTTAACAATGGGAGCAATATCTTCGTAATTTGCACTCTGACCGAAAAGGTCAACGGCGATTACCCCAAACATATCCATATCTCCATTCGCTTTAACCTCTTCAATGGCGGATTTAAGACTTTTAGGGCAGATATTATATGTATCACGATCAACGTCGACAAAAACAGGAATTGCTCCCATAATTGCTATGATTTCAGCTGTTGCACAGTAAGTGAATGATGGGCAGAAAACCGCTGAGCCTCTAGGTACTTTCCATGCGATCATGGGCAGTAGAAGTGCATCTGTTCCATTAGCGCAGCCTAATGCATGGGATGCTTGTCCGAATACAGACAACTCATATTCAAACTCCTTTACTTCAGGTCCCATTATATAACGACCCTCAGAAAGAACTTTAGCGATACCAGCATCAATTTCTGGCTTAATTATTCTTTGCTGCGCTTTTAAATCAATAAACTCAATACTCATAAAGATCTCAATTTACTAGGTTAACCTTGCGGTAGTGTGGGGGCTTCTAAAACACGTAAAACTCGTAGTGCTTCTTCACCGTCTGTAAATGGAGTATCACCACTCGAAATGCAATCAATAAAATGTTGACATTCATTTTTTAGGGGCTCCCCATTTGGAACTTTTATGAAGCGAACTGCAGATTTTACAGGCGCAGGAATGGCACCTGATTTATCTACAATATAAGAATATATTGCCAACTTTTCCTCCCAGGGTTTTGTATCATCAAAAACAGCCATGGATTTATCACCAATAACAACAAGCCGTTGTTCTTTGAAAGGGTGTAGCCAACTGGTAAAAATATGCGCGCGCCCCCCCGATGGGAATATCATATCCACTCGAGACTCATCAGCTATACCACTAGTAATGAAATCAAGCCCCCCTCCTCTGATCTCATTGGGTTCTTCGTTAAAAATTGATAATAACATTGAAACATCATGAGGGGCTAAAGACCAGAAAGCATCTTCCTCCAGTCTGAACTTACCCATACTTAAGCGATGACTATAGGCATATCTTAACTTACCTAAATCACCATTTTTAACCATTCCCCGTAATTCAACAAAAACAGGATGATATTGCAATAAGTGCCCAACCATTAGACTAACTTTTGCAGCCTTAGCAGCATCGCGTATAATTTCACCATCACTCACTGAAAGGGCTAGTGGCTTTTCAACATAAACATGCTTACCTGCAGCAATAGCCTGTAAAGCTAATTCTTTATGAAGCTCTGCAGGTGCAGCAATAACAACTCCTGAAATATCATTATCAATCAAAGCTTCTGACATTTCTATTGCAGATACATTATAAAGTGCTGCATGTAACTTTGCTGTTTCAAAATCTGAGTCAATAATATATTTTAATGCCCCAAGTTCTGCAAAATTCCTAGCCAGGTTTTTACCCCAATGACCGCATCCGACTACCGCTACTTTTATTTTATTCATATGAACAATAACAGTTAAAAACTGCCCTCTTTAATTTGACAATATATGACTTAAACTACTAATAAATAATTATAATATACTTCTTGAGATAAAGTTAAATTGCGGTCTCTTTTCTTTGTAGTTGGTCATCAATAATTTCGTATTTATCTCCTGTGCGCGGACACACCAAGCAATCCTTTAACATTTCACCGCTATGAGCCACCCAGCCAATTTGCCTAGCTGGAACACCCGCCATGACCGCATGTGCCTTTACATCTTTTGTTACTACTGCTCCAGCTGCAATAAAGCAGTATTGACCCAATTCATTTCCACAAATTATCGTAGCATTAGCGCCAATTGTGGCACCCTTGCGCACAATTGTTTTAGTATATTCAGACTGTCTATTTACCTCTGAGCGAGGTGTTGTGACATTAGTAAATACCATCGATGGACCACAAAAAACTCCGTCCTCCAGCTCAACACCTTTGTACAAGGCAACATTATTTTGAATTTTACACCCATCTCCTATTTTTACATCAGGGCCGGCCATAACATTTTGACCGAAAGTGCAATCACGACCTATAATAGTCCCTGAGAGAATATGACAAAAGTGCCATATTTTTGTTCCATTACCAATAGTAATGTTACTATCTAAATATGAGCTTTCGTGACAAAAAAAATCATTATCTTTGTTTTCCATTTGTTAAATCCTTTATTAATCACTCAAATAGTTAATTAAATTAATAATGAAATTCATCAAGCAAAAAAACACCTTCCATTCTCATGTAAATAGATGATAATGAATTATGAATATTTTATATATAACTCGTCACTATCCACCAGAAATTTCTGGTGGAGCGAGAAGACCGTATCTTTATGTAAATGCTTTGAGAGCACTAGGTAACACAGTGACGGTTGTAACTCCCTTCAAATTAAACGACCCCGATAGTATAACTATATATAACGCAGCTTTAACAAAAAATGTCTATGCAGTTGATAAAGTTAAAAAAAATAAATTTTCACAACTCCTTGCTACTATTAAAACAAAAGTAGTTATTTGGACTTACTGGCCAGATCCAAATATTAAGTGGGTCAATAAAGTAATAAAAAAAATAAAAAAAAGCCATATACAGCCTGACTGGATAATAACTACTAGTCCGCCCGAGTCCATACATTCTGCTGGAGCCAAGCTATCAAAGTACTTAAAAGTGCCGTGGCTGGCTGAGTTCAGAGATACATGGACAGATTTCCCACATAGAGAGGAATTGTCTTCATCTAAGTTCCGTATATTCATTGAAAAACAAATAGCTAAAAAATACTTAAAAGATTTAAGCGCATTAACTTGTGTATCAAATAGAGTCCTCGATGATATTAAAAGGTATGCAAAACCTGATATTCCTTGTTTAATAGTAGGTCATTTTAGTGATAAAAAAGACAGTAAATATTATTTTGAAAACAATGGAATTAACCTTGTTCACTCTGGAGGATTTACATTATCTGATAGAAGAAGACATATTCAACCTCTGTTAAAAGAATTAAATTTAGCTCACTTCCATAATAAGAATTTAGTCCTTCATATAACAGGGACTTTAACTGCAAATGAAATAGATCTGTTAAACAAATCATCAATTACTACGAAATATCATGGTCCCGTTTCTTTAGATATATCAAGAGCAATGCAAATGTCTGCTGACGGCTTAATACTATGCACGCCTCCAAACTCCCATGCTTTACCAGGTAAATATGCTGAATATATGACTACCAATAAACCAATTTATTACACTGGTTCAGGGGAATGGCTTAATTTAGTTACGGATAAATCTTCAATTTTTCCTATTGTAGAAGGCCTATTAAAAATTAAAAAAAATAACACATTTAATAATAGAAATATATTGACTGATATCGAGGCAGCTAAGCTACTTAATGATTTTTTAGAAAAAAATAGCAGTTGATTATATGGGTAGTTCAGTAGTGAATTTAATTTTCTCCATTGCAAAACTTGCAGACACATCTGATATTTTAACTGATTTAATTAATCGCTTATAAACTTGATCATAATGATCTACATTTTTAACCATCATTTTTAATATGTAATCTGTTTCACCGGCTAATCTATAAAACTCCACAATCTCTTTGATCGAAATCACTGCATCGCTGAGTTTTTTTGTCCATTCCTGCGAATGATTATCTGTAGATATTGAAACAAAAACAGTTAAAGGCAACTCAACCTTTTCATTATCAATAAGAGCCACCCTTCTTTCAATTATGGATTTTCTTTCCATATGTGATATTCTTCGCCAGCAAGTATTAAGTGAAACACCAACCTCACTTGATATAGATTCAAGAGATCGTGAGGAATCGGATTGTAAAATTCTTAATATTTTTAAATCTATACTGTCAATAATTTCGGTCATAAGGGTAAATTAGCAAAATATTTTTCAATTGTAACCAAATATTTTGGATATAAAGAAACTTTTTTTAAGATAAAAATGTATTATTAAAGTATGAAATCACTCTTAAGTAAAATATCATTTACTGAGCACCCAAACAGTGTTGGTGAAAATTATATCCAACATATGCTAGTTTCTTTTTCCTTTTCGCTTTTAATGATTAAAGGGTTTTTTGTTTGCTTTATACATGGACTATTACCTTTTTGTTTTAAAAAAACTGGTAGCAATATGATCAAAGACATGCATGAACGAATGCTTATCAATAGACATAATCTTTCATCTGATAAATAATTCTCTTTACGTTCTAAAAAATATCGTAAATATTTACCAGCATACTATCTCTTTATATTTAACGGTTATTATATTAGGGTCAGAGTATAACTGGTTATGGAATTTTTGTGCTAATAGTAAATCGAGATATAAAAATACCGCTCTCAGAAATACAATTAACTGCAGTTAGATCGCAAGGCCCAGGCGGACAGAACGTTAATAAAGTTAACACAGCCATTCACCTAAGATTCAATATACTAGAATCCACATTACTAGAAGGCCATAAAGAGCGCCTTCTTAGTTATTCAGATAAAAGAATAAGTGATAAGGGTGTAATAGTCATAAAAGCTCAGAACCACCGAACTCAAGACAGAAACAAGCAAGAAGCTTATAGCCGCCTTCAATTATTAATGCAAAAAGCTTTAACACGCGATAAATACAGAAGACCAAGCACGCCAAGTTATGGATCAATAAAACGCCGCTTAAAGAAGAAATCAGAACGGAAAGAAATTAAAAACTTAAGAAAAAAAATACAAGATTTCGATTAATAAACTCATAGTATACCAACATCTAAAAAATCATGAATGTGAATTATTCCTGTGATAAAACCTTGATTGTTTAATACAAAAAGCGAAGTTATTTTATTTTCGTTCAATAGCTTAAGTCCTTTGCTCGCAATATCGTCTTCAAAAACCGTTAATGGATTAGTTGACATTATTTCTTCTACAGTACTGGCTGAAGAAATATTAAGATAATTTCGCCTTAAATCCCCGTCGGTTATCACACCCTGAAGCTTATCTTTTTCATCGTGAGTTACGCCTAGAAAACCGAGTTTATTTTGATTAATTAACTTTACAGCCTCTTTAACATTAGTGCCTCTACAACATAATATGTCATCTCTCAATGGCTGCATAATAGACTTAATTTTTTTTAACCCTGCACCGAGCTTTCCTCCTGGATGAAAATTAAAAAAATCAGAGGGTGTAAATCCACGTTTTTTTAACAAGGCGACTGCAAGGGCATCACCAAGTGCTAACATTATAACGCAAGATGTAGTGGGGGCATTAGTGATAGTGCACGCTTCAACAAATTCAGGCAAAATTAGGGGTATAGAGGAGGATTTATCCAAAAGAGACCCCCTGCCCGCTGTTAAGCTTACTAAAGGAATATTATGCCGTGTTGCATAATTTATTATGCCGCCAAGGTCACTTGTTTGACCAGAATTAGAGATCATTAAAATTGCATCATTATCAGATATCATTCCTAAGTCACCGTGATTAGCTTCTGCCGCGTGAACAAAAGTCGAAAGAGTTCCGGTAGAAGCCAATGTTGATGATATCTTTCTACCGATATGGCCAGATTTACCCATACCAGTTACAATTAGACGACCTTGCATATTGAGTATTAACTCTACAGCTTTATTAAAATTATAACCTAAGCCTACATCACTGCTGTCATCGAGAGCACTCAATAAAGATTTTAAACCTTCAATCTCTGTGGATATAACATTGTTTGCTACACTACTCACATTTACCTCAAATAATTAGTTTTAAATCTTAGAATTAATATGCCAAACTTATTAATCAAATAATAGTAAATTAATAACTTATCTGATATTTAGCTTTTATGAATAATGCCATGAAAACCCTTATTGTGATTCCAGCAAGGTACGCTTCCAAGAGGTTTCCTGGCAAACCACTAGAGCAAATAAATGGCATTTCAATGATACGCCGTACTGCAAAAATTGCGAAAAAAGTAGTAATGCATGACATCAACTGTGATTATGTCGTCGCTACTGAAGACGAAAGAGTTAAAAAACATTGTGACAGTTATGGAATAAATTGTTTAATGACGTCAAAAAGTCATTCAAGCGGGTCTGATCGTATTCTTGAGGCATGCATAATCATTGAAAAAATCAAAAATATAGACTATTCATTTGTAATCAACCTTCAAGGAGACTCTCCCTTTACGCCACCTGCATATATAAAGACTGTAATAGAAGAATTACAAAATGGAGCCAGGGTAGCCACTCCAATTATAAATTTATCGTGGAGTGAGCTAGAAAAATTGCGCGAAAAGAAATCGGTAACACCTTTCAGTGGTACAACTGTTATAAAGAATAGCAATAACAATGCTTTATGGTTTTCTAAAAATATAATACCTACCATTAGAAATGAGGACAATCTCAAAAAGGCATCGAAATACTCACCTGTTTATCAGCATGTAGGCCTTTATGGATATAATAAAGAAACTCTCAAAACATTCACAAAATTGCCAATTAGCAATTATGAAAAATTTGAGGGACTTGAGCAGCTGAGGCTTGTTGAAAATGGAATAGATATAAAATGCGCCGAAGTGGAAGGCTCAAATATCCTCAGCTCAGGTATTGATACCCCCAATGACCTCAAATTAGCTGAAAATTTACTTCTTCAATATGGCGATAACTTCTAATGGCGCGTGTGATTATATGCAGACACGGAAATACATTTGATAAAGGGGATGTTGTAAGACGAGTCGGAGCGCGAACTGATTTAGCTTTATCAAAATCAGGAATTCAACAGGCCAAATTTTTAGCAAAGCAATTTTCTCCACTTAAATCAGGATATAATTTTACAAAGGCATATTGCTCACCTCTTCAACGAACACAGAGCACATGTTGCTATATATTATCAAGCGGACATACTGCAGTTGCACCAAACTTACTGAACTTCTTGATAGAAATCGACTATGGACCCGATGAAAATAAACCAGAGAGTGATGTCATAGAAAGAATTGGTAAGAAAGCGATTAAATTGTGGGAAACAAGCGGCACACCACCTCAGGGCTGGCTCGTTGAGCCTGATCAATTAATATTATCTTGGAAATTATTTTTAAAAAACATAAGTGAGACCAATGATGATATTTTAGTTGTTACAAGCAATGGTATCGCACGGTTTCTGTTTGAAGCAGTTGATAATATCGAGATTAATATGCAAAGAAAATTGAATACAGCATGCTTTGGACTAGTTAAAGTTAGCCAAGGTATAACATCTTTAAAATTTTGGAACAAAAATACATTAGATAACTAAACTAAGATATTGTATTATATATATATTTTAAAACCATCATATGCAACTATTGTGTTTCCAAATATTTCATTAGATAAAGTTTTATAATCCATATCGATATGTAAATTGGTTAGAATGCCTTTTTTTGTTCGTGTCTTAGCAAGCCACTCTAAGGCTCTATCTGCATTAAAATGCGTTGGATGCTCCAAGTATCTAAGTGAGTCGATTATCCATGTGTGCGTGCCCTCAAAGTGCTTTATACTTTTATCTGGAATATCCCTTAAATCAGGTGAATAGGCTAATCTATTCTCAAACTTAAATCCCAATGATGGAGTAGGACCATGGCTTAATAATATTGATCGGATATTGACCTCTCCCCCAGGGCCATCAACAATAAAGCTTTCTCCTCCCTTAATAAGTGGCATCATCTCAAGAATTGATGGATGATGGCGCCCATCAGGTACCTCAAAACAATAATCAAATCTTTTAGACAAATGCTCATGAGTATGCAAATCCATGTAAGTTGGAATTTTTTTTCGCATTCGATAAGCAAGTGCCCTAAGATCATCAATGCCATGAGTTTGATCAGCATGATCGTGCGTATAGAGAAGCGCATCGATTCGCCTTACATTGGACCCTAATAACTGCTCCCGTAAATCAGGAGATGTATCAACTAATATAATAGTTTTCTCTTCAATATTAGGTTCTTTAACACCAGCCCACCTTTCAATCAGAAGCGAACATCGGGTTCTTCTATTTTTAGGCTCTATAGGGTCACATACACCCCAATCGCCACCAACCCTTGGTACGCCACCAGAAGAACCACAGCCTAGTATAGTAGCCTTTAAAGTCATGATTTTGCTGCCTTTTTAAATAAGTTGAAAAAAGCGTCAGTTGTTTTTTGTGCAGTTTCCTCGTAAGTCCAGCCTTTGATTAAAGCCAGCTCTTTGCAGACTTCGGTTAAATAAGATGGTTCGTTACGTCTCCCTCTATGGGGTACTGGCGCTAAATAAGGACAATCAGTCTCTAGCATTATTCTATCATCAGGCATTGCACTGGCCAAAGCGCGAACATCATAAGCATTTTTGAAGGTTATAATTCCAGAAACAGAAAAATAAAAACCTTGGTCAGAAGCCCATTTAGCTAAGTCTGGACCAGAAGTATAACAGTGTAATTCAGCCTTGAATAAACCATAATTATCAATTGCATCAGACAATGTATTGAACATTAATTCATCCGCATCTCGTGTATGGATAATTAAGGGAAGCCCCGTTTCTATAGCTGCAATTATATGAGCCTTGAAGTTGGAAATTTGGTCCGCCTGAGAACTTAACCCATAATGAAAATCAAATCCAGTTTCACCAATGCCAATCACTTTAGGGTGCTGTGATAGCTTAATCAATTCGTCGGCGGTTATATTTGGATTTTCATTAGCATAATGCGGATGTGTACCAACACTTGCCCATATATCTGGGTCTTTTTCTGCTACTCTAATTACATTATCGAAGTTGGATACCTTGCATGCTATATTTAACATAGTACTAACACCAGCTAAGCGTGCTCGAGAAATTACCTCATCTATATCACATGAAAACTTTTCTCCATGTAGGTTAACATGACTATCAACTATCATTTTATTCAAGACCCAATTGCGTTTAAGATATCGATAAGAGCTGTCTTTTTATCCATATTTAATTTAGTTTCAAGTTGTTGCATTTCAACAGTTTTTCTCCAAAGTAATTGCCATTCTTCACTGGTTTTATTTATTTTTATTGGCCCAAAAGCCCCCCGCCAATCACCCGTACAACTATAAATAGCCTGAGAATGCAGTATGTCTTGTAAAGCTTCCCAAAATAACTTTCTCGCAGACCTATTTTTGATTAGTGCTAAGTCATTAATTAAATCAAAATCTAAGGAATTCTTAACATCTGATAAACCTTTTAAATACCTATCCAGTGGCTCTATAACTCTATCAAAGTTATTATATAGTGAAATTGCTTTTCCAGGTGCACCGCGAGACAATGAAACCACATTATCTATAACATTCTGAGAAGCATTAATCCGCGAAGACAACCAAGTTTCAATATCTTTATCACTAATACTCTTAAGCGATAACCCTATGCAACGAGATCTAATTGTAGGGAGTAATCTTCCAGGGGATGCCGAAAGCAAAATAATTAGCGATCTAGCAGGAGGCTCCTCAAGTAATTTTAACAAAGCGTTTTGAGAGTTTAAATTTAGATTGTCTGTTGAGTCTATTAAACATACTCTTAACGCATTATCTTCTGCGGCAGTATTGCGAAAAAAATCACTAAGCTCTCTAATGGAATTAACCGGAATTTCTGTCCGCAACTTTTTTGTTTTATAATCATATGGAATTCTAATTAACTTGAAATTACCATGCCCGAGACTTTCAAGCTTTTGAGATACAATATCTGTTTTTGGAACATCTAAACTATTTGGCAATAAAGGTTTTCCTCCAAGAGCATATCTAATCATTCTATACGCTAAAGTTGCCTTCCCAATGCCAGGAACTCCTGTAACAAGCCATCCATGATGCATTCTTCCACTATCTAAAGCTTTAATAAATAATTTTTCAGCATCCCTATGCCCAACTAAATTATATGTCCTTCGCGGGTGAAGGCAGCCTGGAATACAATCCGGCTCTGGAAGATTATCTGTCTCTTTATTATGCACTACTGCCTAGCTTGCCAGCTAATTCTGGATACTTCTGACTTAAAGCGAATAGAATCCTTGTCTGGACACCATCTCGTGAGGATGCTGCGTCCACAGTAAAGAACCTATGATCATTTTCATTACTGATTTTTAAAAATGCAGCCCGCAATGAGTTATGGAAACTAATAGACTCCGAGTCAAAACGGGACATGTCCTCCCCTCGTGTTTCTACTCGTTTCTGGGCAAGAATAGGGTCAATATCAAACAATATGGTTAGATCAGGTTCGAAATTATCCATAACTGCATTATGTAGCGACTGAACTCGCTCTGGACCTAAACCTCTAGCATAACCTTGATAAGCAAGACTTGAGTCGGCAAATCTATCACTAATTACCCAGACACCCCTCGATAACGCTGGCTTTATGAGCTTTTCTACATGATCTAAACGGGCTGCATACATTAAAAGAAGCTCGGTCATGCCAGACCAACGATCTGCTGTACCTTCTAAAACTAAATTTCTGATTGCCTCTGCCCCAAACGTTCCGCCAGGCTCACGTGTTAATAATGTTTCAACACCTGCGCTCTCCAGAGCTTTACAGAGCAATTGGGCTTGTGTCGTTTTGCCAGCGCCCTCTCCGCCCTCAAAAGTTATAAATTTTCCAACCGTCATTAGTTTCCTCTTATTTTGTTTTTAAGTACAGACCAGGCAATACCAAATAGTGAATCTCTGTTAATACTCTCAGCAGATAATAATGGAACCACACGGTCAACTCTGCCGGGAACCGCTATAATCAAATCAGCAACATGGGTTCCTTTATCAATTGGAGAAACCGCATCTTTATAAGATATTTTCGTCCTCAAACTAGACCTATCGCCATAATACATACCCACATTTATATCGTTTCCAGTCATAACATTAACTTTATCCTTCGAACCTAAATACACATCAATTTGACCGACGATATCATTTTTTTTATATAGAGCATAAACTTTAAATTGACTAAAAGCAGCTTGCATTAGTTTTTGACTTACGCTCGACCTTTGTGACTTACTCGCAAGTCCATTAACAACTATAATTCGACTATTTTCACCAATTGTTGCTGAACCTACTAATCCGTATCCAGAGTCTTTTGTACTTCCAGTCTTGACACCATTTGCACCGCTAAACTTACCAAGAAGAGGATTTCTGTTTTTTTGATTTATCCCATTCCATGTAAATGCGCCTTCACTGTAAATAGAAAAATAATCTGGATGACTAGCCATTGATTGATTTGTTAAAGAAGCAAGGTCATAAGCACTTATTTTATGCTCCGGATGTGGCCAGCCTGTTGCATTTTTAAAATTAGCTGTTGTTAAGCCTAATTCTTTAGCTTTTGCAGTCATGCGCTTCGCAAAAAATTCCTCATTGCCAGCCATTCCCTCTGCGATAGCGATGCATGCATCATTTCCAGACTGAATTATGATGCCGCGTAGCAAATCCATAACACTGACATATGAACCAGCCTCTAAAAACATAGTCGAAGACCCGGAAGACACACCTCCCCTTTTCCAAGCTTCATTTGAGACTAGGTATTTAGTATCCGGTGTAATAACACCATTTTTCAAAGCATCAAATACCATATGCGCTGTCATGATTTTTGTCATAGAGGCAGGTGACATACCAACGCGAGCATCTTTTTCAAACAAAACCTCACCAGTAGCAACATCCATTATAATCGCATGCGGTGCTTCAGTGTAAAAATTACTATCCTGGGATGAAGCGCTATTAGATATCGAAAATAATAAAATAAAGAAAGTAAAAAAACGTAGCACATCAGACCTCTGTAGAATCAATTTATAATAACGAATAAAACACAAAAATCCTAACAATCTTATAATGAAATAGGAGTAAAATTATTTTTAAACAAAATAGCTAGCGTATATCTTTTTTATTAGCAGGTCCGGCGTATTGTACTCGAACTTTAGCCAAACCTTTTTCAGTTGTGCCCAAGGCTTTTGCCGCAGCTGATGATAAATCAATGATGCGATCACCGATAAAAGGTCCCCGGTCATTAAGACGGAGCATAAGAGATTTGCCATTTTCTAAATTGGTCACATAGAGCAAGGAATTCAAAGGTAATGTCTTATGCGCTACAGTTAAATCAAACTGATTATAAATTTCACCTGTAGCGGTTGGCTTTCCATGGAATTTATCTCCGTACCATGATGCAATACCTACAACATCATAATAAGGCTCGTGCTTCGGTGTGTAATGCTTACCCATTACTTTATATCGTTTCCCAACTTTTTGGTGACTGTAAAGTGTTCTATCTACAAAAGCTGGATTAAATTGCTCGTTTTGATTATTGTAGAGGGTATATGAGTTTCCAGTATAAGACTTAGGCTTACTGGTTTTGTAAGTAATATCTGAATTTGAATAAATTGAAGATGAACAACCCATTAGACAAATAGAGATGACTAAAAAAATATATTTCAACATATTGAAATTTGGAACTAATAAAATTTTCAATGAATATACCCCCTAGTAATAATTGTTAATTTTAAAAAAACCTAATAATTAATAATTTGAATAGCTTAAATTTCAGTTAACCATTTAGGTTGCAATTTTTATACTTATTTAAAAAAAAACGTCTTGAACATACTCGTAAAACACCTTAGAGCCAGGCTCGCGCGACCAGCACTTTCTTTTACGGGTGGGTGGCAGAGTGGTTGAATGCACCGGTCTTGAAAACCGGCATAGGTGAAAGTCTATCGGGGGTTCGAATCCCTCCCCGCCCGCCATTAATGTATAGAAAATTAGTCTTGCTTTTTTGACAGTTATAGTTTCTATTAAGATATGATGAATAAACTTATCTTAGCCTTTTGCTTAATTATGACACCAATAATTAGCTCTGCAATGAATGAAGATAGCAATATTGTTGTATCAGAAAAAACTAATCCTGGTTCGTGGCCAGAAAATGAATGTATAAAGCTTAGCAAAGCATCTGGTTTTTATCTAAAAATTTCTGCGGACCTTCTAAAGGAATCTGGCGAAGAAAGAGATAAAGGTAATAGCCGCAGGGCTGACGAATTAGGCAGTGCATCATTATATTTCTCAAACCAAGCAGCAAATTACTCAGAAAACTACAGGGCTTACTGTAAATAATACCTATTCGAAAAGGTGTTTATATGTATTGCGTAATTGTTTTTTTTGAACCTTACCCATCGTATTTCTTGGAAGTTCTTTGACTAGCACAACGTATTTTGGAGCCTTAAAGTTTGCTAATTTACCTTTTGATTGCTCAATAACACTATTTACGTCAAGTTCATAACTTTTTACCTTAACAACAGCTGCAACTACAGCCTCACCAAAATCAGGGTGGTTAACTCCAAAAACAGCACTTTCTTTTATCCCTTCAAGCATATCTATAACATCCTCTACTTCTTTAGGGTAAACATTTAACCCTCCACTAATAATCATATCCTTGCTACGGCCGACAATACTAACATACCCATCAGTATCTATTATGGCCTGATCACCAGTATTAAAAAAACCGTCTTTCGTGAAATCTTCTTTTGTCTTTTCCGGCATTTCCCAATAACCTTTAAACACATTATCTCCTTTAACCTGCAAATCTCCAACCTCCCCTATGTTAACAATTTCTCCAAAATCATTAACTACACGCGCTATTACGCCAGGTAATGGTGGACCGACAGTACCGGGTTTACGTACCCCCACCAAAGGGTTTGAACAATTCATACCAGTCTCAGTCATTCCATATCGTTCGAGTATCTCAAATCCAGAACGATCCCGAAAATCATTGAATGTTTCGACTAAAAGAGGTGCTGAGCCCGATGTAAATAAACGCATATTTTGTGTATGTTTTATACCGAATCCAGCATCAGATAATAAACGTGTATAGTAGGTTGGAACACCCATCATTACCGTGCATTCAGATAAATATTGATTTACGTAATTAGGTGTAAACTTATCTGCCCATCGCATAGTCCCACCTGTTAATAAAATACAGTTTAATGCAACAAATAGCCCATGAACATGAAAAATAGGTAAAACATGTAATAACCGATCTTTTTCACTAAAACCCCAGTATTCAACTAAGCATTCTGCATTAGTTAATAAATTAGTATGTGTTAGCATTATACCTTTAGGTAAACCGGTGGTTCCAGATGAGTATAATAATGCAGCTAAGTCATCCTTTTCCCTAGAAACAGTATTAAAATTAGATGAACACGACTTAATTGCTTCCGTAAACTGGCCA